>NZ_JAFBDH010000004.1 GCF_016908115.1 Peptoniphilus gorbachii
TTCTTTTACGAATCTGTGATTCATTACGAATCTTTTTATCTTCACACTATTTAATTATCATGTTTCTTGCTACTTTTTTAAGTAGCTTATTTATTGTACTCTTGTAAGTTCTTTTTGTCAAGTATTTTTTACAACTTTTTTGAAGTTTTTTTACTCGACTTTTACAAAAGTCTTGCTGTCTTAATGAGACAACTATTACAGTTTAACATCTCATCACTTTATTGTCAACAGCTTTTTTGTTATTTTTTAATTTTTTATTAATTTTAAAAAAATAACAGCTGCATTTGTTACAGCTGTTATATATTACTATTTTTATTTTTCTTTGTCAAGTATTTTATAATAAATATTTTAAAGAATATTTTTACACTGCTTTTACAGTATAATCTAGTTCTCTAAATCTTTCCATATCTTCTTCTATGCTGGCTCCCTTTGTAGTTAATAAGACTCCAGATATTGCTGCATTGGCTCCTGATTTAAAGGCTGATTTTCCAAATTCTTCCATTAATGATCTACCACCTGCTAGTCTTATTAGTGCTTTTGGTAGTATAAATCTAAAAGTTGCACAAGTTCTATTTACATCTTCCATTGATAAAGGTTCGTTGTTTTCAAGTGGTGTGTTTTTTATTGGATTTAATAAATTTACTGGAACTGAGTGTACGTCAAGTTCTCTTAATTGTAGTGCCATGTCGATTCTATCTTTATAGTCTTCTCCAAGTCCTATAAGTCCACCTGAGCAAATTTCCATTCCCGCTTCTTTTGCTGCTTTTATTGTGTCAATTTTTTGATCATAAGTATGAGTAGTGCAAATTTCTGGGAAGAAATTTCTTGATGTTTCAAGATTATTGTGAATTCTTGTAATTCCTGCGTCTTTTAATTTTTCAAAGGATTCTTCAGAAATTATTCCACCTGATATACATACTTTTATTCCTGGTGCTTTTTCATAAATCTTTCTTGTTATGCTACAAACTTTATCTATGTCTTTAGCTGTAAGTCCCTTTCCACTAGCTACCATTGAGTATCTTGGAATCCCTCTATTGTATTTATCTAGGGCATCATTTACAATTGTTTCTTCATCTAATAGGTCGTATTCTTTTATATGAGTGTTGTAATGAGCTGATTGTGCACAGAATTTGCAATTTTCAGAACATTTTCCACTTTTCGCATTTATTATAGTACAAACATCAAAATTATTGCCGCAAAAGTATTCTCTAAGTTCATCTGCTGCTTTTGTCAAAGCTTCATAATCGCTATTGTATATTTCTTGGGCTTCTTCTCTTGTTACAGTGTATCCATTTTTTACTTTTTCTTTTAATTCAATAATATCCATCTCTTCAACTCCTGAAATAATTATATATTTCTAAAGGAATATTGTCAATCAGAATAATATTTTAGTTAACATTAAAAATTTTTGAATTTTAATCTCTATAATACTCAAATACGCCGAACTTTATCTTTTGATTTAGCTTTCTGAATTTTCTTTCATATTCAGTAACTATATTTTCTGGATAGTCTTCTAGTTTCATGTCAAATTCTTCAATAAGAGTGGAGAATCCACAGTCAGTAAAATAGTCTAAACTTTCTTCAAATAATTCTAAATCATCTGTCTTAAAATAAATTTGTGATTTTGGCTTTAAAATAATTTTATACTTTTCTAAAAATCTTGGAAAAGTTAACCTTCTCTTCTTATGTTTTAGTTTTGGCCATGGATTACAAAAATTTATATAAATTCTACTTAATTCATTTTTATCAAAATAATCTAAAATATTTTCAGCATTAATTGGCATGGCTCTGACATTAGTTAATTCTTCATCTAAAATTTTACGAGTGGCATAGATAAGTGCATTAGTTTCAATGTCTACCATTATATAATTAATATTCTTATTTCTTTTTGCTGATTCTATAGTAAAAGTGCCCTTGCCTGCGCCAATTTCAAGATAAATTGGATTATCATTTCCAAAAACTTCTCTCCATCTTCCCTTATTTTCTTCACCATTAAAAAATACATAGGGATTTTCACGCATTTCAGGGATTGCAAAATGTTTTTTTCTAAGTCTCATAATACTCTCCTTTTTTTGCTTTAAGCATTATAACATAAGTTGCAAGAGAATCAACAAGATAATTATATTTAATTAAATTTATTTTTCAAAAAAATAAAAGCCCTAAGGCTTTTATAAAATTTAAATATAAATTTATCAAATAAAATCAATTTTTGAAAAGTCTAGTCCTTCCAGTTTTGTAATCAATCCAAACTCGCTTTTCAATATTTTTAACAAAGACCCTGAAATTTATTTTTTTGCCATGGTCTTCAATACTGTAAGCTTCCATAATAAGGCCTCTTGCCACTAATTCATCATCAACAAAAATTGGAGTAACCCTATATCTAACTTTTTTACCAGTATCATTAATATAATTAGCAACAGCATTTTCAAAGGGCAACATTCCCTTGGCATTAAAAGATCTAGTGCCAGTCATAAGATTTTTCCAGTTGTCATTTTCGCCAGTTAACTTATAGGCAATTAAATGACATCTATTATAAACAGCTCCCCCTTCAACAAAATCATAAAACTTTTGATGCCAGCCTGTTGGATAAACCTTAGAAATATCACCTCTGGGACCTTTTGGCATAGACTCGGGACCAATGAGGGCATTAGCAGGTCCAACCCTATTTAAACTATCTAAGTCAGAATAAGATTCAAAATCAGGACCCATCTTCAAATCATCAGAAGAAAACTGAGGCGGATCTTTATCAATTTGATAGTAGGGACTTTTTTCAGTAACCTCATATTTGTTTCCAAAAATATCAAAACTATTTTCAGTAAATAAAAGAAGGGCAACAAGAACAAAAATAGCAGCAATGCCCTTTAAATTTTTATTTTTCATCATATCTTATACACCTTTATTGAAATTAAAAATTTTAATTAACATAACTATTATAGATTATATTAGAATTTAAAAATTATCAAATTTTAATTTTCCAAACTAAAAAAACTCCCTACTTTTATAAAGTAAGGAGCTTTTCCTCTAATTTTTATTAAAATTCGCAAACTATTATTTTGCCAAGGCCTTTTATTTCTATTTTTTCTTTTTCAAGGTATATTGCTGAAAATTTTTCAAATTCTTTTCCATCAACTTTTAAATCTGCATCATAATTAAAAATTACTGCACGAGATTTTGCGTAAAATTCAAAGTTATTGATGTTAAGAGAGTACATTTTTGCGTCATTACCCTTTTTATAAATTAAATTAAAATCCCTAACATCGCCAGAGGATTTTGTTTCGTCATCTCCATTGAAGAAAAGCACTTCAAAGGGAGCTAAGACAAATTTTTCTCCTGCTGTTTCTATATTCATGACATTATTTATTGGGGCAATGTATCTATTAAATCCCTTGTAAGGTGTGTAATTTGAAACTTTTTCATTGCAAGTTGCCGTTGAAATTCTAAAATCAAAATTCTTTTCTCCAACACTTGCATTCTCTGGATAAATAAAAACTTCTGTTGTTACTCCTGCTGACCATTTTGAATCTTTAAATTCATCTTTTTTTATAAATTTCATTTAATCCTCCAATAATTCCTTCAATTTTCCCGTAATCTTGTAATCAACTTTTTGTAGTTCTTCAATATTTTTTGCACCAGATAAAATCATTAGCATCTTAGTTTTTTCAATTAGTCCATCAACATATTTAAGAGTGTATTCATATCCACCACGCACAATGTAAGATAAGATTTCACCACAAATTGCTGTCATTGATGCACCTACTGCTAGACTTTTTACTATGTCTAGTGAATTTTTAATGCCACCAGCAGAAATTATATTTAAGTCCTTTAGATTTAATCTCTTTGCTTCAATTAAAGACATGGCTGTAGGTATTCCCCAAGTAAATAAATCCGAAATATCAGAATTTGGATCTCTCAAATTTTCAATTTCAAGAAAGTTTGTACCACCGTAGCCAGAAATATCCACATATCTAACTCCAAGGTCATAAAGTTTTTTTACAGTTTTTGGAGACATTCCAAATCCAACTTCTTTTACTATAACTGGCACTTCAGATTTTTTTACAATTTCTTCTACATTTTTTAATATGCCAGAAAAATTTCTTTCCCCTTCCACTTGCACAAGTTCTTGTGCAGGATTTAAGTGAATTTGAATTGCATCGGCAGACAAAAGATCAACGGCTTTTTTTGCATCTTCAACGCTAGAAAAACCACTTAAATTGGATATAACAATCCCATCATCTATAATTTCTCTTACAATCTCAAAAGATTTTCTAGAATCTTCATCTTCAAGGGCAATAGTCTGTGAACCAACAGCCATTGGCAAATTAAATTCCCTTGCAACCCTTGCAAGATCTCTATTTATTTCCTCTGAAAGATTGCTACCACCAGTCATGGCATTAATCATAAGGGGAAAATTTATTTTTTTATTTAAAAAATTTACGCTTGTATCAATTTCGTCGTAATTTATCTCTGGAATAGAGTCATTATACAAAAAGATATCAGAAAAAAGTGCATCGCCAACATAAGTAGAGCGAAGAAAATTTTCTATATGCTCTGTCTTTCTATATTTCCTCATTGTATCCTCCTTTAACAAGTAAATAATATCATTTTATAAAAACATTTACAAGAAAGTCCTTTCAAAAATGCAGGAACCAATTTTCTTGCCGTCATGTCTAATAAATCCATCTTTTACATCAATAAATTTTCCCTCAGTTAAGAGGACATTTTTTTCTTCAAAATATTTTCTGTCATCGTCACTGGCAAAAATAGGCATAGATTCTTCTTTCTTGTAATAATAATTATAGACATCATCAGTGGCTCTATAACTATTGGCAATTACTTCGTCAATAAATTCATAACTAGAATGTTTTAAAATTGCCTCAAAATGATCCCTCAAAGAATAATTTTTTGTCTCGCCCCTTTGAGTCATAGCATTGGCAATATAAATTATGTGTGCCTTTGTGTCCCTTAGGGCTTCATTTATTCCAGCCACCAAAAAATTTGGAATAACAGATGTATAAAGAGAACCTGGACCAATAATAACAATATCGGCATCTAAAATTGCCCTTAGGGCATCATCATTGGCACGTGGATAATGAGGAATCATGCTCATTTTTTCAATTCTAGTATTTAACCTATAACACATTTTTGGAATGTAGGACTCGCCAACAACTTTGTCCTTGGAAAGAAATTCTGCCACAAGATGAGTTTCATCTAAGGTTACTGGAATAATTTTACCAGTAACATTAAAAACGCTACTCATTTCAATTAAAGCCCTGTCAAAGGACCCAAAAATATCTGCAAGGGCAGCAATTAAAATATTTCCCACATTTTGATTTTTTAAAGTGCCAGACTTAAATCTGTAATTCAAAAGTTCCTTTAAGGTTTCATCTGTATTAGATAGGGCAATTAAACATCTTCTCACATCGCCTGGTGGCAGGATATTTAATTCTTCACGCAAAATTCCACTTCCACCACCATCATCAGACATGGAGACTACAGCAGAAATATTTTTCGAATAAAATTTTAGTCCACGCAAAATAGTGGAGATTCCCGTACCTCCACCAAGGACTGCTATCTTTTTTTCCATAAATTTTTCTCCATATCTCTGTGAGTTACATAAGTGGACTTATATTCCTCTTTTAGGATTCTTCCAATTTCTTCAGCAATGGCAACAGATCTGTGAAAACCACCAGTGCAACCAATACCTATAGTTAAAACTCTCTTTTGCTCTGCCATATAATTTGGAATCAAAAATTCAAGTAAATCAATGGTTTTTTTAATAAATTCCTTAGTAACATCCCACTTCATTACATAATTTTTGACCTCTTCAGTCTTGCCATTTAAGTCCTTTAACTCCTTAATATAAAAAGGATTTGGCAAAAATCTAACATCAAAAACAAGGTCCGCATCCTTTAAAATTCCACTTTTATAACCAAAACTAGAAACCTCAATAGCAAAATTGTCCTTCTCCTTATAAGAAACAAAGGCCATAAGTTGGGTCCTTAAATTTTTTGTAGAAAGACCAGTAGTGTCAATGACAAAATCAGCATTTTTCTTGACCTTTGAAAGAGTTTCTTCCTCAAATTTGTAGCCCTTAACTATGGAAGCATTCATAGGATGAGGACGTCTAAGCTCCTTATATCTTGCAATAATAGTTTCCATATCTGCATACAAAAACAAAAGCCTAGTCTTGACATTCATTCCCTTTAAATCTTCATAACTAGAGAAAAAAGAATTAAAAAACTCGCCACTTCTAAGGTCCACAACAACTGCAACCTTGTCAAAATTTTTGCTCTTAGCATCAAGAGCCATTTCACAAAACTTTGGCAGAAGGGCAGGCGCAAGATTATCCATGGCATAATATCCCAAATCCTCAAAAACATCTAAGGCATAAGACTTGCCCGATCCACTCATACCAGTAATAATAATAAGTTCCATAAAATCACCAAATAAAACTAATCCCCAATAATTTTAACTTCTCTCTCCAAATTCACACCAAACTTATCATGAACAACCTTTTGTACGATTTCAATAGTTTCAAGAACATCTTTTGCAGTGGCATTATTTTTATTAACAACAAAACCACAGTGCTTTTCACTAATGCCAGCACCATTGTGAGTAAAACCCCTTAGACCTGAATCATCAATTAACTTGCCAGCAAAATATCCACTAGGTCTTTTAAAAGTTGAACCAGCAGAAGGAAGGTCAAGAGGTTGCTTTTCAGCTCGTCTTTTGTCAAATTCCTCGTACTTTTCTCTTATATCATCTTTATTTCCATGGCTTAGAGAAAAAGTTGCACCAAGAACAACTAAATCCCTTTCTTGCACAAGAGAATGTCTGTAAGAAAAATTCATATCCTGGCAAGAAACTTCAATTACCTTAAAATTTTCATCCAAAAGTCTAACACTTTTAATTACATTTTTCATCTCGCCATCATAAGCACCAGCATTCATGACAACACCACCACCAAGAGATCCTGGTATGCCATGAGCAAATTCAAGACCAGTAAGAGAATTTTCCATAGCAAACTCACTTACTTTTTTTAAGCTGACACCGGCGCCAGCATAAATTTCTGTGTCAGAAACTTTTTTCAAGTCCTTCAATTTATTTTTAAGTTTAATAATAATTCCGTCAAAACCCTTGTCTTTCACAATAATATTTGTGCAGTTGCCAAGAATATAAAAATTATAATTATTTTTTTTGATTTCCCTTAAAATTTCAATGAGAGTTTCCTCATCCTTTGGCTTGATAAGAAGTTTAGCAGGCCCACCAAGGCAAAAAGAAGTATGATTTCTCATTGGCTCATCATAAAAAAACTCTCCCAAATTTTCATTTATATTAAAATCCATAAAACACCTCAAAGTTATATTAAATTAATTATAACATTAATAAAAGATATTGGGAAAAATAAAAAACCAAGAGCCTAGCATATTTTTGGGCATAAAAAAAAAGGCTTTCGCCCTATGTAAATTATTAATAAAAATATTAATAACATAAAATAAATAAAATAAACTAATTACTAAACTTTTCTATTGCAGTGCTAAGTTCAACTATAACTTCCTTTAGCTCCTCCATTTTTTTCTCCAATCTCACCAAAAGGTAACAAGAAATAGCAATGGGAAAGCCAATATTTGAAATATTAGATAATAAATCTTCCATGATTAAATTTCATCTTCAGTTCTAGTAACAAGTAGGGCACCATTAAAACTTTTAACATGACCAACCTTGCCATTTACAAGATTGTTGTTAGTTATAATGTCGCCAACAGCTTTAGCTTCAACAGAAGTTATACCTTCTTTTGGATTTAAAATAGTTAAATTCCAAGGATTTCCACCCTCATCTGCAAAACTCATCTTTAAAGTTTTAGTTTGTTTCATAAATACATCTCCTTTCATAAAAAACATCATACTGCCAAAAATATTAGGCTTCACTTTCAAAAACTTCTTCAGTAATTTTAGAAGAAGAAGCAAAATTGCCATCGACTAAATTGCCAATTCCCTTAGATAAATCATAAAGAAAATCATTAGAAGCATTATCATCAATATTTCTAATAGTTATACTTTTCTTTCTAATATTACCATCAGAATTAGTCTTAGTAGTAACAGTCTTTAGCATAGCTTTTTTTTCATTAACCTTAATTGCCATTTTTTTCACCTCCTACTATATATATAGAATAAAAAGTCAAAAGTTACTATGATAAAATAAAAAAATTTTAAAGATTATAAACTTTCCTTAAACTCCCACCACTTTTGCCAATTATTTGCACTCATAGAACGAGGACAAATCTTGTGAGAAGCATCAAAATGACGCACAACCCTTTCAAGGGGAATCTTGTAAAAATCCATGAGAAATCTAATAAGCTGACGAGCATTTTCAAGTGCGAGATTATAATTTCCATCACTATTAATGCAAATTTCAATGCCAATAGAATTAGAATTAGTGATGCCGTACTTGCCATGGCCGTCACCACAGTGCCAAGAAGCATTGGCAGTTTCCACAGTCTCAACAATTCTCTTATCATCAACAAAATAATGAGCAGATGCCTTTCTGTTGCCACCATTAAAATATTTATAATGATTAAGAGCATCAGCACCAGGACTAGGATTTCCCGTATCGTGGACTACAATATAAATAGGCTTAATATTGCCCTTCCTCTTCATATAATTAAATCTAATAAGTTTCTTCTCGATTAACATAAAATCACCTCCAAAAAAATTTTCTAGCAAGCCACTACTTATAATGGCAAGAAATAAACTTCCTAATATTATTTATGGCACTTACCTTTAAATTAATTACAGTTCTCTTAGAAATACCAAGAAAATCAGCAATCTCAGAAAGAGCAAGCCTTTCATAAAAAAACAACCTAACAACAGTTTCCTGCCTTGGAGTGAGAGAATCAATAGCATCCTTTAAAATGCCAAGCCTTTCACTTTCCAAAAAGTCGCCCTCAATATCAACACCAGCATCAAGACTATCAAAAATACTTAAATCTTCATCATCAGAAGAAGGATTGTCATGGACATCACTACTTACCTTTAACAAATATTTATAAGTATCTAAATAAAAATACATAAGACTAAGCTTTACATACTTAAGAAAAGACCTCTTGTTGTCAAAATCTTCAATGCAGGATAAAACAATGGCCTTTCCGTCAGAATAAAGATCGTCAAATTCATTAAAAACTGGGCAATATCTCTTAATAGAAGATCGTATCAGGGGATCAAGCATATCAAGAAGCTTGACCTTGGACCTCTCTTCACCAACGAGGGCAGACCTCAAAACTCTGTTAAAATCTTTATAATCATTCATCATAGAACCCCCTCTTTATGTCTATGAGATTATTATAAAACCTTTGTTTTATTTTGTCAAACAAAAGTTTAAACTTTTTTTCTTTGATAAGAAAAAAGGAAGAAGCTTTTTTGAAAAGCTTCAAGTAAAAAGTTTTTATTTCAAAGCCTGCGGCTTTAGGGCTAATAAGTAAATTATTTTTTTAATTAAATTGTTTTTTAATTTTTAATTCTTTTTTTATTTAAGGAGGGGGTAAAGGGGGCGGCAATGCCCCCTCTACCCCCTCCTTTGACCTCCCCCACACCTCCGTGCCCTGGCAGGGGCCTTTGCCAACAACCCCGAGCAGCAGCCAGCCTAAAATTCAAAACTTGCTCTCTTACATATTTATAATTACAAAATTATTTTTTCATCAGAATTATTTTAAATGCAAATATTTTATTTCATCGAGAGCTTCGCGCGAACCTAATCAACTCAAAGTTCGCTTCGCTCCTTTTCGTTGTTAGAGTTCGACGGTTGAGCGACTGAATTTGCTTCGCAAATATCAATCGCTCATTCACAGTTGAATTTTTTAACGGCTGTCTTGCTTTACGGGGTTTTAAAAGATTACAGTTTGGTTTTACCTTTACAAAAATTCCCCGTTACTATTCTCCAAAAACTTTTATTGCTACAATTAAGATCTATTTAAGAAAAGCTTTAAAACAAAAAATAAACTGAGCAAGAGTGCCCAGCTTATTGGTGTGTAGTAATGTGAACACCTTTTGCTAGAACAGTAAACTTATGGGAGTGTTTAAGATAAGCAAAAAAATCGGTTATGCGTTAAAAATTTTCAACTGTTTGAGCTCGAAGAGCGAGTTTTGAAAATTTAGCATGACCGATTTTTTTGGACTTTCAGCGCGTGGGGTTCAAAGGGGGTGGTTTAAGGAGGGGGAAAAGGGGCCTCGCAATGCCCCTTAACCCCCTCCTTATAAGTGATAAAGCCGACGGCTTTAAAATATAAGTTCTTAATTTTTTCTTATAAAGAAAAAAGAAGCTAATCAGCTTCTTTCTTAATATTTTCCCAAACTTCTTTAAATATTTCTGCAAAAGATTTTTCGACATTACTTCTTAATTTTCCAAAATTTTTTTTGTATTTATAATATGTAAATTTTTTTACCTCATGAGTGTCTTGCGACTCTAATTCAATTATTCCCTTTCTTATTTTAATATTCCTTACTAATTCTCTTCCAAAAATATAATCATTGTAGGTTTTTATTGCATCTAGTGCCTCTTTATCATTTTCATGGTTTATATTTAAGATAATTTCATAATAAAGTTTTCTAACTTTATCTCTATCAATATCTTTAGCTTTGCCAGAACTTGTAAGCACCAGATATTCTGAAAGATTCTCCTGCATCTTATGTAACCACTCTATTCTCTCTTTAGTGACAATTTCCTTGTACTTTTCCCTTTTGTTGTAATAAAAGCCTGCAAAAACACCAATTACAGCAATAAGAGCAGAAAGAACTTTAGCTACAAGATCAGAACTAAGTGCCTTGTAGTGAAGTAATAAAAGAAATACAATAACAAGAATCAAAAGATTAAAGGAACAAATTCCTGTAAATGTGCATAAAGTTTTTTCTTCTGATGATTTATTATTAACAAAATTTTTTTTAATCTCTGCTAATCTTTTATCAATACTTTTATTATTGTCTTCGCTCATACAACCACCTCCTGCCCTAATTTTACCAGAAAAATATTTTTATGTAAAAAGAAAAACCCGAGGTTTCCCTCGAGTTTTATCTTTAAAGTTTAATTAGTTAGACTAATTATTTTGTAAAAGTTGCTGTAATTTCTTCAACCATAGTTTTTCCACCGTTAGTTAAAGTAACTTTAGCTTTTACTGTATCTTCTTTTGCATAAGTTTCTTTAGCATCAACTAATTCAACAACAGCAGTTGATCCATTAGTTACTTTTGCTGCAACTTTAGTTTGTAATTCAGTTAATACTTCTGTCTTAGAAAGTTTAGTATTAGTTAAATCAGCAATTGCTGCAGCTTTAACTAATTCATAATCTTTTCTTAGGTTATCAGAAGCAGTTACTCTTGCAGCTAATGCTGCATCAGCTGTGTCTAGAAGACCTAGAGCAGTGTTAGCATCTGTTTTTGCAGTAGCTACTGCAGTTGTTTTAATATCTGTATTAGCTGCTAATTTTTCAAATTCTTCAACAGCTTTTTCAGCGTTTAGTTTTAATGCTGCATCTACTCTCTTTTGAAGTTCTTCAGATTTTTTAGTAGAAGGTTCATCATTTACTACTTTTACTGCATCAGTTTTTTGTTGAGTTGTAGCTTTGCCTTTTTTAGCTGCTTCTTCTAATTTAGCTATAGCATCTTTTTCAGCTGGTTTTTTGTCTTTGTCAAGTGGAGTCTTCATTCCATCGTTTAATACAAAGTCATAAGCTCTAACTGCTTTATCAAAGTCTTTGTTTTCAGCTTTGAATCTAACATTTTCGCCAACGTATTTTGCTAAAACTTTTGCAAGTTCTTCGTCTACTTTGTAAGTTCTAGTTGTTTTGTTAAGACCTGCATCCCAGTTATCAGATTCAATTCTGATTTCAACTTGGTCTTTACCAACCCAAAGAATTTTACCAACAACAGTGTGGTCTTCGATTCCATTTACAACGTTTAGAACTGATCCTGATTTAGCAAATAGGTCTCTTGTGTCTTTAGAATCTTCAAGAATTGATACAACTTCGATGTCTCTAGCGTCTTTGTGGTTAGCAGTGAATTGTAGGTAGTCACCTTTTTCTAAATCTTTGTATTGTTTAGCGTTAAAGATGTCTGCATCGCCTACATAAAGAAGAGTTTCGTTTCCGAATCTATCTTCTACTCTAATTTCATCGTTGTCAAAGATTTGAGCAACCTTAACTACAGGATATGCTTTTTCATCGCTGTGGTCAAGAAGTTTGTCAATAACGTCTCCACGTACTTCGATAACGTCAAGTAGGTCACCGTAGTTTAGTGGGAAGTTAGCTTTGTTAAGAACATTGTCTCTGTCGTAAAGTTTTCCATCAGTATCTTCTAGAGTTGTAGAGAATTTAGAAGATGAAGAGTTAAGAACTCTGTATCTGTCTCCATCATTGTCTTTAGATACTACGTTAAATACGATAACTTTAGCAGTTTCTCTCTTAGAATCGAAAGATTTTACAGCTGATGTGTGATCATCTGTGTCGAATCCTGCATAAACATTAGGAATCTTATAGTCTTTTCCATAGTTGTGGAAACCGATTAATGAAAGTGCTTCATTAATGTCTTTAACTTCTTTCATAATGTTGTTGTATGGGTTAGCAACATAGATTTCAGTTTTATCGTTAACTTTTAGGTCAGCGAAAACATCTCCATTAGCATAGTGGAATCTGATGTAATCAGCTTTAGTGTTTGAAGAGTTTAATTTAACAGTAGCGTAAGCTTTGTTAATATCTTTTTGAGCAATTTCTTTTAGTGATGCTTTTTCGAAATCATAGTTTGTAGTTTCAGCAGTTGCATCAGCTACACCTTCCCAAATGTGGTTGTCTTTGTCAAGAAGTTCATCTTTTGCGTCAGTTCTTGCAAGAACTTTTGGGTTACCAAGTTCAAGAATGTGAGTTACTTCGTTCTTGTCATTTGTAAGAATTCTTACTAAAGAACCTTTGTAAAGATCTAGATTGTCAACAGTGTTAACTTTAACAATTTGTCTTCTAGTGTTGTTACCATCAACGATAACTGTATCACTTGTGATTTTGTATTCTTTGTCGCTATCTTGGTTAAGAGTAAGTTTGCTATTAGTTAAGTTAGAAACAATACCTCTTGTTTCGTTAGCTGGTACTCTCTTGAATTCTTTCATTGCATATAGAGCATTGTAAACCATAGTGAATGCATCTGCTCTGTTAGCTGCTTTGTCAGAATTTTCGATAGTTACATCATCAGTAATTCCAAGTAGAGCTGCCCATCTCATCCAGTCAGTTGCCCAAACTGCGTGATCATACATATCTTTTGTAAGATCTGTCTTAGCAAGAACTACTAACATTTTAGCAAGTTCAGCGTAAGTTACGTCTTTTTCAGGTTTGAAAGAGTGGTCTGGGTATCCTGCTAACATTGGAAGTCCGTTAGCGTCAGATGGAGAAGTTGTTCCTACTGAAATAACTCCGTTTGCCCAATGTTTAACGTCTACGTCATTGTAGATTTTCATTGAACCTTGAAGTCTTTTAGCAAGATCTTCTTGTCCGTTTGCTAATACAAGTAATCTTGTAATTTCTGATCTTTTGATATTTTTATCAAGACCATAGTTTCCGTCTTCATAGCCTTCAACAAGCTTTTTGTCGATAACATATTGGATTTTATTATCTTTTCCAACTATTTTTTCAACTTTTTCAGAAGCAGCTGGTTTTTTAGCTTCTTCTTTTTTAGCTGTTTCGGCGAAGACACTTGTGAATGTTCCTAGTACCATTACTAGTGCTAGTACTAGAGAAATAATCTTTTTGTTCATTTGTCTTTCGACCTCCTTAAAAATTTTGTAGATTCTACAAAAGTCTCAAACTTTTGTCGCCGAGACTGAACAATCTCGACTCAGAGGTGACAAATAAATATCGCCTTATTTCCGGTTTTATTTAATTGTCATGTTCCTCTTATGTTTCTATTATACACTAGAAATTACCTTTGTAAAATTACAATTACATTACATAAACCTTTGTCTGTGAAGGACTTTTGAAATATTAATGTAATATTATTTTACTTTAGTCTTTTTTAGTGATAACAGAAATGGTCTTTTAACCATGAATAGAATTATAACAAAAAGGTTACATTTTTGCAATTCTTTTTGCACTAACTGAGTTAAGTAGGGGAAAATGCCCCTTTTACACTACTCCTACTTATAAATTTTATTTCATAAGTTCTACAAATCTTTCTTTTAAAGAAATTTTACTTCCAATTCCAAGTTCTTCAAAGACTTCATCTAATTTTTCATATAAGTCTAAGAAATTTTCATAGGATATGTTATTTCCCATGTGTCCTATTCTAAATACTTTTTCAAATATATTTCCTGCACCCTTGGATATTAGGATTCCTTTATTTTTTAGGGTCCTTAAAATGTCATCTGCTATAAAACCTTCTGGCACCATAACTGCTGTTAGGGTATTTGATCTTGAATCTTTTGCGTAAAGTTCAAAGCCTGCTTCTTCAAATATTTGTCTTGTTACTTCTGCGTATTTTTTGTGAAGGGCAATGGAGTCCTTGGCAAATAGTTTATCTAGGGCAAGGTCTAGGGCATAAGTTAGGTTTTCGTTCATTGTATAAGGGAAGGCAAAGCCGTCAGAGTATTCGTAATAATTTAAAAAGTTCATATAATAGGATGGAACTGGTTTTTTTCTTTCTTTTATTGCTTTTTTTGCTCTGTCAGATATTGTTACGAGAGTTAGTCCTGTTGGCGCTGATATGCATTTTTGGGATCCGCCTAAGGCTATATCTACTTTGTAATCGTCAAAGTCAAATTCTTCTCCACCCATGCCTGAGACTGTGTCTACTATTGTAAGGATTCCGTAGGAGTTTAGTAAATTGCAAATACTTTTTACATCGTTTGTGATGCCTGATGGTGTTTCGCAATGTACCATCGTTGCTGCTTTAAAGTCGTGGTCTTTTTCTAGGAATTTTTTTAATTTTTCTATGTCAAAGCCTCGTCTAAAATCATCTTCGTAAATTGTTGGCTCGCCTTCATAAAATTTTACGAAGTCGGCAAAGCCTGCGCCAAAGACTCCGTTATTTAAAACTAGAACTCTGTCGCCTTTTTCTACTAGGTTTATTATTGCTGCTTCTAGCCCTATCATGCCTTCGCCAAGCATTAGGATTGATGTTGCTTCTGTTTTTAATAGTTTGGAGATTTTTTTCTCTACTCCTCTATGTATTTTTTCATATTCTGGATCGATGTCTGGGTTTGTGAGAGTTTTTCCCATTAATGCCATTACTTCGTCGTCAATTGATGTTGGTCCTGCACATAATATTTTCATTTCTGCTCTCCTTTTGTCTTTTTTTTAATTATATTACATGAGGATAAAAAAACAAGCTGCCTTTTGACAGCCTGCTTTTGATTTTGTTTTTATTTGTTTTCTACAAAGTAAGTGTTTTCTTCTATTTGTTTAAATATTTCATCGTATTGTTTTTCTTCGAAGCCAACTACGCATTTGTCTATGCTCTTTCCATCTTTTTCAAGGGTCATTATGTGAGTTGGATAGTAAATTCTGTCGTAGTTTTCTGTCATGTCTTTATAATATTTATCAAAGATTTCGTCTTTTTTTCCTTCGCTGTCTCTAATGTCTCTTGATATATATTTGATTCCTTTATTATCTAAGTATGCTTTTAGTTTTTGGCAGTAAGGACATTCTTCAAAGCCATAGATTAGAAATCTTATGTCTTCTTCTCCTGCTTTTGTTTTGATTTTGTTTATTGGCCCTGTGAAGTAACCTTCTTCATATATGTCTTCTATCTTTGGGTCTTTTGAATCTAATAAAACTGTTTGTGTTTTGAAGTCATAAGCTACTCCAAAGTCTATTATTTTTGCTAGGTCTCTTAGTCGGAAATAGTTGTATCCGTCTATGAAATATCCCTTGAGTTCAATGTCCTTTCCTTGGCTGTCCACTATTTTTTGTTTGTTTGTTTTTGCTATTTCTTCTTCTACTGTTTTTTCATCATAAGTAAAGTCTTCTTTTTGATTTTCGCCCTTTGTTATGATTACTTTTTGGCTTTCATTGTCGTAAGATACCATAAATTTTGCTGGTGTGTCTTTGAGAAGAGCTGCTACATCTCTAATTCTTACGTAGTTAGACCTATTAATTAGGTAAAAATTTATTTTTATATCTTTTCCGTCAAATCTAACTTTTTCTCTTGATGTTTCAGCCAAACTTTCGTCTGATTCTAATTTTGATATTTTAGCTTTGTTTTCTTCTTTTCCTTCATTGCTGTTAGCTAAAGCTGTCATTGGACTTGTAAGGATTAAAAGAGCTAATAATACTGCAAATTTTTTCATAATCTGCCTCCTTTAAATTTATTACTAGTATTTTATCACGATAAATTAAAGTTTAAATGTTATTTTTAAATTTTTTATGGGGACAAAAAAACAAGCTGCCTTTTGACAGCCTGCTTTGATTTTGTTTTTGTTTTTGTTTTTATTTTCCTTTAGTTTTTCTTCACTTTTAGTTTTTAAATAGTGGACTAATTTTTTTGTAGACTAACATCATGACTGCTGATGTTGTGAAGCCTTTTATTAGGTTAAAGGGTAGGACTGAATAGATCATCATTGTGAAAAGTCCTGTGATTTTTGGTGTGATGGCAGATCCCATGGCTATTATTGCATCCATTGGCATTACTTTGCCGTAAAGTGGAAAGACCACGAAGTAATTTGATGCCATGGCAAGTATTGTCATGGAAATTACTCCTGCTGTTAGTGCAATTATTGCTCCCTTATAAGTTCTGTGATTTCTATAGATATAACTTGCTACAAAGGCAAAAGTTGATGATATTATAAAATTTGATAATTCGCCAACTCCTGCTGTCATTGTGCCTTTAAATATTAGTGCCAAGATATTTTTTAGGGCAGCTATTATTATTCCAAATACTGGTCCCATTGTGAAAGCTCCCATTAATACTGGCAAGTCTGATATGTCTAGTTTCATAAAGGGTGGTGCCACAAAGCTAAGGGGTAATTGGAAATACATTAGTATGAAGCCAATTACTGATAGCATTCCTATTTTTGTCATATCTTGTGTTCTTATCATTGTCTTTGTGTTTACTCTATTCATTTTACCTCCTATTGGGGCATAAAAAAACCCCGAACCTTCGGGGTGTGAAAGTTTAAATCATTCTCTCATCCAGACTTTACTGTCGGTATTGGAATTTCACCAATTCAGCTTGCGCTCGTGGACTATACCACCGGTTGGGATTTGCACCCTTCCCTGAAGATTTAAATTGTTATTTTTTTGTTAATTTAATTATATCACTTTGGGGGAGTTTTGCAAGTTTTTTGGAAAGCTTGCTTTAAAACAAGTTTGTAATGTTTTTTTCTTTATTGAGATAATTTTTAATATTAAATCTTTTTTTAATGTTTAATCTTTCTTTTTAATACTGGAGGGGACTTATACCCATTCGGGTACAAGGGGCGTAATTAGAATCGCCCTTACCTGTGCCTGGTGGTACCCCTCCAAACCACCCCTTTCACCCCACGCACGGGATCAGATAATAGAAAGCTTCGCTTTAAAAACGTATAAAATAAGTTTTTTCTTTAAAAAATTTTTTCAATGTTTAATTTTTTTATTTAAGGAGGGGGCATAGGGGGCGGCAATGCCCCCTCTACCCCCTCCTTTGACCTCCCCAACACCCCCGTGCCCTGGCAGGGGCCTCGACCCTCAGCTACGCAAAAAGCCCTCCAGCTAAAAATTTTGAACTCGTTCGCTTCGCTCTCTCAAACAGCAAAATTTTTTTGACGCCTCCGAACTTTTTGCTTACTGCCTGAAAACTTCTACGGCATATTGGAAAAGTTGACTACCTTACCACTTTAACGGGAAGCTGGGTTTTGTTGCGATGTTAATTGTTTATAAGGAGTTTTTTCTCGATTAGTTTTTTATAAAAACATTTATTTCAGATAAATTTCTACACGAATAAAAAATCGACCATGTTGTGTTTTTTACTCATGGTCGATTTTTTTTATTGTTTTTATTGTTGCCCTGCTGGGGCTGGTTGTTGTGCTGGCACCTGTGCTTGTGGGGCTGGTGCTGCTATTTTTTGTGTCGCTGAGTTATAAACTATTACTGGCATGCCGTTAAAGGTTTTTGGATATAGGTTTTTCATTACTGCTGGTGGTATATTTACGCAGCCATGGGAGCCACCTGATAGGTAAATTTTTCCGCCAAAGCTTGATCTCCAATCTGCATCATGAAGTCCAACTCCTGACCAATTTATAGGAAGCCAATAGGATACTTTTGATCGGTAAGTTTCTCCAGTTAAATATCTATTTCTTTCACGAGACCAAATTCTATCTGTGCCTGTTGGTGTTCCGTTTCCATGTGTTGGGTTGCCTGAAACTATATTTGTTTCTAGTTCCAATTTGCCCTTGTTGTAATACCAAAGTTTTTGCCTTGTTAGGTCAACTTCTATATAAGTGTTTCCCACGTCATCAACTGTTCTTGATTGTGCTTCTTGCCTATAAATTGGTTTTATTGTCACTGGCTCATCTTTTTTTAGGGCTGCAATTATTTCGTCCTTGGTTTTTGTCCTATCTGTAATCCAACCATAAATTCCGCCATCAACTTTTACTGTGCCAATGCCTGTGGCGTTAAATATTCTTGAACTTCTAAAGGTGTCATATTTTGCGGCAAGTTTTCCCACGAAGTTTTTAACTTTTTCTTCATCAATATTTAGCTTTCCGTCATCAGACTTAGAATACATGGCAATTATTCCCTGACCTGTTACTTCTTCTTTTCTGTCATCATAGTCGATAGTAATTTTTTTATTGTATAAGCTTTTGTAGGATTCTAATTGATTTTTGATGTAGTCGCTATCTGCTGTTATTTTTGGTTCTTCGTAAAGTCCTGCATCTTCTAAATTTAGTTTTTCCTTTTTGTAGGAAAAATAACCTATAATTGTTTGTCTAAGTTCATCTCTTTTTAGGAAATCTCCATAAACTTCTTTTTCAACTTTAAATTCGCCCTTATCATAAATAACTTTGGCATCTTGTGAATGAACTGATTCATTTTTTAGGGCCTTTAAGTTATTTATTCTATCTGTAAGTGCCTTATCATCGTATTTTAAAATTGTGTCAAGCTTGTAGTTTTTGTCAACTAGGGATGCAAAGGGCCAATAAAGTGGTGTCTGATCTATAAAGCCATTTCCAATTTTTTCTTCAAATTTTATTTCATCTGCTGTGATTTTGTCGTTATTTTTTTTGTCCTTGGCAATTACTTCTAGGGCAAAGTTTTTTGATAGGTCTTGGTAATTTTTTTCAAATTCAGAAATTTTTGTAAGACCAAAGTCGTGTCCATTGACATAGGTCCTAGGCAAATACCTATCTCTAAAGAAGTAAAGTCCCATAATGTATATAAATATTAAAATTATAAGTATAAATGCAAAAAATATTTTAAATGTCTTTTTCATAATTCCTCCAATAAAATACATTATACTCTATTGAATTTTTTTAAAAAGAGATTTTATGAGATTATTAAAAATGTAATTTAATTGTAAACATTTTAATAAGTCAATCTTTTTATGTAATTATTTTCTTTTATTATATGTAGTAATTTTTTTCTATAAATTTATTGGCAGGAAAAAGGGCATAAAAAAACACACAAGATAACTTGTGTGAATTTATTGGTGCGGGAAAGAGGACTTGAACCCCCACTCCGTTGGAACTAGATCCTAAGTCTAGCGCGTCTGCCAATTCCGCCATTCCCGCATGAAGTTTTAACAACAAAATAAATTATACTGAAACTTATATTTTTTGTCAACACTTTTTTAAAATTTTTTTATAATTTTTTTACATTTCATGTAAAAGTTAAATAAAATTTTACAAAAGCCTTAATTTTTTGTTGCTTTTATATTATAACAGCTGGAGAAAAATAATGCTAGAAAAATTTATTTTTTTTAAAATAAATCACTATGAGAACCTGATCTATTTAATATTAAAATTAAATTATTATCAATTTTTTCATATATTAATAACCAATCAGGTTCTATATGACATTCTCTGCAAGCAAAATAATTTCCCGTTAATTTATGATCTTTGTATTTCTCTTCCAAAACTACATCATTTGCAAGTAATTCAATTACTTTAAAAAGTTTCTCTAAATCATGTTTTGATTTTTTTAATCTTTTTAAATCTTTTTTAAAAGATGCTCTAACCTGTATTTTCCTTTTCATAATCTATCTACATACTCTCTAAAACTTTCCATGTCATCAAATTCCGCAACTATTGGATTAGTTTCTTTTACTTCAAAAGGTATAGCTCTTTCACTAACAACAGCTTTTGCAAAAACATTAAAGGCTGTAGACATACTCATACCCATAGACTCACAAATTCTTCCAAATTCATTTTTTAAATTTTCATCTAGTCTTATGTTTAAATTTACATTAGCCATAATAACACCCCTCTTTCTATTTATATTATATCACTTTGCGTGTATTTGTGAATATTTTTTTGAATATCTTTAAGAAATCATGTGATTTTTTTTAGATTTAAATATTCTTAAATGGGTAAATTATTAAAATAAAATTATATTAGAAAGAGTTGATTGTTTGAATTTTAAAGATAAAATGAGAAAATTTATGATTGGAAGGTATGGTCAAGATGAGCTTGGTAAATTTATTTTGTCCTTAGCTTTGATTCTTTTAATTATAAATTTATTTGTTAAAACTGCCGCCCTATCTGCTGCCGCTTTAGTCTTAATTATTTATTCTTATTACAGAATTTTTTCTCGTGATGTAAGGGCAAGGTATGCTGAAAATAAAAAATTTTTGACAAGCCTTGATCCTCTTAGGAGAAAATTTTTCTCATCTAAGAATAAATATGACAATAGAAAACTTTACAAGTACATAAAATGCCCTAAGTGCAAATTTGAAATGAAAGCGCCAAAAAACAAGGGCAAAATTAGAGTTACTTGTAAAAAATGCGGTGAAAAATTTATAGTGAAATCTTAAAAGTTCCCTTTTGGGGGACTTTTTTTAATCTTAATATTTTTGTAAATTCTTTTAAATAATTTTAATGTTATAATTAACTAAAGGAGTGATTTTATGAAAAAGAAATTTATATTTTTATTATCTTTTTTATTACTATTTTCTAGCGCAAGTGCTATGGGACAAAAAAAGATGACCCTTGTCATAAATAATATAGTCTTTGAGAAAGATTTTGTGGTGAAAAATAATAGGATCCACATTCCCCTTCGCCTTGTTTCTGAAAATTTAGGTGCCGATGTAAATTGGAAGGAAGATGCAAGATCAGTTGAAATTATTAATAAGGGCAAGAAAATTGTTTTTTATGTTGATTCTAATGAGTATAGGATTGATGATATTGTCTATACAATTGATTCTCCTTCTTTTATTCTTAATAACACAACTTATGTACCTGCAAGGGCCCTTGCCAATGCCATGAAGGCAAAACTAGAATGGAATGAAGAAAAGTTTTACTGCAACATTAATAATGGTTATGAAATTGACCCAACTCGTGATGTCGATCCTATGAAGGACGGAAAAGATCTTGCGACTATTGACAAAATTAGAAAGGTAACAGATCTTGCTGGCTATTTAAAAGATGGAATTATAAAAGTTGAAGAAGTGGATGGCGGCAAGGTTTATGAGTTATTTTTAAAGGATTATGAAAAGAAAAATTTGTCTATGAGATTTATTTTTGACAAGAAAAATAATTTAACTTCTTATAAGTTTGACTACTTCCCTAATGAAAAGTATCCTTTCTTAGAAAAACATTTAAGTGAAGAAGATTCTAAAAAAGTTGCTCGTGAATTTATGGATATAGTTGGCGACAAAAAAAGATTTTTAAAGGACAAGGAATTAAATGCCAATCAACAAGTTACACCTGAAGCTGGAACTTATAATTATTATACAAAGTCTAGTCTTGTAGCTGTTGATGCAAGTGGCGGTTTTGTTTACGCTTATTCTAATTATTAATGTTACAGAATTATTAAAATTTGTAAATTTAATCAAGAATTAAGCTAATGGAATTGATTTCCTAGAGATTTTCTGTATAATTAAGTTATCTTATATTTTTTAGGAGGAATAAAAAATGAACAAAAAAATTACATCACTATCACTAGCAGGAGTTATGCTTTTATCTACTGCTAGCCCAGTACTTGCTGCTACTGAAGAAAAAACTGAAGTTAAAGCACCTACTAAAATTGAAGAAGCACTAAAAAAAGGCGAAGAAAAATTTGCTAAAGTTAAAGAAGATGGCAAAGAAATCGCTAAAGATGCTAAAGAAGCTATGACTGATGCAAAAGAAAAAGTTGAAGTAAAAGGCAAAGAAGCTGTAAAAGAAACTAAAGAAGTTGCAAAAGATGTCAAAGAAGATGCTAAAAAAGTTAAAGAAAAAGTTGCAGCTAAAGACGTTAAAGCTTCAAGCCAAAAAGTTAAACTTAATGGTAAAGATGTTGTTATCTACGGATACATTATCGACAATTACAACTACTTCAAACTTAGAGATGTTGCTGCTGTATTAAAAGATACTGAAGCAAAATTTGGCGTTGAATATAAGGATGCAGTTGCTACTCTAACTAAGGGTGCTGACTACAAAGTTGCTGATACTGATCAAAAAGAAGTTAAGAAAGTTTCAAAGGGAATTCTTACTAATGACAAAGTAATGGTTGGAGACAAAGCTCTTACTGCTACTGCTTACAAAATTGACAACAGCAACTACTACAAATTAAGAGATCTTGGAGAAGCTCTTGGATTTGGTGTTGACTTTGATAAGGCTACTAACACTGTTTTATTAACTTCTAAAGAAGCTGAAGTTAAAGAAGAAAAAGTTGCTCCTAAAGTTGAAGAAGTTAAAGCTTCTCTTGAAAAAGAAATTGCAAAAGAAAAAGCAGTTCGTGAATCTGAAGAATACAAAAAATCTGACGTAAAAGTTCAAACTAACTACGAAAATGCTATTGCTGCTGCAAAATCAATTGTTGATGACAAAGAAGCTAAACCAGAACAAATTGAAAATGCTCTTAAAGCTCTTGTAGAAGCTCAAGAAAAACTTGGACTTAAAGCTGAAGCTAAAGTAGAAGAAAAGAAAGAAGATAAAAAAGAAGTTAAAGAAGTTAAAGACGAAAAGAAAGACGACAAAAAAGAAGTTAAAGAAGCTAAATAATTTAACTTAATTTTAAAAGACCATGGAAAAAATCCATGGTCTTATTTTTTTATTTATTTTTATATGCTGTAGTCGTAATTTAAAATTCTTGCCCTTGCCTCGCTTACAAAGTAAAGGGAGCCTGTTATTAAAATTAAATCGCCATCACTGTATTTTTTCTTGTAATGCTTTATAGCATCTTCAACAGTCATAACTTCTGCAGAAAGTCCATAGTCTGATGCTTCTTTTTTTAACTCTTCTGGGCTTGTTCCCCTCTTGTAGTCTAAATTCACGAAGATGACTTCATCTGTGTAAGATGAAATTTCTTCAAGCATTTTTTTGTGCTCCTTGTCAGATAAAATTGACATGATGAGGTAAAGTTTTTTGAATTTGAAATTTTCAATGGACTCCACTAATTTTTTGATGCCATCAAAGTTGTGGGCGCCATCTAAAATTATAAGTGGATCCTTTGAAACAATTTCCATCCTCCCCTTCCAAGTGGAAGTTTTTATTCTCTCTCTTATTTTTTCTGTGGAGATTTTTAAAATTCCCTTTTTGTTTAAGAGATAGAGGGCATAAATTGCTCCCAGGGCATTTTCCACTTGGTAATTTCCAATTTGACTTAAGGAAAATTCTTCCCATTCACCTAATTTTACCTTGAAATCTATTCCCTTTAAGTCAGATTTTAAAATTTCACTTTCTAAATCCTTTGTGTAATAAATTTCTGCAGATTTTTTTTCTGCTTCTCTATTTATTACTCCTAGAATTTTTGGATCTTTATTTGTTGTAAGGACAAGTCCCTTTTCTGTTATTATGCCTGCCTTGGCATCAGCAATTTCCTCGATAGTGTTTCCTAAATATTCCATGTGGTCCATGGAAATTGATGTGATTATGGAAATTAATTTTTCTCGGCTTGTAAAAATATTTGTGGAGTCGGCACGACCTCCCATGCCAACTTCTAATACAGCCAAGTCAACTTTTTCTCTGTCAAAATAAATTATTGCCATTATAGTCAAAAATTCAAAGAGGTTAAGTTCGCCATAGTCTTTTATTATTTCCGGCTCCTTACTTATTATAAATTCGCCAATTTCTGCAAAGTCCTTTTGTGAAATTTCCTCGTCGCCAATTTTTATTCTGTCGCAATAAGTTATGAGGTGGGGCGAAACAAAAGACCCAACTTTATAATCTTCCTTTAAAACATCTTTTATGAAATTTACAGTTGATCCCTTGCCATTGGTGCCTGCCACATGAATTACTTTTAAATTCTTATGAGGAGAGTCAATTTTTTCCAAAAACTTTTTGATTCTCACATTGCCCTTGGACTTAAATTTTCCAATTCTCTTTTCAATGTTTTTTACAACTTCAGTGTATGTCATAGATTTTTTTCAACCTTTGCAATTTGTTCTTCCACTGTCTTTAAAATTTCTTCGTACTTTGTAACTTTTTCTTTTTCTTCCTCAATTAATTTTGCTGGTGCCTTTGAAACAAATCCTTGGTTAGATAATTTGCCTTTGGCTCTTTTTAGTTCAGCTTCTGCATCTTTCTTGTCCTTTTGAAGTCTCTTTAATTCCTTTTCAAAGTCCACAAGTTCCTTTAGTGGAAGTTGAATTTCTGCTCTGTCGAGAACTATGGCAATATTTTCTGAATTTTTCCTGCTTTCATCGTCAGTTATTTCAACAGAATTTGAATAACCAAGGTTTAGTAAAAGTCCCTTTGTTTCTTCAAAAATTTCCTTAATTTCTTGGTCCTTAGTGTAAACAAGAGTGTTGGATTTTTTTGAATTTTCGATGTTCATTTCACTTCTTGCATTTCTAATTTCACGAATTGCATTTTCAATGTATTCTGTGGCTCTTTCTTCCTTTTCAAATACAAGTTCTTCCCTGTATTCAGGCCATTTAGAAACAATTAGGGCATTTTCCCTATTAGGTAGGGCTTGCCAAATTTCTTCTGTGATATATGGCATAAATGGATGAAGAAGTTTCAAAATATTTTCTAATACATAAAGTAAAACTTTTACTGTGTTTGTTTTTTCTTCTGCATTATCTGAATACAAAACTGGTTTTACAATTTCAATGTACCAGTCACAGAAATCTGACCAGATAAAGTCGTAGATGTCATCTGCTGCAAGTCCAATATCATACTTTTCGATTTTTTCTGTTATTGATTTTATAACTTTTTGTAATTTTGAAAGGATCCACTTGTCTTCATAGTGAAGTTTTTCAAGGTCAAAGTTTGAATCTGTAATTTCATCAGACATATTCATCATGAGAAATCTTGTTGCGTTCCAAAGTTTGTTGGCAAAGTTTCTGTTTGCTTCAACTCTCTTAGTGTAAAATCTCATGTCATTGCCTGGAGTGTTTCCAGTTACAAGAGTAAATCTAAGGGCATCAGCGCCGTAGTCTCTTATGATATCAAGTGGGTCAATGCCATTTCCTAGTGACTTTGACATTTTTCTTCCTTGGTCATCTCTTACAAGTCCATTTAAAAGTACATCCTTAAATGGAAGTTTGCCTGTTTGTTCAAGGGCAGAGAAGACCATTCTTATTACCCAGAAGAAAATTATATCGTAGCCAGTTACAAGTACATTTGTTGGATAAAAATACTCGTATTCTGGAGTTTTTTCTGGCCAACCCATTGTTGAGAAAGGCCAAAGGGCAGATGAAAACCAAGTGTCAAGTGTATCTTCGTCTTGAGTGTAAGTTTTTCCTTCATGTCCCTTAGTATTAGATGGATCAGTTTTTGAAATTACAATTTCATCGTCAGAATCAGAGTACCAAACTGGAAGTCTGTGTCCCCACCATAATTGTCTTGAAATATTCCAGTCGCGAATATTTTCTAGCCAATTTTCATAAATTTTTCCAAATCTTTCAGGAACTATGTTGAGATTTCCCTTTCTATATTCTTCAAGAGCTGGCTTTGCAAGTGGTGCCATCTTTACGAACCATTGCTTTGAAATAAGTGGTTCAATAACTGTCTTACATCTTTCGCAATGACCCACAGCGTTGTGGTGGTGCTTTTTGCCAATGTAGTAACCAAGCTTTTCGAAGTCTTCTATTATTTTCTTTCTAGCTTCATATCTTTCCATGCCAGCATAATCGCCTGCATTTTCATTTAAGTAGCCCTTGCCATCCATGATTACAAGTTGACCAAGATCATGGCGAGAGCCAACTTCAAAGTCGTTAGGGTCGTGAGATGGAGTGATTTTTACTGCACCAGAACCAAAGTCCATTTCAACATACTCGTCGGCAATGATTGGAATTTTTTTGTTGCCCATTACTGGAATCATTACATATTCGCCAACTAGGTCAGTGTATCTTTCGTCAGCTGGGTTTACTGCAATGGCAAGGTCTCCAGGAATTGTTTCTGGTCTTGTTGTTGCAATTTCAATTCCACCTTCCCTATCTGCAAAAGGATATTTGAAGTACCAAATATTTGAATCAGTTTCAATATGTTCAACTTCTGCATCAGAAATTGAAGTTTCGCAAGATGGACACCAGTTTATAATTCTATTGCCACGATAAATTAGTCCTTTTTCATAAAGTTCTATGAAAACTTCTTCTACTGCGTTAGATAAATTTTCGTCAAGAGTAAAACTTTGTCTTGACCAGTCGCAGGAAATGCCAAGTTTTTTAAGTTGGTTTACAATATTTCCACCGTATTCGTGAGTCCAGTCCCAAGCTTTCTCCAAGAATTTTTCTCTGCCAATGTCTTCCTTATCTATGCCTTCTTTTCTAAGTTTTTCTACAACTTTTGCTTCTGTGGAAATAGATGCGTGGTCAGTGCCTGGAATCCAAAGGGCAGAATAGCCTTGCATTCTCTTTGTCCTAATTAAGACATCTTGAATTGTGTTATTAAGAGCGTGACCCATGTGAAGGTTGCCTGTTACATTTGGAGGTGGCATAACAATAGAGTAAGGTTTTTTATTTTCATCAACCTCTGCCCTAAAATAATTATTTTCCATCCAATAGTCATAAATTTTCTCTTCAAAATCCTTTGGATCATAAGTTTTGTTTAACTCTTTCATTTTTCCTCCTCGAAATTTATATTTTGTATATTATTTTATATTTTAAAAATAAAAAGCGTCCTCCATCCCTAAGGACGAAAGACGCGGTACCACCTTAATTTTTATTTTTCAATAAACACTTTAAAATCTTTAACGAGATAAGTCGTCTCTGGCTACTAGATTCACCAAAGAAGCAAAAAAGCTACAATCGTAAAGTTTATAAAGACCTCCCAGCAAATAGTCTCTCTCTATCTATAAATTTTTACAATCCTCTTTTTTATTGCTTGTTTTTATTTTGATTTAGTATAAATCTGTGTTGGACCATCTGCTCCACCAATAATTACTATACCTTTATCTTTGTCATTGTTTTCTTTCTTTTCAGTATAAATCTGTGTCGGACCGTCTGCCCCACCGATAATTTCTATACCCTTATCTTTGTCAGTCTTTTTATTTGTTTCTGTATAGATTTGAGTTGGACCGTCTGCTCCACCAATTATTCCAATAGCTCCAGCTTCATTAGCATTATATCCATATAAGACTCCTGCACCTATTAAGTTAATGGCTACTACAATAATTATTTTATTCATAGGACACCTCCCAATTTATATAAAAGATACCACAAAAATCCTCCAAAATCAATAAGAATTCGATTATCTAGGGATAAAACCAACCTTTTTATAAACTTTTCTTAGGGTTTTGTTGGCAAGATAGGATGCCTTTTCTGCTCCTTCTTTGTAGACAGATTCAAGATATGCCTTGTCAGATCTTATTTCTTTAAATCTTTCACGTAAAGGTCTTAGGCCTTCAACTACAACTTCGCCAAGGTCTTCCTTAAATTCTCCATAACCAAGATTTTCGTACTTCTTGACAATTTCTTCTGGGCTCATGCCAGAAAAAGATGCGTGAATGTTGATGAGGTTCTTTAGTCCAGCTTGTTCATCAGAATACCTAAACTCGCCAGATGAATCTGTAACAGCTCTTTTTATTTTCTTTCTAGTGTCATCTTCTGAATCTAAAATTAAAATAAAGGCGTCTTTATTTGAATCAGACTTAGACATCTTTGAAGATGGATCTTTAAGTGACATAATTCTCGCCCCAACTTTTGGTGTCAAAATTTCTGGAATTGTAAAAGTTTCAGAATATCTTGAATTAAATCTTTGTGCCAAGTCCCTTGTGATTTCAATGTGTTGCTTTTGGTCTTCGCCTACTGGCACATAAGAAGTGTTGTAAAGCAAAATATCTGCCGCCATTAGGACTGGATAATTAAGTAGTCCTGCTTGGACATCAGTGTATTTTTTTGACTTATCCTTAAATTGTGTCATCCTTTGAAGTTGACCAAGACCTGTCATTGTATTTAAAACCCAACCAAGTTCAGCGTGAGCTGGCACGTGAGACTGAATATAAATTATTGACTTCTTTGGGTCAAGACCTGCTGCAAGATAAAGGGCAAGGACATCAAGAGTGTTCTTCCTCAAATCCTTTGGCTCTTGTGCCACAGTTATGGCGTGCATGTCAACAATACAATATAGACAGTTGTATTCATCTTGAAGTCCAATAAAATTCTTCAAGGCTCCAATATAATTTCCAATAGTTAGAGAACCTGAAGGTTGAATCCCTGAATAAACTATTTTTTTATCATCCATTTTTAACTCCCTTTCTTTTTTCTAAATAAAATATAATAAGTATGCTTATGATTTCAATAAAAGTTACTACAATGCTTCCTTCTGGTCCATAAATTTTATCATAAAGATTATAATTTAAAACTTTAAAATTAAATAGGCTGTCAAAGCCACTAAAACCACTGACATTTAAGCCATAAATCATTGCCATGGAAAAATTCCATCCTGCGTGGACTCCAGAAGTCACCATAATATTGTCTGTGTAAAATAATAATTTTGCAAAAAATATTCCCACTAAAATTGTGTTTAGGGTGGATAAAATTGTCACGCCCTCATTGCCAAGGTGCAAAAGTCCAAAGAAAAGAGATGGCAAAATAATTGCAATTTTCTTTCCATATTTATCAAATAAGGCTCTTGTAAGTATTCCTCTAACTAAAACTTCTTCTGATGTAGATTGGATGAAAAAGGCTATAAAGTAGCCTAAGAAAATCAAATTAAGATTTCCCATATTTATAGCTTGAAATCCTAAAACTCCCCTTCCTAAATCCACAAGTAGATAGATAGAAATTTGCAAAAATCCAAAAAATAAGCCAAGAGCAATATTTTTCGCAAGCTTATCTTTTTTGAAATAAATGTAGTCAAATTTCTTCTTTAATAAAAATTTTACAAATAATATTGCTGCCGATAATTGTCCCGTTGTCCCCAATAACATTATGAGATTGGCATTTTTATAGTCGCTGTTAAAGTAGGTCTGTCTATAAAAAATTAAGGACAGGGCAAGCATAATCCCAGCAGTGAAGATGGCGATCATTGCAAGTAAAATTATTATTTTAAAAATAATTTTAAAAAAATTTTTTATTTTTCTTTTTTCTTCCATACTCTATCTACTTTTTATATCTTCCCATCTCTTATTAACCACTTGTCTAACTTTTTCTTCATCAACATTTACAAGTTCCCTATCTCTCATAATAAATTTCCCGTCGCAAATCACTGACTCAACATCATGAGAGTTTGCTGAATAGACAAGAGATGATATGAGGTTATTTCTCGGTGTGAAGGAATTTGAATTTAAATCAAAAACTGTAAGGTCGGCTAGATAATCTTCCTTTATAAGTCCAAGCTTTTCAAAGCCAAGGGCCTCTGCTCCATTTACTGTTGCCATCTTTAAAATTTCTATAGCTGGCACAGCTTTTTCATTCATGGTAACAGCCTTATTTACAATGCCTCCTATGTGCATTTCTTCTACAAAATCTTGGTTGTTATTTGATGAGTCGCCGTCAGTTCCCATAGCCAATTTAATATTTTCCTTTAGCATTTTATCAACTGGCGTAAAGCCGCTGGCGAGCTTTAAATTCGAACTAGGATTATAAACTGGGTAGAATTTTTTATTTTTTACAAGTTCAATTTCTTCATCAGTAATGTGAACGCAGTGGGCTGCAATTATTTGGCTATCAAGTAGTCCCAAAGTGTTTACATATTCTATTGGCGTCATTCCATATTCTTTTTTTGAATTTTCCACTTCTGTTAAAGTTTCAGAAAGGTGAATGTGAATAAGATGATCGTATCTTTCAATAGATCTCTTTGAAATTTCTCTTAAAAATTCTGTAGAACATGTGTAAATTGCGTGAGGTGCTGGAACAACTTTTATTCTGCCGCCGCATTTATTTTGATAGTTCTTGTAAAGCTGATCAAATTCTTCAAGCTTTTCTTCGCCCTTTCCATCTACATCTGTCATGCCACGAGTTAGGACTCCACGAATTCCAGATTCAACTGCTGCGTCGCCAACCCTATCCATTTCATAATACATGTCGCAAAAAGATGTAACACCAGATTTTATGTTTTCTATAATAGATAGCATTGATGACCAATAAATATCTTCTGCATTGAGTTTTGCTTCAATGGGCCAAATTTCATTTTCAAGCCAATCCATAAGTGCCAAGTCGTCAGCATAATTTCTAAAATAGGACATGCCAAGATGAGTATGGGCATTTACAAAACCCGGTGTAAGAAGTTTATTTTCTCCATTAAAGACTTCATCTGCATCAAGCTTTAAATTTTCGCCGATTTTTTTTATTTTATTTTCTTCAATAAAAATATCTGCACCGTCAATTATTTTTTCTCTTTCTATATCTAAATAAGAAATATTTTTTATAAGTATACTCATAATTCCTCCAATAGTAATATTATAACAAAGTTTAAAAATTTTTTTCAATTTATTGAAATTTCTCACTTCATAAAATTAATCTTTGATATAATAAATTCATGAATGGGAATTATTTAGAATTTAATGTTTTTTTCGACATCATTGGCACCATTGCCTTTGCAATTTCTGGTGCCATACTTGGATGCAAAAAGAAAATGGACATACTTGGTGTAATCGTTTTAGGTCTAGTAACAGCTCTTGGGGGTGGATTCATTCGAGACTTGGTCCTTGGTATAACGCCACCAAAGATGTTTCAAAATTCAACTAATGCGGCAATATCCACTATCTTTTCGATTTTAGTTTTTATTTTATATTCAATTAGAAGGGACTTTGAGAAGTCACACTGGATTAAATTAATGAATAAGTTTATGATTATTACAGATACCATTGGTCTTGCATCTTTTACCATAACTGGAATGGCGACAGCAATATCCCTTGGTTATGACAAAAAATTTCTTTTAATTTTTGTAGGCTCAATTACTGGAGTTGGCGGCGGAATGCTTCGTGATGTCTTATCAGGCTCAATTCCCTTTATCTTTCGGGAGCAAGTTTATGCCGGTGCCTGCATACTTGGTGCCACAATTTTTATAATAGCAAGACATTTTTGTAATTATCAAATTTCAATGGTTATATGCTTTTTTGCAGTTTTAATCATTAGACTTTTAGCTGTAAAGAAAAATTGGAATTTGCCGAGAATATCAAATTAGGAGGAAAAAATGGCAGTAGCAGAATTAACACTTATACCTATTGGAACAAAGACAACATCTGTTAGTAAATACATAGCAGGTGCTCTTGATTCAATTGGAGAAATTGAAGGACTAACTTATGAACTTAATGCAATGGGAACAACAATTGCTCATAAGGACTTAAAGGTTTTATATGATGTAATAAGAAGAATGCAAGAATCCGTCTTTGAAAATGGAGCAGATAGAGTTTACTCTGTTGTAAAAATTGACGATAGACGCGACAAAAATTACACTTTTAAGGATAAAATTACATCTGTTAATGAAAAGAGAAAAAATAAATAAAAAAAATTAAGCCTCATCAATGATGGGGCTTTTGATAAATTATTTTGAAAAAATTTTTGGAGGAGGAAATATGTACGAAGGATTTTTAACTGATGTCAAGGGAATAAAACTTGGTCACGCAGAAGATAAGCTCGCCCTAACTGGTACAAGTGTAATCTTGTGTGAAAAAGGTTTTACTGCAGGAGTTGACGTGCGTGGTGCTGGACCTGGCACTCGTGAAACTGATCTTTTAAGAGCAGAGAACTTGGTTCAAAAGGTTCACGCAGTTTTTTTAACTGGTGGCTCTGCCTTTGGTCTTGATGTTGGCGGCGGCATCATGAAATTTTTGGAAGAAAAAAATGTAGGCTTTGATGTTGGTGTTGGAGTAGTTCCCATAGTTCCTGGTGCAGTTTTATTTGATCTTGCAGTTGGCGATTCTAAAGTTCGTCCTGATTTTAAAATGGGTTATACTGCAGCAAAAAATGCAAGAGAAAAAGATGAAAGCATGGGAAATCTAGGTGCAGGATCTGGCGCAAGTGTTGGTAAAATTTTGGGAAATGATTTTGCCATGAAGTCAGGCATAGGTCAATCTTCAGTAAAAGTAGGCGACCTCATTGTTTCTTCCATTGTGGCTTTAAATGCTCTTGGCGATATTTTTGATTATGAAGATGGAAAAAGAATCGCAGGAGTTTATGATAGAAAAAATAAAAAATTTTTAGACACTTGTGCCCTTTACGAAAAGAGATTAAACGATTATAATCAATTTAGCTCAGCCAACACAACAATTTCTCTTGTTGCAACAAATGCAAAGCTAACAAAGGCAAATTGTAATAAGATCTCACAAATGGCTCATGATGGTTACGCAAGATCAATTAATCCTGTGCACACTATGAACGATGGAGATACTATTTTCACACTTTCAAGTGGCGAAGTTGCAGCAGATATTAATTTAGTGGGAATTCTTGCGGCAAAAACAATTTCTAGGTCTATTGCCAATGCAATTTATTCAGCAGAAGATTCAGGCGGGCTAGTAAGTTATAAAAGCATCAAATAGTATTGATGCATGAAGGGTATCTTTATGAACCCTATCTGGAGGTAAAAATGAATAAAAAAAATGATCGTAACAGAAAACTTGTAATAGCTGCTATGTTAGGTGCAATTACAGTTGTCCTAAGTCTAACACCCCTTGGACTAATTCCCCTTGGTGTTATCAATGCCACAACAATGCACATACCAGTAATAATTGGAGCTATCGCTGAAGGCCCTGTAGTTGGAGCAATGGTTGGACTTATATTTGGAGTTTCATCTCTTTTAAATGCAATTTTAAGAAATGCAAGTCCCGTTGCCTTTGTCTTTTATAATCCACTTATTTCTGTTGTGCCTAGAGTTTTAATTGGAATAACTTCTTATTACTCTTACACTGCAGTAAAAAAATTAGAAGACAAAAATTTGAGAAATCTTACAAAAATTTTGTGGGGACTTGTTTCACTTTTCTTGGCATATTTACTTTATAGAAATATTACAAATGGTGGCTCAACTTTAAATATTACTTTTGTAGTAATTCTTCTTTTACTTTGTCTTGGATTTTTAGTTTATTCCTTTAAGTCAAATGAAAAGGACTTTCCTATTGCCATAGGTGCCTTTGTTGGCTCAATGACTAACACAATTTTAGTTCTTGGAGGAATCTATTTACTCTATGCCAAGAGATATGTAGAAGCTATGAATATACCAATGGAAAATGCAAAATCAGCAATCCTTGGAGTATCTGTAACATCAGGAATACCTGAAGCAATTTTATCTGTTATTATCACTACAGCAGTTATAAAAGCTTTAAAAGCAAGAAAGGGTTAATATGTTACTTGCAATTGATATAGAAAATAAAAATACCAATTTTGGCATCTTTGAAGGCGAAAAACTTGTCACAAATTTTTCTATAATGACTGACAAAAATAGGTCCACTGAAGAAATTAAACTCACTATTAAATTAATATTAAAGGATAAAAAAATAGATTTATCTGACATATCTGACATAATACTTTCAACAGTTGTACCTGAACTTAATTCAAGTTATGAAATTATTTCAAGAGAAATAATTGGCAAAAATCCCATAGTTATATCTGCTGGAGTAAAAACTGGTTTAAATATAAAATGCGAAAGCCCAAGAGAAGTTGGCACAGATAGAATTATAAGAGCAGTGGCAGCTACCGGAAGATTTAAAGAAAATATTATAATAATTTCTGCATCTTCAGTTACCACTATTGACTATATCAATGATAAAAAAGAATTTCTCGGCGGACTTATCCTTCCTGGCATAAGTCTTCTCCAAGATTCACTTGTTAGAGGATCTGGAAAACTTCCTCGTGTAGAAATAAAAAAGCCTGAAGATATTATTGGGAAAAATACAGAAAAGGCAATTCAAAGAGGAATTTATTTCGGCTACAATAAAGCTGTTTTTGGAATAGTGGATGAAATAGTGAAATTCCACTCACTAAAAAAAGAAAATACAAAAATTTTAGTAACCGGATTAAAGGCTCATCTTCTTGCAAATGAAATTTATACTTTTGAAGAAGATCAGGTACTGGGAATTAAGGGTTTAAAAATAATATATGACTTAAACAAAAATAAGGCTTCTTGATGAAGCCTTTTTATTTGTCTTTTTATTAATTTTATAAAAAATTATTCGAGCCAAAAAATTTCCTAGCATTAGCCTAAATTTTGTGCGTAATTTCAGTCTTATCTATAAAAATTCAGACATCTTTTAAAATTTATAAAGCAAAGAAAAAAGCTTGCAAACACTAGATTTACAAGCTTTAAGATGGTGCACCTTTACGGACTCGAACCGTAGGCCCACTGATTAAGAGTCAGTTGCTCTACCAACTGAGCTAAAGGTGCAAAATTTACAATTTCATTATGAAATTTTTACATCAAACAAATATGTCGATGCAACAGAAATAATTATAAATAAAAAAAACACTCTTGTCAAGTGCTTTTTTTTAAATTCTAAACATTTTATAATCTGCCTGTTCTTCAAACATCAAATAGATATTTTCAATAGTTTTTTCACTGGCTTTTCTTGCTTCATTGGGCTTTTGTTCCTCAATGAGTTTATAAATTTTTTGCAAATTATTGTAATGTTTTTTGTAATTTTTTTTGTCTCTAAAAATAAAATTTCCAAACCTATAAAGTCTCTGATTAATCATATTCATGACTTCAACTAAAATTTCATTGTTTAGACATGATACAAGTGCCATATTCCACTCGATAATTAAATTTTGAGCCAACTCTTCGTCTTTGTTTTCGATTGCCACTCTTAAGTCCTCATTTACCTTTTGAAAATACTCAGTTTTTTCATTAAAACCCTTTTCTGCTAATAGTTCTACTGCAAGAGGCTCCAAGGATTTCCTTACTATATAAAGATTTTTAGCTTCTTTAACGGAAATTTTGGAAACAATAAAGGACTTTCTTGGGAAACTTGTAACGAGTCCATCCTCTTCCAATTTTTTCAAGGCTTCTCTAACTGGTGTTCTACTTACTCCAAGTTTAGAAGCGATTTCCATTTCAATTAATTTATCCCCTGGAAGTAATTGGTTTTTTAAAATCTTTTCTTTTAAATCTCTATAAACTAAGTTGCTAAGAGATTTTTTGTTGCTTCGAAGATCCAAAACTGCACTCTCCTATTTAATAAAATGTTTTCCTAATTCCTAGGAAGTATTTAAATTATTATATCACATAAAGGACACTTTAACATATATTTAATTATAATTATTTACATAAAGTTTACAAAAAATAATTAAGGGTAAGATGTTATAGAAAGAAATTTAAGATTTATTAATTAGGAGGAAATATGAATAAGAAAATTTTAGTTGGAACTTTAGGTCTTAGCTTAGTGCTTACACTCTCAGCTTGTAATGGTGCAAATAAAACTGCTTTAGAAACAAAAAATAATGCAGCAGTAACTACTAATAACAAGAAGAATGTAAGTGAAGAAAATAAAAATGCAAAGGAAACAGAAACTGTTGATCCAGCTAAAGCAAAAGTAATAGCTGATAAAAGTATGAGCCTTGACTTGTCAGCAGCAAAAATTACAAAGGAAGAAGCCTTTGATAACTTTAAAAAACTTCATGCTGATGCAAAAATCGAATCTCTTGGATTAGAATCTGAAGGCGCAAAGCTACTTTATAAAATCGGCGGTTATGATGCAGAAAAAGAATATGAAGTTACAATTGATGCAGAAACTGGAGATGTTGTTAAAGACGAATTCGAAGCAGAAAATACTCAAAACCAAGTTGCTGATCTTCAAAAGAATATGCTTGCATCAATTGACGGTTTTGTGGAAAAAGCAATAGCAGAAGCAGGCGATGGTTTCATAGCAACAGACTACACTCTTGAATTTGACGATGGAAAATACATTGTTGAAGTAGAAGTTGAAAAAGACGGCAAAGATATATCCTACGCTTATGATGTTGCATCTGGAAATTTAATTGAAAAAGATATGTAATTAGTAAATAATTATTTTAAAAGAGGGTTCGCCCTCTTTTTTTCTTGATCTTAATTAGTAATACTTTGCAAAAATACTATTTATAATAATTATAAAAAAATATTTTGAACATTAAAAAAACTCTGGCGCAATAACACCAGAGTTAATTTATTTTTTATTATTCAAATTTTCCGTGACAGTTTTTATATTTTTTTCCACTTCCACATGGGCATGGATCATTTCTTCCAACCTTTTTTTCTTTTCTTACAAAAGGTTTTTGTTTTCCGTCATCTGGATTTACAGTTTCAACTTCTTTTGCAACTCTAACTCTCTTTACTCTTTCAGGATTTACTACATGATAAAGCATTCTAACAGTGTCTTCTTTGATTGATTCGTTCATTTCTTCGAACATATCAAAGCCTTCTTCTGCATAAGCTCTAACTGGATCAGTTTGTCCAACTGCACGAAGTCCAATTCCCTTTCTTAGTTGATCCATGGCATCAATGTGATCCATCCATTTTTGGTCAACATTTTGAAGTAAAGCAACTCTTTCGATTTCTCTGAATTTTTCGTCTCCAAAGTCTTCTTCTTTTTCCTTGTATTTTTCATCAGCAAGTTCTTTAATATATGCCTTTAAAGATTCTGCTATTGGATTTTCAAGTCCCTTTAAGAAATCTTCTTGGAAATCAAAAGTATTTATTCCAAAGCTTCTAATTGATTCAAAGTCTAAATAATTTTTGTTGTTGTCATCAAGCTTGTTGTAGAAGTCAATAGTCTTATCAATTACATCATTTCTCATTGCTACTATGTCTTCTTTTAGGTTTTCGCCTTCAAGAACTCTTCTTCTTTCAGCATAGATTACTTCTCTTTGTTTATTCATAACATCGTCATATTTTAAGACATTTTTACGAATACTAAAGTTGTTGCCTTCTACTTTTCTTTGTGCTGATTCAATTAGTCTAGTTAAAATTTTTGCTTCAACTGGTTCATCTTCTGGTGAATCAATTTTTACCATTGTATCTTTAAATTTGTCGCCAGCAAAAAGTCTAATTAAATCGTCATCTGCTGATATATAAAATCTTGAAGAACCTGGGTCTCCTTGACGACCTGAACGACCACGTAATTGGTTATCAATACGTCTTGACTCATGTCTTTCCGTACCAATTATTCTAAGTCCGCCAACTTTTTTAACTTCTTCAGCTTCTTTGTCAGTTTCTTCCTTGAATTTTTTAACAAGAGCTTGATAATCTTCTCTAGCTTTTAAAATTTCTGGATCATCTGTCTTGAAATATGAGTCTGCATATTCAAGCATTTCTTCTTCCATGCCTTGCTTTTTAAGTTCCTTCTTTGCAAGGTATTCTGGGTTACCACCAAGTACAATGTCGGTACCACGACCAGCCATGTTAGTGGCAATAGTTACTTGACCAAAACGACCTGCTTGTGCAACTATTTCAGATTCTTGTTCATGCTTTTTGGCATTTAAGACATTGTGCTTAATTCCTGCACGTTTTAAATATTTTGAAAGAGTTTCAGATTTATCAATAGAAATTGTACCAACTAAAACTGGTTGTCCCTTTTCATGTGCTTCTTCAATTTCTCTAGTTACAGCTTTGAATTTTGCATCTTCATTTATATAAATATGGTCATTGTCGTCTTCTCTTATTACAGGTTTATTTGTAGGAATTTCAACAACGTCAATATTATAAATATCTCTAAATTCGCCTTCTTCTGTCATGGCAGTACCTGTCATACCAGAAAGTTTATCATACATTCTGAAGTAATTTTGGAAAGTAATTGTAGCAAGAGTTTTTGATTCAGCTCTTACTTCTAGTCCTTCTTTAGCTTCAATAGCTTGGTGAAGACCTTCAGAATATCTTCTACCATACATTAGACGACCAGTAAATTCATCAACGATTATAATTTCGCCATCTTTTACAACATAGTCAATATCCTTGTGCATTGTGCCAGCAGCCTTTAGGGCTTGGTTAATGTGGTGAGATAATTCCATGTTTGATGCGTCTGATAAGTTTTCAATTCCAAAATATTTTTCAGCCTTTTCAATACCCTTATCAGTAAGTGTTGCAGTCTTGTCTTTTTCATTTATAACATAGTCAACAGTTTCTTCTTCAAATTCTCTGTTAAATCTTTCAAGATCAATTTCATCTTGGCTCTTGATTCTGTGAGATAAAGTATTTACAAAATCTCTTGCTCTAACATAAAGATCAATTGATTCATCGCCTTGACCAGAAATAATAAGTGGTGTTCTAGCTTCATCAATTAAAATTGAGTCAACTTCGTCGACAATACAGAAGTGAAGTCCTCTTTGTACCATTTCTTCTTTATAGATAACCATGTTATCTCTTAGATAGTCGAAACCAAATTCATTATTTGTACCATAAGTTATATCAGAATTATAGGCAATCTTTCTTTCATCTTGGTCCATGTCGTGGATAATACATCCAACAGTAAGTCCCAAAAATTCATAAACCTTACCCATCCAATCTCTATCACGGCTTGCCAAATAATCGTTTACTGTAACAATATGTGTACCCTTGCCTTCAAGAGCATTTAAGTAAGCTGGAAGTGTAGCAACAAGTGTCTTACCTTCACCTGTTTTCATTTCAGCAATTCTACCTTGGTGAAGAACAATACCACCGATAACTTGAACTCTAAAGTGCTTCATGCCTAGCACTCTCCAAGCAGCTTCTCTAACAACAGCAAAAGCTTCTGGAAGCAAATCGTCTGTAGTTTCACCATTTTTAATTCTATTCTTAAATTCTTCAGTCTTTTCTTTTAGTTCAGTGTCTGAAAGTTTTTCCATTTCGCCTTCAAGACTCATAACTTTATTTACAAGGGGCTCGATTTTTTTTAGTTCCCTATCACTGTAGGTACCAAAAATCTTTTCCATTAAACCCATTTTACCACTCCTTTTACCTGACGTTATATTCTATCATTAAATGGCATATTTTACAATAAAAACAACTTCATTTATTACCTCTATAAATTATATTGTTAGAAATATTTAATGTCAATATAAATAGCTTAAATACTTAATTTAAATTGAACTTTAAGTCGCATTAACTATACAAAATAAAAATTTTATTATAAAATGTAGTTAATAACGAGGAGGTTAATATGATACTAGTAGTTGACTTTGGTGGCCAATACAATCAGTTAATAGCAAGAAGAATAAGAGATCTTAACATCTATTGCGAAGTTGTACCCTACAACAAGGCCTTAAAAGAATTAGAAAATAGAAATAATGTAGAAGGAATAATATTTACAGGTGGACCAAATTCAGTATATGAAGAAAGTGCACCAAAAATCGAAAAAGAAATCTTTGACAAAAATATTCCAATACTTGGACTTTGCTACGGAATGCAAATAATGGCATACACATTAAAGGGCGAAGTAGTAAATGCACCAAAAGAAAGAGAATTTGGAAAAACTGAAATATATACAGAAAAATCAGAAATATTTAAAAATCTTTCAGAAAAAGAAACAGTTTGGATGAGCCATGTAGATAGAGTTGAAAAAGTTCCAGAAGGCTTTGAAGTAATAGCTCATAGCAAAAACTGTCCAGTGGCAGCCATGGCAAATGTTGATAAAAAACTTTACGCCCTACAATTCCACCCAGAAGTAAACCATTCAGTTCACGGCAAAGAAATGTTAGAAAACTTTGCAGTAAATATTTGTGGTGCAAAAAAAGATTGGACAATGGAAAATTATGCAAAGAAAGCAATAAAAGAAATAAGAGAAAAAGTTGGCGACGGAAAAGTCCTCCTTGCCCTATCAGGTGGAGTTGACTCATCAGTAACAGCAGCCCTCTTATCAAAAGCAGTTGGAGAAAAACTAACTTGCATCTTTGTAGACCATGGACTAATGAGAAAAAATGAAGGCGACGAAGTAGAAGAAGCCTTTAAAGATTCAGGTATGCACTTCATAAGAGTTGACGCAGAAAAAAGATTTTTAGAAAAATTATCTGGCGTGACAGATCCAGAAAGAAAGAGAAAAATAATTGGCGAAGAATTTATAAGAGTCTTTGAAGAAGAAGGACAAAAAATAAAAGCAGTGGACTTCTTGGCACAAGGAACAATTTATCCTGACGTGATCGAATCAGGACTTGGCGACTCAGCAGTAATAAAATCCCACCACAATGTAGGCGGACTACCTGACTTTGTAGACTTCAAAGAAATAATCGAGCCACTAAGAATGTTATTTAAAGACGAAGTGCGTGACCTTGGAAGAGAACTCGGACTTGCAGACTATTTAGTAGATAGACAACCCTTCCCTGGACCAGGACTTGCCATAAGAGTAATGGGAGAAATCACAAAGGAAAAACTAGACATACTTCGTGATGCAGATAAAATCTTTAGAGACGAATTAGAAAAAGCAAAGCTTAAAGATATAAACCAATACTTTGCAGTCCTAACAAATAATAGAACAGTTGGAGTAATGGGCGACTTTAGAACTTATGACTATACCCTTGCCCTTCGTGCAGTGTCAACAACAGACTTCATGACAGCAGACTTCACAAGAATCCCTTGGGAAATCTTGGATAAAGTATCAACAAGAATAGTAAACGAAGTAAATCATATCAATAGAATAGTATATGACATAACATCAAAACCACCAGCAACTATTGAATGGGAATAATCGAAAAAAAATTAAAAGCTTTGTAAAATCAACGGTTACAGAAGATGAAAAACTGTAACTGGGACTAAAATGGGAACATTTGTAAAAAGAATAAATTGAATAATTCTTCCAAGTGGTTTACATTCGGACAAAAAATTAGACCGTAGTCTTAGGCTGCGGTCTTTTTGCGTACATATTTTGATTTTAGAATCTTGATTTTATATAATTATGTAGGTTGTTATAAATTAGGTCATTAATTAAGGTAAATAAAATATTGAAAAATATAAAGACCATAAGAGGATATTTGAGGAAACATTTAGATTATATAGCAAACAAGTAAATTATGCGACAATAAAATGTCGGTTTGAATTCTAGCATTGTCGCAAATGTGATATAATAATTATAATAGAGGAGGACTGCAATGAGCCGATATATTGAATCAGAAACAATTGAATTAAAAGAAAAATACAAAGATACAATTACAAAGGAAATAGTATCTTTCCTTAATAGTGCAGGAGGATCAATTATTATCGGAGTAAAAGATGATGGTGTTGTAGTTGGTGTTGATAAAGTTGATGAAATTCTTAGAAAAATATCTGATATTATAACAACTAAAATAGAGCCGAACCCACAAAATGAAATCAGTTCAGAACTAAAATTTGATGAAGGAAAAACTCTAATAGTTATTCATATAAATAAAGGCCATCATCATATTTATTGTCAAAAGAAATATGGATTCTCTTCTACTGGTTGCACAATACGAATCGGAACAACCTGTAAAGAGATGACACCGGAACAGATAAAAATTCGATATGAGAAAAAATTTATAGATAATGAATACATGCTTAAGAAAAAATCAAATTCATCAGATTTATCGTTTAGGGAACTTAAGATATATTATTCAGAAAAAAATTATCATTTGGAAGATAAATCTTTTGAAACGAATTTAAACCTAAGGAATGAAGCCGGAGAATATAATTTATTGGCAGAACTATTATCAGATAAAAATAATATTCCATTTATTTTTGTAAAATTCCAAGGACAGAATAAAGCTTCTATATCTGAAAGAAGTGACTATGGTTTTGGATGCATATTGACTACTTATGGAAAAATAAAAAACAGATTGCAGGCTGAAAATATATGTATTTCTGATACGACAGTTAGACCAAGAAAAGACACCTATTTATTTGATTTTGACTGTGTAAATGAGGCAATTTTAAATGCTTTAGTTCATAACGATTGGACAATCACTGAACCACAGATTTCAATGTTTAATGATAGACTTGATATATTATCACATGGTGGACTTCCTAATGGAATGACAAAAGAGCAATTTTTTGATGGAATAAGTAAACCGAGAAACGCAACATTGATGAGGATATTTCTAAATATGGGACTAACTGAACACACCGGACATGGGATTCCAACCATTGTAGAAAAATATGGGAAAGATGTTTTTGAAATTGAAAGTAACTATATTAGATGTACTATTCCTTTTGAGCAAAGAGTAATTGAACAAATAGACAATAAAAATGTCGGTTTGAATGTCGGTTTGAATGTCGGTTTGAATAAAACTGAGAAGAAAGTCATCGAGCTTCTAATAGAGGATCAAAGCCTTACATCAATTGAACTTTCAGAAAAAATAGGCGTAACAAAGAGAACTATCGAAAGAGCATTTAAATCTTTACAAGAAAAGAACATGCTAGAAAGAATTGGATCAAAGCGTGATGGAAATTGGATTGTTATTAGGTAAATAATTAGATTTATTGTAAGAAAGTATAGTGGATAAAATATTATTCGTAGAAGAAAAATGTAAATAGCATATGGTATTAGTGGTATGCTTTTATTTGTTAATAAAGGAGTTGTTGAAATGCTTGATTTACTGCTAGATGCTATTGCATCACTTGGAATTGCTGGGGCTCAAGATGTTTTGACTTTGGCAGGGGAGAGCGCATTAAAAAAATTTAAAAAATCACATGAATGGAAGAAATTGATTATTGGGACTAGTGAATTTTTCATTAAAAATGAACAAGAAGAAAGCTCATTTTTTGGTGACTTGGAGTTGGTACTATCCAAAGAAAATTTATCTAAGGTTGCAAAGGATTTAAAGACTGAAGATGGTTATGTTTTGAAACATAAGCTATATAAGGTTTTTATGCAATTAATGAGCAAATATGAGATTCCTTACGAAATTGCTGAATCATATACCATGAGAATCATGTATGCAGTGCTGGAACAGCTAAGGACTATAAGTCCTCAGAAATATGAACACTACTTTCTTCAGGAATGGAGAGATGAACAAGAAAAAAACTTTTCAGAATTGCAAAATCGTATTGAAAAGATGTCAAGTGAGCTTGCGATTTATAATCGTGAGCAAGTTGCAATTGCATCTTCAGGGAAGATGGATATTGATCTTAGAAGAAGCACATATTGTCCATCTATTGGTATTGATTTTTTCATTATCGATGACGAGCACTTTCAAGATAAATTTGAGAATTTGAGATATGATGAATTAGTATTCATAAGAGGACATAGTAAAGAAGAGACAGTTTATTGTATTTTAAACGAATTATGGAGGCTTAATGATAAACGTCCCATATATGTTGTTAAGAATTTCAAATCATGGGAAAAACTTCAAGTAATGGGAAATAAGGGGAATATATATATTCCATTGTTTTATTCTGATGAGATAGCAGCAATAGAGAACAATACTAATATTTTTGTAATTGATGAAAATACTCCTGTATTTGGTAAGAGTGTTTTAGAATTGCGACCAAGAACATGGGATACATTATCCAAATGCTTACAAGAGGCGGGATTAGAGTATAGTAAAGCCTATTCTTTATTATCGGATACACATGGTTTATATAGCCAGATGAAAAAGCAGATTTTTAGAGGCGAATATCTAAAAAATCCTGCGTGGATGGGTGGAATAAGTGAAAAAGCAAAAAAAACTTGTCTTCTTATTGGGAGTTGGGAGGAAATTGAAGGTGATAAGATAATAATTGAATCTTTATATGAAGATTCATATGATAAATTTATTGAGGAGGTTCTTCCATATGCAAAAGGAGAAGATCCTCTTCTATACATGATTAAACGTAATGGTTCAATTTCATATTATTTAGCAAGCATTGAGAACACATGGAGTTATATCAATGTATTGAATAACGAAAAAATTTGGAAATCATTTATTACTGTACTGTTTGAAGTGATTAATGAATCTGAAAATTTATTTACTTATGATAGCAGCGAAAGACTTATTGCGCAATTTAAAGGTGAAAAACTATTTTGGTCTGAAACAATAAGAAAGGGCATGTTAAAGACTTTACTTATTAAGGGGGCATATCAGAATGATGATGAAACTCAATTGTTCCTTAACAAATTAGTTGAAGATATTTTAAAATATGTCAAAACAAAAAAACAATGGATTTACATATCGAAAATTTGGCTAGAATTATGTGAGATTTCTCCTGTATCAGTAGTAAAAAGAATTGAAGATGAATGGGATGAGAATACGGGATTATTATCTCTTTTTCAGGACCAGTCAAATGAATTTATTTTTGAGGGAAATCCTTATATTGACATTTTATGGGGGATTGAACAACTCATTCTACAAAAAAATTTCTTTTGGCCTGCTTTTAGATGGCTTCTTAAATTAGACTCACAAAAGTTTGAGTATAAATCAAATTCTCCTAAAGATACATTTGCAAAGGTGTTTTGTACATGGATGAATTTCTCTCCATTACAGAATGCAGAAGAAAAAATTGAAGCAGCAGAAATAGCCTTCAAAATTGATTCTGTTAATATGTGGGAGCACTTGTTTTCAGCAATTGATTACAATGGGAGAAGTATATTTGGTGAATTATCAGCGCCGAAATATCGTGAACATTATAACCCACAATCTACAACAATAGTTGAAATGAAAAAAACACAGCTGGGATATTTAAAATTATTAATGAAACACATGGATTTTTCAGCAAATCGATGGGAAAAAATAATTGGTTTATCAATTGGATTTTCAGATGAATTGCGAAGAGTGATTTTCGAACAGCTTTCCTATGAATTAAGTCAAATGTCTGATGAAGAAGTAATGCAAATTAAAAATAAAATTCGTAATATCATTTATAGACATAGGTTTTTTACATCATCTGATTGGTTAATTTCTGAAGATATTATTGTTAAATATGAAAACCTTCTTGATGAAATACATATTAATATACCTGAGTATGAATATAGTTATTTGTTTAAAAATAGCTATGATTATCCACTACTACATCCTGTACCATATGATAGAGAAGGATACTGCAATGAAAACGATAAAGCTAAAGAAAACCTTATTAAAGAAAAAATCTTGGAATTTCAAGCTATGAATTATGATTTGTCAGTATTAGCAAAAGTATGTGCTAATGAGTTGTATTCATCTTTAGGTAGATATCTAGCGAAGTATTGGAATGATTGGAAATGGGATTTTGAAGTGTTTAAATGCTTATTACGAGCACAAGCATCAGGGCAGATTGCTTTTGATTATTTGTATGGTTTTAATGAAGAAAAATATATAGACTATAGTTTGATTATTGATGATTTAACAAGTAGTGGATATAAAGTAAATATATTGGCAAGCGTATATAGAATTGAAGCTTCTAGGACAAAAAGTATTCCGCTAGTAACAAAAGCTTCAGAATCAATTCAGAAGGAGTTTTGGAAGAACTCTATTCATTGCGATAAATGTAATGATACATGGGTATTAATGGAAAGTAAGAAATATGCCAATTTAGACGTATATTTGGATCAGATTCATCAGATACACTATAGAAAACCTTTGACCGCAGAAAAAATATTTGATTGTTTTAACGGTATTGAAAAAATTCCTCATTCACAAGCAAATCAGATGACAGGTTATCATGTTGAACAGTTAATTAGTGTGGTTCAGGATGCATATATTGACGATACAGAGAAATGCAACAGAATATCACAGATTGAAATTTTTTTTATGAATTTAATGAAATGGGATAATATGAAGTGTTTCCATAGAATGATAAAACAGTCACCCGAATTACTAGCAAACCTTGTTGCTGTGATATTTAAAAAAGATCATGGATCAAAAGACGATTTATTAAATAATCAAGAGTATATCAATAATATGTATTCAATTTACGATAAAGCTCATTTTTGTCCTGCCGAAATTGATGGTGAAGTAGATGAAACTAATCTCGAAGAGTGGGTAAAAAAATATAAGAACTTATTAATAGAGAATGATCAAGAAAGTTTGTTTACAATAACACTTGGTAGATTATTTTCTTTTTCACCCTTAGGTGATGATGGACATGAGCCATGTTACGCAGTAAGAAAGATGATTGAAAAATACGGAGATGAAAATATGATTAATAGTTATCAGATTGCTGTGTTCAATCGACGTGGTGTTTTTAGCCCTTCTGCAGGAAAAGAAGAAATGAGTATGGCTGAAGAATTTAAAAATAATGCTGAATATTTAGAATCACTTTATCCAAAGACTGCAAATATCTTTTATAAATTATTTGAAAGTTACAATCATGAATCTAAACGAGAAAGGATGGATGCTGAAATTGGTTGGTAGTGTATCTATTCTAAAACAGACTTAAAAAGAAAAAGCAAATTGAATATGAACCTGAGCTAGGTGAATTAACTGATGAATGAAAGCAAATAATTGATAAATTAATAGATGAGGGATTTAAATTTGATATAATTTAAAATCAACTAAACATAGATATATTTTCGTAGATAAATGTTATGAATTTAATTACAAGGAAGAAAAGAAAAGCAGTTCCATGGGAACGAGGATTTTGATTTAACAGAAATAAATAAAAGCATTTAAAAATATGTCACAAATACCTTGTGCAGATTATATTGACCATACATAATGCATACATGGTAAAACAATTAGAATTTAAAATATAAAAATTGTAAATGATAATAAATCCATTGAAGAAAAAATTTTAAAAGTTGATGAAAATTATTTGAATTACTCATCTCTAAATGAGGTTAATTATTTAGCTTTTAATGAAATTAGTATAGAGATCTTTATGGTTTAATAAAAGCAAAAGCAATTGATGAAGATAATAAGAATTATTGTGAGGCTAGTTTTGATGATTGGCTACAGGGTAAGGGAATTGAACAGATAGAACATATAAAAGATTAACAAAAGATGAAGGTATTAAAAACGAGACAAAAACATTACCTAAATTAATAAGAAATGTAATACATAATCCAGATAATAAAAATAAATCGTATTGCAGTGAAGACCTCAGATAACATATCGAAAGACTTAGAGAAATATATAAGGAATATAATTTTTATATAACAGACTGGTACTGGGACTGGGACTGGGACTAAAAATTTGAAAACGTCCTATAATTAGGTGGATTTGGTGATATTAGAAAAAATAGAATCTAGTATTTTGAACGGTTTGGGATATATCGGACGTTTGGAAAAGAAGAATGGGAGTAAAACTCCCCTGTGTGGTAGTTTTACCCGAAAAATAGCGCAGAGCGCGGAGAGCAGTGAAACTGCGATTTTCGGTAGTAGCAAAAAAACAAAAAACTTTGTGAAATCAATGGTTACATAAGATTAAAAACTGTAACTGGGATTAAAATGGGAACATTTGTTAAAAAGAATAAATTGAATAATAGTTCCAAGTGGTTTACATGAGGACAAAAAATTAGACCGTAGTTTAAAAACTGCGGTCTTTTTGTGTATATATTATTTATGAGGATTAATCTATTTAGACATCTCCAATGGTTACTTTCAAATACAACAAACAATATAAATCAGATTGCAAAGGCAACTAATACTACTGGTGTTATTTACAAAAATGAAATTGAAACAATGAATAAACAGATAGAAAAATTATCAAGAGAAATATGGCAGATTCATTCCCTACTTCTTAATAAATCGAAAGAAAGTTCTGGTGATTAGTATGGCAATTACAAAAATACATCCTAAAAATCAACTCTAAATTTTCATGAAAAATTGACAGTTTATCAAGCCCAAGTAAAATTAAGTAAAACTCCAATTCTAGAGGAATGGATAAACATTGATAAATAAAAAAATGTATCAGCCCTTACCCTTTTTTATCGGGATTAAGGTTGATACACAAAATTGTTTACAGACCCGGGTCACCTTATTTAATTTGGTAGCTCTTTTTAATTGTATCATATTATAATTCTTTTATATTTGTACAAAGTATAAAACATAGTTTATCGTTTATTGGCTAGCTTTCAAATCCATAGTAAATACAGATCCACTTGGTATATTATCCGTTACACTTATTTCGCCACCATGGGCCTTAACTATAATCCTACAAAGATATAAGCCTAGACCTATACTCCTCTTGCTATCGATGATTTTGTTATTAGCCGAATAGAATTTTTGGAATATTCTTTTCTTATCGGCATCTTCAATTCCTTTTCCATTATCTGCCACTTGGATTATGACTTTGTCTGCATCTTGGTAGGCTCTTATATTGATACTTGACCCTTCAAAAGTATATTTTATAGCATTATCTACAAGGTTTATGATGACTTGTATTATTAACCTCACATCCATATCAGCCATTAGGTAGTCATCATCTATATCAACAGTTATATTGTGATTTTTTTTATCTCTGCTTACATGCTTTAGGGCATCTTCTATGACTTCTTCAACCATTTGTGGCTCTATTTTTAGTTTGCTTTTACCTTCTTCAACTCTAGTTACTGAAAGTAAATTTTCTATAAGATTCAGTAGCCACTGTGAATCATCATAAATATCTCTATATAGCCCTAATTTCATTGTTTCTGTTAAGTTTTCCGAATTATTAAGTAGTATATCAGAATTACCATAAATAGTAGTTAGGGGCGTTCTTAAGTCATGGGAGATTGATCTTAAAAGATTTGTTTTCAATTGCTCATCTTTTATTCTCAAATTAGCTTCGTTTTTATCTTTTAAAATTTTTTCTTTCTCTAAAGCCAAAGACATATATCCAAGGATTGCTAGTAAAATTTTATTTTCTACGGAATCTAGCCTATCTTTACCCAAATGTATACCTATAACCCCATACACACTTGTATTATATCTGATTGCATAATATAAGTACTTGGCATCTGGCAAATATTCTGTGCCAGCACCTGCACTTTTGTTTTTGGCAAATACCCACTTTACTATTTCTAATTCTTTGAGAAATTCTTTATCAGCATCCCTAAAATCATCCTTGAAAATTAGTGGATCCTGAATTTCCCCATCTACTATATCGTAATAAACTATATTTCTATTTAGTAGGTTTGATAATTGATTACAGCCTGTTTCTATGATTTCGTGTTTGGATATTTTAGTCTGTAAAAGTTGATTTGTTTCTAACAAAAGCTTTGTTATATATGTCATATTTGATGAGTTCTTTTCATTTTTTCTTATCTTGCTTGCTAGCTTACTTGTCAAAAATGATACTATTAATAAGACTAAAAAAGTAATAATATATTCAGGATTAGATACTGATAAACTTAAAGTTGGCTTAGTAAAACAATAATTAAAGGCTAATACGCATATTACAGATGAAATAAAACTCACTAATTCATCATAAGTTACAAGGGCAATAAAAAATACACCTAGTATATAGATCATTATTATATTTGCATCACTGTAGCCAAAATCATAAAATATATAACCTATTAGAGTGCTGATTGCTAGTATAATAAAAGCAATTAACAAATCTTTTGATATATTTTTGTTTTCTTTAAATCCATAAGTTTTGACCTTATCATTTATTGGAACAGCGTAAATATCTATTCTGTCAGATTTTTTTACCACTTGATCATATATGCTGGTATTTAAAGATAATAGCTTAAAATCATTTCGGTTTTTTCCTATTACAATTTTTTTTACTTTATATAGTTTTGCAAAGTTTACTATTTGGCTTGCTATATCGTCATCATATATAATCTCAACCATGGCCCCCATGTTTTCCGCTAGACTTAAATTGTCTTGTAGGTAGTCATTGTCCTTTTTTCCCTGAAACTTATCTCTATCAGATACATATAGAGCAATTAGTTTAGCTTTTTCATTTTGAGCTATCTCATTGGCTTCTTTTATTACCTGACTATTAGATTGGGATTCAGATATACATACTAATATCAAATTTCTATCAATTAAATCCATTTATTTCATCTTCCCCTGATTTATTGATTCTAATCATCTTGTAGCCAACTCCAACATGAGTTTGGATATACTTATCGTCAGTTAATTTTTCTATCTTTTTTCTAAGAGAGGTCATATACACTCTCAAAGAAGAGAGATCAGATGCTAGGTAATTGACCCAAATGTTTTTTAGGATGTATTGATGTGTGAGAACCTTGCCAACATTTTCTGCTAATAAACATAATAAACTATATTCTATTGGCATTAAATGTATTTCTTCACCTTTAATAAATACGCTTCTCGAAGGATAATCTATTCTTATATCTCCATTTTCAAATGAAATTTTGTCTTCAACACTATTATTTTCAGCATAGTTTATTCTTCTTAAGGTTGACCTAACTCTTGCAAGAAGTTCATCAACATTAAATGGCTTGGTCAAAAAATCATCTGCCCCTGCGTCCAAGGCTTCTATTTTATCTTCATCATGGGTCCTAGCGCTAATTACTATAATTGGAGTAGTCGAAAAATCTCTGAATTTTTTTATTATTTCTATTCCGTCAATGTCAGGCAAACCCAAGTCAATAAAAACTATGTCATATTTATTTGAAGTCATTAGCTGTAGAGCATTTTTACCATCAATCGCTAGGTCATATTCATAATCATTTATCTGCAATGTTGTTGATATCAAGTTTCTCACAGCTCTGTCATCTTCTACCACTAATATCTTTATATTTTCATTCATATTTACTTACCTTCTTAAAGCATACTTTGTGAAAAAATAATTTTAGGCCCCAAGATATGATCTCATGGGACCTTTATCAATCTTGTAATATTTATTTGTTCATTTCACTAATCAAATCTATATTTAATTCCAATACATTTACTCTTTGTTCACCAAAGATTCCTAATATTTTTTCTTTTGTGTTTTTCTTGATTAATTGTTCTATACTTTCCTTAGAAAGTCCAGTATTTTTTGCTATCCTATCAACTTGTAACTCGGCTGCTTTTAGGGAAATATGAGGATCAAGCCCTGAAGCAGATTGACTGATGATATCTTCTGGAATATCCTCTTTTGATACAGTTGGGTTTTCTTTCAAAAACTTATCAACATCCTTATCAATTCTCTTTTTTAAATCAGGATTACTTACCGCGAAGTTTTCACTACCAGAGGCTAGCGACCCAGATTTTCCTCTATAAACATTGTAGTTGACAGCTGATGGTCTGCCATGAAATAATTTTGGATCGGTAAAATCTTGGCCTATTAATTCAGATCCAACTACTTCATTATCTACTTTTATTAAACTACCATTTGCTTGTTTTGGGAAGATTAATTGAGCTATTCCCGTCATAAAAAGTGGATAAATTATACCACATACTATAAATGCAAATATTGTTAAATAAAATGCACTTTTATATTTTTTTATAAATTTCATTTAGTCTCCTTCATATTCCTAATACACCAAGTAAAGGAAATACTAATATATCTATTAGTTTTATACCCATAAAAGGACAAATTACACCACCAAGTCCGTAAATCAACATATTCTTTCCTAACATTTTTGAAGCTGACATCGGTTCATATTTAACACCCTTCATTGCCAAAGGAATTAGACAAGGAATAATAATTGCATTAAATATTAGTGCTGAAATAATAGCACTTGATGGACTATTCAATCCCATAATGTTCAATACTTTCATTTGAGGTATAGCAAGAGTAAATATAGCTGGTATTATAGCAAAATATTTGGCAATATCATTAGCAATAGAAAATGTTGTCAAAGAACCTCTTGTTATAAGTAGCTGTTTACCAATCTCTATAACTTCCAATATTTTGGTTGGATCTGAATCCAAATCAACCATGTTTGCTGCTTCTTTTGCTGAACTTGTACCACTGTTCATAGCAATACCAACATCAGCTTGAGCCAAGGCTGGAGCATCGTTGGTTCCATCTCCTGTCATGGCTACAATTTTACCTAGGGCTTGTTCTTTCTTTATGGATTCTATCTTATCCTCAGGTTTACATTCTGCTATATAGCCGTCAACACCAGCTTCTGCTGCAATTGTAGCTGCAGTAAGAGGGTTATCTCCAGTACACATTATGGTCTTTATCCCTATTTTTCTAAGTCTTTCAAACCTTTGTCTAAGTCCTGGCTTAACCGTATCTTTCAAATAGATAATTCCATAAATTACATTATCTACACAAACGACTAGTGGAGTACCCCCTAATTTTGAAATACTTTCTACTTTTGCTTGTAGGTCGCTTGGTACATCTCCACCTCTTTCAGTAATAAACTTTATTATCGCTTCCCCAGATCCCTTGCGTATCATGACACCGTTTTTTAAATCGATCCCACTCATCTTGCTTGCTGCAGTAAATTCTACAAAAGACGCATCTTCGTAATCTGCTGGATTAACTTTAGAACCCAATTTTTTTGCAAGTTCGACTGTAGATTTACCTTCAGGGGTGTCATCTTTTAGTGATGATATCATGGCATATTCTATTAAATCTGATTTGTCGATTCCATCGACATTTATAAAATCACTAGCTAACCTATTTCCAAAGGTTATTGTTCCCGTTTTGTCTAGAATCATTGTATCAACATCACCACAAGCTTCTACAGCCTTGCCTGACATTGCTATGACATTGAATCTAGTAACCCTATCCATACCAGCTATACCGATTGCGCTAAGTAATGCACCAATTGTAGTAGGGATTAGGCAAACCATTAAAGCTATCAATGTAGAAACTGAAATTTTTACATTAGAATAGTTAGCTATTGGATATAGGGTTATGATAACTATCAAAAATATAATAGTTAAGGAAACCAACAAGGTATTTAGAGCAATCTCATTTGGTGTTTTTTGTCTAGAGGCTCCTTCTACAAGAGATATCATCTTATCCAAAAATGATTCACCAGGATCTGAGCTTATACGAACTTTAATCCAGTCTGATACAACAAGTGTACCTCCCGTCACTGAAGAAAAATCTCCTCCACTTTCTTTAGTTACTGGTGCGGATTCACCAGTGATTGCAGATTCATCAATACTTGCTATACCTTCAATTATTTCACCGTCATTAGGGATTATTTCGCCTACTTTTACTAAAACTACGTCTCCTTTTTTTAGGTCATTACTAGAGATTTCAATTTCTTTTCCATCATCTAAAATTTTTCTAGCCTTAGTATCCTTTTTTGTTTTTTTCAATGTCTCTGCTTGTGCCTTTCCCCTACCTTCAGCTACGGATTCGGCGAAATTTGCAAATAGTAAAGTTATAAACAAAATAATGGAAACAAGCATATTGTATTTACTTGCATTGTCGCTTCCATCATTTATCAAATTTGGGAAAAAAGCAAGTAATAGACAAATTATAAATCCAATTTCTACTACAAACATTACAGGGTTTTTTATCATATACTTAGGATTTAATTTTAAGAATGCCCCTTTAATAGAAGTCTTCATTATATCTTTACTTATAAATTTTGTTTTCTTATTAACCATATTTCCTCCTATAGTACCAACCATTCTGCTATTGGTCCTAAAGCTAGTACTGGCAAAAATGTTAGTGCTGCAAATATATAAACAATTATTACTAAAATAATTGAAAAAGTTAAGTTATTAGTTTTTAATGTTCCAGCAGTTTCATTGATATCTATTTTTTTAGAAAGATTTCCTGCTATTGCTAGCTGGATAATAATAGCTAAATATCTTCCAAAAAACATTACTAATCCACAAGTTATATTCCAAAAGATTGTATTGTCAGCCAAACCTTCAAAACCAGAGCCATTATTCGCTGCTGATGAAGAATATTCGTATAGTATTTGACTTAGTCCGTGGAATCCTGGATTAGTAATACCCTCAAGTCCAGGATTTATACTAACTGCTAGTGCAGAAAAACCTAGAATCAAAAGTGGGTGAATGATAATTGATAAAGCTGCAAGTTTCATCTCATTACCTTCAATTTTTTTACCTAGATATTCCGGTGTCTTACCAATCATAAGACCGCATATAAATACTGCTAAGATAGCATAGATTAACATATTCATAAGTCCTACACCTGCTCCACCAAATACAACATTTAACATCATGTGAAGCAAAGGAACTAGGCCACCCAAAGGTGTAAGTGTATCATGCATATTGTTAACAGTTCCAGTAGTAAATGACGTTGTAACTGTCGTAAATAATGAAGATTGGGCAATGCCAAAACGCATCTCTTTTCCTTCCATATTTCCCATATTGTGAGATATTCCAGAAAGACTTGCCCCGTTTACACCATTAAGCTCATTATGATAACAAATACCCAAGCCTATTACAAATAATATGGACATGGCAATAAATATTGACTGGCCTTCTTTGCCCAGCCAAACTTTCTTAGCCATAGCTTTATCTGTGTGCTCTGGTATTTGTTTATTTTCACTTGCTGATTTTTTAATAAACTTATCATGTGCCATCTTTCCAAAAATGAAAACACATGATCCTGGCAATAACATCATAGAAATTAATTCTATAATATTTGAAATAATATTAGGGTTTTCAAAAGGAGTTGATGAGTTGGCTCCGAAAAATCCTCCACCATTAGTACCCAAATGTTTAATTGCTTCCAAAGCAGCTACAGGACCAGCACCAAGTTCTTGGTTTTTGCCCTCAATAGTTTTAATTAAAATATTAGAATTAAAGTTTTGGATAACTCCTTGAGACACCAATAATAATCCAACAATAATAGATGCTGGTAATAAAAATCTTGTTATGATTTTTATAAAATCTACAAAAAAGTTTCCCATCTTCTCTCCAAGTATTCCTCTTATCATTGCTACGCAAGCTGCATATCCACTAGCTGCTGAAGTGAACATCATCATAATAATCACAAACATTTGAGAAAAATATGACAAGCCTGATTCACCAGCATAGTGTTGCAAGTTAGTATTAGTCATAAAAGAAATAATTGTATTAAAAGCTAAAGTTTCCTCCATAGAGCCTATTTTATTTGGATTAAATATCCCTATAGATTGAATTCTAAGAACTAGATATGAAAGTAGAGCCAAACACGCATTTAAAAGAATCAATGACAATGCATATTCTTTCCAGTCCATATCACTTTTTTCAATCTTTAAAATTTTAAAAATTCCTGAATCCACTTTATCAAATAAAGGATCAGCGAATGTTTTTTTATTGTTAGTCATTTTATATAAGTAATTTCCACATGGAAATATAATGACTAAGAATATTAGTAATGTTAATAATATTTGTAACATAATCTCTCCTACTTACACAATTTTCTTACGAAAATATATATTTTTTATTTGTGCCATATATTCCTAAATTTTCCAAATTTTTACTAGCAGGTTCATAGCAAGGGTCTAATGCCCAAGCAGCCCTGAAGTGTTTCATAGCCAATTCATGGTTTCCTCTTATTTCCATCAAAATACCTAACAAATTGTGAGGAACTGGACTATGTGGATAATCTTTCATTTTATCTTTTACCAATTCTAAACATTCGTCAAGGTTTCCCAAATCAATTTTTAATTTTATTAAGGAACAAAAATCATTCAAACAATTATTAAAATCACATTTATTTAAATTCATAATTTCCTTCATACTTATCTCCCAAAACTATATTTAAAATTTCTCAGGGTTAATCAGTGCATAAAACAAATAGCATAAAACCCCTAAAATAACAATTAATAATAGTAACATATAAACCTCCACAATAATTAATTACTTGTAATTTTTTTATCTATCCAATGGACAAATAATTTTAATATTAAAAATGAAATGATAATTATAGCTATCATAATAAGGTCTAACATTAATCACTCCTCCTATTCTCTAACTATATGTGTAATATACCAACTTTTACCTTAAAATAGTTTTAAAATATACACCATAGACATTAAAATTGTATTAAAATCCACTGATTTTGCCTTTTTTTTTAATATATATAGTAAAATAAAATCAGAAATAAATAAAGAAGGATAATTTTATGGAAAAAAAAGGTGAATTGACAATCTTCTTCGGATACTGTGCAGGTGTCGGCAAGACATACAATATGCTAGAAGTTGCCCACGAAAAGTACCTAGAAGGCATAGATGTGGTTGTTGGTTATGTAGAACTTCATGATAGAAAAGATACTCTAGCATTAATGAATGGTCTAGATATAATAGACTATAAAAAAATAAACTATAAAGATCATATTTTTAATGAACTGGATATAGATAAGGCCCTAGATAGAAAACCTGACATCATATTAGTAGATGAGCTTGCCCATACCAATGCACCAGGCAGTAGACATAAAAAAAGATACCAAGATGTAGAGGAATTACTTAGAGCAGGCATTGATGTATACACAACATTAAATGTCCAACACCTAGAGAGCCTTCATGATATAGTAGAATCAATTACTAATATAAAAGTCAATGAACGTATACCTGATTATGTTTTTGATAATGCTGACCATATAAAAATAATAGATATTGAAGTAGAACAATTAATTGAAAGATTAAAGGAAGGAAAAATATATAATTATTCCCAGTCTAAAAAAGCCCTAGATAATTTTTTTACTATAGATAATCTTATCTCGCTTAGGGAAATAGCTTTAAGAAGATATGCTGATAAAATAAATTTATATACTGACGAAAAAAATAAACCATTTTTAAAAGAACATATACTAGTGTGTCTTGGCCCATCACCTACTAACCAAAAAGTAATCAGAACTGCTTATAGGATGGCTAACTCTTTCCATGCAGAGTTTAGTGCCCTATATGTAGAAACATCTGAAAGCAAAAATTTTTCTAATACAGAAAAAAATAACTTACAAAAAAATATAGACTTGGCTAAACATCTAAAAGCTAATATCGTTTCTTCTTATGGTGATGATATATCATTTCAAATTAGCCAATATGCAAAACTTAGTGGAGTATCAAAGCTTGTCTTGGGAAGATCCTCACAGAAAATATCATTTTTGAATAAAACAACTATAATTGATGAGATTACTAAGGATGCTCCAAATCTTGATATATTCATAATCCCTGATGCTAACAGTGAGTATAAGAAAAAAAATATAAGGCTAGATGAATTTGTGCATTTTGATAGAGAAGATCTGATAGTAACTTTGCTCATACTGTTAGCTACAACTGTACTATCTTATGCCTTATTTATTTTTGATTTTAATACAACTAACATAGTTTTGCTTTATACTCTATCATCCTGCATAGTTGGATACACAACAAAACACCCTATATACAATATGCTTGCTCTCTTGCTAAATATCCTTATTATAGATTTTATATTTATACCACCCTATTATTCTTTGAGGATTTACTCAAAAGAGTATCTGATGATATTTATAATAATGATCATAGTTTCTTTTTTCATTAGCCTAATGCAAAATAGACTAAAAAAGGAAAATATACTAACAACTCAGCAGTCACACAGCTTAGAGGTTCTGCTTAAAACAAGCCAGAGATTGCAGCTAAGCAAAAACTATGATGAAGTAATGTATGAAACCTGCTATCAACTACATAAGCTCCTAAACAAGGTAATAATATTTTATCCTGTTTTCAAAAGCTCGCTTTTGTCGCCAATAATTTATAACCCAAAAAACGTCGCAAATATGAAAGAAATATATTTGCAAGACTCCGAGAAAACTGTAGCAAAATGGGTATTTTTAAATAATGATAGTGCTGGTGCAGGCACAAATACTCTAACTAATGCTAATGGCTTATATTTTGCCATTAGAAAAAATAGTGCAGTCTATGGCGTTGTCGGCATAGATATGTCAGATAAAAGTATCGGTAGTCAATTGTCAGTAAATGATAAATCTCTGCTTATAGCCATGCTAAACGAGATCGCTCTGGCAATTGATTCATTGGAAAATAAGTCTTGCTATATAAACCTTAATAAAATTTAATATTATAACTTCATAATTTTTCTATTGAATACTTTGCTATATTATGGGGGTATTTTTATGTCCGAACTAATGAACAAATAATAAAGTATTAAGATCATTTCATAATCAATATATAAATGGACAAATCAAAACTACCAGCTCAGCTGGTAGTTTTGATTATTATATAAAAAGAGGTATGCAATGGTTATTTTAAAGAAAATTTCATTTTCAAATGAGGAAGTTGTTTATGAATATTATCCGGAAGGAAAAACTGAATTTCCGGGAATAATCGCAGCAGATTTAAAAGAAAGAAAAGTTTTCCTTAAAAAAATCTCACAAAAGGATTTCTATCGAAAAATACTTGGATCAGAACTTAATGATATGAGGGATAGCATAAATAATATGCGAGTTGAAAATGGAGAAGAACCATATACTGAAGAAGAATTGTCCCTTTATGATCCTGATAAAGATTATGGTGGTTATGTATATTCAGAAAAAGCTATATCTAAACTTGAAGAATTTCTTGAAACTAATAATTACAAAGATGAATGTATAGTTGCCTGGTATATGCAAAAATTATGTTAGTAAATTTTATAGATTTTTAAAATTTTAATTCAAATAAATGTAAAGAAAAATTTACAGATATAAGTGGAAATTCAGCCATTCAAATATTTTTTCACAAGTATATTTGTGATAAAATACTAATTAAGGATACTTTATCTTAATAAAGAGAAAGTAATGTAGGAAATTATGATTGAAAAAATTATTGACGACAATGAAAATATATTGTGGCGAGGAAAACCCAATGTCTTTCTTTATATTGTAGGCAACCCAAGCATTTATTTAATTGCATTAATTTGGGGGATTTTTGACTTCTTTTTTATTTCTATGCACAATTATCCTAGTTTATAATGGCGAAGGGGGAAATTCATCTTACAGCTTTAAGGCTGACGCAAATAAATTTATTTCCATTGAAGATCCCTACGATGTCTACAAACTTCTTAAAAAAGTATCTCTCGATGTTGCAACAGATCAAGCCTATCCTAACGCCTATAGACCAAAAGAGAATGAAGGCTACAACACAAAATATAAAAGATAAATAAAAGGCAACAAAATGGTCACTGAGAAAATTTTCATGTCAGAATTTTTATCGGTGACTTCTGATTAATGAGGGAAATTTCTGTAATATTTTATTTTAATAGAGCCTTCTTTGCCTTATTTTTTAATAAATAAGAATAAATAATAAGTTATAAGAAAGAGTTGACAGGTGATGCATATCCTATGTTACCTTCTAAATATTCTTTTACTATTTTTAGTTTGAATTCTAAATTGTATTTTGACATTAAAAAACTGACCTCTTTAAGTTGATTTTTAAATCAAGCTTTTGGGGGGCATTTCACTGCGCCGGTGGTTTTTATTATTAGCTAGATGTATTTTGGCGTTTATATAGAATCTTTATAAATATTATTAGTTTTTGTCCGGTACTGGGATTGGGACGGGACTAAAAATTTGAAAACGTCCTATAATTAGGTGGATTTAGTGATACTCTAAAAAAAAGAATTTAGTATTTTGAATGGATTGGGATGTATCGTACCTTTGGAAAAGAAGAATGGGAATAAAATTAATATAAACTTACAAGACCTTAGTTAATACTAGGGTCTTATTTATTTGTCATTATACGAAATCATAGCTATAAGAATTTTCTATAGTGTGTTATTATATATAGAAAATATAAAGCATTTTTAAAATTAAATTTTAAATGCTAAATCTTGAAGTAATTAAGCTAGATTAGCTTACTTAATAATTTTTTGAAGAGTTAATTTTTTCAAAAACAATTTTAATGTTTTCAACTTAAGTTTATATCTTGAAAATTTAATCCATCAAATCAAAAATAAGGAGTGAAAAAATGTCAAATGACAACTTTGAAGTATTAAATTAATCAGAAATCCGTGGAAAAATTATTGTAAGGACGAGTTTTATAGGAATAATAACCAATGTTTTATTAGCGGTCTTCAAGGCAATACTTGGGGTTTTGGTCAATTCCATTGCCTTAACTCTTGACGCTGTTAATAACTTGTCTGATGCTCTTTCTTCTCTTGTAACTATTATAGGAGAAAAACTCGCAAGCAAGGCGCCAGATAAGAAGCATCCTATGGGTTATGGAAGGATTGAATATATTTCTTCTATGATCATAGCTGCCCTTGTCCTATATGCTGGAATCACTTCTCTAGTAGAGTGTGTTAAAAAAATTATTAATCCAAGCCCTGCTTCCTACACCAAGCTTTCTATTTTTGTAATTGGTCTTGCTGTTGTAGTGAAGTTTTTCTTAGGCAAATATGTCAAAAGACAGGGAAAAAAAGTTAACTCAGGCGCTTTAATTGCATCCGGGTCAGATTCACTATTTGATTCAATTCTTTCACTTTCTGTTTTTCTTTCTGCCATTGTTTTTATGGTTTTTGGACTTTCTCTCGAGTCTTATGTAGGTCTTGTCATTTCTGTATTTATGATTAAAGCTGGAATAGAAATGATTCTTTCTACTATTGATGATTTAATTGGTCATAGATCCGATCCAGAAATGGTGAAAAAGATTAAAGACTTAGTAAAAGAAGAAGACCCTGTAATTGGAGTATATGACCTTGCACTTTTTAATTATGGTCCTAACAAATATTACTGCTCTCTTCATGTTGAGCTTCCAGACCATATGGATGTTGATGAAGTAGATAAACTTACAAGAAAATTACAATATAAAGTCTATAAAAAAACTGGTATTATCTTGATCGCTCTAGGTGTTTATTCCTACAACACAAGGGACAAAGAAGCTGGAGAAATTAGAAGGACAATTGAAAGAAAGATTATGAATCACGATTGGGCCCTCCAAGTTCATGGATTTTATGTTGACACAAAAAATAAAAGTATTAGATTTGATGTTATCTTGAGTTTTGATGTAGAGAGAGATGAAGCATTAAGGGTTATTGAAGAAGAAATTTCTAAACTTTATCCTGATTACAAAATTCACATTGTTCCAGATATTGATTTATAATTATAGGCCGACTCAAGTCGGCTTTTTTTATTTTTAATTTTTTAGTTTTGTTTCCTCCTTCCTCTTTAAATTCTATTCTGGAATATGTCTTTTTAACTTTCTTATAAGTGTCTTTCAATTGACAATCTGACTAAATAATTGTATAATCGAAAAAATTACTTTTTAATTTTTTCTGTTTTTTTGTATTAAACACGAATTTTTTAAACATAATTTTACACACATTTTTAAATTACTAAAAAGGAGAAAAAGATGAAAGTCGCAAAATTTGGTGGCAGCTCCCTGGCAGATGCTGTTCAACTGAAAAAAGTTAAGGAAATTATTGAGGAAGACTCTGCGAGAAAGTACATTGTTGTGTCTGCGCCTGGAAAGGGTGTTAATAACAATCACAAGGTTACTGACCTTCTCGCAATGTGCCACGAGCTAAGTGCGCACGATTTGAATTTTAACGAAGTTTACAAGATCATCGAAAATGTTTTTAAAAATATTGTTGATGATCTTCTTTTGGATATTGACATTGATAAAATTTTAGAAGATGTCAAAAGTGAAATTGAAAGTGGCGCTAGCTACGATTTTGTAATTAGTCGTGGTGAGTTTATTAGCGCACAAGTCCTTGCAAATTACATTGGTTATGATTTTGTTGATGCAAGGGATTTAATTGTATTTAACGAGGGCATTTTGGACCTTTCCAAGTCATGTGAAAACATAAAAAATATTCTTATTAAGCACGATAGAGCTGTTGTGCCGGGTTTTTATGGTTTAGATGAATTTGGAAAGGTCCATACTTTTTCTAGGGGCGGTTCTGATGTCACTGGCTCTGTCATTGCTTCTGCCCTCGATGCAGAGATGTATGAAAACTTTACTGATGTGTCTGGATTTTTAGTTGCTGATCCTAAAATTGTAAAGGACTCCTCTCCCATTGGCACTATTACTTATAAGGAACTTCGTGAACTTTCTTACATGGGTGCAAAAGTTCTTCACAAAGAGGCAATTTTCCCTCTTCGCGATAAAAATATTCCTATAAATATTAAAAACACTAATGCTCCTCATGAAGAAGGCACTTTAATTGTTTCTAAATGTCCTTTTAGAAATAAAAATATTGTAACTGGAATTTCTGGCAAAAAGGACTTCACTGTTATTAATCTTGAAAAGGTAAATATGAACACTGAAAAGGACTTTTTCAGAAAGCTAACTACTGTTTTTGAATCTAATGACATTTCCATTGAACATATGCCTTCAAGCATTGATTCCGTTTCTGTCATTGTTTCTGATTCTCAAATTTCACCAAAGTTAAATAAGGTGCTTGAAGAATTAAAAATTTATTTAAATGTTGATAATATTAGTTGGGAGCGTGATATCTCTCTTATTGCAGTTGTTGGTCGTGGCATGATAAATGAAAAGGGCGTGTCTTCAAGGACCTTTACTGCTCTTGCCAAAAATGGAATTAACATAAAGATGATAAGCCAAGGTTCTAGTGAAATTAATATTATTATTGGCGTTGAAACTAAGGATTTTGAAAAAGCTATTGAAGCTATTTATAGAGAATTTTATAAGGAGGAAAAAGATGAAGAAAATTAATGTAGCAGTTGTTGGTGCAACTGGTCTTGTTGGAAGTATGATGTTAAAGGTTTTGAGTGAGGAAAATTTCCCAATTGACAATTTATTTTTGTTTAGCTCAAAAAAATCTGCAGGAAAAATTATAAATTACTGTGGAAAAGATTACACTGTTGAAGAATTAAAGGAAGATTCCTTTGATGGTAGGGATATAAAAATTGCCCTCTTCTCTGCTGGTGGATCTGTCAGCGAAAAATTTGCTCCCCTTGCTGCAAAGGCTGGTGTAACTGTTGTTGACAACTCCTCTGCCTTTAGAATGGACCCAGAAGTTCCTCTAGTTGTTCCAGAAATTAACCCAGAGGACATAAAAAATAATAAGGGAATTATTGCAAATCCAAATTGCTCAACTATTCAATCAGTCCTTCCTCTAAAACCAATTCATGACAAGTACAAAATTAAAAGAGTTATCTACTCAACTTATCAATCTGTTTCTGGTTCTGGAATCAAAGGAATTTCTGACCTTGAAAAGGGAACAAATCTTGCTTATAAGTATCCAATTGTAAATAATTGTATTCCACAAATCGATGTATTTTTGGACAATGGTTACACAAAGGAAGAAATGAAGATGATTAACGAAACTAAAAAAATTCTTCACGATGATTCCTTACTTGTTACAGCTACAACTGTGCGTGTGCCTGTAAGAAATTCTCACAGCATTTCTATAAATGTTGAAGTGGAAAAGCCTTTTGAAATTGAAGACGTGAAAAAAATCATAGCTGATTATCCTGGCATGATTTTAAAAGATGATCCAGCTAATGAAATTTATCCAATGCCACTAATGTCTGCTGATACAAATGAAGTTTATGTTGGAAGAATTAGAAGAGACTTCACTGTAGAAAATGGCATCAACCTTTGGTCCTGTGCTGATAATATTAGAAAGGGCGCTGCAACAAATGCTGTGCAAATAGCAAAAAAACTTTTGGAGGTTTAATTTGAAAATTGCAATAATGGGCTTTGGCACTGTGGGAACAGGCGTCGAAGAAATTTTGTACAAAAAAAGAAAAGATTTACTGAAAAATAATTTTGATATAGAAATAGAAAGAATTTTAATAAAAAATAAAAATAAAGATAGAAATCCTCATGACAAGACTTTGATTTTCACAGATAATTTTGACGAAATCTTAAATTCTTCTGTAGACACAGTAATTGATGTAACTTCAAATCTAGAGGAAACTTATGAGAGAATTGTAAAACTTATTAAGGCGAAAAAAAATATTGTCACTGCCAATAAGGCTGTTGTTTCAAAATATTTTGAAGTCTTAAATGAGCTTGCTCGTGAAAATGAAGTTTATTTTTCTTATGAAGCTTCTGTCGCTGGCGCAATTCCAATAATTCATCCTCTAATGGAAGAAGTTTTCTTTAATGATATTTCTGAAATCTCAGGAATTTTAAATGGAACTTCAAATTATATTCTCTCAAAAATGGAAAGAGAAGGTTCATCTTATAAAGACGTCCTAAAAGAAGCACAAGATCTTGGCTACGCTGAAGCTGATCCCACTGCTGATGTTGGCGGCTTTGATGCCATGAGAAAAATTAGAATCCTCTCCTCTCTTATTTACAATGCAAAAATTAAGGAAGATGAAATTTTTACCTTTGGAATAAATAATGTAAAAAAATCTGATTTTGATTTTGCAAAAGATTTGGGTTATTCCATTAGACTTCTTGGAAAGTCATCTTTATGTGATGGCAAGATTAATATTTCTGTAATGCCTACATTTTTAAAGGATGATTTTTTTGCAAAAACTTTTGAAGGCACAAATGCCATAAAAGTCCTTGGCGAAAATTTTAAAAAATATGAACTAAAGGGACCTGGTGCAGGAAAACTTGAAACAGCTGATGCAATTATGCGTGACCTTCTTAGAATTCTTGCAAAAAGAGAAATAAAAACTTTTTACAATGCTGAAAATTCCTATCCAGTGGAAAATAATTTAGAAAAAAAATATTATCTAAGATGTGAAAAAGTTTCTGATGAACTTAAAAATTTGATTTCATCAGAAAAAATTCTTGATGAAAATCATCATATAATTACAAAAAAACTCAGTCTAAAAAAACTTCTTCATGCAATAGAAAACTTAGATGATGTCTTTCTTGCAGAAATAGAGGAGGAAATATGAAGTTTTTATCAACTAGAAATTCCAATTTAAAAATATCGGCAAGAGAAGCAATTGTAAGGGGAATCTCTCATGACGGCGGACTTTTTGTGCCAGAATCCTTTCCAAAATTTGACATAAGTGAAAATTTAAATTTAAAATACACAGATCTTGCCCACAAAATTTTATCCCTATACTTGACAGACTTCGACAGCCATGAACTTTTAAAAATAATAGAAGAATCCTACGCAAGTTTTGAAGATGAAATTGCAAAAGTAGCTTATAAAAAAGATTTTTATCTAGAACTTTATCACGGAAGAACTTCTGCCTTTAAGGACTTTGCCCTTTGCCTTCTTCCCAATCTTTTATCCTATGCAAAAAAATCTCTTGGCATAAAGGATAAGACTTTGATTTTAACTGCGACTTCTGGCGACACTGGAAAGGCTGCCCTTGAAGGTTTTTACAACACAGAAAATATAGACATTTTAGTTTTATATCCAACAGAGGGAGTTTCTGCCATTCAAAAAAAGCAAATGACTTCAACTGATTCTCTAAATTCAAAAGTTATTGCCATTGACGGAAATTTTGATGACGCCCAAGCTGCTGTGAAAAAGATTTTTAATGATGAGGACATAAAAGAGAAATTAAAAGAAAAAAATATTTATCTTTCCTCTGCCAATTCAATAAATATTGGCAGGCTTTTGCCACAAATTGTCTATTATTTCTATGTCTATGCCGATTTAGTAAGGGAAGAAAAAATTTCTTGTGGCCATAAAATTTCTTTTTGCGTGCCTACTGGAAACTTTGGCGACATCTTAGCTGGCTACTACGCAAAAAAAATGGGTCTTCCTGTAGAGAAACTCATAATCGCATCAAATTCTAACAATGTTTTAACAGATTTCTTTAAAACTGGGACTTATGATGCCAATAGAGAGCTTAAAAAAACTATCTCCCCTTCTATGGATATTTTAGTTTCAAGCAATTTGGAAAGACTAATTTATCACAAGTCCTCTGATGAACTTGTTAAAGAAAAAATGAAAGAGCTTGCTGAAAAGCACATTTTTGAATTTAAGGATGACTTTAGTGAATTTTTATGCGGTTATGCCTCTGAAGAGGAAACAAAATCTACTATAGAAAAAACTTTTAGAGAAGATAATTATTTAATTGACCCACACACAGCCGTGGCAAAAAATATAGTAGATAAGCTGGGTTTAAAAAATACAGTGATTTTATCTACTGCCAGTCCCTACAAATTTTCTTCATCAGTTTTATCTGCCCTTGGCGAAAATATTTCACAAGATGAATTTGAAAATATTGATGAGCTTTATAAAATTTCTGGAGTGAAAATTCCTTCTGAAATAAAAAAATTAAGGGACAAAAAAATTATTCATAAGACAAAAATTAATAAAGATGAAATTGAAAATGAAGTCTTAGAATTTGCAAAGAGACCTAAAAGAATCTCTGTGCCTGCAACTTCTGCCAATCTTGGTCCAGGCTTTGATAGTCTTGGACTTGCCCTAAACTTATATAATACCTCAGAATTTAAAATTTCTGATGATATAGAAAATTTTAAGGACAATTTAAAAAATAATTTGATTTATAAGGCTTATGCCCACACTTTTGAAGTCTACAAAGAAAAAATTGTCCCAGTGGAATTTAAACTAGAATCAAAAATACCTATGTCCCGTGGTCTTGGATCTTCTGCAACTTGCGTAGTTATTGGAATAATGGCTGCCTTTGATGTCATGAATAGGTCGCTAGACAAAAAAGAAATTTTAAAAATTGCAACAGATTTAGAAGGACATCCAGACAATGTTTCACCTGCAATTTTTGGTGGAGCGACTGCATCCCTTCTTGATGATGATAAAGTCTTTGTAGAAAAATTTAAAATTTCTGATAAGATAAAATTTTTAGCACTTGTTCCAGACTTTAAACTAAGCACAGAACTTGCAAGAAAAGCTCTGCCAGATAGTTACAGCAAAAAAGATTTTGTCTTTAATATTTCTCACCTCAGTCTTTTGATTTTATCTCTTATATCTGGCGATAAAGAAAATATAAAAATTGCCCTAAAAGATAAAATTCATGAGCCTTATAGGTTTAAAGAAATTCCAGAAATAGATGAAATAGAAAAAATTATTGACGAGAGCCCTGCTATTGCCCAATATTTAAGTGGATCAGGTTCAACTATTATGATTTTATTAGATAAAAGGGATAAAGATTCAGAAAAATTTATTAAAAATAAATTAGAGGAATTAAATGGTAAATATTTACTCTTGCCACTTGAAGTAGATAGCCGTGGTGCATTTATTATTTAAAATTTTTGAAATTAAAGATTTTTAAACATATTATAAGTATTTTTAAAAAAAGGTCGCATTGTCGACCTTTTTTTTCTTTTATTATGACGAGAAAAATGCTATTATGTAATAAATAAAATAAAAAGGAGAAAACATGAAAGAATATAAGGTAAAAGACTTAGTTATCACATCACTTTTTATTGCACTTGTTTTTGTTTTTACATGGCTTGTAAAAATTCAGCTTCCCTTTGCACCTAATGGAGGACTCATCCACCTTGGCAATGTTCCCTTCTTTTTAGCTGCAATATTTCTTGACAAAAGAATTGGTATGACAGCAGGAGCACTTGGAATGGGAATTTTTGATTTAACAAGTGGCTGGGCAATGTGGTCTCCTATGACAGTTATATCTGCACTCATCATGGGTTACATACTAAACAAATTTAATTACAAACACTTAAATTTAAAAAATTTATTAATTTCCTTTGTCTTAGTTGCAATAGTAAAAGTTTTGGTTTACTACATTGGAGAAGTTTTTATACTTTCATCCTTTGTAACACCACTTGCATCAATTCCAGGCAACATAATTCAAATTGCAGTTTCATCTGTAATTGTACTTGTAGTATTAAAGCCAATGGAAAAAGTTTTTAAAAATATTTAAGCATGAAAAAAGATAGGTCCTCACCTATCTTTTTTTTGTAAATTTTTACTTTTCTTAAAAATTATCCTCTATAATAACTTTTCTATTTTTATTTATGTCCTCTGCTTTTTTTAACATTCTCTCTAGATCTTTTTCGTCAAAATCATAAACCTTGTCGCAGAAGTAACAGCTAACTTCAGCCTTCTTATCTTCTTTAAGGATTTCTTCAATTTCCCTTGGACCAACTGAAATAATTGCATCTTCAACTTTTTCACGAGAACAATTACATTTGTAGCTTACTTCTCTCTTTTCAAGAATTTTAAAATTAATGTCCTTCATGAGAATTTCAATTAATTTTTCTGCGTCGTGATATTCATCTAAAATAGATGTTACACTTGGAAGGCCCTTTAAATTTTCTTCAAGTTTAGAAATTTGCTCTTCTGTGGCATCAGGCATTAGTTGAATAATAAATCCACCAGCAGCTTTTATTGAATAGTCCACATCAACTAAAACTCCCAGACCAACAGCTGATGGAACTTGATCTGATTGAAGAAAATATACAGCCAAGTCTTCTGCAATTTCTCCAGTCGTAAGATTTACTGTGCCAGTGTAGGGCTTTTTCATGCCCGTATCCATTACAAGAATTAAATTTCCCTCGCCAACAATTCCTGCAACATCAATTTTTCCATCAGTTTCTCTTGTTGGAAGATCAGCCATAGGATTTGTAACATAACCCTTTACATAACCATCATTTTTACAAGTTGCAACAATTTTTCCCGCAGGTCCATTGCCATTAATGGAAAGAGTTATGGAGTCCTTCTCATTTTTTTGCCAGGAACCAATAATTGCTGCTGCAGTTAAAACTCTACCTAGGGCAGCACTTGTAGTTTTTGATAATTTATGAATTTTAGCAGCCTCTTCCACTACATCTGTAGTAATTGCTGCAGAAATTTTTATAGTTTCAGTCTCATCTATTGCTCTTAAAATATATCCCAAATTTACCTCCTTGTGATAAATGTGTACCTAGAAGTTTCATCCCTTACTTCTTTAAATTCGTAATCGTCATAAACTTCTATATCTTTAAATCCTGTTTTTTCCAATAAATTTTTCACGAAGGATAGGTCATATGCCCTTTCTAAATGTTCTTCGTAAAATCTTTTATAGTCATTGTCCTTAATATTTCTAAAAAAATTAACTCCGTAGGTGTTTAATTTTTTCTCTTCATCGTAAATATTTTCCCAAAGGTATAAAACATCTTCCACTTCGTCTACAGTAACTGGAGGAATATTTTTAAATTTGTATTCTGTATTTAGGTCAAAAATAAAAATTCCTCCATCTTTTAAGTGATCGTAGGAAGATTTTATTGCAGCTTCAAAATCTTTAACATCAGTTACATAATTTAGACTGTCGCCAACGGAAAATATTGCATCATAAGATGCTGGTGCAGAAAATCCAACCATATTTTGTTTAAATAATTTTAAATTTTTGCTTCTTATTTTATTTTCACAAACACTTAACATGTCATCAGACAAATCAAAGGCATGAATTTTGTAGTCTCTTGCCAATTTCTCTGTCAGTCCACCTGTGCCACAAGCCATCTCTAAAATTAATTCAGGTTCTAGAGACTTTTTCCCTAGAACCTCTTTTATAAATTTATAAATTTTCTCGTAGTCAAGATCGTACATGAGCTTGTCGTAAAAATAAGCGAAATCTCCATACATCATGATCTTTTTTCAAGCTCCTTTAAAATTTCTTGTAAGACAAGTGAAGAATTTTCGTGAATAACTACATCTGCTCTCCTATCCATTGGCGTAGGGTCGTTATTTATTATAATCAAGTGATCAACATAATTTGGCAAAAAGTTTACTGGAGAAACTGTAAGTGATGAGCCGACAACTATTAGTGTGTCTGTGTCATCAAGCTCTCTTGCTCCCCTTTCAAAATCGTCAGGCATCATGTCGCCAAACATTACAACATTTGGACGAATTGTGCCGCCGCATTTATCGCACTTAGGTGGAATTTCTCCCTTTTCAACTTTTTCACGCATTATAGCAAAGGGATATTCATGTCCACATTTCATGCAGTGAGTGCCACGAGTTTCCCCATGAACTTCGTAAATATTTTTTGAGCCAGCCTTGGCGTGAAGATTATCGATGTTTTGTGTAATAATTCCAGAAAGAAATCCTTCCTCTTCCATTTTTGCCAGTGCCTTGTGTCCTTCATTAGGTTCTTGATCATTTAAGTCCTCTAAAATTTTATAACCTTCCTTATAAAAAATTTCTGGATGATTTATTAGTCTATCCTTGGAAAGGGCAAGCATGGGGTCCATTTTGGAATAATAGCCAGAGGAAGATCTAAAATCAGGTATGCCTGAATCTGTAGAAATTCCTGCGCCAGTTAGGGCAAAAACTTTTTTTGATTTTAAAATTAAATCAGCTGCTTCTCTTATCTTATCCATATCCTACCTCCTAAAAAACAATGTAGTGATAGATGAAATACAAAATCACAAGGGCAATTATTGGCACAAAGTTAAATAAATCTATGCCCTCAACATCTCTATATCTAATTTTTATTTCCACATCCTCATTATTTTCCTTCTTCAAATTTTTAAGAATTAATCTAATTAAAATCACAGAAAAAATTGAAACTACAATTAATAAAATTATAATTGAAAGCTCAAGGGATCCAATTTCACGAGAAAGTTTTGTCTTTCTCAAAAATTCAAAGAGCCTTTCATTTACATATCTTGCCGTCAAAACTGCAATGACATTATTAACAAAGTGAGCCACAATAGCCGGAATAATAGAACCAGTAACTTCTATTAAAGTTGAAAACAAAAGTCCCAACAAGAAGGGGGCTATAAAATTTTGTATGTCAAAGTGAAATAGGGCGAAAACAAGAGCCGATACGATAATGGCAAATTTTTCTCCATAGACATTATAGGCATTAGTTAAGGTTCCTCTAAAGAAAACTTCTTCGCAAATTGCAGGCACAAGGCACATAAATATTAAATAATTAAAAATTGGAACATTTTGTAGCATTAATTCCATTGGAAAATTTTTGTATTCAATAAAATTTGAAAGAAGGGACAAGAAAATTCCATTTAAAAGCAAAATAAGAGGGTAAGCCAAAATCACAAGGATAATAGCCTTTAAAATATTTTCAAAAGAAATCCTTTTTACTTTTAAAACCTCTTTAATATTTCCCGTTGAAGAAATAAAAATTGCAGGAAGTAAAATTATAAAAATTTCCGTTATAAAAGTACCCCAAAAGCTGTATTTCTCTTGAATATTAAAACCAATAGTTAAAAAAATTATTGCTAGGACAAGAGTCAAGGTGTTTACACTCATGACATTTAAATTTTTCTTTTTATATCGTCTCATTTTTTTCCTTATAAGTGTAAATGTATGGCACATTTCTGTAGTAATCGCCATAATTTAAACCATAGCCAACAATAAAAATATCATCAATTTCAAAGCCAACATAATCAGCAGATACATCTGCTTCTCTTCTTGAAGGCTTATCTAAAAGGACACAAGTCTTTAAGGATTTTGGCTTATAACTTAAAAGTTTTTCCTTCACTGCATAAAGAGTGTTACCTGTGTCTAAAATATCATCAACAACAAGAACATCTCTTCCCTCTATATTTGTTCTAAGTTCTGTTAAAAATCTCACTTCTCCACTAGAAGATTCACTATGTCCATAGGATGAAGTTGTGAGAAAATCTATCTCAATTAATTTATCAATCTCTCTAACTAAATCTGCTGCAAAAATAAAGCTACCCCTTAAAAGAGAAATGACTACGAAATTATCGTCGAAGTCTTCTGTAATTTTTTTGCCCAGACTTTCTACTTTTTCCTTTATCTCTTGACGAGAAAATAAAATTTGTCTTTCCATAATTCCTCCAAATACATTATATCAAAAAATGGCAAAAATTCATCTTTAATTGATAATAGAGCCCTAGCTTTGGTATAATTTAAAAGAAGGTGATACTATGGAAAAAAGTTCCTTTGAACTTGCATTAAATAAATTATTAATTCTATACATTATAGATAATTTCAACCATAAGCTAAAGGAAAATGACCTTTCCTATTTTGTACTAGATATAGAGCTTTTTAATTACTTTTACTTCAAACAGTATTTAAAAGAATTAGAATCAACAGGTCTAGTCCTTTTTGACGGCGACAAAAAATATTATCTATCAGAAGATGGAGTTAATACCCTAAATATTTTTTATGAACAAATTCCTGAAGAAAACATAAAATTTTTAGACGAAAAAATAGAAATTTATGGCCACGAACTAGTCCTAAAAAATTCAGTTTTAGCAGAAACTTTTGAAGAAAAGGGTGCAAACTACGCCAATCTAAAAATAAAAGACGACGAAATAGATATTTTAGACTTAAAAATTGAAACATCAGATAAAATAATGGCAAAAAAAATTTCTGCAAACTTTAAAAAGAATGCAGAAAATATTTATTCGGAAATATTAAAAATTTTGACAGAAGAAAATTAGAATCGGAAGGCTCATTGAATTATGGATTTTAGAAAAATTGATTTAGAAAGTCTTTAGGTGGCAAGATAAAAGGCTATGAGTTTTAATACTCACAGCCTTTTTTATTTCTGGTTAACATAAAAATTGTTATTCTAAACTTCTTATTCTATCTACAAGACTGTTATTGCTATGCTTTTTATAGAACCTACCTGTAAATATTATCCCAATAATTATATTTACTGAGTTTACAAGTATAAGTGGCAGAATTACAAATTTATAAGAAGTCCACTGAGTCTGTTCCATAAAATCCATCAAGATAAATTTATCTACAAGAAGCATAATGAGAAAAGAAAATATTAAGCCACATAAAGAATAAATCAAATTCTTTTTCACTAAATATTTTTTAATATTTTTCTTTGTCATTCCAATTGCTTCAAGGATTGATAAGTTCACCATGTTTCGTAGTATTTCAGTAGCAATAACGTTAATAAAGTTAAGCACCGATATTAAGAACAATACTATAGACAAACTATATCCAGCAAATTCTATTAGGCTTTTGAATTCCATTGTAGATTTGATCTGAAGATCCCTTGAATCGTAGGAAAAGTCTGGCTCATTTTCAAAAGTTTTTAATAGATTATCAAAGTTTTCCTTTTCACTATCCTCTACATCAAATCCATAGGACATTATACTCTTATCTCCTGTGAGCTCTTTATACTCATTCGGCTTCATATAGATGTATTCCAAACTTAAAGTAGGACTAGATTCGTCATTTATATCTTCCTTAATTACAGTGAAATATCTAAGACCATTTGAAAAATTATATTCAACTTTCCCCATAACTTGGACTTCTTTGACCTTATTATTAACATTGATTTTTATTTTATCACCAGCTTTAAATGCAGATTTTTTATCTCCATATTCTCCTATGATAACATAATTTCCTGTTTTCCATTTGTCTTTATCAAATTCTACATCTATAAATTTTTGTTTGTTTATTAAATAATCATCTATTCCTAATAATATTGGAGCAACTTTATTATCTTCTATTTTTATATCTGGATAATCGTATTCATAACCATAGTAGTATAAAGCTCCCCCAGCTTTAAATCCCTTTTGATTTTCTATTTCATCAATGAAATTATCCTTGATACCGTCCTCACTTCCTGAGTACATATACCTAAAATATTTTGGGCTTGCTATATTATAGTCCGTTACAATTACATCAGAAATTCCCTTTTCTAGATCAATATTACCAGTATAAGTTAAAACACTGTTTAAAATAACAGCGGATAGACTCATAGATAGAATAATTGAAATAAATCTAAATTTATTGGAAAATACTTGCCTTCTAGCAAGCTTTCCTAGAGAAATATCCTCGCTTTTATATTTCTTTTTTATCGTGGTCTCATTGTATCTGCTGGCATCTATTGGAGAAACTTTTGCCGCATACCTTGCAGGTCTCATAACTGATAGAAATACTGTAAGCAAAGTGAAGGCTGTCGAAAATAAGATAATTAAGATTATTACCATGAGTGATAATTTTACATCCGTTAACATCTCATTATTTGCAAATATTTTATTTAAAATAACTTTTCCAATAGAAATCCCTACTATATCTCCAACTATTATTGCTGGAAGTGCGACTGCTAAAGACTCTAGATGAACAAGTTTTTTGATTTGTGGCTTTGTCATTCCAATTGTTTTTAAAAGGCCCAGAAGTTTAATATCTTCATTTACGGATATCTTAAAAATATTGTTTATTATTAAGTAGCCTGCGACTATTACCAAAATCAAAAAAGCTAAGAAGGGTAGAAATGTTTTAAAATCAAAACTACTATCACCAGATAAAAGATATGCAAAGTTAACACCAATCCTTATTTCTTTGTCGGATAGATTTCCAGGGTCATCTACCACTTTATAACCATTTCTCTCTGCAATTTTTAAAAGTTTATCCCTTATCATAAAGGAATTCTTTAGCATTACTTCCACGTCATTATTATTTTCTGGAAGGGATAATTTATCTACATAAGCTTTTGATAAATAGATTTGTCCTACACCAACATTTGAGTCAATAGGATTTTGAAAGGTTCCAGATATAATAAATGTTCCTATTTTCTTTTCTATAATTTCACCTGTGTAAGGTTTTTCAATATTGAAAGGAACTTCTATCTCTTCACCAATTTCTCCTTTATAACCTAATTTTTTAGCAGTTGCTAAATCTATAAATACTTGGTTATCTTTTTCTGGAAACTCCCCCTTAACTTTTTCTATTAGAGACCATTCAAATCCTTTTTTGTCCATATAGGATAGTTCCGCAGTCACTTTTTCATCATCAAGTATTCCAACTTTCTCTCTTATTGAAAATTCCTTTATGTCTTTATCCTTGGATAAAATACTTATGTCTTTGTCAGAAAGTTCTTTAAAAGAGCCATGGCTGATTGTGCCAATAGTTTTCATCGTTTGAGTTTCCATGCTTTTTCCTAAACCTATGGCTACGGAAAACAGACTTGTAAATAGTATAGAAGTCAAAGCAATTGCTAATAAGAGAATATTTCTCCTACTTTTATTTGCATTTAAAATACTTTTTGACAGACGTGCTATATAAGCTTTATTTTTGACTTTCATTATTTTCCACCAGCCTTCCATCTTCTATCCTTAAAGTTTTTTCTGCAGCTTGAGCGACGGCATCATCGTGAGTAATCATAAGAATAGTATTTCCAAGCTCTTTATTAATCTTTTTTAGTAAATAAACAACTTGGGAAGATGATTTTGAATCTAAATTTCCTGTAGGTTCGTCAGCTAGAATTAAAGATGGTTTGGTAACCAAGGCTCTTGCTATGGCAACCCTTTGTTGCTGTCCACCTGATAATTCATTTGGCATTTTATTTTTTTGATCACTTATTTCAAGTATATCTATTACGGAATCAACATATTTCTTATCTACTTTGTCCCCATCAAGACCAAAGGGAATAATTATATTCTCATATACATTTAGCATGGGCAAAAGATTATATGCTTGAAAGACAAAACCAATATTTCTTCTCCTAAAAATGGTTCTCTCATCATCTTTCAATGCATAAATGTCGGTATCATCAATTAAAACTTTTCCGCTTGTAGGATAATCGAGTCCTCCTAATAAATGTAATAGGGTTGATTTACCAGATCCGCTTGCTCCAATTATAGAAATAAATTCTCCTTTTTCCACATCGAAAGATACTCCGTCAAGAGCTCTTACTTCCACGTCATTTGTTTTATAATATCTTTTTAAATTTTCTACTTTTAACATATCTATCACCTCTTTACATTTAATATAACATTCATATCTTACAAAGTGCTTACAAGACTTCTTACAGTTTTGTAAGAAAAAAGACTTCTCACAAGGGGAAGTCTACTGAAAATTTTATTCTATTTTCGTCTAAAGACGCTCTTATATTTCCACCATGTTTTTCTATAATTTCTCTGGCTATAAAAAGGCCTAAACCCAAACCATCCTTTGAAACGGAATTTTTTCCTCTATAAAATCTTTCAAATATCTTTGGCAAAGTTTCTTCTGATATGTCTTCGCACTCATTTTCTATGTCTAAATTATAGTTTAGGTAAGATTTATAAACTGAAATATTAATAGTAGATCCCTTTGGCGAGTATTTTATAGCATTATCTACAAGATTGTGGATGGCTTCTTTAAGCCATCTTTCGTCCAAATTGAAAATTAAGTCTTCGGCTTTTAAATCTATGATTATACATTTTTCATCTAATATTACTTTAAATTCTCTCAAAACATCTTCTACTAGGTCTTTTAAATTTGCTTGATGTTTTTGAAGTCCTATAATATCCGATTCAAGCCTAGATGATTTTACTAGGTTTTGTATTAAAAATTCTAGTTTATTAAGCTCATACTTTATAATTTCAAGATACTCATCTTTCGGATCATCTTCTAAAAGACTAATGTATAAAGAAAGGTTGGTAATGGGTGTCTTTGTTTGGTGTGATATATCTGCTATTAAATCTTTTGTTTTGTTTTTTTCTGTACTTATCTTCTTTTCTTTTACTTGATTTGAATATAGAAATTTAATGAGCTTTGATTTTATTTTAGATAATTCCTTTTCATCAAATTCTGTAATTTCTAAATTTCCATCCAAAGCCTTATCAATATAGTCTGAGAGTTCACGCATTTCACCTATCAAGACAATATATTTATATAAAAGAATTCCGATTACAATTACTAGAATGCCTACTAAAAATTCCATTTATATCCAACTCCAAAGACTGTTTCTATTGGGTCATAGGGTTTTAATTTATTTCTTATTCTAGAAATGTTGACACTAAGAGTATTCTGATCAATAAATTCATCATCTATTCCCCAAACAAAATCAAATAGTAATTCTTTAGTAATAACTTGAGACTTATTTTTTATCATGTAGTATAAAATTTTTGTCTCTGTTCTTGTGAGATCTATATTTTTATTATCTACATAGAAAGTATTTTCATTGAAATTAAAGTCTAGACCATCTTTCTTATAAAGATTTAAATCACAAGATGCTATTTTTTCAAATGCTCTTTTTATCTTTGCCTCTAATATTCCCAAAGAAAAAGGTTTTGTTAGATAGTCGTCTGCCCCTAAATTTATGGCTGAAATTATATATGCCTCAAGATCTATAGCAGATAAAACTATAATAGGAATTGATGAAGATTGTCTAGTATATTTTATTATTTCAAGCCCATCTCCATCTGGTAAGTTCATATCAAGTAAAATCAAATCCGCATCATCAATAAAATTTTTAGCCTCACTAATTGTGTTTACAGAAAAAATTTCATATTCTTTATTTAAGGCTATGGAAATTCCTTTATTTAAATTTATATCATCTTCAATTATTAGTATCTTCTTCATAATCTATCCCTGAAAATTTTTTTACTCCTCAAAAAAATTCTGCCTTATAACTCTTATAAAAAATATTATACAACATTTTAAAAATGAATATTTGCAAATTGTTTTATTCTGTAAATTTAAATAAATATTTGTAAAAAAATAAAGCCGCTGGGACTTTATTTTGTAATTTGATTTTTAAATTTTTTAAATTCTAATTTTATACTCTATAGGCCCTCATATTTCTTCCTGCAATGGCAACTGTTGATGCGTTGTGAAGGAAGGCTGAATTTGTATTTGTGAGATGTCCTGTTACTCCAAGGGCAATTAAAGCACTATTAAAGGAAATTATCTTTCTGTAACTTCTATGAACTCTCTTTTCCAATTCTTTAGAAATTTTTATCACATCAATAAGTTCTTTTAGGGAGTCGGACTTTATTGATATGTCTGCAATTTCTTTTGCAATATCTGCGCCTTCATGCATAGATATTCCTACATCGGCTGATGATAGTGCAATGGAGTCATTAATTCCGTCGCCAATCATGACAACTGTTCTGCCCTCTGCCTTTTCTCTATCCACATATTCTTTTTTTTCTTCAGGTAAAACTTGAGCCTTATAATAATCTAAGTCAAGTTTTTCTGCCACTGCTCTTGCAGAATTTTCTGCATCGCCAGTTAGCATGGCAATTTTTGTGAATCCAAGCTTTCTCAAGGAATCAATTGTATATTTTGCATCTTCTCTAAGAGGATCGTCTATGCAAATTACTGCAATTAATTTTTCATCAAAGGCAAGATATAAAAGTGAATAGTCTTCCTTTAATTTGTCAATTTTATTTTTTTGCGCTTCATCTATTTTTATATTTTCATCTTCTAAGATGAAGTGAGCTGAACCAATTAGGGCTTCCTTTTCGCCAATTTTTGATCTTATTCCATGAGCGACAATGTACTCAGGCTTTGAGTGCATTTCTTCATGATTTAAATTTTTATCTTTTGCTGCTTTTACAACGGCATTTGCTATTGAATGTGGGAAGTGCTCTTCAAGACAAGCTGCAATTCTTAGACATTCGTCTTCATCATTGTCATAAAAAGCTATAACTTTTTCAACTTTTGGCTCTGACTTTGTAAGAGTTCCTGTCTTGTCAAAAATTATTGAATCTGCTTGGGCAAGTTTTTCTAAATACCTTCCACCCTTTACTAGGATTTCTCTTTCTGATGAAGAAGAAATTGCCTTCATAGTTGCAATTGGTATTGTAAGTTTAAGTGCGCAGGAAAAATCCACCATTAAGAAGGATTTTGCCTTGATAAAATTTCTAGTCAAGAGATAAGTTATTCCTGCTCCAAAGAAAGAATATTTTACAATGGAGTCTGCTATGGAGTCTGCCTTTTTCTCAGCAAGAGATTTATTTTTTTCGCTCTCGCCAATTAATTCAATTATATGATTTATTCTGGATTCGTCATATTTTTTCCTTGTCCTAACTAGTATGGCACCTTCTTCTAAAACTGTGCCTGCAAAGACAGTCTTGCCTTCCTCTTTTTTAACAGCAAGGGACTCTCCAGTAAGAGAAGATTCATTTACCATGCCATAGCCCTTAAGAATTTCGCCATCTACTGGTATTGTTGAACCCATGTTGACTTCTACAACTTCATTAATTTCAAGGTCTTCTAATTTTTTAAGATATTTCTTGTCGCCTTCAATGACAAAAACTTTTTCTACATTTAGTTTAAGAGATTGTGCCAGGTCGTCCTTTGATTTTTTTAGAGTGTAGTCCTCTAATTCTTCTCCAAGTTCTAGGAGGAACATAATATTACCTGCATCGCCAAATTCCCCATCAAGAATAGAAATTCCAATTGCCGCTGCATCTAAGACTTCAACCTTTAATTTTCTATCTCTAAGACTTTTTATGCCAGCCTTAATATAAGGAAGAGCCTTTATAAGAACACCAATTGGTCTAAGTGGCATAGGCAAAATATGGGCGAAGAAAATTCTCCTATAAATTGCGTCACGAAAAATGTGGAAAAGCTCTCTATCCTCTTGTGGCACAAAGTCTGCATCATCAATTTCAAAATCTCTTAAATCTTCTAAATCAAAGTCTAAAATAAATTTTGCAATTTTTGGCAAGTAACTTTCTTCATAATTTACTGTAATTGAATTTGCAAGAGGAGAAATCTTGCAAGATTTTACACCAGATAATTCTTCAATTTTATATTTTAATTTATTTACATCGCAGTCTCTAAGTTTGTCTATATATAAAAATCGACATCTGCCTAGAGTTCTACTGGCAATACTTGCTTTCATATTAGTCTTCTACTTTTACTTCTACTTCTTCTGAAACTTTTTCCTTTTCTTCTGCTACTTTTTCAATGTCAAGTTCAGCTTTTCTTTCAGCTTCTTTTCTTTCATCTTCAGCTTTTTTTACCTTAGCTTCTGCAACTATATCTTCAGTTGAAACTTTTAAATTTTCAACGCTTTTATCTATGCCTTCTTTAATTTTAAGTCCTTGTGTCACTGTAGATACAGCGAGTTTTTTTGCACTTTGTGATGAAAGAATTTTTCCACCAAGAGCTCCTGCCACAAAACCCAATCCTAAATTAATTAATTTTTTGTTCATTTCATAACCTCCTATATTTACAATAATATTATCATTTACCGCCATTAATAATTAAAAATATTACTTTCGGAAATCGTAATATTTTTAAAATTCCAAGAAAAAGACTGGCTCATAAAGCCAGTCTTTAAGGAGTTATTAAAATGCAAGAGCAAATTATTTCTAATTATATTTTACCTTTCTCTTTTGTCTTTTTATTTAACATTTTCACTTTATATTTTTAATTTTTTTCCATTCTGTCTTTGCTTAAAATTATTTTAAAGCTTGTTCCCATGCCAAGCTTTGATGAAATTTCAAGTTTTCCGTCAATGGACTGCAACACGTGCTTTACTATGGAAAGTCCAAGTCCTGTGCCGCCAATTTTTCTTGACCTTGACTTGTCTACTCTGTAAAATCTTTCAAAAATCCTTGCAAGATTCTTTGATGGAATGCCTATGCCTGTGTCAACAATTAAAACTTCATAATGTTTTTCGTCTTCAGAAATTTTTATGTCTAGCTTACCGCCGTCTTTGTTGTACTTTAAACCATTATTTATAATGTTGGCAAAAAGTTCCCACATCATAGTCTTATTTTCAAATACAAGTCCATCGCCATCAAGACTAACAGCAATATTTTTTTCGTCAATTAAATTTCTTTGTGCCCTTAAAATATCTTTAATAAGTTCCTTTAATTTTATTTCTTCACGAGAAAAAGTTTCTTCAGTTTCCAGTCCAGATATTTTCATGATGTCTTCGATTAAATTTAAAAGTCTCTTAGAATCGTCATAAATTAATTTATAAAATTCTTCTTTATTGGCATCGTCTACCATTCCATTTACAAGAAGTTCTGAAAAACCACAAATTGATGTAAGAGGTGTTTTTAATTCGTGGCTTACATTGGAAGAAAATTCTTCACGAAGTCTCAAGGCCCTTATTTCTTCTGTTTCATCAATGAATAATATTACAACGCCTCTAACTTTTTTGTCTTCAAAAACTGGATTTACATAAAATTTAAATTCTCTATCTCCAATATTTGTAATGGATTCAACGGAAGAACCCATAAGGGCATCGTCAATTAACTTTAAAAGGTCATCATCTCTTATTAAGTTTAAAATATTTTCTCCAATAAGTTTTCTTTTGGAATTAAAAAGTTCCTTTGCAGAATTATTTACAGATAGCAAGTTTTTATTTTCATCTATAATTATTAGTGACTCTTTCATATTTTTTAAAATTGTCTCAATGGTATCCCTTTCTCTGCTAATTTCTCTATAATTGTCCTTTATAGTTTTATTTTGCTTATTTATTTTGTTGATAAAAGGACTTATCTCTGGAAACATTTCTGTATCAATTGTTAACAAATCTTCATTTAAATTATTTAAGGGTTCAAAAGTTTTCTTAGTAAGTCTACGTGAAACTGCTGTTGCTATTATAAATATTAAAATTGACATTAAAATATCTATTGGAAAAACTTTTCTAAAGGCACCAATGAGGTTATCCATCTCCCTTGACACTCTTAAAATACTACCATCGTCAAGTCTTAAACTTACATAGTAAAGGTCCTTGGAAAGAGTATTTGAAAATCTTTCAACTTCTGCAAAACCATTTTTTTGTGCCTTTATAACTTCAGGTCTATCCTTGTGACTAGGCAAAAAATTTGCATTTTCAGCTGAATCGTATAATACATCGCCGTCATCTTTTATAAGAGTAATCCTAAAATCTCTCTTCTTTTTTGCCACGCTATCTAAATAATTTTCGTCATCATCTATTCTCTTTAAAGTTTCGCTCATAGTAATGACTATATTTGAAAGGTCTCTGTTGGATCTGTCTACGTAGACAGAATAATAGATAAACATGGACACAATTGTTGAGAGAAAAAGTGTGAGAAGTGATATGCCTAGTAGGTATCTAAAAAATCTATTTTTCATATCAATCCTTCGTTGAAAGCATATAGCCCACGCCTCTTATTGTTTTTATATAATTTCTCTTGTCCTTTAATTTGTCGCGAAGAAGTTTTATGTGCATATCCACAGTTCTTGTTTCGCCTTCATAATCGTAACCCCAAATGTAGGTTAGAAGTTTTTCACGAGAGATGACTATTTCTTTATTTAAAATTAAATATTTTAAAAGTTCATATTCTTTAAAGGTGAAATCTACCTCTTCACTATCAATTGTTACAACTCTCTTTAAATTATTCATGACAATTCCGTTAAATTCCAAAATATTTTTATTTTTGTCGGAATTTGTTGCACGTCTTGCTATGGCACCAACTCTTGATAAAAGTTCCATTACAGAAAAAGGTTTTTTGATATAATCATCAGCACCACCATCTAGGGCAGAAATTATGTCATATTCAGAAGTCTTTGCTGTAATCATCATGACCCAAATATTTTTTGTGTCTTCTTTTTCCTTTAATTTTGTCAAAATTTCTGTTCCCTCAATGTCAGGAAGCATTATATCAAGAAGCACAATATCTGGTTTTTTTTCACTTAATTTTTCAAAAAAGTCGTTGCCATTCTCAAAGCAATAGACATCATAGCCCTTGCTTCTCAGCGAATATTCAATTAATTTTAAAATCGATGTGTCATCTTCTACTACATAAATTAACATTAAATCATCCTTCTATAGAAAACATTACCCACTTTGCAATATTTACAGCATGATCTGAAATTCTTTCCAAATATTTTGCAATCATAATAAAATCTATCGCAGCTGCGGGATCAAAATCTGATTTAATTATATCAATTAATTCGTCTCTTATCATTACAAAATAATTGTCGACAACATCATCATCGTCATCAATTCTTTTTGCTGATTCAAGATCTAAGTTTACAAAGGAATCAATAGATTTGTTTAAAAGAGCAATAGTTGATTCTGCCATTTGTTTTATAAGTGGAAATCTAGAAGTGTCATATTCATCAGGTAACATCATGCAAATATCTGCAATGTCTCTTGCATTATCTCCAATTCTTTCCATGTCAGTAATCATTTTTAGTGCAGAGGAAACTCTTCTTAAATCCCCCGCTGCTGGTTGTTGCTCTACAAAAATTTTTAAACATTGTTTTTGAATTATTCCTTCATAGACATCTGTTCTCTCTTCATAATTTGAAACTTCTTCAGCTACTCTTTCGTCTTTTTCATCTAATAGAGATATTGCTTTTTTTATTGAGCTTTCATTTAGCATCGCCATCTCTAAAAGTAAATTATTTAAATGTCTTAATTCTTCATCAAATTTCTTTCTCATTAGCCGAACCTTCCTGTTACATATAATTCTGTCTTTTCTTCCCTAGGATTTGTAAATATATCTACTGTATTTCCATATTCAACAATTACTCCATGAAGGAAAAAGGCAGTTTTATCAGAAATTCTTGAAGCTTGTTGCATATTGTGAGTAACCATTACAATTGTGTATTGTTCCTTTAATTCTTGTGCAAGATCTTCAATCTTTCCTGTAGAAATTGGGTCAAGAGCAGATGTTGGTTCGTCCATTAAAATTACTTCAGGATTTACTGCAATAGCTCTTGCTATACAAAGCCTTTGTTGTTGTCCACCTGAAATTGAAAGGGCAGATTTTTTTAAATCGTCTTTTACTTCATCCCAAATGGCAGCTTGTTTAAGTGATGACTCAACAATTTCATCAAGCTCAGCCTTATTTTTTATGCCGTGGGTCTTTGGACCATAGGCTATATTTTCATAAATACTCATTGGGAAAGGATTTGGTTGTTGAAATACCATTCCCACTCTTTTTCTAAGTTTATTTACATCATAATTCTTATCGTAAATATCTTCTCCATCAAGAGTTACTTCTCCCTCTATTCTACAACCTACTACTAGGTCGTTCATTCTATTTAAACATTTTAGTAAAGTTGACTTACCACAACCAGAAGGTCCAATAAAAGATAAGATCTCATTTTCCCTAATGTCTAAATTAACATTGTGAAGTGCCTGAAAATCTCCATAGTATAAGTCGAGATCTTTGACATTCATCTTAGATTGCATTATTCTACCTCCTTGAGTTTGTCTGCAAGTTTAGTTGATGACCAGTTGATTAAAAGAACAAGTAGCAAAAGTACCATGCCTGTTGCATAAGCTTCACCCACATGTTTACCTTCAGATGATAAAACATACATGTGTAGGGCTAGTGTCCTTGATGATGATTTAAGTGACGCTGGAAGGGATGTTGCTGTTCCCAAAGTGTACATTAAAGCAGCTGTTTCTCCAACTACACGACCAACTGATAAAATTATTCCTGATAAAATTCCTGGAATCGCAACTGGAAGTACAACCTTAAAAATTGTTCTAAGCTTGCCTGCTCCTAGTGCAAAGGAACCTTGTCTAATTGATGGGTGAACTGACTTTAGGGCTTCTTCTGTTGCTCTCATTATAATTGGAAGAATCATAATAGAAACAGTTAAAACACCAGAAATTACAGAGAAACCCATTTTTAATTTTAAGCCAAAGAATAACATACCAAATAGCCCATAAACAATTGATGGAATACCGGCAAGGGTTTCTGTTGCAAGTCTTATTGCCTTTACAAGTTTGTTTTCCACATCTGTGTATTCAACTAAGAATATGGCTGTGAAAATTCCAATTGGTGATGCAAATAAAATTGCAAGAACAACTGTAAGAAGGGTTGTAATTATTGCAGGTCCCATGGACACATTTTCTGTTGTGTAGTTTAGGGAAAGCATATCTGGTCTAAAGGATAAGGCTCCCTTAAAAACAACAAAGGCAACAATAAATACAAGGACTGCAAAGGTCATGGCTGAAAAAAGTCTTGTTGTAATTCTATAAAAGGATAGTCCCTTTATAAAGTGAAGTCCCAATACTAGAGCGACAAAAAATAATAATACGCCTATTGTAATATATTTAACCATTGTTTTCGCTCCTGTTCTTTACTATAAAAAATCCAATATTAATTAGAAGAATGAAAATAAATAGGACTGCTGCAGTCGCTATAAGAGCTTGTCTGTGTTCTCCAGCTGCATAAGCCATTTCAAGTACAATATTTGTAGTCATAGTTCTAATTCCCTTTAGAGGATTAAAAGTTAATCTGGTTTGATTTCCTGCAACTAATATTACTGCCATTGTTTCGCCAATTGCACGACCAACTCCTAAAATTATTCCAGCAAAAATACCAGACTTTGCAGCAGGTACCATTACTCTTGTAATTGTTTCATCATGAGTTGCACCAAGAGAAAGAGAGCCTTGGTAAAAAGACTTAGGAACAGTTCTAAGAGATGCTTCTGCCATAGAAATTATTGTTGGCAAAACCATTATAAGAAGTAGTATTGATGCAGATAACATATTCATACCTGTGCCGCCAAAAAGTGATCTGTTAATGGGCACTATAACTGTAAGGGCAAAAAAGCCATATACAATTGAAGGTATGCCTGTCATAAGATTTAGGGCAGGTTTTAAAATTTTATAAATGTTTTTTGGACAATCATAGGCCAAATAACAAGCTACCATTACAGAAACTGGCACTGCTGCAATACAGGACATTGCAGTTATTAAGATAGAGCCAATTACCATTGGTAGAATTCCATAAGAGGCTGGCACATTCATAGGTGCCCAGCTGTCATTAAGGACAAAGTTTTTTACTCCAATTTTTCCAATAAAACCAAAAGAGTCTTTAAAGATAAATATACATATCAATAACAAGAAGAAAATTGACAGTATAGAGCAAATTAGGAAGAAATATTTAAATACTTCTTCCTTTGTAAATGCTTTTTTTTGGTTTTCTTTATGGAGTACTTTTTTACTAGTATCTTCCATTTTATTCATTCCTTATACCTATTTACTATTATTTGCTAGCTTCTGCCCAGTCAGTTAATTTACCAGTAAAGATTTGTTGAAGTTGATCCATTGTTAAGTTTTCGCATCCATTTTCATTATTTACGATTACTGCAATACCGTCTCTTGCTATTACTGTAAATTCAAGAGCTTTCTTTTCTTCGTCCTTAAGTTCTCTTGATGCCATACCTAATTGTGCTGTTCCTTCCATTGCTGCAGTCATACCAGCAGAAGAACCATTAGATTGGATGTCAATTTGAACCTTAGGGTTTTTAGCCTTGTAAGCTTCAGCAAGTTTTTCCATTAGCGGAGAAACTGAAGTTGATCCAGCGATTGTAATATGTGCATCATTGTCAGTAGCTTCGTAAGCTGCACCAGTTGCATCTCCAACATAACCTTCTTCTTCACAAATTTTTTGTCCTTCGTCAGACATAATAAATGTGATTAAGTCTTTAGCCTTTGCATCTACATCAGCCTTGTAAGCAACATTAAAAGGTCTTGCAAGTTTGTAGTCGCCAGATTTGATGTTTTCAGGAGTAGCTTCAACGCCTTCAACTTTAACTGCCTTAACAGTTTCGTTTAAAGATCCTAGAGAAATATAACCAATAGATGCCTTGTCATTTTCAACAGTTGTAAGAACTGCATCAGTAGAAGATTGAACTGCAGCTTCAGCATAAGTGTTGTCAACTTCTTTGTCGCCGTCTTTTACAAGAACGCCAGTAAGTTCTGTGAAGGCAGATCTTGTACCTGAACCTTGTTCTCTTGAAATAACATTAATAGTTCCAAGATCAGCTGCGTTAGATCCCTTTTCTTCTTGTTTAGCATTTTCTTTAGGAGCATTAGCTGTTGCTTCTTCCTTTTTGTTTCCTCCACAAGCAACAAGAGATGCTGCTAAAGCAAGAATCATTCCAACTTTACCAATTTTTCTAATTTCCATTATTATCTTCCTTTCAAATATAATTTTTTATTTCAAAGACATTATAAGAAGCCTTTGTAAATTTGAAAGATTGCTATTGTAAATTTCATGTAAAATATTTTACAAAGTGTGAAAGAATGGTGAAAGTTTGTAAATTTTTTATAAATTATAAAGAGACCCGAATTAACGAGTCTCTATAAGTTAAAAAGTGAACTAATCCTACTAAATTTTAATACTTAACCATATAATTTGGAGATCCTACATTATCAGAATATAATCTCGTGTAAGAGTTGTTAGGATACAGTACTGTTGAGGATGTATAAGAATCTGTTCCAATGAAAAATCCTGTTTCACCATAAGTCTTGTGAGATTTTTCTACTACTAAAGCATTTTTATTCTTATCATAATATCCATATGTTTCAGTAAAATATTCAGAATTTCTATCTGATGCCAATATAATTCTATTAACAAGTTTATATCTTCCATTTCCTAAACTTGAAATATATGTGTACATGTCTACAGGATAATCTCCGTCATATTTTGTACTTCTATACCATGATCCTACAAAAATATCATCTGTGGATACAACATAATATGCATCCCTAAGTTGTTTTTCTTGAGCAACATTAGATTCTGTTTTTTTAACATATACAGTTTCTTCTTTTGCTTGAGTAGTTGGTTGAACATAGGCAGTCTTATAAGTTGTTACGCCATATCTTGATACTCCACTTACTCTATAATCGTAGAAATCATCGTAAACAGCATTAATAAGTTCATCTATTGTTCCAAATCTTGAAATATTTCCATTTACATTCATCTTGTAAGTTGCAATATTAATTGTGTATTCAGAAATAACTGTTTCTCTCTTTTCATAATAGTAGACAACTTTGTAGAAGGCATTGTACTTAGGATTGTCGCCAATATAAACTGCTTTATAATCACTAGAATAATCTACCTTTTCGCCAAAGGCTTCAGCAATTGCTCTTAGTGGTACGAAAGTTCTGTCGTCTCTTATTTCTGCTGGTGCATCTAAAAGAACTGTCTTACCATTTACCTTCATTTTATTTGAGCCAATAGTAAGTTCAACTGTTGTGCCGTCATTAGTCATTGTTACTTTTCTATTAGCTCCATCCCACTTAACATCATATCCAAGCTCTTCAGCTATAAATCTTATAGGAACATAAGTCCTATTATTTTTAATATAAGGATATACGTCACTATAAACAATATGATCATTTACAATAATACCATTTAAAGGTATGTCTCTTTCCTTATGCCTAACAGCAAATACATTTACTGTTGAAAGCAATAATAAAAAAGACAAAAATAAAACTAAATATTTTTTTGATTTTTTCATGTTTACTCCCTTCATTATAAAATATTTTAATTACTGCTTACCTATATTTCAATTGTAATAAACTCTTAATATAATATCAATACACTAATACGGTAAATTGATTAAGCTTATTCTTTAAATAAAAGTTAAAAGGAGCCAGTAACTGACTCCAATTTTATCCTCTTACTCTTTCATTTTCCTTGTCATAGAAAACTCTGTCGCATAATTTTGCTTTTACATTTCCAGATTTTGTCTTAATTTCAACAACTTTTCCTTCAAATGCAAAGTCTTTTTCAATTAAGCAGTAGCCAATGAATTTTTCAAGAGTATATCCATAAGTGAATTTTGTAACTTTACCAATTTCTTTGCCATCACAAAAAACAGGGTCCCCTGCTTCAACTTCTGCTTCTCCATCTAGTTCAAAGCCAAATAAATCTCTCTTAATATTTCCCTTTGCTTTTAAAAGAGCATCCTTTCCTATAAAGTCGCTGTCCCAGTGAACAGTAAAGCCATAGCCAACTTCAAGAGGATTTGTGCCTTCAAGTTCACTCATTAAAACATATCCCTTTTCTCCTGGCAAACTTCCAATAATTACATCAGTGGTAATATTTACTAGACCAAATTCTTCGCCTGCTTTTTTAATTTTTTCTTCTAATTTTTCTTTTTTATCGCTTTCAACATAAAGTTCATAGCCAAGTTCACCAGTAAAACCTGCTCTTGCAACCATAATATCTAAGTCGCCAACAGTATTTTCATCAATCGTGAAAAATTTCATAGAAGAAATATCCTTATCTACAATTTTATTTACAAGATCCTTTGATTTTGGTCCTTGGATGGCAAACATAGTTAATTTTGAAGTTATGTCCTTGTATTCCACATCGCAGCCATCTTTAAATTTGTCAAACCACTTAATCATCTTGTCGATGTATAAAGTTGAAATTAAAAACTTGTTTTCTTCTAATCTAAAGACAATTACATCGTCAATGATTTTCCCATCTTCATTTAGCATTGTAGTATAAAGTGCGTGACCTTCTTTCATGTTTTTTATGTCATTTACAAAAACTTTATCTAAAAAAGTTGCCGCATCCTTACCCTTGACATCTAAAACTTGGTGGGTAAAATCATAATAGCCAACGCCCTTTCTTACAGCTTCATGCTCTTTTCTTCTTAATACATCATTTTTCATAAAATCACTTTCCTTTATCGCATTATAACAATAAACTCCTTATAAGAAATATACCCCCTAAAAGTTTTTAAAAACAAAAAGCACAAGACATAAATCCTGTGCTTTTAAATAAGAATTATTTTTAAATTTTTATAATATTATCTTTACTGAAGTTAATTATTATTTTAATCCTCAATTAAGAATCCAAGTTCCTTTAAGACCACTTCAATTTCTTCAATTACTTCTTCATTATCTGCAAGGACTGTGTGAAAATGAACTCCACCAGTCAAAACATCTAAGGGTTTTGATTTTTCTTCCTTCATCTTTTCTATAAATATTTTTACATCTCGCCTAGAAGAACAATTTAAATCCTTTTTAATTTCTCCATAAACCTTGTGATGAACTATGACATCTTTTACTCTTCCACCTAGGTCTACTATGGCATTTAATTCTTTATTTATGTCCCTATCGCTGTGTTTAACTTTGAAAACTTTTTGAGTTCTCTCTTCATTTAAATAGTAGCCCCTATTAGTTGAGACAATATCTTTTCCACTAGCTCTAAGTATGGCTATATCCTGAACTATTACTTGCCTTGTTACATCAAATTTTTCTGCCAAACTTTCCCCAGACATAGGCTTTTGTTTTTCATATAAGATTTTTAATAGTTCCTCTCTTCGTGTTTTTGGATCCTTCATATTTTCCTCAATAGATTTTTAAATTCTTCATAGATAAGTCTAGGACTCCTGCCTGGTAAGTTATGGCACCAGATGAAATATAATCAATGTCAAGGTCCCTATATTCATTAATGTTTTCAAGGCTAATATTTCCTGAGCACTCAATTATTGCCCTTTTATTAATAATATGGGCAGCTTTTTTTATTTCTTCTATTTTCATGTTGTCTAACATTATTATATCAGCTTTTGCTTCTAGTGCTTCTTTCACTTGGTCAAAATTTTCTACTTCAACTTCAATTTTTTTGACAAAGGGATTTAGCCTTCTTACTTTTTCTATGGCATTTTTTATTCCGCCAGCTGCATCTATGTGATTGTCCTTTATCATAATTCCATCAGACAAATTATATCTGTGATTGTAGGCACCGCCAAGAGTTACTGCATATTTTTCAAAAATTCTCATGCCTGGTGTAGTTTTTCTTGTATCTAAAATTTTTACAGAATCACTATTAAGGGCAGTTACCATTTTTTTAGTATAAGTGGCAATACCACTCATCCTTTGTAAATAATTTAAGGCAGTCCTTTCGCCTTCTAAGATTGCCCTAGCCTTTGCCTTTACTATACCCACTAAGTCAGACTTATTTACCTCATCTCCATCAGAAAAATTAAATTCAAAGCTTGCATCTTCATCTAAGATTTCAAAAACTCTCTTAAATACATCAAGGCCTGCAATAATTCCCCTATCCTTTGAGATTAAACTTACCTCTCCCTCTTCATCTTTTAAAATTGCATCTGTTGTGATGTCGCCACTAGTCATGTCTTCTCTTAGAGCAGAAATGATAAACTCATCAATTACTATTGGCTTTAGCTCTCTCATCTTCTCTTATCCTTTCAAAAATAATCTTAGAATCTTTTTCTCTATCAAGCTTTTTATCATCAATTTGAAAATCTATTTCCCTATCTTCAAGTTTATTTTCATTTAAGTAATCTGCCAAAAGTCTTCCAAAAACAACGCACTCTAAAAGTGAGTTGCAGGCAAGTCTATTGGAACCATGAATGCCAACATTTCCTGCTTCTCCAACTGCAAAAAGTCCCTCTAAATTAGTTCTTCCAAAGCTGTCACATTCAATGCCGCCCATAGTGTAGTGTTGACATGGAACAATTGGTACATTTTCATGTCTTGGATCTATTCCTCTATCTTTTAATTCCTTAAATATCATTGGAAATCTCTTTGGAATTCTATCTTCTCCTAATGCTTTCATGGATAAATATTCAAAGTCTACCTTTTCTTTTTCCATTTCCCACAAAATTGCCTTTGCCACAATATCTCTAGGCTTCATTTCGTCGGTGAATCTCTCTTTTTTGTGGTTTAATAAGAGAGCGCCTTCACCTCTTGCAGATTCAGAAATCAAAAATTGTCTCTCTGCCCCTTCTTCATATAGGGAAGTTGGATGAAACTGAATGTAGGAAATATCCTTTAACTTGACACCATTTTTTATAGCCATGGCATAGCCATCGCCACATATATGAGAAAAATTTGTACTCTTATCAAAAATTCCACCTAGTCCACCAGTTGCAAGAACAACATTTGTAGAAATAAAAATTTCATCAAGAGACCTTGCTCCATAACACTTGCCATCTTTTACAATTAAATCAACAATAGGAGTGTCTTCAAATATATCTATATTGTCTCTTTCTCTAAGCCTTTTATAAAGGACATCTAAGATTCCCTTACCTATTTCATCATCAATGTGAAGACCTCTGGCTATAGAGTGACCTCCTTCTCTTGCATAATCAAAGTCACCATTTTTCATGTTGAATTTAACTCCAAGTTCAAGTAAAAAATTTATGGCATCTTGGGACATATCTACCATTTTTTCTACTGCCTGCAAATTATTTTTGTAGTGGCCTGCCTTCATTGTATCTTCAATAAAAGTTTTTCTATCAGATTCATCCTTTAGGACATTGATGCCACCTTGAGCAAGATAGGAGTTTGAATCTTCTAACTTTTTTTTAGTTACAAGGGCAATTTTATATTTTTCGCTTAATTCTAAGGCTGTGCTAACTCCTGCTAGTCCAGAGCCAATTATTAAAATATCATATTTTTTCATCTTATGCACCTAGCTCCAACATTCTTTTTAGAGGTATTAAAGCTTTTTCTCTAATTTCTTTATCTACCTCAACTTGATTTTCATTATTTGCAATTACCTTAATGACTTTATCAATATTTAATTTTTTCATGTCATTACAAATTGGACTTTTTCTCAATTTTCTAAAATTAATATTTGGATATTTTTTCTTTAGCTCAGTAAAAATTCCTTCCTCTGTAACAACTAGTACATCATCATATTTTCCAGCTTCATTAATAATGGCCTTTGTAGAACCTATAAAATCTGCTAAGTCTAAGACTTCTTTTCTGCATTCAGGATGAGCTAAAATTTTAACCTTGCCCTTAAAAGATCTCACATCATCAAGGTCGATTTCATCGTGAATAGGACAATAACCATCATTTAAAATAACATTTTTATTTGGAAGTGATTTTTTTATGTAGTCGCCAAGATTTTTATCTGGAACAAAAAATATATTTTTTTCCTTTAATTTATTTACAATTTTTGCAGCATTTGAAGATGTAACGCAAATATCTGAATAAGCTTTTATCTCAGCAGTGGAATTTATATAGGTTACAACTGCTAAATCATCATATTTTTCTCTCATCTCTTTAATTTTTTCTACACTTACCATATGTGCCATAGGACAATCTGCTCCAAGGTCTGGCATCAATACATTTTTACTTGGATTTAAAATCTTTACACTTTCTCCCATGAAGTAAACTCCAGCCATGACTATTGTCTTTTCTTTAAGCTCAGTTGCCTTTTGAGCTAGAAAAAAAGAATCTCCTATGTAATCAGCTATAGCTTGTATGTCCTCATTTACATAATAATGAGCAAGTATAACTGCATCCTTTTCTTCCTTTAATTTTTTTAAGCTTTCTACTTTTTCATCAAAGTTTAATTTTTCTAAATTTTCCAATTTTATCCAATCTCCTAATAAATTTTAAATAAAATTATATTACAAAGAAGAAGATGAGACAAGCCAAGTGTATATACACTTAAATTTTGAAAAATTTTTTTGTCTTAATTTTTATCAGATTATTTTTTTATTGAAGATAATAGAAGATAAAAAAAGACCGAAGATTTTTTCTTCGGTCAATTTTTATTCATTTGATTTTAAGGCGTCTATGGCATTTATTTTCTTTATTCTAAAGTGGAATATTACCATTATAAAAGTGTTTATAAAGGCTGTTATTATGCCTGCTAATATAAAGGGTCTTGCCGTTAAATCTTCTGGCAGCATTGCCATAAAAGGTACAACAATTTGTAAGACTGAGTAGTGTAAAATTTTTCCCACTACAAGTCCAATTAATATTCCAATTATTGCAAGGATATAAGTTTCCTTGTAAATATATGCTGTTGTCTCCTTTGGATAAAAGCCAAGGACTTTTATTGTTGAAACTTCTCTTATTCTCTCTTCAATATTTATATTTGTAAGATTATACAAAACTACAACTTCCAAAAGTGTTGTAACAATTAAAATTATTATTTCCACCTTTGTTATTGAATATAAAAATTGATTTAGGACATCTTTCATGTCGTCAATATTTGTAATGTTAAAGACTGCCTTATTTTCTATTGTCTTCTTTGTAAAGTCATCTTTGTTAAAATTATGAGGGACCTTTATTAAATCTGTGTTTGCCGCAAATTTTGAACCTGTTACTTTTTCAAAGTAATCTTTATCCATGTAGACATTGTGACCAAGATAAAATTCTGTTATGCCTGATACTTCTACTTCAAATTCATTTCCGTAAACATCGCGAAGGTAAAGGGGATCGCCAACTTTTATTTTTTTAAGCTTGGAAAGTTTTTCTGTTATTATAACTCCCCTCTTTCCTATTTCAAGTTTCTCTCCACTGTCCTTGTCCCTTAATGCAACAAAATTTTTAAATTCTTCCTTGTTTTCTGGCACAACCACATTTACATTTTGGTCGATTTCATTGTAATCCACAGTAAATATTTCTTCGTAAGTCTTTGTGTAGTCTAAATTTTTCTCATCAATGGATTTTCTGTAAGCTTCATAGGCATCTTCGTCAAATTTGCTGTCATATAATACAGACATATCATATTTTAAAATTTCTCTAAACTGCAATTTTTCTACATCTTTTACTGATTCTGATATTCCAAAGCCTAGGACCAAAAGTGCTGCGCAGCCCATGACTCCAACTACTGTCATAAACATTCTCTTCTTTGACAAGAATAAATTTCTTGCAGTAACCTTTGATAGAAAGCTCATTTTGTTCCAGATAAAAGGAATTTTTTCTAGCATTATTCTGTTTCCCTTGGCTGGAGCTTTGCCACGAAGTAGGTAGGCTGTCTTTTCCTTTAAGTTTTTATTTACAGTTATTATTGCTGCCACTGTAGTAAATAAAAATCCAAGAAAAATTGCAAAAATCATCCTAAGTGGAAAGGCCTCTATAATTAAATGATTTTCAAAAATTGTCTTTGTTGAATAGGCATTGCCAATTATATAGGTCAATAAGTAGGATCCTGTTATTGCTCCAAGACTTCCTCCAATTATTGATGCCAAAGATCCATACAAGAAAAATTTTCTTCCAATTTCTCTATTTGTATAGCCAAGGGCCTTATAGGTTCCAATGACGAGCCTATTTTCATCAACCATCCTTGTCATTGTTGTGAAGCAAACTAAAAGTGCTATGGCAAAGAAAAATATTGGAAAGATAAAGGAAAGTCCGTCAACTCTTTTTCCGTAGTCAATGTAGGTATTAATGTCAGTAGACATGTGTCTTGGTCTAATTGTGTAGCGAGGCTGTTTTATTAGACTTAAATATTTTCTTCCGTCAGCAATTTTTTCTCTTGCATCAGAAATTTTTTCTTCAGCTTCCTTGGACTTATCTTGGTATTCATTTTCGCCCTTTTTTAAATCTTTTTCTGCCTTGTAGAGTTTACCCTTGGCGTCATCTAGCTTATCTTTTCCCTTTTTTAACTCCTTATCAAGCCTTTCTTCTCCTCTTTGGAGTTCATCTCTGCCTGATATATATTTTTCCTTGGCTCTTGATAATTTTTCTCTGCCTTCTAGGTATTGGTCGTACTTTTCATCATATTCCCTTTTTCCGCTTTCGTAGTCGGCACTTCCCTTGTCTAATTTTTCTTGAGAGTCATCAAGTTTCTTCTTAGCCTTATTAAGTTCTTCTTTTGCATCAGCAAGTTTCTTTTTATTTTTTTCTATTTCATCCTTGTTTTTTGCGTACTCAGCTTCACCCTTTTCCGCTTCAGCAATTCCCTCTTCAATCTGCTTTTTACCTTCTTCAATTTGTTTTTTACTTGCATCTAGAGTCGCTCTTGCTGCAAGAAGTTTTTTCTCGCTTTCATTTATTTTTTCTATGGCAGATTTTCCTTGCTGAACTTTAGCTTTTAAATCCTCTAAATTTCCAGTGATGCCGCCAGGCACTTCTTTATTAATTTCAGCAATGGCTTTATCAATTTCAGCCTTAGAATTATTTAAAAATTCTAATTTTTTATTTAAGCCTTCCTTATTTTTTTGAAGTTCAGCCTTTTTTGCCTCTAAGCCTTGAAGTTTAGCTGCAAGTTTTACCTTATCTTCATCTGATAAATTTGGGTCCTTAAGAGCAGAATTTGTGCTTGCAATTTCAGCATCAACTTGAGCAATTCCCCCATCAACTTGGTCTATTTGTGATTTTGTATTTGCAATTTCACTTTCTATACTTGGAAGTTTATTAAAAATTTCTCCTGCTGTGCCAAGAATTTCATCAAGGGCATAAATTTTTTTAACTGCATCTTCATAGGATGATGCACCCATTTCACTTACAAGCTTTTCTTTTCCAGCTTCAAGCTGAGCTTTTCCGCTGTCGTATTCTCTTTCGCCTTCCTCATATTTTTTCATGCCAACAGAAAGTTTTTTTCTTGAATCTTCAATTTTTTGCCAGCCATCATCTAGTTTTTTTCTGCCTTCAAGGAGTTTATCTTCTCCCTCTTTTAGTGCCTTTTCTGAAGCTTCAGTCTCGCCAAGTCCCTTTTGGTATTTTTCCTTACCTTCACTTAATTTTTTTCTTCCAGAATTTAATTCATTTTTTGCATCTTCTAGTTTTTTCTTGCCTTCTCTTAACTTATCGTAGCCATCTACAAGTTCTCTTTCGCCATGGTCAATTTCCACAGATGCCTTGTAAAGTTTGTCTCTATTTTTTGAAATTTCAGACTCTGCATCACTTTTTTCTTTATTGTACTTGTCTATGCCTTCTTTGTAGTCCTTTTTGCCCTTGTTTAAATCCTTTCTTCCTTTTACAAGTTTATCCTTAGCGTCAGTTAGCTTACCTTCTGCATCAGTAATTTTATCTTCAGCATCAACTATTTTTCCAGAAATTTCATTTTGGATAGAAGCAAGTCTCTCTTTGGGGCGACTTTTTAAATCGATTTTTAGGCTGCGAGTCTTTTTATCCATGTAGTCCACATATTCTTTGTCAGAAGTCATAAGTCCTTCTGTTCCTAAGAATTTAATTTTGGCAAGAGTCGGTTCTCCAGAAAAATTCCCATCGTCAATATAGGCAAAGTAAGAAATTTTTCCATAGCCTCTTTCAGAATATGTGTTATTTTTGTCTTGGATAAAGTCAAGAGAATTGGCAAAGCCAACCACCTTGTAGGAAAGTCTCTTTAGGTCATTGTCATCATCGTCGTCGTTATCCTCTTTAAAGGAAATGATGTCGCCAATTTTTTTGCCATCTCTTTTCATTCTTGCATCAAGAACAATTTCGTCCGATGATTTTATATTTCGCCCTTCAACAATTTCAGGTTTAGAAATTTCATAGGGCATGTTAAGAACTTTTATGACAATTGAGTCTCCCTCCAAGAAAACATCCTTGTCATAGCCGTATTCAAGCTCAGAGATGTCATCTTCGCCCTCAATAATTTTTTTATCCTCATCTTCAAGACCAATGGGCACAGAAATTTTTAGGTCCTCTTGATTTAATTTTTTTATCTTGTCGTCAATGGTGTTTCTCATAATTTTGCCTGTAGAAATTAGACCAATTAAGACAAAAACACCAAGAAAGACAATAATCATAATTGAGATAAATCTAGGAAGAGAATTTTTTATCTCCCTAAAATTATCTTTGTCGCCAGATTTCACTCTGCACCTACCATTCTATTTCCATAATATCCCTTGGATTTTTATTTATAATAACATCTTTAACTTTAGCATCAGAAATTTCAATAAGTCTATCTGCTGAATCCTTTATTGCAGAATTGTGAGTAATTAAAACCACTGTAGTGTCCGTATTTCTAGTTAAATCTTGCAAGAGTTTTAAAATTTGCTTTCCTGTGTGATAATCAAGAGCTCCCGTTGGCTCATCGCAAAGGAGAAGCTTTGGATTTTTTGCAATTGCTCGAGCAATAGAAACCCTTTGTTGTTCGCCACCAGAAAGTTGTGATGGAAAATTATCCATTCTCTCGCCAAGTCCCACAGATTTTAAAACTTCCTCTGGATTCTTTGCATTTTTTACAATTTGCGTTGCAAGCTCTACATTTTCTAGAGCCGTTAAATTTGGAATGAGGTTGTAAAATTGAAAGACAAAACCCATGTCATTTCTTCTGTATGCTGTAAGATCTTTTTCATTATAGAGGGCAATATTTTTGCCATTAACTAAAAGCTCACCACTTGAAGGGCTGTCGAGACCTCCTAAAATATTTAAAAAAGTGGACTTGCCAGCACCAGATGCTCCAAGAATTATTGCAAATTCATTTTTTTCTATTTCAAAATTTAATTTATCATTTGCCATTACTGTTCTCTCGCCAATGTTATAGACCTTGGAAAGATTTTTAACTTCGATAAAAGACATATAATCACCTGGCTTTATTATACCAAAAATAAAATTTCTTTTAATCAATTACTAGTAGATTTAAAATTTTTAGATGAATCTAATTTTCCCTTTCATTTACAAATTTCTCTCTTTTATTGTAAAAGATTATTTTATTTTATATAATTATATTATAAAGAGATGATATAAGATGTAATTCTATATTAGGAGTGATTTATGTGAAAGACAAAAGCAAAAAATTTTTAAAATACCTATCTATCTTTATAATACTTTATCTACTTTTTAAAGTATCTTATGCAAGCAGAAGTCACATAGTTTTTAACGAATTTGACGGAAAAAATCATACTCTTAATTATTTCATAAGCTTACTTACATTTAACATAGTGGGAGTAATTTTAATAAAAAAGTCTATAATAGGACATGATTTTTATCTCATTTTAATTTCATTTAATGTCATAGATGCAATAGGTGCATCAGGTGATATCGCTTATTCTCAAAATGACAATTATTTATTTTTTATAATTCCATTTGTATTTATCATCTTTGAATGTTTTCAATATTATAAAGAAAACAAAAAATTAAAATTAAAATAAATTTTTATAAAAAACAAGCACTCAGTATTTGAGTGCTTGTCTTAGTTTCTTATCTACTTCTTTTTTCTTAATTGTCTCTCTCTTGTCCCAAAGTTTTTTACCCTTTGCCTTGGCAATTAAGACTTTTACCTTTCCACGAGATAAATAAACTTTTAAGGGGATAATTGTGTAGCCATCTTGAGTTTTAACTTTTTCCAAGCGAAGAATTTCACTTTTGTGCATCAAGAGTTTTCTCTTTCTCATAGGGTCTACATTATAAATATTTCCCTGTTCGTAGGGAGAAATGTGCATGCCATAGACAAAAATCTCGCCCTTATTTATGTCGCAGTAGGAATCTTTTATATTTACCTGACCTGCTCTAATTGATTTAACTTCAGTGCCAAAAAGTTCAATGCCAGCTTCATAAGTGTCTTCGATAAAATAAAGATGGCTTGCCTTTTTATTATTGGCTATTGCATTATCTTTTTCTTTACTCATCTTCATCACCTACTAATTTAAAATCAATGTTCCCCATATTTAAGTCCACATTTACAACTTCAATTCTAACTTCGTCGCCAATGTGAAATTCATTTTTTGTATCATAGTCAACAGCCTTGTAGTGGTCCAAGTCAAATTCGTAATAACCATCCATAGATCTGTAGCTAACAAGACCTTCAATTAAATTATCTAGCTCAACAAAAATTCCAAAATTTGTGATGCTAGAAACTCTACCATCATATCTTTCGCCAAGACGTTCAGACATATACTCTGCCATTTTAATATCTTCAACTTGTCTTTCTGCATCTTGAGCAATTTTTTCTGTCCTAGAAACTTGCTCTGCAATTTCTGGCAAAATTACCTTTAAATTTTTTATTATGCCCCCAGAAAGTTTTCCCTTTAGATGTTTTTTTATAATTCTGTGAATTGTTAAATCAGCATATCTTCTTATAGGAGATGTGAAGTGTGAATAGTAATCAAAGGCCAGACCAAAGTGAATGTCATTTATTTCAGAATATCTTGCCTTAGTCATAGAGCGAAGGGTCATAGTTGAAATAAACATTTCTTCCTTAGATCCCTTTGCCTTTTCAAGAACCTTTTGCACATCCTTAGGCTCAACTTTTTCATCAAAGTTTATCATGTAACCTAAAGGTCTAAGGTAAGAATTAAGTTCTGAAATTTTTTCTTCCTTAGGTCTTTCGTGAATTCTATATAAAAATGGAATGTGTTTAAAATAATATTCTTTAGCCACGCAGACATTTGCCATTAACATAAAGTCTTCAATTAGTTTATTGGCTGTTCTTCTGTCTCTCTTGTGAATATTTTGTGGCCAACCTTTCTCATCAACTTCTATAATGACTTCTGGTATGTCAAAGTCAATGGCGCCGCCTTCTTCTCTCTTCTTTTGTAAAATTTTTGAAAGCTCAAACATTTTGTCTAGAGTTTTTTCTAATCCCACTAGGGATTCATGAACTATATTTTTTTCCAAATAGTCAGACACATTTTCATAAACAAGTCTTTTATTTGAATTTATTACAGATTCGCAGATGTCATATTTTTTTACATTTCCCTCTTTGTCAATTTCTACAATGACAGAAAGAGTTAACCTATCTACGCCCTCGTTAAGGGAGCAAATCCCATTAGAAAGTTCAAAGGGTAACATTGGTATTACTTTATTTAATAAATAAACTGAGTTGCCCCTCTTAAAGGCCTCTTCATCAAGGGCACCAAGTTCTTCAACATAATGAGCCACATCGGCAATGTGAACTCCCAAAATATAAGATCCATTTTTAGAAATTTCAAGGGAAATGGCATCATCAAAGTCCTTTGAATCTGCACCATCAATTGTAAAAGTTAGAAGATCTCTAAAATCACGTCTTCCCTTTATTTCATCAGGAGAAACTTCTTGTGGCAGGCTTTTTGCTTCAGATAGAGCTGCCTTATTAAATTCCATAGGAAGATCAAGGGATGCTGCAACAGACATTATGTCAACATGAGGGTCATCGGGATAACCTAAAATTTCTACAATTCGCCCTTCAGGTTTTTTATTTGCCTCTGGCCATTTTTCAATTTTTACAACAACCTTTTGACCATTTCTTGCCCCATTTATTTTTTTCTTTGGAATGTAAATATCCATTGCCATTTTGCTTTCATCAGTGATTACAAAACCAAAATCTCTCTTATTTTGAAAGACTCCAACAAATTTTGTGTTCACTCTTTTTACAATGGCAAGGACCTTTCCCTCTGGTTTATCGCCAAAGGAATCTTTGTACCTTCTCACAATGACTTCATCGCCATTTAGTGCGAAGTTTAAATTATTTTTTGATATATAAATGTCTTCGTCAAGATTTTTACTTATCAAAAATCCAAAACCCTTGGCATTTGTTTGAAGTTTTCCATAAAAGAATTTTTCATTATCAACAAATCTATATTTTTTTCTGCTGTCTTCAAAAATAAGTCCTTCACTTTCAAGTTCTTCAATTATTTTTAAAAACTGCTTCTTTTCTTTATTTTTAATTTTAAAAAATTTAAGGAGTTCCTCTCTTGACCTTGGTGTTGTCTTTTCGATAATTTCTAAAATCTTTTCTTTAATCATTAAATCTTTGCTCCATAACTTGTCATATTAAATAAATTTGAATCGATGGAATAGCTGTTTTCTGATCTTTCGCTGTATCTAAGTTTACCTAGTTCAATTAATTTTGAAATTAAATCCTTTATCTTTAGACCATTAACTTCATAGAGGTAAAAGGCAATAGAACCAGGAAGGGTGTTTATTTCATTGACATAGGCCACGTCGCCATCAACTAAAAAGTCAATTCTTGCAACACCTGCTCCGTCAATTGCAGAAAAACTTTTCTTGGCAAGGTCTTTAATTTCCTTTTCAAGTTCTGGTTTTAGTTCTGCTGGAAGTTTTTTATTTTGGTGTTTTTGTGAAGATTTTGCTCCCTTAGAGCCAGAAACATATTTGTCTTCGTATTTTAAAAGATCTTTAAAGCCAAGAGGTTCTTCAGCTGCAGAAACTTCAAGGTCATTTTCATAACCAAGGACTGCAACATTAATTTCCCTAGGATTTACCACTGCTTCTTCCACGATTATTTTTCTATCAAAATGTGATGCAACTTCAAGTGCCTTTGAAAGGTCAAGGGCATTTTCTACTCTTGAAATTCCAATAGAGGAACCTAAATTTGCTGGCTTTACAAATAGAGGATATTTCAAATCCTTGCACTTTTCAACAACATTTTGTAAATTTTTAAGCTCATCTTTGTAAAAATACTTATATTTTGTCATTGGAATATTTTCTGATTCAAAAACTTTCCTCATGATGACTTTATCCATACCAACAGCAGCAGACATTACGCCACAGCCAGTGTAAGGCATGCCCATAAGTTCAAAAAGACCTTGAGTACATCCATCTTCGCCAAAAGTTCCATGAAGGGCAAAAAATATTGCGTCGATTTTTTCAAAAACTTCAACAGAATCATATTCTGGCTTAAATAATTTCTTTTCATTGTGTCTTATGCAGTAAAGATTTTTGTCTCCGTGAATTGGCTTAAAGAAAACTTCAACTCCATCATGAAAATCTTGATTTTTATAAGCTTTAAAATTTTTTAAACTTTCGCCAGATAAGAATTTGCCGCTCTTTGTAATATAAATTGGAATAGGATTATACTTTGTCTTATCCATATTTTCAATAATTTGCATTCCTGTGATTACAGAAACTTCGTGTTCAACGGATCTTCCTCCGAAGATTACTCCTATATTTTCCATTTTTTCACTCCTCATTGTAGTTGTCAGGTAGGTCATTTTCAAAGAGAACGACATCTCCCGGCACAGAAATTTTTGCAAGCACTTCAGTAGCTTCTGCTAGCGAAGAGACTCTATAAATATTATCTTCATTAAAACTTTTATTTTTTAAACCTTCATAAATTGGCATAGTCCTCTTTTTGCCAACTAAAATTGGAAAATCTATTACATCTGCCATGACTTCGCCTATTTTTCTATTTTCCTCTTCTTCCATGGCGCCAAGTTCAACCATGCCTGGTGTAATAATAATTTTTCTGTGGTCTTTAAATTCTCTTAAAACATCAAGAGCTGCCCTAAAGCCAACTGGATTTGAATTAAAGGCATCGTCAATTATTATTGTGCCATTACTTGATGGTATAAGTGAAAGTCTGTGTTCCACTGGCTCAACTTTTTTTATGCCCCTTTGAATTTCTTCAAGGCTAAGTCCAAGTACATGAGCCGCTGTTGCTGCTGCCAGTAGGTTTGAAATATTGTGAAGACCAAGAAGCCTTGTCTCGCATTTTATTTCGCCTACTCCCTTTATGTGCAGCATAAATTTTGACCCTTCTTCATTTACTTCTATTTCGTCAGCATAGACATCTAGCTTGTCAAAATCCTTTGTGCCATATCTATAAGTTTTCTTTTTAGTCTTATCTGCAAGAGGTTTTACATAATCGTTGTCGTAATTAAAAATTGCAATTCCATCTTCTGGCAGATCTTCAATTAACTCATACTTAGTCTTTTGAATATTTTCTATTGTCTTAAAGAGATGCATGTGAGTTGGTCCAATAGCTGTAATTATTCCAATGTCTGGTTGGACAAGCTGTGCTACTTCGTGAATTTCTCCTGGCACTTTGGCTCCAAGTTCTGCAATAAAAACTTCTCTGTCACTTTCAAGTTCGTTATTTATAATTTTTGAAAGTCCCATAGGTGTATTAAAGGAAGATGGCGTGTTTTTAACCCTTAGTCCCTCAGATAAAATCGTATCTGATATGAATTTTACAGAAGTTTTACCAAAGGATCCTGTTATGCCAAGGACCTTTAAGTCATTTTCTTTTTTAAATTTCTTTATTTTTTCTTGGGCAGAAGTATAAAAGCCCATGTTGATTTTATCTTCAGTAGGTTTTGCCCACTTATTTGTTAAAATCAAAAGTCTGTATTGGAAAAAATAAATTAAAAATGAAAGTACAAGTGTTGAAATAACTGAAATCACATAGGATTTTGTTAAGTCAAATAAGACTAGTGAAATTACAACTACAAGCACAAAGAAAATGTAATTTACAAGCTTGTGTTTTTTTAAAAGTCTTTTTGCCCTATCAGTCCAAACTATGGGAGTTTTTTGATTTTTCTCAAGCTTATAGACTAATTTATTCATCTTTTCCTTGTTGTCTTTTAAAAATATTTTGTATTCATCATTGTCATAGCCCTCTAATTGAAGCATGTGAATTGGAAAATTGCTTCTAATTAGAGAATAATACAGTGCTAGGCAAATCACTACAAAATCTATTAAGTAAATTGGTAATCTCTCTAAAAAATATTCCATTAAAATCTCCTAATCTAAAAATGAATTAATAACTGCACTAAACTGAGGAAATTTGTCAAGATAAGAATAGTGACCAGCATCTTCTAAGACAACAAGTCCAGAATTTTTTATCTCTTCCTCAAAAATTTTTCCCATATAAAGTGGTGTTGCTTCGTCTTTATCGCCCCAAATAAGAAGAGTTTCTGCATCAATATTCTTAAACTCATCTCTTGTAGATTCATTTACAACTTTTACAAAGCATTTTCTCATAATTCCATCTGCTGCCTGGTAATCATCAGAGCCGCGATTTTTGTAAAACTTTTCCATGGCTTTCTCATTATTGCCATGAGTTAACATATATAATTTTTTTGCCGCCTTAAAGGAATATACTTTAGTGTAATAAGAAAGTTTTCTCTTGGGAAGAACTCCAGATGCATCAATTATTACAAGTTTATCTATTAAATCCTTATTTCTCGCTCCCAAAATAGTAAGAGTCTTACCACCAAAGGAGTGGCCAAGAAAAGTCGCCTTCTTTATATTAAATTTCTCTAAAAATTTTAAGAGAAATTCATAATAATCATAGGTCCCCATGACTTCTTTTGGATTTTCAGAATCTCCAAAGCCTGGTGCATCATAGGCATAAACTGTGTAAGATTCTGGTATGGCATTAAAAATCGGCATAATTGATTCAATATATGCGCCCCAACCATGAAGAATTACAGCAGTTTTTTCGCCGCCCTCTCTCTTTATATATGCAGTTTTAATTCCATCTATATCAATAAATTTTTTATCTATTTTCATCTTCATCTTCTTCTATAAAAATTATGGAGCCTTCATCTTTGTCTAAATTATTTTCTTTGTAAAAATCTTTTTCCACATAAAGTCCAGAAAAATTACTTTTTTGAAAATTTTTGTCTAAATCTTTTTTAGAATCACTTTTAAAAATAGTTCCAGAACTATCAATTGAATCAAGACCCATTTTTAGGGAAGAAAGTCTAGCCTTGTGCCTTTCAATTTCTCTTAAAGTCTCATCAACATCGAGATCTGACTTTATTTCCTTTAAAATATTATATTCATGACGACCAAGAGCTTCAAAAAGTTCAGATAATTTTCTCTCTTCATTTAAAATTTCGTACTTTAATCTTGCCGTCTTCTTAATTTCTTGTGATTCACTTACAATTTTTTTCTTTAAATAATTTAAATTTTCCATAATTTCATTTACATTGCCATCGAGACTGTCAAAAAATCCCACAATATCACCTCGAATCTATGTTATTATATCAAAAAATGCCCTTCTTTTAAATACTGCTCTTGTTTTCTTTGCCATTAATTGGGTAAATCTATTTTGGAGGGATATTATGGAAAAATTAACACTATATGTAGGAACTACTTGCCCATTTTGTAAAAAAGTTGAATCTTTCATGGAAGAAAAGGGCATTGAGTCTGTAGAAATAAAAAATATTGACGAAGACAAAGAAGCTCGTGAATATTTAATTGAAAAGGGTGGCAAAAAACAAGTGCCATGTCTATTCATTGGCGAAAAACCACTTTACGAATCACTAGATATTATTAAGTATTTAAAGGAAAATCTAGCATAAATTTTAAATTAAAATAAAAAAGACAGGGAGACTTTAAAAGTTTTCTCTGTCTTTTTTGTTTCTTCTCTTATATTTATTTTTCTTTCTCTTTTTTCGCGATAATAAAATATTTTTGCTCTTAGAAATATTATAAGTATTTAAAATTAAATTAAGGCAGCTTGAAAGCATTATTATCTTAATGATAAATACCTTTGGTATAAAATAATTAGTCATAGTTATAAAACTAATTATTGTAAAAATATCCACAAAATATTCCAGATACATAACTTTTGAGACAAGGGTATTTTCAGAAAGTTTAATATTTGCCCTTAAAGCATTAATAAAAAATAAAAACATAATAAAAGTGTAAGTCACCATGGAAATATCTATGCTAGATGTAATTATATAAATTTGTAGCATAAAAAACATTGAAAAATTTAATATAAGAAGTCCAATTTCATATTTTTCAATTTTAAGATCCTTAGGCTCATACAAATTATCTATGTCCCAATCTTCAGTAAGTGCTTTTAAAATCTTTGTAGTCTTAATTTTTTCACAAATCCATGATGGAAGTAGGCTCAAGACAAAAATACTAATGACTATGGTCTTTAGTAAGTCAAATAAATTTGCGCTTATAAATCTGTTGAAGTAATTGAAAATAAATAAAAATACTCCAATTGCAGCTGAAATAGAAAGCAGCTTTAAAAAAATGACAAAAATTTCATAATTTTTCCCACTTAAAAGAAACTTGCCAGCTTCAGAATAAGCACCTGCAAATTCGTAGGGATTGCCCATTTTATTTAATTCTTTTTTTATATCATCTTCCGTATAAATTTCTGGAAGTCTATCTTTTAAAATTTCTAAAAAATCATCCCTTGCAATTTTTTGTTTATCATAGGGGATGTATCTTTGCAAATAATATATATATCTATCGACGAGTTCATGCTCAATTAATTTCATAAAATCATCCTCATATATATTATAAAGTAAATAAAGGTTCTTTTAAATGATGAAGTCTTTATTTTTTTAAATTTTATTTTTTCTTAGATTTTCTTTTTAATTTTAGATTTCTATTTTAAAAAATCTAAAAAATTATCTAAGCTATCTAGTAAATCTAGTAAAAAATTTTTGCAATAAAAAAGTCCTGTTGCCAGGACTCTTATTAATCTAATACATAAACTTTTACATTTCTTCTGCCAAATCTATTGGCTTCAGCATTTGAATTATAAAATAAATCAATTCTATTTCCCTTAATAGCTCCGCCAGTATCTTCTGCTGTTGCATATCCGTAGCTTGCGAAACCATCCATTGATTCAATGTAAAGTTTTGAACCAAGTTGAATTACTCTAGGGTCAACTGCAACTGCCCCAACTCTTGCACGAGTTCCCATGGCAGTTTTTGAACCAGCACTTGGATCATATGCAGTAGCTTGCATTACAATAACTCTTTTTGCATTTTTCCCATTAGGTGCTGCTGCAGCCTTTTTCGTTCCAACTTCTACAACTTCTTTAACTGGATCCTTAGTAATTTCACTTTTTATAACTTCAGTTGTTTCAAGAACTCCATTTACATAAGTGTTCTTTAGGCTTTCAGTCTTTTGTCCAACTTCGCCCTTAGTGATTACATTTTTATCTCCCTCAAACATGTCTTTGTTTTCACGACTTTCTGTTTCAAAAGGAATTTCAATTTTGTTTTCAATATTTTCTACAACAACTCTATCAATTTTAATTTCCATTCCCTCTTTTGCAATTTCATCAAGAGAAAGAGAAACTCTATCAAGTTTATTTAACTTGATATTTAAATTTTCAAGCACATCAGCAACTGTATAGCCACTTGCTTCAGCAATTATTGTCTTATTTCCATCCTTAATGTGATAAGATTTAGGAGAAGAAATAGTAATTTTCATATCCGTTTTAATTTTTTCATCAAGGCTTGGACTTACAAGATCCTTGTTTTTAAGTACGATGCCTTCTTTTTTCAAGAAGTCGCCTACAGTCTTTTCATATGTAAAAACTGTCTTTGTCTTACCATTAATATTTAATTCAACATCATTTCCCAAAGCTGTGCTAAAACCCATTGTAAGTACAGACACAAGCGCTAGGACGATTAAAATAAATTTCGCATTTTTAAAAATGTTTTTTCTATTCAATATATAACCTCCATAACGTTACAAAGTTGTAAATTTTGTTACGATTTTGTAACCTCTTCTAACCTCATAAAAGTATAATAGAAAAAACTTAATTTGTCAATTTTTTGTAACTAATTTGTAATTCTTGCCACAAATCCAGTTATTTAGCCATTTTAAAAATTTTATTAAATGTATCATTTTTGTATATAAAATTAAAATAGCTCTAAACCTTGAAATTTAGAGCTTTAAAAAAATTATTACATTTGTGTTACAATTTTTTATTTACTTTTTTGTCCTTTTTTTATAAAAAATCATTAAATTTTTCATTTTTCGTGAAAATTTTTTTCCTTTTGTTGTGCTTTGTGAAATTTTTGAATATTATTTGTACAAAATTTACTTAAGTCTAAAGGCTTATCCTTTCTATAAATCTTCTCGCCATTTTTGCAGTAAAGCCCCAGATAATTTCGCCCTTATACTGGTAAAATAAAACTTCTTCCCTTCCCCTTTTGAACTTGTAGTTTTTGCCATTGGGAATCAAGTGGTAGGGAAAGTCATCACTCCTATTTACCTTTAAATTTATGCTATAGGCTTTTGGCTCAGTTTCCATAAAAAACTTTAGGGGCACTGTAAAAATACTTTCAACTTCTGCCTTTGAGGGAGTGATTTCAAAAAAATCTTTTTTTATCTCGCCAATAAAGCTGTAGATAATTGCAGCATAGGGATTTACCAAAAAATCTCCTTCAGAATAGATTTCTAAATCTTTTTCTTCTATTAATAGCTCCTCGCAAGTTTCTCTAATAGCAGCATCCCAGGGGCTCTCATTTTTCTCTATTCTGCCTCCAGGAAAGGAAATCTCTCCTGGTTGATTTCTAAGAGTAAGAGCTCTTTTTTCAAACAAAAGATGAATTTCTCCCTTTCTCTTTATTAGAGGAATCATGACAGAAAATCTATTTTTCACATCAACAGGTAAGGGACTTTTTTTCTGAAGTTTAGCTTTAATTTTCATTAAGTCAAAATCAGCATTAAAATCCATTTTTTATTTCCCTCATAAGTTCATCAACTGTATAAATTTTAAATCTGTCAATTTTCTTTTTTTCTGCTTCTTTTTCAAGTAGTTTGTAAAGAAGCTCGTCATATCCAAAATTTTCTGGCAATTCTAATTCCTCTGCAATCTTTGGAACATGCTCCTCAAATACTTTTCTCACAAGTTCATTTTCAGAATTTTCAAACTTGTCTTTTAAAATTCTGTAAATATATTTTAAGCTTTCCTCTTCTTCCACTGGATGTATATAATAATCTTCCCCCCTTAATCCTTTAACTTCTCTAAAGGCGTCAAAGTAACCAGTTTTTATGAGTTCGTCAGCCTTTTCTTTGTTAAAATCCATGCTTGAACCAAGCTTCTTATTTGGCTTTATTATATATTTTGCCTTTATTTCAGTTTTAGGTGGAGTGTTGTGAAGTCTTATAACTACAGCGTCCCTGCCTGTCTGGTCAACCATGTCCACTGGCAATTGTGAGGCAAAGCCACCATCTAAATAATACTTTCCGTGAAGGGGCTTCAATTTAAATACAGGCAAGTAACAAGATGCGATAATATAATCCTTTAAAAGTCCCTCTTCAATATCATCTTTAAATAATTTCTCAACTTTAAAATCAGAGATGTTGACAGTACATAGACCGAAATCAACATCAGACTTTCTTATTTTTTCTTCATCAATATATTCATCAACTAACCTAAATAGTGGGTCTGGGGATTTCTTTATCTCAGGAATTTTTATATTGCGATCCCTTAGCAATTGACTTATCTTGTCTAACAAGTCATAATCGTCATTATTATCAATTTCTTCCATTTCATTTACAAAAGATGAAAAATCTAAACTCTTCCAAGCTTTAAAACATTCATAGGCGTCACCTTGAGAAAACATGGCACCATTAAAAGCGCCAATGCTTGTCCCAACAATTTTTGAAAAATTAAAGCCCATTTCCATGAGGGCAAAATAGGCGCCCACTTGGTAAGCGCCCTTTGCTCCACCACCTTCAAGGACTAAAGCCCACTTTTTCATTTTACACTTCCAAGTTCAGATGTGCAGTGCGGACATCTAGTTGCATCAATTGCAATAGTTGACTTGCAGAAAGGACACACCTTTTCTGTAGGCGCTGGTTCTTCTTCTTTTTTAAATTTGTCAGTAACCTTTGAAATTTGTTTAATCATAACAAAAATTACAAAGGCAATAATTAAAAAGTCAAAAACAGATTGCAAAAATACACCGTATTTAACTTCAGCTGTGCCAACAGTTACACTTAAATCTGAGAAGTTTACTCCGCCAAGAATTATACCAATAAGTGGCATTAAAATATTTTCCACAAGGCTTGAAACGATTTTACCAAAAGCTCCACCTATGATGACACCAACGGCCATGTCCATGACATTTCCCTTGGCAATAAATTCCTTAAATTCTTGCATAAATCCTTTCATCTTTTACCTCCTAAATCTGTTTTAAAATAATATTATTCTTCTCGATTAACTCCATTGCATAATCGTCAACCCTATAGGCTTCGTGATAATAAATGGCTCCTATTCCTGCTTGTATAAGTGCCTTTGTGCAGTTAAGACAAGGAAAATGTGTTACATAGGCCTTGGCCCCTTTTACAGAAATCCCTTCCTTTGCACAGTAAAGGAGGGCATTCATTTCTGCGTGAATAGTTGCTATGCAGTGTCCGTCACGCATTGTGTGACCAACTTCGTCGCAGTGAGGGTTTCCTGTAACTGAACCATTATAGCCAGTAGAAATAATTCTGTTGTCAGAATTTACTAAAACGCAGCCCACAAAGGCACGATCACAAGTAGATCTCGTCGCCACCATTTCAGTAATTTCCATAAAATATTCGTCCCAAGATTTTCTCATTTTGCCTCCTTTGCAAGCTTGTCTACAAGTTCGTTATATTTGACGCCAGTATGTGCTTCAACTTTTATAAATTTGACTTGAAGTTTATCCTTTATGTCGTCGTAAAACTTTTTATAGGCAATAGTTCCCTCTTTATTTGTCTTCCAAAATCCTAGAGCCCATGACCTTATGCCTTCGTAATCGTAATGAAGATATATTTTTCTCTTTCCAATAGATTCTGCATATTCCATAGCCTTCATGGCGCCCTTAATTTCTCCAGAAACATTTCTCATGTCTGAATCCTTAAAAAATCTCTTGGAAAAAGAATATTCCTCCTCATCATTGTACATATATACCCCATAGGAGTGACTCTTATCAGAATTTCTATAAGAACCGTCAACATAAACTATGAGTTCATCTTTTTCTGCCTGGTCCTTTTTTTCTTCTTCAACTTCATTCATAAAGGCCTCTGCATCTTTTAAGCTAGAAAATTTTTTAAAGCTTGCTCCCTTAAATCCCATGGTCTCTTTTTTACATTCGTCCCAAGTTTTATATATGCCAGGATTTCTCCCAACTCTAACTGCGTAATAATTCATATTCACCTCAAAATTTTGTCATTTGTCAACTATGTCTACTTATTATATAATTAGAAGTAATTAGAAGTCTAGACTTTGGAGGTAAAAATGAATAGAGAACAATTTGATAGAATGAAAAATGGCAAAGGCTTTATAGCTGCCCTTGACCAATCAGGTGGCTCAACACCTAAGGCACTTTTAAATTATGGGGTTACAGAAGACAAGTATTCCAACGATGAAGAAATGTTTAAGCTCGTTCACGAAATGAGAAAGAGAATTATAACAAATGAAGCTTTCACATCTGATAGAATTTTGGCTGCAATTTTATTTAAGGTTACAATGAATTCAAAAGTTGGCGACAAGTACACTGGCGACTACCTTTGGGAAGAAAAGGGCATAGTTCCAATCCTAAAAATTGACGAAGGTCTTGACGTCGAAAAAGACGGTGCTCAACTTATGAAGCCTTTCAAACATCTTGACGAACTTCTTGAAAATGCCAAGGAAAGAAATATTTTCGGCACAAAGATGCGTTCTGTTGTAAAGGAATTAAATGAAGAATCAATTAAAAAAGTTGTAGATCAACAATTTGACTACGCAGTAAAAATTTCTGAGGCTGGCTTTGTTCCTATTATAGAGCCAGAAGTTGACATCCACGCAAAGGACAAGGCTGAAATCGAAGAAGTCCTTAAAAAATATTTAATTGAAGGACTAAAAAAACTTGGCAAGGAAAATTATGTAATGTTTAAGCTCACTCTTCCTGAAAAAGAAAATCTTTACGAAGACCTTTACGACTTTGACCAAACAGTTCGAGTTGTTGCACTTTCTGGCGGCTACTCAAGAGAAGAAGCCAACGAAAAACTTAAAAAAAATAGGGGCGTAATTGCATCTTACTCAAGAGCCTTAACTGAAGGACTAAATGTAAATCAAACAGACGAAGAATTTACAAAAATGCTTGACGACTCTATAGAAAAAAATTACTCAGCTTCAGTTGAAAAATAAATAAAGACGAAAAGATCTCCTTTATTGGAGATTTTTTTATTGGAAAATTAAAAATACCAAAGACTTTTTCCCTTAAAAATTTATTTATTGGAAAACTTCTATTATTGACTTTGATAAATTGGTAATGTAAACTATTTCTTAGATAATACATATTATCTTGGAGTTCTGACCGCTCATCAAGAAAGAAATTTTTAAAATTTTGATAACCGGGGTTCTCTATAGGATACTGTCCGCTAGTCGACTTTTGTCGATGACCGGGGTTCCTCTATAACTTTTTTTATTTTTATATGGAGGTTTTTTATGAAAAAGTATCAATTAGATGTACCTACACCACATTCCTACACTTATGTTACAAAGAATATTCCAAATGTAACTGTGGAACAAAGAGAAAGAGCCCTAAAGGCTACTCACTACAATGAATTTGCTTTCCCTGCAGGAATGTTAACTATCGATATGTTATCTGACTCAGGAACTACTGCCATGACAGATGTTCAATGGTCTGCAATGTTTTTGGGTGATGAATCTTATGGAAGAAACAAGGGCTACTATGTTCTCTTAGATACCTTTAGAGATGTCTTCGAAAGAGGCGACGATCAAAAGAGAATTATTGACCTTGTAAGAACTGACTGCACTGATGTTGAAAAAATGATGAACGAAGTTTACCTTTGCGAATATGAAGGTGGACTATTTAACGGTGGCTCTGCTCAAATGGAAAGACCTAATACTTTTATAATCCAACAAGGCCGTGCAGCAGAATCAGTTTTATTTGAACTTGTAAGAAATATTTTAAATGGAAGAGAACCTGGAAAGACTTACACAATTCCTTCTAATGGACACTTTGACACAACTGAAGGAAACATCAAGCAAATGGGCTCTATCCCAAGAAACTTATACAATAAAGAACTTTTGTGGGAAGTTCCTGAAAATGGTCACTATGAAAAGAATCCATTTAAGGGCAACATGGACACAGAAAAGTTGGAAGAATTAATTGAAAAATTAGGACCTGAAAATGTTCCTCTAATTTATACAACTATTACTAACAACACAGTTTGTGGTCAACCAGTTTCTATGGCAAACATGAGAGAATGTTCAAGAATTGCTCACAAATACGAAATTCCTTACATGTTTGATGCTGCAAGATGGGCAGAAAATGCTTACTTCATAAAAGTTAATGAAGATGGCTATGCTGACAAATCAATCCCAGAAATTGCAAAGGAAATGTTCTCTTATTGCGACGGTTTTACTGCATCTCTTAAAAAAGACGGACACGCAAACATGGGTGGCGTTCTTGCCTTTAGAGATAAGGGCTTATTCTGGAAGAAGTTCTCTGACTTTAACGAAGACGGCTCAGTTAAAACTGATGTAGGAATTCTTTTAAAGGTTAAACAAATTTCTTCTTACGGCAATGACTCCTACGGTGGAATGAGTGGTAGAGATATTATGGCACTTGCTGCTGGACTTTATGAAGCAGCTAAGTTTGATTATCTTGATGCCCGTGTTAAACAATGTGAATACCTTGCACAAGGCTTCTACAAGGCTGGCGTAAAGGGCGTTGTACTTCCTGCTGGTGGTCATGGTGTTTACATCAACATGGACGAATTTTTCGACAACAAGAGAGGACCAGAAACTTTTGCTGGTCAAGGTTTCTCTGTTGAATTAATTAGACGTTATGGAATTAGAACTGCAGAACTAGGCAACTATTCAATGGAATATGACCTAAAGACTCCAGAACAACAAGCTGAAGTAGCCAATGTAGTTCGTTTTGCAGTAAACAGAAGTCAACTTTCAAAGGAACACATGGATTATGTAATTGCAGCTGTAAAGGCTCTTTACGAAGACCGCGCTACTATTCCTGATATTAGAATAGTCAAGGGCAAGAACCTTCCAATGCGTCACTTCCACGCCTTCCTTGAAACTTATGAACCTTCTGAAGATGAAAAATAAGTTTTAAATTTTTAATTTAAGATTAAAAAAACCCCTTGCAAGAGGGGCTAGCCTATTAAGGAGAATGACTATGGATAATAACTTAAAAGCTCGTGATGGTTTTAAAAGTAAATGGGGTTTTATACTTGCTTGTATAGGCTCTGCAGTTGGTATGGGTAATATTTGGAGATTTCCTATAATGGTGTCTACTTACGGTGGGATGACTTTTCTAATTCCTTACTTTATATTTGTAACTCTTATAGGCTCCACTGGAGTAATTTCTGAAATGGCACTGGGAAGATCTGCAGAAGCTGGTCCCGTTGGTGCCTTTGGAAAATGCACAGAACTAAGATGGAATAATAGAAAGCTTGGAGAAATAATTGGACTTATACCAGTAGTTGGTTCACTTGCCCTAGCCATAGGTTACACTTGTGTAATGGCTTGGATTTTTAAGTACACTTTCCTTTCATTATCAGGCGGACTTTATGCCATGGGTCAAAATATGGATGTCATTGGTGGAACTTTTGGACAAACTGCTTCAGCCTTTGGCGCAAATATTTGGGTAATCATTGCAATTTTAGCAAGCTTTGCCATTATGGTAATGGGAGTATCTGGCGGAATCGAGAAGGCAAACAAAATTATGATGCCTGTCCTCTTTGTTTTATTTGTAGGACTTGCAATTTACATCTTCACCCTTCCAGGTGCAGCTAATGGATACAAGTACATCTTTACAGTAAACCCTGAAGGCTTAAAAGATCCTAAAGTTTGGATTTTTGCCTTCGGACAAGCCTTTTTCTCACTATCAGTTGCTGGAAATGGAACAGTAATTTACGGCTCCTATTTGCCTAAAAACGAAAGCATTCCATCCTCTGCAAGAAATGTTGCAGTCTTTGATACTCTTGCAGCTCTACTTGCAGCCTTTGTAATTATCCCTGCCATGGCAACAGCAAATGCACCTCTTGACACAGGTGGTCCTGGGCTTATGTTTATATACTTAGTAAATGTATTTAACGGCATGGCTGTTGGTAGAATCATAGGAATTATTTTCTACATCTGCGTGCTCTTCGCAGGCGTATCTTCAATAATAAATCTTTATGAAGCACCAGTTGCCTATTTGCAAGATCAATTTAATTTTTCAAGACCAATTGCAACTACAACTATTCACGTAATTGGTTGTATCGTAGCTATATTTATTCAAGCTATAGTCGGCGGTTGGATGGATGTAGTTTCCATTTACATCTGCCCACTTGGAGCAGCCCTTGCAGGCATAATGTTCCTATGGGTTGCAGGAAAAGATTATGTAATCCCTGCAGTTAGTCAAGGTCATAGAAAAGAAATCGGCGGATGGTATTATCCACTTGCAAAATATTTATATGTAACAGCTGCCATAATTGCCCTAATAGCAGGCGCAAAATTTGGCGGTATTGGTTGATATAATATAAAAAAATTAAGTGTTGGCTTTTTTGCCAACACTTTTTCTTTTAAAAATTATCTTTTTTATTTCTAAATTGAGTAAATTCATCTAAATCCCTTGCCAAGAAAAAGGTATTTATTTTTTTCTCTTTTCCAATTGTAGATGGAAGAGTGATTTTTTCTTCTTCACGCAGTTTTTTCACTCTCTCAAATTCTCTGTCTAAATCATCATTAGAAATTACAGACTTTGCAAATTTTAAATTTGCAAGAGAATATTCGTGAGCTGGATAAACATAAGTGTCATCATCTAAATTTTTTAGTTTATTTAAACCCTCATAGGCTTTTTTGTAGTCTTTAGTAAAAACTCTGCCGCAGCCTGCAAGAAAAAGGGCATCTCCACAAAATAATTTATCTCCCACTAAATAAGAAATGTGCTCTTCTGTGTGACCAGCAGTTAAAATAACTTTAAAATTTTCTCCTAAGAGCTCAAATTCATCGCCGTCTTTTAAAGTTATGTCGTTATACTCTTTTGTTTCAAGAGGTCCGTAGACTTTCGCACCGTATTTATTTTTAAGCTCTTTAACTCCTCCCACGTGGTCCATATGCTTGTGAGTTAAAAGAATGTAGTCAAGATTTTTATCCTTTAAATAATCTATGACAGGACCAGCATCGCCTGGGTCCACAACAAGAGTCTTTCCATCTTTTTCTATTGTCCAAATGTAATTGTCATTAAAAGCTTTTATATAGTTAATTAACATATTCCACCTCATTATATACTTACTCTTGTTGCAAGTATTTAAACATGAGAAGTGACTTTGCTTTTCTTTAATTAATTGTTCTTTTTTTGGATAAAATTTTATATAATTTCAGCATTTACTGTGAAGACAAAAACAGACTTATTATATGACTACTCTTATTTATTACAAATTAAAAGCATCTTGCTAAGAATATCCTATGGAAAAAATTGCCTTATTTTCAAATCGAAGAACTTCCGCTAAAATCGCACTGTTTGAGCGAAGCGAGTCCCAGATTTTAGAAGTTCGAGATTTAGAAAATAACAATTTTTGTAATGAGATAGACCTGCATGATGGTTTTAAAGATTTATAAAGTTGATTCAAGATTATATTTTTATAACTTGACCTTAAATAAATTTAAAAAAGACAGTCAAATAATGACTGCCTTTGATTAGGTTGTTTTTGAGTTTTACAATCCGACTCGCTTGAAATTTCTCCTTATTCAGTCACATTGGATGAGACTTGATCAAATTTCTGTAAGAAATTTTGATAAGTCTGCCCACAGATTTTTGCTTGTCAAAAATCTATGTTCCTTTATTTTTGCTGGATAAGCTTCTTCATCACTTCTGCATCGCTAACGCTCGACTTCGTAGTGAATACATTTTAAAAAGACAGCCATATTTGTGGCTGTCTTTGTTTAGGTTTTTTTCTGATTTACAATCCGACTCCTTTGAAAAAACTCCCTATTTGGTCGTTTTTTCTGCAGTCGCTGGATAAGATTTTTCATCACTTCAGCCTTCACTTCGCTCGGATTCAGTGTGAAAACCAGAAAAAGTAGCCTTTTGTTTTTAAGACTACTTTTTGTTTTTTATTCAGTTGGTTTCTATATCTCCGACTCACTCAAAAATGTTCCCTAATCGGTCACATTTTTTTCGTTCGCTGGATAAGGTTCTTCATAGCTTCAGGCTCCTTTCAGTCGCCTTCAGCTTGAAGACCGTCTCAATCGTGACTCGTCACGATTGAGACTACCATTAATTACATCATACCCATGCCTGGATTCATTTGTGGCATTGCTGGTGTTTCTTCTTTTATGTTGGCTACTGCTGCTTCTGTTGTCAAGATCATTGATGCTACGCTTGCTGCGTTTTGTAGGGCTGATCTTGTTACTTTTGTTGGGTCTACTATTCCAGCTTTTTTCATGTCTACATATTCTGATTTATATGCGTCAAAGCCTATGCCAGCTTCTTTAGTTTTTACATGTTCTACTATTACTGAACCTTCTAGTCCTGCGTTTTCTGCTATTTGTCTTAGTGGTTCTTCTAGTGCTTTAAGAATTATATTTGCGCCAGTTTTTTCGTCGCCTTCTAATTCATCAACTACTTTTGCTATTGCATCTATTGAGTCAATTAGAACTGTTCCACCACCAGCTACAATTCCTTCTTCTACTGCTGCTCTTGTTGCTGCAAGGGCATCTTCGATTCTTAGTTTTCTTTCTTTAAGTTCAACTTCTGTTGCTGCTCCTACTTGGATTACTGCAACTCCACCAGAAAGTTTTGCAAGTCTTTCTTGTAATTTTTCTTTGTCAAATTCTGAATCTGATTCTTCAATTTGATTTTTGATGTGGGAAATTCTATTTTCAAGTTCAGATTTTTCCCCTGCACCATTTACTATAACTGTAAGATCTTTTTCTACTCTTACCTTTGATGCAGATCCAAGCATATCAATTGTTGCATCTTTAAGGTCTTGACCTAAATCAGATGATACAACTTGTCCGCCAGTTAAAATTGCAATGTCTTGTAACATTTCTTTTCTTCTGTCGCCATAGCCAGGAGCCTTTACTCCAACTACATTAAGTGTTCCTCTTAATGAGTTTACAACAAGAGTTGCAAGGGCTTCTCCGTCAATGTCATCTGCTATGATAAGAAGTGCTTTTGATGCTTGAAGTACTTGTTCAAGTAGTGGCAAAATTTCTTGTATATTTGAAATCTTTTTGTCTGTAATTAAAATATATGGGTCTTCTAATTCTGCAACCATTTTGTCAGAATCTGTCACCATGTATGGAGAAAGGTATCCTCTGTCAAATTGCATACCTTCAACTACATCAAGGCTTGTTCCCATAGATTTTGATTCTTCAACAGTAATTACTCCGTCGTTTCCAACTTTTTCCATTGCTTCAGAAATAAGCTTTCCAACTTGTTCATTGGCAGCTGAAATTGATGCAACTTGTTCAATTGCTTCCTTTGAAGAAACTTCTGTAGAGAATTTTTTAATTTCTTCAACAGTTTTTTCAACTGCCTTAGCGATTCCCTTTTGTAGAACCATTGGGTTTGCACCTGCTGCAAGGTTTCTCATTCCTTCTCTAATAATTGCTTGAGCAAGAAGAGTGGCAGTAGTTGTACCGTCACCTGCAACGTCATTAGTCTTTGTAGCAACTTCCTTTAAAAGTTGTGCGCCCATGTTTTCAAATTTATCTTCACATTCAATTTCTCTTGCAATTGTAACACCATCATTTGTAATAAGTGGTGTTCCATATTCCTTGTCTAAAATTACATTTCTACCCTTAGGTCCAAGTGTAACTTTAACTGTATCTGCAAGAGTATTTATTCCTTTTATTAAGCCTTTTCTAGCATCTTCTGAAAATTTAATTTCCTTTGCCATGTTATCACTCCTTATTCAATAACTGCCAAGATGTCTTGGAATTTTATAATTGTATATTTTTCCTTGTCAAGTTCAATGTCATTTCCTGCATACTTTGAGAAAATAACCTTGTCGCCAACTTTAACAAGTCCCTTCATATCTTCATCTGTGTCTAGTTTATTTCCTGTTGCAACAACTTCTGCAATATTTGATTCTTCCTTTGCTGATGAAGGAAGAACTATGCCTGAAGCAGTTGTTTCTTCTTTTTCAATTTTCTTGATGACGATTTTGTCGTCAAGTGGTCTAAGTTTCATCTATATTAACCTCCTTATAATTAGCACTCACTAATGTCTTCTGCTAATACATATATGATAATACATTGGAAAAATTTTTTCAAGGGTTAAAAGTAATAAAATCCTTAAAAATTTTCTTGAAATTATTAATATTAAGCTTTATATAATTGCCTCTTAAAAATCTTTTAATAATTATTTGTGATTTTTTGGAAAGAAAAAATTATCTGTATTTATACCCTCAAGTTTAAGGAGCTTCATTTTTCTATGAAGACCTCCTGCATATCCTGTAAGAGATCCACTAGTCCCCATCACTCTGTGGCAAGGAATAATTAGAGATATAGGATTACAAGCTACTGCACCACCTACAGCCTGATTAGACATTTTCTTATATTTTCCACTGGCAATAAGTTTTTCTGAAATGTCCTTATAAGTAATAGTCTTTCTATAGGGAATCTCTAACAAAATTCCCCAGACATTTTTTCTAAATTCTGTACCTTCTAAATTTAGCTTAGGTGTAAATTTTGGCTCCACACCAGAAAAATATATATCAAGCCATCTTAATGTATCAGAAAAAATTTTATCTTCAGAAATTTTTTTGTTTTTATTTATTTCTTGAATTTTATTTATTTTTTCTATTTCATTATAATTTTCTTTTTCATAAAAATTTTTTATTTCGCCCTTTTCTTTAAGGTCTTTAAATTCCTTTTGATTCTCAAAATAAAGTCCAGTAAGTGAATCTTTACAAATTATAATTAAAATTTCACCAAGGGGTGAATTATAAATGCTCTTTTTAATCATAAAGCTCCATAAATATAAAAAAAGGAAATCCCATTGGATTTCCTTATACTAATTCTATAATTGAAATTTCTGCGCCGTCTCCACGTCTTGGACCCATCTTCAATACTCTAGTGTAACCACCATTTCTATCAGCATATTTTTCAGCGTATTCACTAAATAATTTTGTAACAACATCTTCTGAATAAATATATGCTAAAGCTTGTCTTCTTGCGTGAAGGTCGCCTCTTTTTCCAAGTGTAATCATACGATCTGCAATTCTTTGAACTTCCTTAGCTCTTGTGTGTGTAGTTTTAATTCTACCTTCATTTAAAAGAGAAGTAACAAGATTTCTAAGCATTGCACGTCTATGACTTGAATTACGGCCAAGTTTTCTGTTTTTTGCCATAATGTCCTCCTTAATCTTCTTCAGCTTTGAGGCCTAGTCCTAATTCTTCAAGCTTTTCAGTTACTTCTAGTAGAGATTTTCTACCAAGATTTCTAACTTTCATCATTTCACTTTCAGTCTTACTAGTTAATTCCTCAACGCTGTTTATTCCAGCTCTCTTTAAACAGTTAAAAGATCTAACAGATAAATCTAATTCTTCAACTGTCATTTCAAGAACTTTTTCTTTTTGATCCTCTTCTTTTTCAACCATCAAATTTATTTCACTGACATGTTCTTTAAGGCCAATGAAGAGTTCAAGATGTTCTGTCAAGATTTTTGCTGCAAGAGATGTAGCTTCGTCAGCTTTCATTGAGCCATCTGTTGTAACTTCAAGGATTAATCTATCATAATCAGTTCTTTGTCCAACTCTTGTGTTTTCAACTTTCCAGTTTACTTTTTCCACAGGAGTGAAGTTAGAATCCATTGGAATAATTCCAATTTCAGTGATTTCATCCTTTTTAAGTTCAGAAGGTTCATAGCCTCTTCCCTTTTCAACCATCATTTCAAGATAAAAATCAGCATCTTCATTTAGTGTTGCTATATGTTGATCTGGATTAATAACAGATACGTGAGGTTGAAGTTCAATGTCACAGGCTTTAATTTCTCCCTTGCCCTTTTTTTCTATAATAAGTTTTACAGGTTCATCTTCAGTCATCTTTAAAACTATAGATTTAATATTTAAAACTATTTCAGGTACATCTTCCAATACCCCTGGAATTGTATCAAATTCATGTTCAACGCCACGTATATTGATAAATGATACAGCTGCGCCTGGTAGAGAGGAAAGTAACACTCTTCTTAAGGAATTTCCAATAGTGATACCAAATCCAGCTTCTAAAGGTTCAACGACAAACTTGCCATATAAACCAGATTCATCTAATTCTTCAATACTAATTCTAGGTTTTTCAATTTCAATCATGGGTACCCTCCTTCTCGATAAATAGTTTAGACTCTTCTACGTTTTGGTGGTCTACATCCATTGTGAGGAATTGGAGTAACATCTTTAATCATAGTTACTTCAAGACCTGATGCTTGAAGAGATCTAATAGCAGCTTCTCTTCCTGAACCTGGACCCTTAACATAAACATCAACGCTCTTTAATCCATGTTCTTTAGCTTTTTCAGCTGCTTCTTGTGCTGCTTCTTGTGCTGCAAAAGGAGTTGACTTTCTTGAACCTCTAAATCCAAGTTGTCCAGCACTAGCCCAAGAAATAACATTACCGTTAATATCAGTAAGAGTAACCATAGTGTTATTAAATGTTGAAGCTATATGAGCTTCTCCCTTTTCAATATTTTTACGCACACGTCTTCTTGAACGTGTAACTTTTTGTTTTTTAGCCATTAAAGTCCCCCCTTACTTATTTACTTTTACTAACAAGCTTCTTAGGACCTTTTCTTGTCCTAGCATTAGTCTTAGTTTTTTGTCCTCTTACAGGAAGACCCATTTTATGCCTTCTTCCACGATAACAGTTGATTTCACGAAGTCTCTTGATGCTCATTGCAACATCACGACGCAAATCACCTTCTACGTGGTATTTATCTATTTCATCTCTAATTTTAGCAAGTTCAGCTTCTGTCAAATCTTTAACTCTTGTATCAAAATCAACGCCTGCAGCAGTTAAAATTGCTTGAGATCTAGGTTTTCCAATACCATAAATATAAGTGAGTCCGATTTCAACTCTCTTTTCTCTAGGTAAATCTACACCGGAAATTCTAGCCATAATTACCTCCCTTATCCCTGTCTTTGTTTATGTTTCGGATTTTCACAGATTACCATTACTTTTCCGTTTCTCTTTATTATTTTGCACTTTTCGCACATCTTTTTTACAGATGGTCTTACTTTCATTTAAATGCCTCCTAACTCTAGGATTATTTCTTTCTCCAAGTTATTCTACCCTTTGTAAGATCATAAGGTGAAAGCTCAACTGTCACCTTATCACCAGGAAGAATTCTAATATAATTCATTCTCAATTTACCTGAAATATGAGCAAGTATGATATGTCCGTTTTCAAGTTCAACCTTGAAATGAGTATTTGGAAGAGCGTCTACAACAACGCCTTCAACTTCAATTACATCTTCTTTAGCCATATTATTAAGGATCCTCCTTTAGCTATAAGGTAATAGTTTCTTCCTAATATAACTGTCATTAAAATCTATAACATCAAGATCAATAATGTCTTTATATATATAAAGATGTTTTACCTTTTTTTTCTTTGGTCGATCTAGCTTTCTCAGTTTTCCATCAACAAGATAAAGGTAGTCTTTGTCAATAATATCAATTATAACAAAAACTTTTCCCTCATCTCTACCCTTTTTGGATCTTACAACTTGTCCCTTTAAAAGACTAAATGTATTATCCATGAACTATTCGAGACCACTAACTATATCTTCAAATACCTTGTCAATATCCTTAGCACCATCGATGTCTACAAGAAGATTTTGAGCTCTGTAGTAATCTATAAGAGGTGCAGTTTGATCAAAGTAAACTGAAATTCTAGTTTTTACAGTTTCTTCAGTATCGTCATCTCTTTGAATAAGCTTAGTACCATCCTTATCACAAATTCCTTCTTCCTTTGGAGGATTGAATTTAACATGATAAGTCATTCCACAAGTTTTACAAACACGTCTTCCAACAGCTCTTTCAATTAAAATTTCAGGATCAACTGAAATATTAATTACTTTTGTAAGCTTTTCGTCATTTTTATCTAAAATAGAATCAAGACTAACAGCTTGAGCTACCGTTCTTGGAAAACCATCTAATAAAAATCCTTCTTTTGCATCGTCTTTGTTAAGTCTATCTTCAACAAGGGCAATAACAAGATCATCTGGAACTAAAAGTCCCTTATCCATATAAGATTTTGCTTCTTTACCAAGTTCTGTGTTGTTTTTAATATTTTCTCTAAAGATATCTCCAGTTGAAATATGTGGAATATTGTATCTTTTTACAATATATTCAGCTTGTGTGCCTTTTCCGGCCCCTGGAGGTCCTAATATAACTAATTTCATAATTGCCTCCTATTTATTCTTTAAGAAACCACGATAATTTCTCATGATTAATTGTTGTTCTAATACTCTATGAATTTCAAGTACAACACCAACTACGATGATAATTGATGTACCACCATAATTAAATTGAAGTCCTGAAATAAGTGTTAGAATTGTTGGAAGAACTGCAAGTATAGAAAGTGCAATTGCTCCCGGCATAACTAATCTATTTAAAGTTCTACCTAAATAATCACTTGTTGGTTTTCCTGCTCTAATACCACTAATAAAACCACCATTTGCTTGAAGGTTTTTAGAGTATTCAACAGTATTAAATTGGATTGTTGTGTAGAAGAATGTGAAGAATACAATAAGAATTATTGTAGATATTATATAAATCACAGCTCCAGGTATAAAAACCTCAGCTCCAGGTCCTCCAGCAGGAGTTAACCATTTTTGAATCCAATTTCTAGTTGATTCACTAGTAAACATAGCAATAGTTGCTGGTATAGCAAGTAGTGAGTTGGCAAAGATAATTGGCATAACACCAGTCATCAAAACCTTAATAGGAATATGAGTAGCTTGTCCGCCATACATTTTTCTTCCTACAACTCTCTTTGCATATTGTACAGGGATTCTTCTTTCGCCTTCTGTAAGTGTTACTACAAATACAACAATTGCAATGGCAATTACTACAAATAACACTAAGAATATTGGGCTAGATTTTCCTGCTTTTACAAGAGCAACAGATTGAGCTATATCAATTGGGAATCTTGAAACAATACCTGCAAAAATTAAAATTGAAATACCATTTCCGATTCCATGTTCAGTTATTTGTTCACCTATCCATACAAGTACGGAAGTACCAGCTACTATAGATAGGATAATTGTAACATATTCAATAGCACTTGTAGCATTGATAGCTTGTCTAAATAGACCAAAAGTATAACCAATTGCTTGAACAAGAGCTATGGCAGTAGAAAGGTATCTAGTATATTTAGCAATAGCCTTTCTACCAGTTTCTCCTTCTTTTGCAAGAGATTCCAAGGAAGGAATAGCAATTGTCAAAAGTTGAAGAATAATTGATGCAGTAACATATGGATAAATGTTAGCAGCAAAAATTGTAAATCGTCTAAAGTTACCTCCTGCCATTAAATCTAGGAAGGAGAAAATTGAACCGCCTGCTCCACTCATAAGTTGTGAAATAACTTGTGAGTTCATATATGGAACGGCAATGTGTGATCCAAGTCTATAAAGTAGAAGCATGAATAAAGTGAATAACATCTTCTTACGAATTGATTCAACTTTCCACGCATTTCTAAAAGTGGATAACATTAAATCACCTCGGCCTTTCCTCCGCAAGCCTCAATTTTTTCTATAGCAGACTTTGAGAAATGCTGAGCTTTAACAGTAAGTTTTACATTTAATTCACCATCTCCCAAAATTCTAATTCCGTCTTTAGCTTTTCCAGCTTTTACAAATTTATTTTCTATTAAGAATTCAGGAGTGATTTCAGTTCCTTCTTCAAATACATTAAGATCTGCTACGTTAATAACTGCATATTCTTTCTTGAAGATGTTTGTAAATCCTCTCTTTGGAAGACGTCTAAATAGTGGCATTTGTCCACCTTCAAAACCAGGTCTAACTCCTCCGCCACTTCTAGCATTTTGTCCTTTGTGACCTTTACCAGATGTTTTACCAGTACCGGAACCTATTCCACGACCTATTCTTTTTCTAGCTTTAACTCCGCCGCCTTCATTAGGTCTTAAGTCATGTAACTTCATTGGTACACCTCCTTATTCTACTACTTCGATCATATAATCGACTTGCTTTAACATACCTCTAATTTGAGGTGTATCATTTTTTTCAACAACTTGGTGTAATTTTCTAAGGCCAAGTGCTTCAATTGTTTTTCTGTGTTTAGGTACTTTCCCGATAGGACTTTTTACAAGTTTAATTTTAATTGTACTCATTATTTTCCTCCTATCCTAAAATTTCATCCGCTGATTTATTTCTAAGTTTCGCAACGGATTCAACAGTTTTAAGTTGTTTTAATCCTTCAATAGTTGCATTAACTGTATTTCTTGGATTGTTTGTACCAATATTTTTTGTACGAATATCAGTAATACCTGCAAGTTCACATACAGCACGAACTGCACCACCTGCAATAACTCCTGTACCTTCTCTTGCTGGTTTTAAGAAAACTCTACCAGCACCATAAATTCCAGTAACTTGATGAGGAATAGAAGTATTTAGTAGGTTTACTTTTATAAGATGCTTTCTAGCATCTTGAGTTGCTTTTCTTATTGCTTCAGGAACTTCAAGAGCCTTACCTGTACCTACACCAACGTGTCCGTTTCTGTCGCCAACTACTACAAGAGCAGAGAATCTAAAGTTTCTACCACCCTTAACTACTTTGGCAACTCTATTTATAGATACAACTCTTTCTTCAAGATCAAGTTCTGCCGCATTTATTAATGAACGCTCCATTACTTCCTCCTTCTTAGAATTTTAGTCCGGCTTCTCTAGCTGCGTCAGCAAGTGCTTTGATTTTGCCGTGATATACATAACCACTTCTATCAAAAACAACTTCTTCGATACCTTTTTCTTTTGCCTTATTAGCAATAGCAGTACCAACAGCCTTAGCCGCTTCAATATTTCCAGTGTTTTCTAAATCTAGTGACTTATCAAGAGTAGATGCACTTAGTAAAGTGTTACTAGCTTCATCATCGATAAGTTGAGCATAGATGTGCTTTGATGATCTGTAAACTGAAAGTCTAGGTCTCATAGCAGTACCGGAGATATGATTTCTAAGTCTTTTGTGTCTTTTTATTCTATTTGCATTTTTATTAATCTTTTTTAACACTTAAATTCTCCTCCCTTACTTACCTGTCTTACCAACTTTACGTCTTACATGTTCATCAGTGTATCTAATACCTTTACCTTTATAAGGTTCAGGTTCTCTGAAGCTTCTAATGTAAGCAGCATAAGCGCCAACTTGTTGTTTGTCATTACCCTTTACAATAATTGAGTTAGGAGCAGGAACTTCAACTTCAATACCTTCTGGATCTTCAAGATCTAGAGGATGTGAAAATCCTAAGTTAAGAGAAAGAGTTTTTCCCTTCTTAGCAGCTCTGTATCCAGTTCCGATTATTTCAAGAGATTTTGAATAACCTTCTGTAACGCCAATTATCATATTGTAGATTAGAGTTCTAGTTAAACCGTGAAGTGCCTTAATTTTTTTAATCTCATTTGGTCTTTCTACAGTGAGAACTCCGTCATTTAATTCTATTTTTAAATCTTTATCAAAAGATTGTGTTAGTTCACCCTTTGGTCCCTTAACAGTAACTGTTTGACCGTCAACTTTAACATCAACGCCCTTTGGGATTTCAATAGGTTTTTTGCCAATTCTTGACATTTTTCACCTCCAAATTACCAAACGTAGCAGATTACCTCTCCGCCAACTTTATCTTGTCTTGCTTTTTTATCTGTAATTATTCCCTTAGATGTAGAGATAATTGCAATTCCTAGTCCTCCAAGAACTTTAGGAACATCTTCGCACTTAACATAAACTCTAAGTCCCGGTTTAGATATTCTCTTTAAACCAGAGATAACTTTTTCTCCTTCAAGAGAATATTTAAGATCAATCTTGATCATTCCTTGTTTGTCGTCTTCAACAACATCATATCCTTTTATATAGCCCTCATCAAGAAGAATTTGAGCAATTTCTTTTTTGATTTTTGAGCAAGGAATATCAACAGATTTGTGTCTTGCATTATTTGCATTTCTAATTCTTGATAGCATATCTGCAATTGGGTCTGTCATCATATCAGTTTGCCTCCTTTCATCTAAGGCTTTTTACCAGCTAGCTTTTCTTACGCCAGGAATTTGTCCCTTGTACGCAAGTTCTCTAAAGCATATTCTACATATTCCATATTTTTGTAAAACAGAATGTGGTCTTCCACAAATTTTACATCTAGTATATTCACGAGAAGAATACTTTTGTTTCCTCTTTTGTTTTGCAATCATTGATTTTTTTGCCACAATGTACCTCCTTAAGCCTTAGCAAAAGGCATTCCCATTTTGTCTAGGAATTCTTTAGCTTCTTCATCAGTATTAGCAGTAGTTACTATAATGATGTCCATTCCCCTAATAGCATCAACTTTATCATACTCAATTTCAGGGAAGATAAGTTGTTCTTTAAGACCTAGGGCATAGTTTCCTCTACCATCAAAAGCAGTAGGTTTAACACCTCTAAAGTCTCTTACTCTTGGAAGAGCAACATTCATTAATTTATCTAAGAATTCATACATTCTTTGTCCTCTTAGAGTAACTTTAACACCAACATTTTGTCCTGCACGAAGTTTAAAGTTGGCAATTGATTTTCTTGCTTTAGTAACAATAGCTTTTTGACCAGCAATAGTAGTAAGTTCTTCTACTGCAGATTCAAGAGCTTTATGGTTATCTTTAGCTTCACCAAGACCAATGTTGATAATGATTTTTTCAAGTTTCGGTACTTCCATAACGTTACTATAGTTGAAACGTTCCATTAGGTGGCCCACAACTTCTGTCTTATATTTTTCTTGTAATCTTGAAGTCATTATTTTACCCCCTATTTAATGTTCTTTCCGCTAGATTTTGCATATCTAACTTTTTTTCCGTCTTCATATTTGTAACCAATTCTTGTAGCTTTTCCTGATGCACTGTCAAAGTACATAACATTTGATACATGAATTGGAGCTTCCATTTTTTCTATTCCACCTGGATTTTGAGGTCCTCTAGGTTTAATGTGTTTAGTAACAACATTAATCTTTTCAACAACTACTAAATCTTTTTTAGGAATTGTTCTTAGGACTTTACCAGTTTTGCCTTTATCTTTTCCGGCTATAACTTTTACGATGTCATCTTTTTTAATTTTCATATTACACCTCCAAATTATAGTACTTCCGGAGCTAGAGAAATAATCTTCATAAAGTTTCCAGCTCTTAGTTCTCTAGTTACAGGTCCAAAAATACGAGTGCCAACAGGGCTTCTATCATCTTTAATTACAACAGCAGCGTTATCGTCGAAGCTTATATAAGATCCGTCTTTTCTGCTGATTCCCTTGCTTGTTCTAACAATAACTGCCTTTACAACAGCGCCTTTTTTTACAACGCCACCGGGTGTTGCATTTTTTACAGAACACACTACAATATCTCCGATGCTAGCTGTTCTTCTATTAGTTCCACCAAGGACTTTAATTACAGATAGTTCTCTTGCACCTGAATTGTCAGCAACACGCAATCTTGTTTCTTGTTGAATCATGTTATTCTCCTTTCAAGTTAAAATTATTGAGCTTTTTCAATAATTTCTACAAGTCTCCATCTTTTATCTTTACTTAGTGGTCTAGTTTCCATAAGTTTTACGCGATCACCAATACCACATTCATTATTTTCATCATGAGCCTTAAATTTAGTAGTCTTCTTAAATCTCTTTTTGTAAATTGGATGAGTCTTTAAAGTTTCAGTTTGAACTACAATAGTCTTATCCATTTTATCACTTACTACAATTCCTGTTATAGTTTTTCTTGAATTTCTTTCCATGAGATTAAGCCTCCTTTCCAACTTCAAGTTCACGTTCTCTAATGATCGTTTTTACTTTTGCTATATCTCTTTTAACACTTTTAATACTTGATGGATTGTCAAGTTGACCAGTGGCCAATCTGAATCTCAAATTAAAAAGTTCATTTTTAAGTTCATTAACTTTATTATTTAAATCTTCGCTAGACATCTTGCGAATTTCATTAGCCTTCATTTGAGTCACCATCCTTATCTTTCATAACGAATTTAGTTCTCACAGGGAGTTTCATAGATGCAAGTCTCATTGCTTCTCTTGCAACTTCTTCAGAAACACCGCCCATTTCAAATAAAATTCTTCCTGGCTTAACTACTGCAACCCAATACTCTGGAGCACCTTTACCAGAACCCATACGAGTTTCAGCAGGTTTTTCAGTAACAGGTTTGTCTGGGAAAATCTTAATCCAGATATTTCCACCTCTACGAATATATCTTGTCATAGCACGACGTGCTGCTTCTATTTGATTTGAAGTAATCCAACAAGGTTCTAAAGCTTTTATACCATATTCTCCGTATGCAAGCTCATTACCACGCATAGCCTTGCCCTTCATTCTGCCTCTGTGAACTTTACGATATTTTACTCTCTTAGGCATCAACATGACTATTCCTCCCTTCTTTAAGACTCTTTATTTTTATTGTCTCTTCTATTATTTCTATTAAAATTATTGTTTCTGTTATCGCGTCTCTTGCGGTTTTTGTTATCTCTATTGTCTCTATTATCTCTAGGTCTTCTTCTTGAATCTTCTCTTAGTTCAGGAAGAACTTCGCCTTTATAAAGCCAAACTTTAACACCGATTTTACCGTAAGTTGTATCAGCTTCAGCAAAACCGTAGTCGATATCAGCTCTTAATGTTTGAAGAGGAATAGTTCCTTCAGAATAACCTTCTGTTCTTGCCATATCAGCTCCGCCTAAACGACCTGATACAGAAGTTTTAATACCAAGAGCTCCTTGACGCATAGTTCTTTGAATAGCTTGTTTCATTGCTCTTCTAAATGCGACTCTTCTTTCAAGAGATTCAGCAATAGCTTCAGCAACGATTTGTGCATCTAAATCTTGATTTTTAATTTCTTCAACATTTATAACAACAGATTTATTTGTAAGCTTTTCAATTTCAGCTCTAAGTTCTTCAACTCCAGCACCACCACGGCCAATTACCATGCCTGGTTTAGCTGTATATATAGAAACTTTAACTCTATTAGCAGCTCTTTCAATTTCAATTTTAGAAATTCCTGCAGTGTAAAGTTTTTTCTTAACATATTTTCTAATATTGTTGTCTTCAACTAAAAGATCGGCAAAATTTTTCTTATCTGCATACCATTTTGAATCCCAATCTTTGATTACTCCAACACGAAGTCCATGTGGGTTTACTTTTTGGCCCATTCTCTACCTCCTTACTCTCTTTCTGCTACTACAACGCCAATGTGACTTGATCTTTTAAGGATCGGATAAGCCATACCCTTAGCCTTAGGACGAAATCTCTTCATTGTAGGTCCGTCATTAGCATATGCTTTTTTCACATAAAGATCGTCTCTGTCTAAATTAAGGTTGTTTTCAGCATTAGCTACAGCTGATTTTAATACCTTATAGAGTTCATGAGCTCCCCTCTTATTAGTAAACTTTAAAATAGAGAGGGCCTCATCAACGCTTTTGCCGCGTATTTCAGCGCAAATATAATTCACCTTTAGAGGTGATATTCTAACATATTTTGCAATTGCTTGTGCTTGCATTTTAACCCTCCTTATTTAACTGTTGTGCTCTTTTCGCTCTTGCCGCCGTGGCCTCTATATGTTCTTGTTGGAACAAATTCTCCTAATTTATGTCCTACCATGTCTTCAGTAATATATACTGGCACATGTTTTCTGCCGTCATGAACAGCAATTGTGTGTGAAACAAATTCAGGGAAAATAGTTGAGCGACGAGACCAAGTTTTAATTACTTTCTTTTCGTTTTTTTCATTAAGCTCGTCAACCTTCTTTAGAAGGTGTTCATCAGCAAATGGTCCTTTTTTTATTGATCTACTCATTATACCCTCCGATTACTTAGTTCTTCTTCTTACTATATACATATCAGATTTTTTAGATTTCTTTCTAGTTTTAAGTCCTAGAGCTTTCTTGCCCCAAGGAGTCATTGGTGAAGGTCTACCTACTGGAGTTCTACCTTCCCCACCACCATGAGGGTGATCAACAGGGTTCATTGCAGATCCTCTAACATGAGGTCTATTTCCAAGATATCTGCTCTTACCTGCTTTACCTAAAGTGATAAGTTCGTGAGAAATATTTCCAACTTGTCCGATAGTTGCCTTACATCTTTGATTTATTAATCTAAATTCACCTGAAGGAAGTCTAAGTTGAGCATATTTTCCTTCTTTTGCCATAAGTTGAGCTGATGATCCAGCACTTCTTGCAATTTGACCACCCTTACCAGGAGTCATTTCAATGTTGTGAACTGTAGTACCAACTGGGATATCAGCAAGCATTAGTGCATTACCAACTTTAATATCTGCATCTGATCCTGATTCAATAACATCGCCAACTTTAAGTCCGTTTGGTTGAATGATGTATCTCTTTTCACCATCAGCGTAAGATAAAAGCGCAATGTAAGCAGTTCTATATGGATCATATTCAATAGCTTTTACTCTTGCAGGAATATTATCTTTATCTCTTTTTAAATCTATAATTCTATATTTTCTCTTAACTCCGCCGCCTCTGTGTCTACTAGTAATTCTACCTTGCGCATTTCTACCGGCAGTTTTGCTCATGCTAACTAAAAGAGATTTTTCAGGTGTTGTTTTTGTAATCTCTTCAAATGTAGCAACAGTCATCTTTCTACGGGCAGGAGTTGTAGGTTTAAATCCTCTAATCGCCATTTTAATACCTCCTACTATCAGATAGAATCAAAAAATTCTATCGGCTCTGAGTCATCAGTAAGTTTTACTATAGCCTTTTTCCATGAAGGACGTCTTCCTTGATGAACTCCTTGTCTTTTTAATTTTCCACGCATATTCATTGTATATACTTTTTCAACCTTAACGCCGAAGATTTCTTCAACAGCTTCTCTGATTTCAGGTTTAGTGGCATCCTTTTGCACTTCAAAAGTGTATTTATTTTCAGCCATCATGTCCATACTTTGTTCAGTAACTAAAGGTCTTTTAATAACGTCAAATTTATTCATCAGTTAAAAACCTCCTCAACAACATCAAGTGCAGCCTTAGTGATAATTAAGTTATCGTATTTTAATAAATCATAAACATTAATATCAGTAGCTCTTGATGTCTTTACACCAGCAATATTTCTTGCAGCTCTTTGAACATCTTTTTCATCGTCATTAATAACTACAAGAGCTTTCTTGCCTGCCTTAATATCTTTTAAGATGTTTGCGAAAATCTTTGTCTTTGGTTCTTCCATTGTGAACTTGTCAACAAGAATCATTTCGCCATCTTGGAATTTACTAGTAAGAACTGATTTAAGAGCAACTCTTCTAGCTTTCTTAGGAGTTGTGTAAGAGTAATCTCTTGGTTTCTTTGCGAAAACAACTCCGCCGCCTCTCCATTGAGGTGATCTAATGGAACCTTGTCTTGCTCGACCTGTTCCCTTTTGTCTCCAAGGTTTTCTTCCGCCTCCACGCACTTCAGCACGAGTCTTAGCAGAGTGAGTACCTTGTCTTTTATTAGCCAAAATATTTTTAACAACTAAATAAACAGCATGAGTGCTAACAGGAGCATCAAATAGCCCTTCATTTAGTTCGACTTCTTCAACAGGATTTCCCTTAATGTCAATCATTTGAATTTTAGGCATTTCTTTACCTCCCTATCTTATTTAGTCATTTTAGTAGTGCTTTTAATTCTAACAGTTCCCTTCTTAGGTCCTGGAATAGCACCCTTAACTAAAATTAAATTTTTATCTGTATCTATTCTAACAATTTCAAGATTTTGAACAGTAACTCTTTCGTTACCCATTTTTCCAGCCATTCTGTGGTTTTTGAATACTTTTCCTGGATAAGAAGCAGCACCCATACCACCTGGCATTCTGTGGAATTTAGAACCGTGAGTTTCTCTACCACGTCCAAAGTTGTGACGTTTAATGATACCAGCAGTTCCTTTACCCTTTGAAGTTCCAACAACATCAATGTGTTCTCCAACTTCAAATAAATCTACCTTTATTTCATCGCCAAGATTGTAAGATTCTACATCGTCAGTTCTAAATTCTGAAAGATGTTTTCTATATCCTACGCCTGCCTTGTCGAAATGTCCCTTCTCAGGTTTGTTAAGTTTTCTTTCCTTAACTTCATGTGTTGCAACTTGGATAGCATTATATCCATCACTTTCAATAGTTTTCTTTTGCACAACAACATTTGGTTCTACTTCAATAACTGAGACAGGAGTGACAATACCCTCTTCATCAAAAATTTGGGTCATGCCAATTTTTTTACCTACTAAATATTTCATGTTGCACCTCCTAATATTTACAGCGGACTTCTAATTAGAAGTCATATAAAGCAAAGTTTTAAAGTTTAATTTCTATATCTACACCAGCTGGTAGATTTAACTTCATAAGTGAATCTACAGTTTTTTGTGTAGGATTAAGTATATCAATTAGACGCTTGTGAGTTCTTTGCTCAAATTGTTCTCTTGAATCCTTATACTTGTGTACAGCTCTTATAATTGTGATAATTTCCTTTTCTGTTGGAAGAGGAATTGGTCCAGAAACTTCTGCACCGCTCTTTTTAGCAGCATCAACAATTCTTAGTGCTGAATTATCAAGTAATTCGTGATCATAAGCTTTAAGTTTAATTCTGATTTTTTGTTTGCCTTTGTTAGACATATTTACCTCCTATTCGCTAAAGCCTTACTTGCGAATGGGGTTATCGATAAACGCACCCTGGTGTACCAAAAGGTCCGTCTGAAAAAAATAACCCGCGCCCAAGTCCAGCTTGGACTTCTCCGTCATAATTACCTCGAAACTCCTTTTTTTCGGCAAAGTTTCAAGCAACTTATAACTTCATCGCAACATTCTTTTTTAAACGCTCTGGTATTATATAACAAATAAAGCCACTTGTAAAGGGAAAATACACATTTTTTTAAAAATTTTTTAGAAAAATTTTATTTTTCTCCTAGACAAATTTTTTCCATATAAAAATAAATAATTTTACTAGAAAAATTTCCTTTGACAAAAATTTTTACAAATATTTTTTATTTTTTTCTATTATATAAGATATTTTTTATTTTTTTTCTATTATATAAGATATTTTTTCTATTATATAAGATTTTTTTCTATTATATATAAAGAATCTTAGAAAATTTTTTATGAAAAATATAGACTTTAAAAATCCAAGACAAGAAAAAAAGAAGTAGGTCGCCCATACTTCTTTTTAATAGAAACTTCAATTTCCCTTAGTCATTAAATAATTGTAGGCACCAAGGGCTGCTGTAGCACCTGATCCCTCTGCAATTACAATTTGTTTGAAGGCAGAGTTAGTGCAGTCCCCTGCCCCATAAATTCCTTCAAGATTTGTTGCTCCAAATTCATTTACAATTATTTCACCGCGAGGATTCTTTTTAACATGGTCAAGCCACTCTGTCATTGGCACAAGTCCAACTTGAATAAAGCAGCCATCAGTATCCTCTTCTATAACTTGTCCAGAAAGTCTGTCCTTATATGAGATTTTTTCCAACACTTTTTCACCACTTAGGGCCTTAGTTTCTGCATTTGTAACTATTTTTACATTCTTAAATTCCCTTAGCTTATCCTGAAGAACTTTATCCGCCTTTAATTCAGGCAAAAATTCTAGAACCAAAACTTCTTTAGCTAGGCTGGCAAGGTCTATGGCTGCTTCAATGCCAGAGTTTCCTCCACCAATTACTGTTACCTTTTTGCCCTTAAATAAAGGTCCGTCACAGTGAGTACAGTAGGCAACGCCCTTGTTCCTAAATTCTATTTCTCCTGGAACTCCAATGAGTCTCCACTTTGCACCAGTTGCTATTACAAGAGTCTTTGCAAAGAGATTTCCCTTATCTGTTAAGATTTTTATCTCCTCGCCATTTTCTATGCCTGTAACTGAAAGCCCTTCAATGACTTCAACCTTGTACTTGTCAAGATGTGCCTTGACATCTTCCATATACTTAGGACCCTCTGTATACTCTATGCCTGTAATATTTTCTATGCCAAGAGTTTCCTTTACTTGACCGCCAAATTCCTTTGCTACAAGAGCAGTTCTTATTCCCTTTCTCGCTGCATAAATAGCTGCTGTCGCCCCACTAGGACCTCCGCCTATTACTAGGCAGTCGTAAAGAGGTTTTTCTTCAAGCTTTAGGTCAACTTCTTCCTTCTTTATCTTATTTAAGATTTCCTCTAAAGAAATTTTTCCACTATTAAAGACTTCTCCCTTTGCATAAGTTGTTGGCACAGCCAATATGCCAAGGTCTTCAACATAGTCTGTAAAGGCAGAGCCGTCCACCATTGTATGTGAAATTTTTGGATTTAGGACAGCCATAATATTTAGGGCTTGAACTACTTCAGGGCAGTTGTGGCAGGATAGACTGACTATAGTTTCGAAATTCATTTCCTCATCAATTGCCATAATCCTTTCCCTGGTCTTCTGATCAATTTTTGGTGGGCGACCTCCTACTTGAAGGATGGCAAGTATAAAGGACTCAAATTCGTGACCAAGGGGTATGCCTGCAAAAGTGATGCCACTTGCACTATCTGATGAAAGGCTAAAGCTTGGCTTAAACTTTAAGTCACCTTCTTCTATTTTTATCTTATCAGAAAGCCCCCTTAGGTCGTCCAAAAACTTTTTTAAGTCTTTTGAATTTTCTGAATCATCAAGATCAACCGAAATCAAAACCTCCTTCTCAAGAAGTTTAAAATATTCAGCTACCTGATTTTTTAAATTTTGATCTAACATTAGATCTTACCAACTAGATCTAGTCCTGGAGTTAAAGTCTTGCCAGATTCTTTCCATTTTGCTGGACATACTTGGCCTGGATTGTTTCTTACAAATTGTCCTGCACGAATCTTGTCAATAACTTGACTTGCATCACGACCAATGCCATCTGCATTTATTTCCAAAGTTTGGATCACTCCATCTGGATCAATTATAAAAGTAGCCCTTTGTGCTAGACCTGCATCTTCATCAAGTACATCAAAGTCTCTTGCTATTGACTTATGTGGGTCAGCTAACATTGTGAACTCAAGCTTACTAATTGCTTCAGAGTGGTCATGCCATGCCTTGTGAACGAAGTGAGTGTCAGTAGACATAGAGTAAACTTCAGCTCCAAGTTCCTTTAACTTTCCGTATTGTTCTTGCATATCTTCAAGTTCAGTTGGACATACAAAAGTAAAATCAGCAGGGTAGAACATTAAAACTGTCCACTTGCCTTCAAAGTCTTTGTTAGAAACTTCTACAAACTCTTCCTTACTAGGTGCATAACCCATAGTTTTAAATTCAGGTATCTTCTTTCCTATTTGTGACATATTGTCCTCCTTATATTTTAAAATCTATTTGATATTCTCTATCAATTTATCTATACCCACAAAAGCGCTAGATTTTTAAATATAAAATCTTTTTAAATTTAATTTTCTCATCAAATAAAAAAGAAGTAGGTAACCATACTTCTCTTCTAATATATTTTCTATTTTAAATTTTCTTCTGCTATGCCAAGAGGAATAATGCTCTCATAGTCTTTGCCGTCCACAGAAATTTTTTCTATCTTCACATCTACAGAAAAAGATTTTTTCAAATTCTTTCTATTTAATACATCTCTCGTACTTCCAAACTTATAAGTCTTATCGTAATTTAATAGAAGACATTTGTTGGAAATTTTTAGGGCATGTTCTGGATAGTGAGTATTCATCACAATGATTACTCCCCTTTCAGATAATTTTTTTATTAGATTTAAAATAATTAGCTGATTTTTGTAGTCAAGGCCACTTTCTGGCTCATCTAAAATAATTATTTTTGGATCTTTCACAAGACTTCTTGCTATTAAAAGCATTTGCAGCTCGCCACCACTCATTTCGTTGGCATTTTTATGAGAAAGATGGTCTATTCCTATCATCTTCATGACTTCTTTTGCCCTTATTCTTTCTTTTTCATTGGGTTTTTCAAAAATATTTAAAGATGAAGTCGACCCAAAGAGGACCATTTCAAGCCCAGTATAGGGAAAAGAAAAATTTCTCTTTTGGGGAATATAGGAAATTTTTGACCAAATTTCATTTTCTTTTATAGAAGAAATATTTTTTCCCTCAAGAAAAGTTTCGCCCCTAGTCCATTTTAGAAGTCCCGTCAAACACTTTATGAGAGTTGTCTTTCCCACTCCATTGGGACCAAGAACTGAAAGGATATCTCCTTCTTCAAGAGAAAAATTTATGTCCCTCAAAATAAAATCTGTATTTTTGAATTTAAAAAATCCCTTAGAGACTTCTAATTTCATTTAAATATCCCTCCAGACCTTCTCATGAGCATTATAAAAATTGGAGCTCCAATAATTGCTGTTAAAATTGAAATTGGAAGTTCAATTACAGAAACTGTCCTCGATAAGGCTTCTATTAGGACCATAAATCCTGCTCCAAAGCTTATGCCAAAGGGTAGGGTGTAAATATTATTTGCCCCAATAATCATGCGAACTAGATGGGGAATAATTAGTCCAATCCAGCCAATTTGCCCACAAATAGAAACGCTAGATGCAGTTATTATTGTAGAAGTAAGTATAAAAATAAACCTGGTCCTTTTTACATTTATGCCAAGAGACCTTGCCTCATCTTCTGATAGGGAAAGGAGATTTAAGCCCCATCTCATTTTATAAATTACAAAAATGGAAATTAAAATGAGAGGTCCTGCCAAGACTAAATTTTTATAAGAAGTTCTGCCAAAGGAACCCATTAGCCAATAAGTTATTTGTGGCAACTTATCCATGGGGTCAGCTGTGTACTTTAAAAGGGAAGAAAAGGCATTGGCAAGAGAAGATACAATAATACCTGCCAAAACTAACATTACAATAGAAGATTCATCTCTTCTCACAAGATTTATTGTGATAAAAATTGAAATAAGACCTGTCACAAGGGCAATAATTTGAATGCCCATGGTGCCAAGGGAAAGTAAAATCCCAATAATTGCCCCAAGGCTTGATGCACTTGTCACGCCTAAAATATCTGGTGTTGCCAGTGGATTTGAAAAAATAGCTTGAAAGACAAGACCTGCCACAGTTAGACCTGCACCAACGATTAGGGCAGTGAGAATCCTTGGCAGCCTTATCTTAAAAATTAAGGACTCTATCATAGGGTCCAAATTTCTTTTTAATATGTAATTTTTAAATAAATTTATTATTTCAAAAATATTTATTTTTATCCTTCCCATAGAAAGTGCAATTATAGCACAGACTATGGGAAGAATGAATAAAATAAGATAGACATAGAGATGAAGTTTCCCATCATCTCTTATGCAATATTTTTTTATCATATATTAAACATGTCCTCGATTTGTTCATCACTAAGTTCATAATTATACCATTTTTGGTAGTAGTCTTTTATAACTTTCTTTAAGTCGTAGTCCTTGAAGGCATCTGGATAAGTTTCACTTGCAAGCCATGCAAGAACAAGTGGCGCGTCTGGGTTTGGTGTAAGCCAGTTCCACATGCCAAGCTTTGAATTGTATACTCTCTTGTCCTTAACAGATTTTAAGTTAGAAAAATCAAAACCCTCTACAGAATTATTGTAGACATCTTCTGTCTTAATATTTAAAAGGCCAGGTCCGTCAAGATAAAATACATCTGGGTTCCAAGAATAAATTTGTTCCACATTTACCTTTGCATAGCCCTTTGCTTCTCCTGCCACATTTTTTACCTTTAGTCTCTTTAGCCAGAAGTCGCCAAAAGTTCCCTTGCCGGCAACAATTGGAGTGCCTTCTTGATACTTCCAAAGGATCATGCCACTAGGTCTTTTTTCTTCAGGCACCTTTGCTATTCTTTCTTCAACATCTTTTACAATTTCATCGCCAGCTTTTAAGAAATCATCCATTTTTCCCTTTTCGCCAAAAACATCTTCAAGAAGTTTTAGCCATTCTCCGTACCTATTTATTGGATCTGCTGGAGTGTCAGCCCCCATAGTTACAAAGCCAATACATGGCACGCCAGTCTTTGATAATTTTTCGTAGCGATCTTGGTTTTTTGCATTGTAAAAAATTACATCTGGCTTTAATTTCATAATTTCTTCCACATTTAAATCTGATTGACCTTGAACAGTATTAGTAGCATCTAAAAGTTCTGGAGCCATATCCTTTAAAACTGTGCCAGAAATAACTTGTTTAAGAGAACCGGCATAGCCAACAATGTAAGGAGCCTTGCCTTCGTTATATGCCATATAAGTAGATAAAATTGGCACTTGGTCAATTACAATCTTTTCAATTTTATTTGGCACTTCAACTTCGTGACCTGCGTGGTCAGTGACTATGTGACTTCCAGCCTCATCTTTTGTAGCAACTTTTTCTTCTGTAGAAACATTTTTTGCTTCCGCATTTTTTTCTGTGGCATCTTTTTTACCGCATCCGCCTAAAATTCCTGCAAACAATGTAAAAACTAAAAGCAGGCTTAGGAATTTTTTAAACTTTAAATTTTTCATTAGGTACTTCCTTTCTATAAAGTAAATTTTCATAAAAAATAATCTTCATAAATATTATAATACACTTAGATAAATTTTTAAGGGCTAGTTAAATAAAATATTTTGATTAAATTTATCACTTGTAAATACTTTGAAGATTTTGGGGTATGATATAACTATGATGAAAAAAATAAATTTAGGAGGAACTATGAAAATATTATTACTAATGAAAACTGTTCCTGACACAACTAATGCGAGAATCGATCCAGAAACTAATAACTTAATTAGAGATGGAATTAAAACTGTAATAAATCCATCTGATTTATGTGGATTGAAATTTGCATTAAATATATCAGAACAAGTAGAAGAAGATGTACAGATTGATGTCCTAACTATGGGTCCACCCTCTGCAGATAAATATTTGCGTGAATGTATTCAAATGGGTGCAGAAGAAGCTTATCTATTAGAAGGACTTGAGTTTAAAGGTTCTGACACAATAGCAACTTCCTATGCCCTAGCTGAAGCAGCAAAATCCATTGGAGACTACGACATAATCTTTACTGGCGACCAAACTATGGACGGCGACACTGGACAAGTTGGTCCACAAGTAGCTGAAAGACTTGGCATGAACCAAGTAACTTATGTCTCTGACATAAATTATGTAGACGGCGAATTTGAAGTTAAGAGAAATATTGGAAGAGGTATTGAAACTGTAAAACTTTCCACTCCTTTTGTTGCATCTGCACTTAAGGGCTCAGTAAATAAGCCTTCAAAATTTGCTTTAAAGAGATCTAAAATTGCAAAAGAAAAAGAAATTCACGACTTGACTCCATCTTCTCTTGGCCTTGACCTTGAAAAGCTTGGACAAAAGGGTTCACTAACAATAGTAAAAGATTTGTCTGCTCCAAGAAAATCTGAAGCAGGAAACCTTATAGATAAGGGCTCTGCCAAAGAAAATATAGAAGAAGTCATTAAGATTTTAGAAGACAAGAAAGTATTAGTGTAGGTGATAAAATGAAAAAAGGAAATATTTGGGTAGTAAATGAAGCTTCAGAAGGTTCACTTTCACTTATAACTAAAGAAACTATGTCAAAGGCAAGAGAACTTTCTGATGAATTAAATAAAGAACTTGTAGCAGTGGAAATTGGCTACAATAATGATGAACTTGCAAAAGAATTAGGCTATTATGGTGCAGATAAAGTTATAGAAGTTAATGATGAACTTTTAGAAAATTACAGCACACTTGCTTATGCAAAAGTTTTGGAAGCTCTAATGGAAAAATATGATCCAGCAATAGTTATGCTTCCAGCAAGCCACAATGGTCGTGACTTAGCAGGTAGAGTTTCTGCAAAAAGAGGAGTTGGACTTGTTGCCGATTGCTCAAGCGTTGAACTAACAGAAGACAAGGAAGACATAAAGTGGATTAGACCATCCTTTGACGGAAAATTATTCTGCGATGTAAGAATTTTATCTGAAACGATGATGGCAACTATTGGCAGAGGGTCTTTCGTAGAAGCTCCTCGTGACGAAAAAAGAGAAGTTGAAATAATAAAAGAAGAAGCTGGACTAAGTGAAGAAGATTTAAAGACAAAATTCATTGATTTTGAAAAAGCTGACATCAATCCACTTCTTGACAAACTTTTAAATTCAAAGGTAGTTGTATCTGGCGGCAGAGGACTTGGTGGACCAGAAAACTGGCATTTAGTAGAAGAACTTGCCGATGCCCTTGGCGGTGCAGTTGGTGCAACAAAGGCTGTAGTTGACCTTGGCTGGTGCGACAAGGACCTACAAGTTGGCGTAACTGGCGTCCAAGTAAAACCAGACTTATACATTGCCCTTGGCATCTCTGGAGCCATCCAACACACAAAGGGCATGGAAAATTCTGCAACAATTATCGCCATCAACAATGACCCAGATGCTCCAATATTTAACATTGCATCCTATGGAATAGTTGACGATTTATTTAATATAGTTCCAGACTTAATAAAAGAAATAAAAAATAGAAAATAAATTTTTAAAGCTATGGTTTTGCCATAGCTTTATTTTTTTGCAGTTCTTAATATATTTCAATATATCCGACTAACTCGACAATGCTCCCTTTTCGGTCGCATCGTCGAGTTAGTCGGCTTAATTGTTACTTTCATTTCAAATTTTAAAAGTCAAGGGCGAGCCTTAGCGAGTTTATTTACCCTTGACTTTTAAGAAGCGAATGGTTGTTGGTCTCTGCAAGGGTTTGGCTCCGCTGGACGCAAGCACCCTTTAGGGTGTATAATTGCGCCCTTAGAAAATCTAAGGGAGATTTGGTTATTTTATTTCTTTAATTTTCTCTCATTATTTTTAGTATTTCTTTGAATTCTTTTGTCTTTGTTGCTTCTTCTAGTAGGATTTTTATTTCTTCATCTGTTAGTTCTTCTGCAATTTCTATAAGGCTTTCTAAGATTGCTCCTCTTGTTATTAGTCTATGAGTTCTTTATTTTCTTCTTTTTACTATGTCTTGTTTTAATATCTTTTTTCTTGATTTTTTAGTTGCCTTAGTCTTTCTTCTGTATCATCAATTTTATCTTTTATTTCCTTTGATTCTTGTCTTATTTGATCTAAATCTTTCATATATAACTCCTTTCTTGTATTAAAAAAAGGCGATGAAGATATACTCTCCCCGTCCTATAATTTATATCATAGTTTGAATTGTTTGTTTAAAATATCATATTACCTATCTTAAAGTCAGATATAGAAAAAGTGCCTAAAATTATAGGCACTTTAAGAAAATTTGACTCAATCTTTTATTCTATCTATTAAATGATTTATAAAACATATATTTTTATAGATCACTTTTTTTGAATTTTTTAATTCCTAAAAAAGAAAATAAAAATACTAGTCCCCAGTTAATTATCATATATTTAACAAAAATAATTGTATTCCAATTATCTAAAATTTTATTTAGATAATAAAATGGAGATACCAATTGAACTTTAGGAAACTCTTTCAAGTACATTAAAATTATAAAAACTATTATAAATATTCCTATAGAAACAAAAGGTTTAAAATTCATACTCAAACTTTGAACCATGCTTATTACAAAAATGTATGAAGACCATAATGAAATAATTATTAAAGTATCACTTATCCAGTCTTTACTTACAATGCTACCACTTGCAATTTTTAATTTCGATATAAAAATGTAATAGCAAAATATAGAAAATAAAACAAATAAACATGTAATCACTGTCCAATAAATAATTTGAGCGTATAATTTAGCTCTATAAATTTTACTTCTATTGTTTATCCTTGTGAGCATTATACTAATACTATTATTTTCTATTTCTCCTCTTAATATATTTGAACTATTTATTGCTAATATAATATAAACAATAAAAGCCATATATATAAAAGTAAACATGTCCTTTGCAAAAGAAAGTCCATTAACCAGTTCACTACTATTGTAAGTAATAATATTTGAGTTTCTGTACACACCTATTGAATAAAGTAATGGCATTAAAAACATAAAAAATAAAATTAAATTTTCTTTTCTTTTAACTTGCTTACCAATTTCAAATTTAATGATTTTCAACATTATTATTCACCTCTAACATCTTTTCTAAGGGATTTATAACCTTTTCAATTCTTGTTATTTCTGTTATTTTTGTAATATTCTTTATTTTGTCATTAAGATTTCTTTCTGTAACCTCAACTGTAGTTGAATCAATTTTTTTAACAATAGAGTCATCAATTCCACTGCTATCTCTAACCTTTATTATTATTGAACTCTTTATATCTAGATTCCCATCATAAATTTTTTTCCCATTTCTTATTACAACCAACCTATTACACAAGGCTTTAACTTCATCTAAATTATGATCCGAAAATACAACTGCCATTTGCTTTTTTTCTGCCATTTCTTTTACATATTCTTTAACCATATTTCTTCCATTGACATCAAGACCTACAAACGGTTCATCTAATAACATAATTGATCCTGAATTCAGTATTGCCTGTGCAAACCCTAATCTTTGTTTCATTCCAAAGGAAAATTCTTTTATTTTTTTGTTCTCAACATTTTCAAGACCAACTATTTTTAAAACATTTTTAATTTTCTCATTTACAATCTTTTTATCACTTATTCCATTTAAATATAAAATAGCTTTTAAATTTTCATAAGTATTAAGATAATCATAAAAACCAGGGTTAACAGAAATTCCGAATTTTTTTCTACATTTAGAATCAATTCCTAATTTTTCCCCCTCATAAAAAATTTCTCCAGAATCTGCTAAAATTTTTCCTGACACTGTGTCTAATAAAGTTGTTTTCCCAGCACCATTAATTCCTATTAGACCTACAATTTCGCCTTTATTCAAATTCATTGAAAAATTAAATAGTCCTTTTCCATTTCCATAATCTTTTGTAATTGATTCTAATTTCAATAGTTCCATAACAATAATCCTCCTCATCACTTATTTATAGATATGATAACTAATAAATATTACACTCACGCTATTCTAATCTTTCTCTAATATTAATAAACCTTTCAGCAGTCTTAAATATTTTAAAATTAAAAGTCAATAAAAAAAGATCTAGAAAATTATCCTAGATCCATATATCTTAATTTAATTTGTTTAATTCTATTATAAAGCTTTTATTGTAAAGTTCTGTATTGTTTTGATTCAAAAATATTTTTCCATTATGTTTCTCTACAATTTTTTTCGCAATAGATAAACCAAGCCCTCTATTTTTATTAGAAGTGTTTCTCGAAGTATCATTAGTAACAAATGGTTCAAATATATTTTTTGCCAACTTTTCATTTATTTTATTTCCGCTATCTCCAATAATTAGTTTAACTTTTTTGAAACAGTTTTCTATAGAAAAATACACTGTAATATGTTTTTCATTATGATCAATTATATTTTTCATCAAATTTTTAAAAACTCTAGAGAATATGTTTTGATCAATTTTTACATATAATTTTTCATCCGGAATGTTAATTATTACATTCATATCATTTTGCTCAAATATAGGTAAAAAGTCTATTATTGCATTCCTTGTAAATTCACAGAAATCAATTTTCTCAAGATTTAAACTATAAGAATAATCTTCATACTCTATAATTTCTGATAATTCGTTTAACAAAGTGTCTATATTCGATGCATTTTTGTCAATAGATTCCAAATATTTTTTAGAACTTTCTATTGGAATTCTTCCATTAATTAATGCTTCTGAGAAACCTTTAATAACAGTAATCGGTGTCTTGAGATCATGCCTTATATCAATAAATAACTGAATCCTTCTTTTTTCATTTTCAAGTCTCTCTTTTTGAAATTCTCTTAATGATTTCACCGTTGAATTAAATTCATTTTGAATAAAATCAAATTCAGAAATATTATTATATTCTTGTTTTCTTAAACTAAATGAATAGTCTTCTTTCTTTAACTTTTTAAAACCCATTTCTAATTCACTTAAAGGATTATATAATTTCCTATGTAATACTTTTGAGAATATGAGCACAATTATAAAAGTTCCTAAAATAAATAAAATAACTTTTAGTGTAAAAAATAGAAAAATTAATCCCGAATCTTGCATACTAGGAGTAACAAACACCCTATTACTAATATATTTTGTTGGTAAAATAACAACTCCATATTTGTTTATTCCATTTTCTTCTATATTTTTCATAGATGCAAAATAAGTTCTGTCTTTGTATTTAAAGGTGCCTTTATTTAGATTTACAATATCATCAAAAGAATAATCTTTTGGAACATTATCATCTGATATATAACTCAAAGATAAATCATTATTTAAAATTAATATCCATCCATCAAGCTTTTTAATTTTATTCTCATTTTCACTTAGGTCATTATCAAAAATATAATCTGCAGAATACTGATGAGCAATATTTGAAAATATTTTATTCCCAACTACTTCCAAAATACTTGAAGTTAAAATGTTATATACATATACAATAAGAACAATGGATATTATGCTTATGAACAAAAATTTTTTGAATGTAATTTGTTTGTTTTTAATCATTAAATTTATACCCCAGCCCTCTTATTGTTATGATATGTTTCTTTTCACAATCTCGATCTCCAATTTTATCTCTCAGTCTACTAATATAAACTGAAACTATATTATTATCATAATATTCATTGTCATTCCAGATTCTTTCTAATAAAATATCAGTAGTAAATACTTTATTCTTGTTTTTCATTAGAAATTCTAATAATTTATATTCTTGACCTGTAAGATCTATAATTTTTCCTGAACGAAATACTTCACAAGTTTCCATATTCAACTCTAAATTCCCTGATTTTATAGTCTTATTATTATTTTTTGAATCAACTCTTCTCAACAATGCATTAACTCGTGCAAACAATTCCATAGGATTAAATGGCTTAATAACATAGTCATCTGCACCCTTATCTAATCCGAGTATGATTTCAAAGTCAAGATTTTTAGAAGATAATATTATAATTGGTATATCACTTGTTTCTCTAATTTTCTTTAATACTTGGTAACCATCTAATATTGGCAGCATCAAATCTAAAATTATCAAATCAAATTTTTCTTCATAAAATAATTTTAATCCTTCTTTACCATCTTTTGCATCAAATATATCCATAGATCCAGGCTTGTATAATTTAATTAAATCAATAATATCTTCGTTGTCTTCTATAATTAGCAATTTAATAATTTTTGTCATAATTACTCCCATTTTACAAATTTTGTCGTTTCACAAATCGAATTAAATAAGTATGATAACTTAAAAATTTTAATAAATATAAAAAACAATCTAATGTTTTTTTATTTATACTTTACATTCATTGTATCATGATTTAATCATTGATAATTTATATAAAATCGCCTAGGAAATAATAAAATTATATAATCTTATTTCATAGACCATATTTTTTCTCAGTTAAGGCAGTTTCAATCTTGCTAAGTGCAATCCTACTTTCATCATTTGTATGAATTTCTTTTAGATGATTTAAGTATTCAAGCATTTCAGCTCTTCTTATTTGTGATAAGTTTCCCAATTTTATTCCACCTCATTTCTATGAATTTCTATAACATCTTCAATTCTGCAATCCAGTGCCAAGCAAATCTTTTCTAATGACTCTAAGTTCACATAAGAGTTTTTGCTCATTCTAGAAACTATGTTACTTGTTATGTTTGCAGCTCTTTTTAAGTCTTCTTTGTTCATTTCTCTTTCTACCAATAAGTGCCATAATGGTTTATAAGAAATTGCCATATTAATACCCCTTATCCGTTTTATTGTTAAGATATATTATATAATAAATAGGCTGATAAGTCACTTGAGCCTATTTTATACTTGTGCTTGCGTTAGTATTTATTGAGATATTCCTTGTTTTTTTACTTGTCCCACTTGGAAATGCTCCAAATTCTTCGCTGGATAAGATTTTTCATCAGCTCATGCTTCGCTAAGGCTCGCATTTGCTGTGAAAACCAGAAAAAGAAGCCTTATGGTTTTAGACTACTTTTTGTTTTTTATTTAATTTATTTCAAGAAATCCGACTCACTCGACAATGCTCCCTTTTCGGTCGCATCGTCTTCCTTCGCTGGATAAGATTTTTCATCAGCTCATGCTTCGCTAAGGCTCGCATTTGCTGTGAAAACCAGAAAAACAGAGACTCGTCTCTGTTTTTCTTATCATTAAAAAAGACCTATTGAGGGAGACAATAGGTCAATAAATTTATATAAATTAAAACAACATTCGCCTTAATATAAGGTATCTATAACTTTCATTGCAAGAGGCATTAGGATTACAGTCACAAGACCTGCCACAGCAATAGAAAGTCCACTCATGGCACCTTGAATTTCTCCAAGCAGTCTCGCTTCAGAAGTACCAACTGCGTGAGAAGATGTACCAATGGCAACACCTTGTGCTGTTGGGTCTTTTATTCTAAAGAGCTTAATTACCATTGGTGCAATAACTGCACCAGTTACTCCTCTTACTACTACAAGAACTGCAGTAATAGCAGAAGCTCCGCCATACTCTTCAGATAGAGAAATTGCAATTGCAGTTGTAATTGATTGTGGAGTTGCAGATACAACTAGATTTTTGTCAATGCCAAGCATGCTAAAGACAAAGACCACAAAAAATACTGCAATAAATGAGCCAAGTACCGTTCCTGAAAGAATTGGGATTAAATTCTTTTTAAGTTCAGGTAAATTTTCGTACAAATCAACAACCATTGCTACTGTGGCAGGAGCGATGAAGAACATTATAAAGTCTCCACCTTGCTTATAATCTTCATAAGATATTCCCGTCACCTTTAAAAATAAAATACATAGGGCAATGGATATTAGAAGAGGATTCGCCAAAGGAGTTTTTAGTTTTTTGTTGATCATTTTTCCTATTTCAAAGGTTGCAAAAGTCAAAATGATGCCAAAATATTTATTGCTAAACATTTTTCCTCCTTTGTAGAATTTCTATAATTTTCCCAGTAAGTCCCATAGTTACAGCTGTACCAAGGACTACTAGACCAATAAGTAGTAGAGCTTTTCCTCTTATCTCGTCATAGGAATTTATAATGCCAACACCTGCTGGCACAAATAAAATCGCCAAATTTTGTAAAATTCCATTGGAAGTCTTTTTTACATCATCAGGTTTTATTATTCCAACAGCAAAGGCTATGAAAAGATAAATCATACCATAAACAGCTTCAGGTATGGGGAAATTTATAAGATGTCTAGTCGCTACTCCAAGCATTAAGCAAACACACAGTATTACAAATTCCTTTAAATAATTCATAAATCACCTAGGCGTTAGCTTTAATTTTTTTCACTTCTTCAATAAGTAGTGGAAGAATAACTTTACAATCTCCAACTATTCCAACATCAGAAAGATTAAATATAGGAGCATCTTCGTCCTTATTTATTGCTAGGATAAAACCAGAGTTTTCCATACCAGAAATGTGTTGCACTGCACCAGAAACTCCGCAGCCAATGTATAGAGCAGGTGAAACAATTTTACCAGATTGACCAATTTGTGAAGCCTTTGGAAGAACTCCATCGTCAATTACTGGTCTTGTGCCAGATATTGGAGCACCAAAAACATCAGCAAGTTCCTTAACAAGTGGGAAGATTTCATCAGATGATGCACCTCTACCACAAGTTACTATTACTGGAGCATCTTCAAGATTTATTTCAGCTGCTGCAGAAGTAACAACATCTCTAATAATAGCTTTTAGGTCCTTAACTTCTTCAATATTTTCTTCTACAAGATTTCCAGCACCCTTAAGGTCATCTCTCTTGTCAAAAGATCCAGCTCTTACAACAATAATTCTTGGAGCCTTATTTATTTTTGATTCAGTTAAAACAGTTGCACCATAAGAAGGAGTAACAAAGATTATATCTTCTCCTTCAAATTTTATGTCCATTACATTTGTAAGAGAAACTGTATCAAGACTTGCAGCTACATTTGGAGCCAAGTCCTTGCCGTCTAGTGTACCTGGAATAAAAATGTCTTCACAATCATATTTTCTTGCTACTTCAACAATAATATTGGAAAAGTCTTCCATGTTGTAAGCATCTCTTTTTACGACTACAATATCACTTGCTCCTGCTCCCCTTAATTTATTTAATTCATCATCTTTTAATTCTTCAGTAATTAAAGCAAGAGATTTATTTCCCTTTTCAATTGCAATTTCACTTGCCTTAGAAAGAGCTTCTAAAGAAAGTTTAATAGGAGCACCATCTTTAATTTCTATATAAGTTAATATATTTTTCATCTTTTCCTCCTATAAAACCTTTTGTTCCTTCATAATTGCAATAGCCTTTGCTACGCTATCTTCTGGCTCTTCTTCATTAATTTTAACTCCAGCTTCTCTCTTTTTAGGTTCGAAATCTTTAATTTCTTCTAGAGTTAAAGAAGAATCACAAGTAACTTCAAAGTCTTCAATTTTTTGTCTTCTTGCAGCCATCTTTGATTTTATAGTAGGATATCTTGGTTCATAATCTGGCTTAGCAATAGTAACAACGCATGGAGTTTTTGTTTCGATTTCTCTATATCCACCGTCGATTTCTTGCTTAGTGATAAGTTTGTCCCCATCTAATTCCATTTCGATAACAGATGTAACAACGCCAAGATCAGATTTATTGGCAAAGTAAACTCCAACTTGTGAGCCTTCAGCATCAGTAGTTTCTTTTCCGAAGCAAATTAAGTCGAAAGGACCAAGCTCTTCTTCTAATTTCGCCTTTGCGCCCATAAGTATTTCTGTAATCATTTTTGCGTCAAGATTTCTATAATCATCACGCTTTACTAAGTAAGCCTTGTCAGCACCAACAGCTAGACAGTTTTTAAGTGAATTTTTAACATCTTCACCGCCAATAGAAAGAACAGTTACTTGTCCTTCCACTGCTTCCTTTAATCTTACTGCCATTTCTAGGGAGTAAGTGTCAAAGGCATTTACAACAGGTGTGATGGAATCTATTGCAGCCCTGTCTCCTTGGACAGAAACTGCAACTGAATCATCAGGCACTTCTTTTATACAAACTAAAATATTCATTCTTAACCTCTCAATAAATTATTCGCAACAACAATTCTCAAAATTTCATTAGTACCTTCAAAAATTTGGAAGATTTTTGCATCTCTTAAAAGTTTTTCAACAGGATATTCTCTACTGTAGCCATAACCGCCAAATAATTGGATGGCATCTTCAGCAACTCTCATAGCAATATCAGATGCATAACATTTTGCAATTGCAGATTCTCTATTGTATGTCAAGCCCATATCCATTCTTGTAAGTGCATTGGCAACCATTTGTCTTGCAACTTCAGTTTGGATGTCCATGTCAGCTAATTTAAATTGAATAGCTTGGTTTTTGTTAATTGGCTTTCCAAATTGGATTCTTTCACTTGTATATTTTTTAGCTTCGTCAATACCTCTTTGAGCGATACCAACTGCAATACAACCCATCCATGCTCTAGCTTGGTCAAGAGTTTTCATGGCAATAGAAAAGCCCTTGCCTTCTTCGCCAATAAGATTTTTAGCAGGAATTCTACAATCTTCAAGTACAACATCAGTTGTGTTTGAAGTTCTAATTCCCATTTTGTCTTCTTCCTTACCAGCACTTAGTCCAGGAGTTCCTGCTGGAACTAAAAACATTGAAATACCCTTAACGCCCTTAGATTTATCAGTAAGAGCAGTTATGCAGTAGTAAGATGCAACAGCACCATTAGTGATAAAGCATTTTCTACCATTAAGAACATATTCGTCGCCATCTTTTACAGCAGTAGTAGTTCCTGAACTTGCATCAGAACCAGCGCCTGGTTCAGTAAGACAGAAGGCACCAAGTCCACCTTCCATAGCTACATCAGCTACATAATTTTTTTGTTCTTCGCTGCCTGCAATGAGAACTGGCTTCATGCCAAGTCCTGATGCAGAAATAGTAGTGGCAAAACCAGCGTCAGCCTTTGCCATTTCTTCAAATAGAGCAGCAATGTCCACTCTTGAAAGACCAGGTCCGCCTAATTCTTCTGGCACTTCAAGGGCAAAGTAACCTTGCTCTTTTGCCATTTCATATAAATCTTTTGGCCATTCGCCAGTTTTATCTGCTTCTTTACAAACTTCAACAACTTCTTTTTCACAGAAGTTTCTAACATCTAAAAGCAAGTCCTTTGCTTCTTCAGAAATTAAATATGACATCTTTATCCCCTTTTTCCTTATTAAATAACTTTATTTGGATTTAAAATCATGTTAGGGTCAAATACTTTTTTAATGCCTCTCATTAGTTCAGTATTAACATCCCCTTCGAAGATCTTCAAGAATTCCTTCTTACCAAAGCCAATTCCGTGTTCACCAGAAATTTGTCCGCCCATTTCATAAGCCTTTCCATAAATATCCTTCATGAAAACTTCAACTTCTTTAACAAATTCTTCTTTTTCCATGTCATTTGAGCAAGTGTAAATGTGTAAGTTACCATCGCCTGCGTGACCAAAAGACTTAACTTCAAATGGGAAGTCCTTAGCTCTTTCGTTTACATAGTGAACATACTTAGCAATCATGTTAATTGGCACAACAACATCACATTCATCAAGAAGTTTAGTTTGTGATTCAATAGCTTCAAGGAAAGAAGATCTTGCAGCCCAAGCTTCTTTAATCTTGTTTGGAGTGTCAGCAACTAAAATATCAATTGCTCCAGCTTCCATAAGAACTTCAGCAGCTTCTTCTATAATGTCATTAAGTTCATCTTCATCATTTCCATCAAAAGTAATAAGAAGGTAAGCTCCAATGTCAATTCCTTCTAATTCTTTAGGGAAAGTAGACTTGCCAATGTAAATTTCAGACATATTAACAATTTCTTTTTCCATAAATTCAATAGCTTGTGGATTTAAGTGAGCCTTGAAAAGTTGTGGAACAGTTGAAATACAAGTGTCAAGGTCTTCGTAAGGAACAATTAGAGAAATAGTTTCCTTTGGAGCAGGAATAATTTTTAAAGTAAGTTCAGTAATAATTCCTAGAGTTCCTTCAGATCCAATAATTAAATCTTTTAGTGAATAACCAGTTGATGTTTTAGAAACAGTGGCACCAAATTGAGTGATTTCACCAGTAGGAAGAACAACTTCCATTGAACGCACATAGTTTCTTGTAGTGCCATACTTAACAGCTCTCATACCGCCAGCGTTAGTAGCAACATTTCCCCCAAGAGTTGCAAACTTTTCGCCTGGATCAGGTGGATACATATATCCCCTAGTTAAACAGTCTTCAGCTAAATCGTTTAATAATACGCCTGGTTCAACTTTAACAACCATGTTTTCTTCATCATAAGAAAGAATTTTATTCATTGATTGCATATTAAGCATAACGCCACCAAATCTTGAAACACCAGCGCCAGTAAGACCAGTACCAGCACCTCTTGCTAGTACAGGAATTTTATTTTCATTACAAATTTTTACGACATTTGAAACTTCTTCAGCAGAAGTTACATCAACAACCACATCAGGTTGTCCTTCGCCATAAATAGGCATTTCATCGTGGAAGAAGTCAATATTAATTTCTTCGCCAACATATACTTTGCAGCTAACAGCAGCTTTAATGTCTTCAATAACTTTATCAGTTACAGAATTATAATTTACCATTTTTCCCTCCAATAGTTTTTTAAAAATATTCTTAGTAATTTAATTATATAACCTAATTGTAAAAAAACGGTTTATTTGAACTTGCAATATGTTGAATAATCTTTACAATATTTGACTTTTATTCAACAAAACCATATAATTTAAACATATTATTTTAAGAAAGGATAAAAATATGTGGCAATACAGACAAGTTTTTAAAATTTTAACAGACATGACAAATACAAAACTATCTACAATTGCCTATGCCTTGGACTACGACATATCCTACATAAGCAAGTGGAATTCTGGCAAAAAATTGCCATCTTCAAAAAATATTTACACAATAAATAGAAAACTTGCTCCCCTCTTTGCAAGGGCTCTTGTTGAAGAAGACAAGGTCAAGGACTTTCTTCTTAGTTTTGAGCTTAAAAATTCAGAAATCTTAAAAAAAGACCAGGAAAAAGGTCTTGAAATATTAATCTATAAACTCCTAAATGAATCTTATGCCTACACAAATACAGATTTAAAGGAAGAAAGCCCATCTCTTACAAATTTCATCTTCAAAACATCAAGTGTGGAAGGCGACTTAAAGGAAATCCTAGATAAATTAATTTTGGAAAATAGAGACCTTGACATTTGGGCAACTTTTGACATAACAAGTCCCTATGCAGAAATACTTATTCAAAGCCTAAAAAAAGCTGCAAAAAATGTGGAAGTTAGCCTCCACCTAGTTTGCAAAAAAGATGAAGTTGAAAAAATCGATCTCTTAAAAATTATTACTGATAATTCCTCCATAAATATGGAATTTTATGAACGCAGCTACACTCACTGCGACTTTATACTTATAAAGGGCGAAATGTATATAATCATCGCCGAAAGAGAAGATTACTCAACTTTAACCTCTGGCAGAGAACTTGACACCATTTTTGAAATTTCCTCCTTTATGGATAATTTCTTTGAAAGGCTAAATAAAATAATTGTAACAGCACCTCCCCAAGATATGGCAAATACAAATTACAGAAAATATTTCTACTCTGACAACGAATTTTTATTTTTGTCAAATTACGGTTTCGAATTCTTGCTTCCCAATGAAATAATTGATAAAATTCTTGAAAATATTGACGAAGACAAGGACCTAAAGAAAAAAGAAATTGAAGATATAAAACTTTTGTGGGAAGAACTTTTTGTAGATGCAAAAATAAACTTTTTGACTACAAGGACTAGCCTCTTAAATTATTTTGAAACGGGAAATATCTTATATTGCTCCACAAAGGCAAAATTAAGTCCACAAGAAATTGAAGCTCACCTAAAAAATATTATTAAAATAATGGAAAAAAATGAAAATATAAACTTTTACATTATTAACGACAACAGATATCTAAAATCCACTGGCCTTGATAAATTTAATTTCTTCATAAACGAAAACAATATGTTTTTCAAAAAAATTCAAAAGGATCCTTTGCAGGCAAAGACATCCATAGTTACAAACATAAAGATTCACAACAAAATCCAAGATGTCCTAAGAGACCTAATGCACAGCCCCTACAGCAAAAAATATAGCGTCAAGGAATTGGAAAAACTCTTCCATAAATACGCCCAAGTATTTAAAAAAATGTCCCACAAGGACTAACCCATGGGATTAACAATTATTTATTTAGAATTTTAAACTAATTCAGAAAAATTATTATTAAAAATTATTTATTTAGAAAAAATATGCACTCTATAAAAATTAACTAACCAAAAACGAAAACATACTAAAAAAGCTATGAGAATAAACTCATAGCTTTTTTCTTGGCTTAGACTTGATCAAATTTCTGTAAGAAATTTTAATAAATCTGCCCGCAGATTTTTCATTCATAAACAAGAAAAATTTATAAGACCTTCAAGAGACTTTCCAAAAATTCTTATTCCAGAAAAACAAAAACTTCCCTTTTTATTTATAATCTACTACGTCATTGTAAATAATATCCTATTTCAAATATTATCTTTCCTAAATAATCATATCTTTTTTGCAAGTTTATTTTGTTCCTCTAAGAAATAAAATAAGAGGCTCGATTTTTCGAGCCTCATAGTTTTTTTATTTTGACCTTTTACTTAATCCCAAATACTACTTGAGCAATTTGTGCCCTTGTTAATTTTTCTTTTGGCATGAAGTTTCCATCATCCATTCCCTTGATTAGACCTAGTCTAACCATTTCTCTTACAGATCCCTTAGACCAATCCGAAATATTCTTTTCATCTTTGAAGCTAATATTAATATTTTCTTCTTTATTATTTATCTTATGAACCTTGTTAAATCTCGATAAAAAGGCACACATTTCTTCTCTTGAAAGTTCCTTGTCAGGCATAAATTTACCGTCGCCAAATCCACTTGCTATTTTATTCTTATAAGCCCAATCAATGTATGGTGCATAATACTTGTTTGCATCAATATCATTAAAGACCTTGTCCTTATACTTACTTGTATCTACATTTGCAATTCTGCCAAGTATAGTTACAAATTCAGATCTTGTTAGACTCTTATCTGGCATAAAGTTATTTAGGTCAGCTATATCTTTGAAATAATTTTTATCCACTGCATACATAATAGCCTTCTTTGCCCAGTGATTTTCAATAGAACTTGGATTTGAATTATAAGAGGAGAAGATACTTGTGTTTTTGCCATTAGATTCTGTCACAACTTTACTAGTATTCTCATGGCTTCTCCTCCTAAGAATACCCTTATCCCAGTTGTTTTCCCCTTCAATAGAATTATCAGCTGGTTTATTCTTATCTGAAGGTCTGTTTTCATTAGATGGTTTATTATCTTCTTGTGGTCTTTCCTTGTCCATATCTTTCCAAGAAGCTGTAATAGTTATATCTGAATCAACCTCAATTTTATCTCCTGGATTCTTCTTGCCTCTATTTCCAGAAACAATCCATCCATCAAAGACTTTTCCACTTGGTGAAGTGAATGTATTTTGTGGCAAGATTATTTCTTCCTTATCTCCAACATTAATACCTTCTATTCTTCCACTTCCGCCATTGGCTACAAACTCAACCCTGTGTGTAATTTGTCTAACTTCTTCAAAGTTTGGAGTGATTTCAATGTCCTTTTGACTTATAAAGATATGTCCTGGTTTTTGATTTACCCCTCTCACATTCCATCCTATGAATTTTTTACCCTTTTCTTCAGGTCCAGTAAATTCTGGAAGTACAAAATCTTCGCCTTCTTTTACTTGTGTTTCTATTCCATTAACCTTTACATTTATCTTCTTGTTTTCTACGTCAGTAATTGTATCTGAATCTAGGTCTATAGAATAAATTTTTACACTTGTATTCTTTGCATAGTCACTTGCACTTACTTTTACTTCAACTTTTCCATCTTTAGCATAAGCTTCAAGTGACTCATTAGGATTAAATTCCCTTCCATTTACATAAATTTTACTGCTTTCTATACGTCCTGCTTTGTCGCCATCTCTCTTATCAGAGATATTTAGATGATAAGTTTTGTCCTTATATTTTAATAAAAGGTCATTTTCACTAATTTTATCTTTAGACAATTTTATATCTGGCTTAGCTCTATCTAAATAAATCCTATATTGTGATAATATTCCTTTTTGTGGACCATTTAATTTATAGTCCTTAGCAGACCAATCCATTACATCATTGTCCCTTACATCAAATGTAACTTCAAAATCCTTTGAGTTGTCAGATTTCAAATCGCCATAAATTAAATATTGGTCTACCATTGATTCATTTATTCTAAGATGCCAGTTGAAGCCACCCTTATCTCCAATCCTTCCTCTTAGGGTATGTGGACTCTTCCTAACATAAAGTTCCCCTTTTTCTCCATCACTGTAAGGATTAAATGTATCTTGGTCCATGTCTAATTGAACTCCATCCCTATCGATGTAAAGACACTTGCCCATTTCTTCAACTAAGTTTTCTTCTTTAAATTCTCCACTGCCATCTAACTTGTAAATTTCATATCTAATTACATTAAATCCATCAAGACCCCTGATAAGTGCATCAACAGTCTCTACATCTTTATCATTATTTATGAAATCTTCTTTATAGTTAGCATCTAGGCCTGTCTTACCTGGATTTCTGGATATAATCCTAACTCCATAACCCTTGCTAATTCTAAGTTCATCTTTTACTTCATAGTAAGTTTTTCCATTTTCATCCTTTTTCTCTTTAAGTTCGCCACCTAGTTCAGCTTCTCCAAGTTCAATAATGCTTTTTTGTGAAGTTAAAAGTTTTGCCTTTTGCTTTTTCTCTACACTATCATTTATTTCCTTTGGCATTCTGAGGAAAATACTTTTACTTGTCTTTCCACTATCCACTACATAAAATTCAAGATCTCCCTTGTAGTCAATTCCCTTAGTATTATCCACATCATCCTTATTTGCCCATAGATTAAATTTGAAAGAGTGAGTTTTTTCATCATAAGAACCCGGCACTTTTTTAACTTCTTCTTTTTTAGTTGTCTTTGACATTCTTGTAGATTTAAAATAAATTTTTGCATCAGGAGATACATTTTTAATTTCTCCCTTTATGTCAAATCCACCATTTGAGTCTGGGATGACTTTTCCAACATATCCCATAGCTTTTAAAACACTTACATCTTTATCTTTAAATTCCATCGGAGTTCCATCAGAATAATTTGAAGGAATACCATATTCGTCTATAGAATTAATATCTCCATAGTCATAATCTATGCTTTCTTCTCCTGTAAATTCATTAGTTTTCTTTGTTTCTTTTGGCTCTATAATTCTTTTTGTATCAGCTTCTGTAAGTTCTTGTATATAAGAGCTATTCTTTTCAATACTTATTTCAGGGTTCCCATAATTTTTCTTTGGATCATCCTTTGGACTATTATCTTTTTTGTCATCTTCTTTTACTTCTACATTTTTAAGTTTAGACGCATCAATTTCTCCAAGCTTAGTATTTTCATTTCCTTCCAAGTAATAAGCAAGTTTTCCATCCTTGACTTTATCGTCGAACTTAACCCTATAAAGATTAGTGAAGTTAGACGCTCCATCAAGTGCAGCCACCTCTAAAGTTTTACCAAGAAGATTTTTATTTGCTCCAAGAATCTTGTAAACAGAATTTCCTTCCTCGTCTATTTGAAAACTTCCATACTTGTCAACTTTTCCAGTATTTACTACCTTTAAATTCTCCTCGATTTCACCATCTTCAGTGACAAAAGCCGCACCAGCAAACCAAACCTTGTTATTAGTTACTGCAAAATCATTTGAATTCTTTTCTTGATCCCTTTGGAATAAAGTCTTATTGGGATCCTTTTGAACATTGTAAGTATCCTTAACCTTTAAGATGATCTCATCAGGATTATCTGCATTTAAGCTAATAATTTGAGGTGGAGTCCTATCAATTTTTACAGGAATATAAGAAACTTGATAAGGATATTTTGGTGAAAGCCTATATTGGAACTTGTAATAGTACTGACCTTCTGCAATAGGATCAAATTTTCCTTCCACATAATTTGGATCATTCTTATCTTCTGCGTGAGGATTATAAATCAATCCGTCCCATCTCAAATCTCCATAAACTTTTAATTTTGAAGACTTAATACCCTTAGCATCACTTCTCTTAGAATTTAAAATTCCCTTTATAAAATGATCCACTGTAATTACCTTAAGATCTTTTTGATTCTTTTCATCCATAGTATTTACAATGGAAATTTTGCAATCAGAAGCTGATCTTAATATCAAAGGACTAGGAGTAAGTCCCCTGTCAATTTCATTTTTAGAAATAATTTTACTATCACCTGTGGAACTCATTGTAAAATCTTGAGAATTGTTAAAAGCAAATAATTCAGGATCTTGGTCTAGAGTCTTATTTTCATTTTCTCTATTTTGAATTACACCAGCTGGCTTAAATAAATCTATACCATGCTCTCCTCCACGGCCCTTATTTAATGTACCTGGAATTTTAGGATTTCCTTCATCATCATAACCTACAATCCCCTTTGATCTTGAACCTTCTTCCCAAGCCCATTTATCAACAATTGGTTCTTTGTTCCAATCTCCTGCAAAGCCCATTACTGGCATTGAAAGTGAAGGTTGTGGATCTTTTACATTCTCCTTCTCTTCCTTAGATTCAAAATTAATAAAGGCCTCAACAAACTTATCCTTTTCCTTTGCCTCTCCAACATTAAGAGTAGCACCTAAGTTAAAAGAACCCCTTGCAGGAATTGTAATTTCATCTTGTGCAAAACTTATACTTGCTCCCTTAACTTCTGTAGGGTGGATCTCTGCAATATTTTGAATACCATCCTTACTTTTTTCATCCTTATATTGCTCATCTAATTTTTTCTTATTAACTTCTCCATCAGTAGTTACCTTTGATGAAGAAACTTTAACAGTAATATCCCTGTCAGAAGGATTGTCTATATTTATAGTAAAATCTTTTTTGTCTGACTTTATTTCTTTAAGAGAAACAGCTCCATAGGAGTTCATTTCTCCAAGTGAATCTTCCACCTTATATGACACAATTAAATTACTCTTCAATGCCCTCTCAACATTAATAAGACCTGATCCCTGTTGTCTTGGGGATGCAAATAGATAATTGCCCTTGCCGTCATCGGTTGTTGGATCAATCATTGGTCTAGAAGTATTCTGAAGCATTATTTTAGTAAGAGAAGTTATATCAATTCCCCTGGCCTTAATAACCGGTTCCTTGACAAGCTCCTTCACCCTTGGCCTAATCAAGACAGTAGAAGCAGAAACAACAGGAGTCGCCATAGATGTTCCCGACATATATTGATAAGTATCAACACCATTTATCTTATTCAAAGTTGAATAAATATTCTTACCTGGAGCAGATACATCTGGCTTTAACATCAAATCTATTCTAGGACCCCAAGAAGTAGAACCAGCTGGCACATTAGTATCTTCCCATGCAATCTTATGATCCAAGAATTTTATACTAAGCTCTTTTTCCTCTCCAACCTTAGGTTTTTTAGAATTATACTTCTCCATATCAATTCTATAGTCAGAGTTCTTTGTCTTGAAATCTTCTTTTTCATCAGGAGTCCTGCCGCAAATCATATCCCAGATTAACTTTCCATCCATACCTGATACAGAAAAAACAGGAACTCTTGTATTTTCATCTTCTTCATATCCCATTGCAGGAATATTTTCCCAATCATCTCTGTTGTAATAGGATACTGTATTAACTACAACTACGCCCCTTGCTCCCTTATCAAATACCTTTTTAAAAGAGTATTTTAAGTCCTTGGTATAGATCCTATCCATTACAACAATCTTATCTTTTAGATCCTTACCAGCAATATCTTCATCTTGGCATTGTCCCAAATATATGAACTTGTACTTATCTTGTTTGAAAGTTCCCTTATCGAAGAAAGCACCAATTTGTGAATACCTAAAATCCTTGCCTCCAATATTTACGCCTTCATATTCAATTTTTGTATTTCTAGAAGAAGCAACGGCTATTGCATCTTCATGAGCAGCAGTTCTTGTTACATTGCCAGTATCAGTCATCTTTAAAGCATTATTCGCATACCTGTCCCACGACGAACTAGAAGATGAAGTTGCATAATTACCTGTCGCTACACAAATAGGAATTCCAGCCTTTCTCAAAGACCTAATAGCTTGCCAGTACTTTTCTCCAGCCAAGCCAGTTCCTGTGAATCCAGAAGAAACAGAAATAACATCAACATCATGTTTTATACAGTCTTCAAAGGCGTGAAACATAGTTTCATCACCAGCAAATCCATCGCTTGCATCTGAATACATTTTGTAAGAAAAAAGTTGAGCATTAGGAGCAATACCCCTTATTCCCTTATGGGCTTTAATATCTTCATCAGTGTCATTAGCAGCCAAAATCCCAGCAATGTGCATGCCATGTGGGTCATGATAATCTGAACCATCATCATACTTCTCTGTTGTTATCTTTCCACCATTTAAGTAATTAAAAGAATGTGGTACCTTATCAGAAAGCCAAAACTCCTTATCAGAACCCTTTAGATCTTTCTTTTTTAACTTTAGAGAATTTTTAGCGTCATCATCAATACGCATAGCCTTATGACTTGCATCCATACCCGTATCAATGTTGGCAATAATCATCCCTCTACCATCATAGTTCTTGCCAAGATTTGCATTAATTGCATTTAAACTTTTTAAATAATCACTTGCCCTGTCGACACCAACAAGTTTTCTTGCATTTTCCATAAGAGGAACTAACTTTCCAGCCCTTTCGACATCTTTTACACCCTTGATGCTTTTTAACTTGTCAAGCACTTCAGGATATGCCTCAACAGAAACAGCTTGGAACAAAATATTGTACTCATAAAGAACTTTTACATCCTTAATTTCTTTTAAACTCTGTATAACTTGATCCTTATTTGCTTTATCATCAAACTCTACAAAGTAAACTACCTTTTCCCTCTTAACCTTTACGCAAGCTTCATCTTTTTCAAAATCTTCAAGAATTTTACTTTTCTTGAAATTCATTTCCTTTTGACTTCTTACAATTCTCTCAGTCTCGCTTAAAGACTTATTAATGTTATTGCCTTCAGCAAAAACTCCATTAAAAGAACTCATTACAAAAATTAAAGATAAACCTAGCGAAGAGTATCTTTTTAAATTTTTATTCATATTACCTCCAAATATTTTAACAATAATGTTTATCATTAACGATAACTTTTTATAGTTTAACATATTATTTTTTGAATTTATATACCAAAATACGATAATTTATCAATTGATATCATAATCAAAAAAATTAAAAATATTACTGACTTTTCCCTTATGTAAATGGCTTGAATAGGATAATCTAAATCCTTTTTTAAAATTATTAATCTTTTTAGAATTTTATCGTAATTTATATAAAACTAGAGCCTATTCAAAACAAAATAAAAACAATAAATAAATCTTTAAAAAGATAAAAATTAACTAACCAAATCGAAAACATACTAAGAAAGGCTATGAAAACTCATAGCCTTTTTTCTTGGCTAAGACTTTATCAACAATCTAAAATTAAAAATTATCAACTTCTTAATAATTATAAAGACTTAAAAAAATTTATTTTTATATCCTTACTACTACACAGTGAAAACCTTTTGATATATACTACTAACAAGGATATAAACTTTTGTGGCTAGCTTAAAAAAGCAAAAATTATATCTTTAACTTATCGTTATAAAATTTTAAACTCGAAAGGAGAAAATTATGAGAAAAAAAGATTTAACAAAATTTAAAACACCGCATACCTATGCAATTATTTTTGTTGTAGTTCTTATTTGTTGGTTTCTTACATTTCTAATTCCAGCTGGTAAATTTTCAACTCACGATGTTGAGTATAAAAATGCCACAGGAGAAATCGACACAAGAACAGTTTTACAAACCGATACCTTTAGATATATGCACCCTCTTAACAAGGATTTCTTATCCCAAAACTTAGGAAAATTATACCAAGATAAAAAAGCCTTAGAGGAAAAGGAAATTGACCAGGAGGCCTTTGCTGAACTTCTAAAAACTCCAGCTGATTCCTGGGACCAAGGTGCACTTGATGAGGTTGGTTTGACAGATGATACTTTATATGGACTTTATGGGGATAATTTTTATGATAAGACTGTCAACTTAAATAAGACAGCAAAAATTTGGGGAACAGATGACTTTAATGGCTTTGGTTTTCTAAACTATTTATTTGAAGGTCTTGTGTCTGGCGATAAATACGGTTCTGCCGTTGGTATTGTTGCCCTACTTTTAGTTGTAGGTGGAGCCTTTGGTATTATCATGGCAACTGGTGCCATTGACGCTGGTATTTATGCTGTAATTAATAAAACAAAGGGCCTTGAAAAATTTGCAATTCCAATTATATTTTACCTATTTTCATTAGGTGGAGCTACTTTTGGCATGAGTGAAGAGGTTATACCTTTTTCCATGGTCATGGTTCCCTTTGTCATTGCCCTTGGCTACGACTCCATTGTCGCCGTCACTGTAACTTTTGTTGCATCACAACTTGGCAATGCCGTTTCTTGGATGAGTCCCTTCTCTGTTGCCATTGCTCAAGGTATAGCTGGCATACCAGTTTTATCTGGCGCGGGCTTTAGACTTGCTTGTTGGGTTGTTGTTACAGGTCTTGGTGCAGCTTACACTATGGTTTACGCAGAAAGAATAAGAAAAACTCCAACTCTTTCTGTTGTCTATGAAACTGACAACAAATTTAGAGCAAAACTTGCAGAAGATAATTCAGCCCAAGAATTTAAGCTTGGTCACAAGCTTATCCTTCTTGAAATGCTAGCAGTATTAATTTGGATAGTTTGGGGAGTTATGGAAAAAAGTTACTACATCCCAGAAATAGCCTCCCAATTTTTTGTAATGGGTCTAGCTGCAGGTCTTACTGCTGTAATTTTTAAATTAAATAATATGACAATTAACCATATGGCTTCATGTTTCCAATCTGGTGCAGCAGATCTTGCTGGAACTGCAGTTGTTGTAGGTATGGCTAAGGGTATTTTAATTGTACTTGGTGGCAGCGATGCAAATTCTTTCTCTGCTTTAAATACAATTCTATACTCCATGGGCAATGCCTTCGCTGGAGTGCCAAAAGCCATAGCAGCAATTGGCATGTATTTATTCCAATCACTCTTTAACTTAGTTGTAACATCAAATTCAGGTCAAGCAGCTCTTACTATGCCAATTATGGCACCTCTTGCAGACCTCGTTGGACTTTCAAGACAAATTGCAGTTCTCGCTTACCAAATGGGCGCAGGCTTTATGGATGCCTTCACACCAGTTTCAGCAAGTTTAATTGGTGTCCTTGGTGTAGCTGGCATTGATTGGTCTAAGTGGGCAAAATTCCAAATTAAAATGCAAGCCTTCTTCTTCCTACTTGGCTCAATAATCTTAATTATTGCAGTCCTTATTAATTTCCAATAGGAAGTGAAAAAATGGATACAATGATTAAAGTTATTAGGCAGGCAAAAGTTTATAGTCCAGATTTTTTAGGGACAAAGGACCTATTAATTCTTGGCGATAAAATTGCAGCCATAGAAGATGAAATTAAAATAGACATATCTTCTCTAGAAGTTGAAGAAATTGACGGGAGAGGAAAAATTTTAACACCAGGTTTTATAGACTGCCATGTTCACATACTTGGTGGCGGTGGAGAAGGCGGCTTTAAAACAAGGACGCCGGAAATCACTTTATCCACCCTAACAAAAGCTGGCGTAACAACAGTTGTTGGTACCCTTGGCACAGATGGAATGGCAAGAGATATATCTGCCCTCCTTGCCAAGGCTAGAGGTCTAGAAGAAGAAGGAATTACATCCTATATTTACACAGGAGCCTATCAAATACCAACGCCTACCCTAACTGGCGATGTCATGAAGGATATAATGTCAATTGATAAAATAATTGGCGCAGGAGAAATTGCCCTATCTGATCACAGATCATCTCAGCCAAGTTTTGAAGAATTTATTAGACTTGCAGCAAATGTTAGAGTTGCAGGCATGCTTTCTGGCAAGGCTGGCATAATTAACATCCACATGGGCGATGGAAAATCCAACTTAGACTATTTAAATCGTGCAGTAGATGAAACGGAAATTCCTATTTCACAATTTTTGCCAACTCACTGTGGCAGAAATCCTGAACTTTTTGAAGAAAGTATAAAATATTTAAAGCGTGGTGGCTACTGTGACTTCACTGGTGCCGATGACCCTGACCTTTGGGAAAAAGAATATGGCGAAGTGAGAATTTCCAAAGCCCTAAGGCGCATAATTGACGAAAAAATATGTCTCGATAACTTCACTTTCACATCAGACGGACAAGGAAGTTTCCCAATGTTTAACGAAAAAAATGAATACATTGGACTAGGCATTGGCAAATCATCTTGCCTACTTGAAGCCATAAAGGAATGTGTCTTTAAAGAAGATATCCCCCTTGAAATCGCCCTAAGAGGTCTTACTACAAACCCGGCAAAAATATTGTCCCTAAAAAATAAGGGGTCTATAAAAGTCGGCTACGATGCAGATATAAATTTGCTAGATGAAAAAACACTTGATATAGATACAGTCCTAGCTTTGGGAAAAGTTATGATAAGGAATAAAAAAGTAGAAGTCCTTGGAACTTTTGAAAATATTTAAAAATTTTAAATTCTCATGACTTTTTTAAAAATCAAAAAATTTTCTAATAACTTTTAAAAATATTAAAAAATACCACACAAAAAAGGATGCAGGAAAAAACCCCGCATCCTTTTCTTCTTATTAACTTCTTTAACAAGAAAAACCCTAGAACAAAAAGTTCTAAGGTTTAATAATTTTTATCTCACATAATAAAATAATCAGTGTCTCTTATTTCTTCTCTTACAATTTCTTACATAGCCAATCATCTTAAAGAAGCTGATAATAAAAGCAAGCCAACCTATAAGACTTATAGCATAGATTCCATATTTTAAATATGAAACTTGTCTTTCTTCACTTACTTTTTCCACAGGCTCAGGCTTTTTTTCCACAACTCTTTCTGCATTAATGAGAAGTCTCTTTGGTCTCGGTGGTCTCTTTGGATGACATGTAAAAAGTGTCACCATGTCCTTACCCTCTATAGGCAGAACTTTTTCCCAATCACTGGGGTCTATTATCTCCTCGCCAGTAACCTTGTACTTCAAAAGACCAGAGCGACCATCAATAAATATATCGTCGCCAGCTTCAAGCTTTTCTACATTATAAAACATAAGGTCTCCCCACCAACCTCTGTGGCCAGCAATAACAGATCTTGTAGACTTGCCACCAAGTGGAAGACTTGTCCCTTCAATTTGTGCCACGCCAAGGTCCAAATGCTTATAACTTGCATCAAGATAAATCGGTTTTTTCATGTCAAGTTTTGGAATAATTAAATAGGCAAAGACTTCATTTTTATCTATGCCCTTGATGTCATAATAGCCATCATATTCTTCATTGGAAAAGGGGTCAATAATATTTGCATCGCCCTTAACAATGTCTTCATTGTATTTTTTAAGATCCTCAGTTACTTTTTCGCCCTTTGTCTTAAAAGATGCATACTTTTTGTCTGCCATAATTTCCCTATAAGACATGGAAGTAAAAGCCATAAGGGGCATAAAAATCCCCAAGAGAATAAATAAATATCCAATTAAAACTCTAGACTTAAGCTTCATAGCGTCTCCTCCTATGTCTGATGTATAAATAAATAATAAGCATAACAATAGCAAGAATAAGACCTGGCACAATTAAAGATTTGTAATTAAACTTAGCTCTTTCAATTTGCTCTTTAACCTCTGGCACATAAGGCACCCTGTGACCACGCACAAGAAGTCTTTGAGAATTTATCATGTAAGGCGTACAAGTAAGTAGGGTCATGAGGTCTTTACCTTCCACAACGAGGACTGGCTCAAAATCCCAAGGTTCAACAACGAGAATTTGGTCCACCTTATAGGCAAGAGTCTCCTTAACATTTGTGAAGAAAAATAAATCTCCCACTTCCATTTTGTCTAGGTCCCTAAAGAGTTTAACTTGTGGTAGACCCCTGTGAGCTGTTATAACTGCGTGAGTGTCCTTGCCACCAATAGGAAGAGATGTCCCTTCCAAGTGACCACAAGCGTGTTGCAAAACATCTTCAGAAGTACCAGCGTAAACTGGAATTTGTTGACCAATTTTTGGAATATCAACATAGCCAATTTTTTCTCTTACTTCAAGCATACGAGCGTAGTTTTCCACGCCCTTCTTTTCCCTTTCAGTGTAGGGGTCTGCAAGTCTTGAAGGGTCAAGAGTATCATTGTAGGCCTTGGCAAGTTCAATTCTCTCCAAAACTTCCTTACTTGGCATTTCAGCAACTGCCTCATTAAATTCCGCAATCTGATTGTTGTTGTCAATAGTATAATAATAATTTGAAATAATTGGATAAGTGGCAATCAAAAGTCCTAGAATAAAAATAAGTATAATTTTCCAATTTTTTTTAATCTTTTCCACTATTTCCATCATCCCTATCTAAATTATTATTACTGTCCTTATTGGAAGGCATATTCATTTTAGTCATCTCAATATTTTTAGCTCTTTCAAGTTCTCTCTTCTTAGCTAGTTTTTTCTTTCTCTTGGAAAATAAATATCTTCCTATGATAATTATAGCAAAAATTAAGAGAATGATAAGCCTTTTATCAATGCCAAGATTTTTACCCTTGTCTTCCTTAACCTTTTCATCAACTTCAGGCACATATGGCACCCTGTGACCTCTTACAATGAGCCTGTGAGTGTTAATCATAATAGGAGTGCAAGTAAGTAGAGTTGCATAGTCCTTTTCTGGCACCACAAGTAGCTGAGAAAAATCACTTGGGTCAATGACATCAATGTGGTCAACCTCATAAGCCAGTGTACCAGCAATATTGTCGATGTAAAATTTCTCGCCCATTTTTACCTTTTGTAGGTCCGTAAAAAGCCTTGCAGAAGGAAGACCTGAGTGAGCCGTTATAACAGTGTGAGTGGACTCACCACCAATAGGTAGACTTGTACCCTCCAAGTGGCCGGCACCCTTTTGTAAAATTTCTTCATTAGTACCAGCATAAATAGGAAGCTCAACATCAATAGAAGGAATGGATATAACGCCAATTTTAGTCCTTAGCTCTAGCATTTGAGCATAATTTTCTATTGCCTTATGCTTTTCCTCTTCACTGTAAGGATCCTTGGGAGTAACATTACCAAGATTGTCATTATAAATCTTGGCAAGGCGAATTCTCCTCTGTATTTCTTCGTCACTTAAAAGATCTCTTGCTTCCTTGTAGTCGGCAACTTGGTTATTGGACTCAATCCTATAATACCAATTGGAAATCATAGGATAGGTCATAATAGCAAGACCTAAAATAAAAATAAAAATAAATAATTTATTAGATTTTTTCTTTTTTTTGCTCATATTTCTCCATAAAAAAGAGGCTCCCAAGGAGCCCCATTCTATTTCTTGTCCTTGATTAAATACTTACCTAAAAAAACCATTACAGCACCGGCAAGGACTAACACAATTAGTGTGATGTCACCAGTTTTTGGAAGTGGAGGTGGTAGAGGTGACTCATCACCACCTTCAATTTTGTTTTCAATAATTAGGACATTTTCAAAAGAATTATCATTAATTTCAAATTCTAAACTGCCATTTAAAAGACTGTAACCCTTAGGAGCCTTAGTCTCCCAAATATAATAAGTGCCATAAGGTAGATCGTAAACAGAAAACTTACCATCATCGCCAGAATTTAGGACTAGATCCTTTCCATCACGCTTAACCCTTTCATCTTTGCCATCCTTAATTTGAGTGATGACAAATTCAGCACCAGCAAGACCCTTTTTCCTAGACCCATCAGTCTTAAAGAAATTATAAGAACCTGTCTTTTTCTTGTTGATCACATTAACATTGACACCTTGACCTTGAAAAACAACAAAATCACTTTCACTATTTAAAATCTTGTAGCCCACTGGCGCTTCAACTTCCTTAAAAGTATAAGTGCCAGGCTTCACATCTTTAATAGTAATCCTACCATTTTCATCAGTAACAAAAACTTCAGCGCTGCCCTTGTCATCAAAGGCACCATTTTTTGTCAAAACAGGATCACCATTTGCATAGTGAAGAGTAAACTTAGCACCAGGAAGATATTTGCCCTCATCATCAGTTTTAATAAGCACAATAGTTTCTGGTGGTGGAGGAGTTTCATGTGGTGGTGGAGGTGGAGGTGGAGGTGTGGTTTTAACAGTTAGCCCCCATTTTAACTTAGTAATATTAGTCTCTACTGTACTAAAAACAGCAGACTCAATAAACCTTTCCTTTTTATCTCCAAGCTCCCTAATATAATAAGTGCCTTCAGGTAGATTTAGAGTAATCTTATAATCATCAGCCTCTTTAGGACTAACAATCCATTTGTCGGCTTTATTTTCAAGCTGCTTATCAAGTTCAGCCTCACTTAACTTGTCAAGGATAGATACAAGTCTTGTCTTATCCATAGAAGTGTCGATAAACTTATCATTTAACTTCCATATACCGAGAGACCTGCCCTCTAAATCATTTTTACTTAAACTTTCCTTTGTCTTTATGTCGATGGTAACAGATGATGCTCCTAAGACAGTAAGAGGTAGGAAGACCATAGTTACCATCGCAAATAAAATTATTAAACTGTATATTTTCTTCTTCATCTCTACCTCACTATCATAATATGTAGGGGAAAGGGAAGATCCCCTTCCCAATTTAATAATTATAAGCTATTAGCCTAAAAATTACTTAAAACTATTTTAAACTTAAATTCTAAGAATTAAAAGACTTAAATCCTATTAAGCTTCTTCTCTATTCTTCTTCATTGCCATAACAGCGCCAGCCATTAGACCAATACCAACAACAGTGAATAGAACAGTACCAATACCACCAGTTTGTGGGATAGTAACTTTCTTGTTGACTAACCTTTGAGCTTTAGTTGTATCAGTTGTTGTTGAATCAATCATTACATTTTCACCTTTTAGGCTTAAGTTGCTGTAAGAATTCGCATCAACAGTGAATGGGAATTTTTGCCCATCAGCAGGAATTGCATATCCTTTTGGTGCTTCAATTTCGTGCAAGTTATAATCTGCAAAATCAAGACCAGTTATTTCCATGTAACCTTGGCTGTTTGGAGTTAAAACTACTAGATTTTCAGCTAAATTATCTTTTGTTCCAAATCCATCTTTCCAAGTATATTGAATAGATGCTTTTTTCTTTAGTCCTGCGATTTCAGTTACTTTTGCATCAATTGCTGTTTTCTTGTCTGTTCCAGTTTTACCCTTTTGTTCTTCAGCACTCAAAGCATTATATTGATCTACAAGAGTTTTTAATTCTCCTTCTGCTTTCTTTAAAGCTTTTTGTTCATCTGTTAATTGTTCAGCTGTTTTGTAGTATAAATATTTATTCTCTTTATTCATAATTAAGAATTTACCACCAACTAGACGAAGTGGCTTTGCATTATTGTCATCAGTTTTTACAAATCTGATACCACCTGATGTTACTGTTACTTCTGGAGGTGTAATTGGGTTTGGATTAGGGTTCTCCTTATTCTTGATTATAAGTTTGCCACTCTTATCGTGTGAATAATTTGCTACCCAACCATTAACTTCAGTTTCCACTACTCTATACTTTTCTTTTTCATCAAGTCCATCAAATTTACCACTTTTAGTTTTTGAATTTAAAGTTAATGCCTTTCCTGATTCTTCTTTCCAAGTATTTGTTGCTTGATCCCATTTTTCTAGTTTAAGAGTGATGGTCATATCTTTTGGCCAATCTTTTGCAGTAGTTCCATCGCCACCAACAAATGATTTATCAACATTTATTTCTTTTACGTTCTTTTCTGGTATTGGGTTTTTGTCTCCTGGTTGTGGAGTGTAACCTGGTTTATTTCCATAGAAGAAAGAAACAGTATTTGTTTCTGGGTCAACTGGACCAGTTAGTCCATTAAGAGTTGCTGAATATTTTAATGTAAATTCAACTTTTTGTGCAGCTTCATTAGCTTCTTTGTTGTATACTGTTGTACCGTCGATAAGTTTTACACCATCGCCCTTGTTAAGTGTTTTTTCTAATACTTTCTTGATACCAGCGTCTGTTAGTTTTAATACAAAACCATTGTCAGAATTTTCTATTGTATAATCAGCTGCTTCTAATCCTAGATTAGTTTTTTGATCTCCATAAGTTGCACTTACAGCTAAATCTTTATTGTAAGTTAATCCTTCGCTCATTCTATCTGACCAAGCTAGCATAACTTCTTTAGATCCTGCTGGGATTGGAGTAGTTACAACGTAAGGTACTTTCGCACCCTTGTCTAGTGTTAAGACTTTTTTACCTTTAGGATCTGTCGAATCTGTTATTGTTACATTGTGTGATTCTGATTTTTTATTTGCAGTGTTTGTAGCTTCATCTAATTTCTTATCAGTTGTTTTGTCTGTTAACTTGTTCTTTGGATAAATGTGTACATCATCCATTTTATTACTAGTTGCTTTATCATATATTGGTAATGTAATAGTAAATGGTACAGCAAGAGCGCCAGTGTGGTTTGCTGGAACTTCAGATTCTACGAAGTAGTATGTTCCTTCTGCCATGTCATTAATTGTTACTGAACCTTTAGTATCATCTTTTGTATCTTTTGTAGCTTCTGTTTCTACCCCTTGAACACCAGCAAATAGTTCCTTGTTAGCATCTATTATAGCCTTTACTTGATCAGGTGTTTGAGGGTTTGTTTCTTTAATCTTAGCAAGTTGTGCTGTGTTTACTTTGTAGTAAGTAAATTTAACTCCTGGTAGGAATTCTACATTCTTATCTTTAAAATAATTTTGACCATTAAGTGTTTCAAGAGTCAACTTTTTACCATCGTGATCTTTTGCACTTATACCATCAAAGTCATCCATTTTTAATTTGTGGATAGTTAATTTAGTGGTATTAGTAGTAGTACTATCTGCCATCGCTGTTAGTGGAGAGAATACTCCCACTAGCATCACTAATGCCATGATTAGTGATAGAATTTTTTTCTTGTTCATAATATAACTCCTTCTTTTATAAATTTTTATAAGAATTTGCCTCTGCAAATTATTAACATGAACATTTGTCTTTCGACTTTTGCCATAATTGGCTTTTTAATTTTTCTAAGTATCTCTAAAAATATTTTATCAAAAATAAATTAGAATTACCTAAACTCTCATAAATCTTTCGATTTATTTTCCTTAATTCTTTTTAATACTTTTGTTTTTATTATTTCCCTTTCTGCGATTTGCATTTGGCTTATCAGAACTTGTTTCATTTAATCCTTTGCAATCTTTAGATTCGTCAGCATCGGGAATTTTATTCTCCTCAACCATTTCATCTTTAATTGCTTCAAGAATATAAATTCCATTTTCAATAATCTTTAATTTATTGAGATCAGATTTTTTTCTTGTCCTTTTAAAAGATAAATATACAAATAAAGAAACTAATACAAATAAAATCCCTGCTCCTAATGTATAAGCTTCACTAATAACAATTGTGATAGTCGCAACATATATTGTTATCCCAGAAACAATAAATTTTTCAGTATCTAAATCTACTTTAATCTTATTTACATAGTTTTTTAATACTATTAAATCATTTACAAGTTTACCTTTCTCAATTTTATCTTTATCAAGGTAGTTTTCTTGAATATAGTTCGCTATGTTTTTAGAACTCAAATCCTTGGAATTGCTTAAATCTTCTTTTTTACTTTCTGCAATTTCTTGTTCAAATTTTGTTTCCTTATTGTTATCTTCCTTCTCAGAATCAGAATTTTTTACTGGAAACTCAAAGCTAAACTCTTTTTTGATTTTTGCTTCATCTTCAAGTTCTTTTTCAAACTTGAGATAATCTTTAAGTGTATTCTTGTATGCCATAAAATCACCATTTTATTATTTAGATATTAGGAAAGTATGAATCCGAGAGGGCGGCGGGGACTGACCCTTTCGCCACTCTCATCTTCATTAAATTTTATTTGCTCCCACTAAGGAGGGTGCCTCTTCTTATCTTTAATGCTATTAGTCATAAGAGCAACACCTTCTCTCACTTGCCTCTGGTGGGTTTTTCATAAGAGCCTTGCCCTCATAGATTTTAAAATCATTTAAGATAAGATGATTTCCCTTGTCCCTATAAGCTTTTTTCATAGGAGAACTTATCTTGTCCTTGTCACTACTCACAGTATAAGAACTTATTTTATCTTTGTAACTACTCAAAGCTTTAGAATTACTTTTGCCTTCCTTACTACTCAGCATCAGAAAATTTCTTTTGTCTTCGTAACTACTGGGCATTAGAAGATTTGCTTTGTCCTTGTTACTACTCAGCATAGGAGAACTTATCTTGTCATAGTTGCTACTCGCCATTAGAGGATTACTTTTGACCTTATAACTATTCATCATAAGATTCCCTCCTCTTTCTGCTGTAAACATAAGCCGCAGCAGTCATGAGTATCAAACCACTAACAGTAAAGATTAAAGTACCCATACCACCAGTCCAAGGATATTCCGCTTTTCTGTTTTCCACTTGGATTGGTTTTGGTGTTTCTCCCTCTTTTGTAGTTATCTCTACATATTCCTTTTCACCAGTAGGTGTGTCATTAAGATTTAAACTGAAATTCATCTTATCATAATAATATCTATCACCTACTTGTTGTATATCAACATCAATATTTAATGGTTTAACTATATTTTCATTCAACCTTCCAGTATATTCTATTACTATGGAGTTTTCTGTAAATATACCACTACTACTTGGATTAGGTTGTGTGTAATTACCTGTCCCTAACAAATCTACTATCTTATAATTAGGGATATTAGGCTTTGTTCTTCCACTAGTAGATGCTTCTTTAAAGTCATCTGGATTTAAATTGTTAATTGATTTACCTTTTTCTAAGATAGCATATTTAAATAGCTTTTTACCATTCTCAGTATCTATATGCCAATCATTTTCATAAAATCTAAGGTTTGTATCGTCTTTATCAAATAACCATTTTTTCTGTTCTGGATTTATTATGATTCTTTGCTTAAAGGTTTTTTCAGTTGGATTTACTTCAATTATTTCAGATTTAAGAAGACCTGCCTTTGTGCCGTCATCTTTTATCTTAGTTCCTTCAGCCGTTTCTCCAACCTTAGTTATGTCTGGAGCTTTTTCTTGAAGAACAGAAAGTTTTCCACTAGCTTTTCTAAACTCTTTTACGAATCCTGGTATCTTAGTATATCCCTTAGGGGCTTTTATTTCTTTAAGTGCGTAATCGCCATCTTCAGTAATATTCAAAGAAAACTTACCATTTTCATCTGATGAAACTGTTAGTGTTACGTCTCTACCATCAGAGTCTTTGACTTTATATGGTTGGTACTCATTTGCACTGTCTTTTTTCCAGACTTCAAACATTGCACCTTGTAGATAGATTTCTTTATTATCTCCATCTACTTTTTCAAATTGAATTCCTTGGTAGTTTATGATGTCAATTGGTATATTTCCATCTACTTCTTGGTAGGTCTTTTCTGTTCCAGATCCGTCGACCTTATTGACTGTAACTTCTCTGAAAATTCTTCCATTTTCATCTACCTTGAATATCGCTACAGGCTCTGTTGGCTTAATATAGTTTTTTGGTGCTGTTGTTTCTTCTAGTTTGTATAAACCTTGTCCTAGTTCTTTGTAGGAAATTAAACCGTCCTTATCAGTGGTCTTGGCTTCACCTTCAAATGACCAAGACTCTGTTTCATCCTTTTTATAAAGTTGGAAAATCGCATTTTTCAATATCTTTCCGCTTTCATCAACTTTCTTGAACTGAATTTTGTTAGTTGGGTTTACTGCTCTGATGTTAAGTTCAGCTTTTGCTGTATTATCATTGCCAAAGGCATATATTCCATCCCACCTATAAGCATTTGGATATTCATACCAATAACCATTAGATGTATATCCAAAGTAAAGTCCAGAGAAACCTTTATATTGCATTAGGTTACTTGTGTCAATCTTGCCTGTAACTTTTATTATCATAGATTGGTCTGAAGGGAACTTTCCTATATAATCAGCCCTAGTTTCATAAGCAGCTACATCTCCGAAGGATGTCGTTCCTTCATTTACTAGATTAGAATCATTTTCGTCAACTCCAAAGGACGCTGGCATGCTATCATATAGATAATAATCAGAATTGTAAGTTAAACTATACTTAGTAAATTTCAAATCTTTTACATTGGCACTTGGTTGGTATCTAAATGTCAAGTTAAGATTAGAATATTCTCTTTCTCTATTGATATAGAAGTAGTGGACAAATTCTCCTGTCTCGGAGTTAAAGCTTACAATTTTTGATGCCATATTGATATTGTTACCAGAGTCATCATTACCGTATTCTGTATCCACTACATAGTTAAAGTAAATATTTTTATACTTACTTGTATCACTACCTATTGATGTTCCAACTGATTGCCAGCCTGAATTTTTTACTCTATTAAGGGTTGGGTGAGCTGCCAAAGTGTTGGAGAAATCTTGTAGTGTGTATTGGTCAGCATATTTTGTGAATGTATAAGTTATAGTTCCAGCTTCTTTATCGTATTTTGCCTTGGCTATGGTACCTACACCATCTGCAAATAAGTCGAGGTTATCTTGTTCTCCCCTTCTTACACCTTCAAGGTCGATATTATCACTTAGTTTAAGAATGAAGTAATCGCCTGCGTTAATCTTTACACTTGGATCAATCTTATAATTATTTTCAATTCTAAAAGTTTCACCAGAGTGTGGGAATATTTGCTTAGGGTTATTAACAACATTATTGTTTTGTTGAGGTTGTACTACTTTAATAGTTGAACCAGTAAGTGTAATATTATTTGTCAAGTTTCTGCCACCTGAGCTTGTGTCATTAGCGTATGGGTCTAAGCCATCACCACCTACTGTGAAGTGCCATACTTGACCAGTGTTGATGTGTCCAGATACAGATTCCTCTTCTCTAAGTTCATAGTTACCTATTGGTAGACCATCAATGATTACTTCACCATTTTGACCTGTAGTTCCAGTGTAAGTTGCAGCAGGTTTTGGATTGCCTTTTTCGTCTTTTTCTAGACTCAATTTTGTAGCTACAAATTTTACTCCAGGTAATAATTTAGTAGTATCATCACCATATTTTGTAATCTTTACTTTACCTTGTCCTGGTACTTTGTTGATTACCTTACCAATATTCTTGGCTGTAGCTGAAGTTACAAAGTCTACAAGAGCCTTTGTCGCATCACTATTTACTACATTTGGTTTTAAACTGTCTTGTTTACTATCTATGGTTACATAACCATTGGCATTTTCAATGATTTTGCCTGTTTGTGGGTCTATTACTTTATTAGTTCCGTCTGTTTGTTTTTCTACTTGTAGACCTGACTTCTTATCATAAGTTTTGCCATCTGCTCTTGTTTCAGTTTCACCATGTGGATCAAAGGTATTGATTGTAAACTCAAGCAAAGTTCCATCAATTGCCCTATATCCCTTAGGAGGTGATACTTCTATTAATCTATAGCTACCTGGCTCTAGACGTCTAAATCCAAAGTAACCATTGAAGGCAGATGATACATAAGAATCATCTAAGTCATTCCAGAAGGAACCTTCCTTCTTTTGAAGTTTAAATACAGCGCCTTCTAGTCTGTTTGTATTGTCATCTCCACCTTCTCCGTGCTTTGAGAATGTAATGTTATAAACTTCCTTATCATTTGTTACTGACATACCTTCTTGTGGTATTGTTTCAAGTTTATCTGATGTGTATAGAGATGAAATATCAAGACTTGTATCTACATGAGCTGCTGGAGTTCCTGTTACTGAAGGATTGATTTTACCACCATAATATTTACTAGTTCCGACATAAGCTTCTTTACTTAATGCATTCTTATATTTTTGACCAGCTGGTTTATTATTAGCCCAATTATTTGCTTTAGTTGTGCCATTATATCTTTCAATCCAGTTTCTAAGTTCTATCATACCTCCTTGGTAAGATCCCTTTTCTTTATATTTGTAACCTACAGAAGGACCACCTTTATCGTAAAGTTGTTGGAACTCTCTTGCTCCATCATAGAAGTCGAAGTGAAGTTCGATTTTTCCTAGGTCTTCTTGTGGTATATCAGTTCTTTCATAAGGATCTTTAAGAACTGGTTCTTTACTTGGGGTTCTACCATCCTTTTTAGTGAAGTTGTAGTTAGTATCTATTGCCACTTCATTAGTAACTTTCTTATCTATAATAGATTGGTCGTAGTAACCTTCTATATCTATGAAGTAAACACCTGGTTCTAGGTTTAATATATCTTCATCAAAGCCCCAATCAAATGGTCTCCACCTAGCTGTATTTACTACAGATACATTAGGCTGTCTCAAATCGTATTGATTTAAAACATCATCCACTTTAACATTGCCTGGGTCTGTAATCTTATAAGTTGTTCTATAAGCAGTCTTTACACCTTCTGTAATAGTTACTGGAGGTAGTCCTGGTCTATCTATTTCTTCTCTCTTGTGTTCAGGTTTAATTTGTAGATTTACAGTTTTTCCATAATTTCTAGTATCTACATATAGTCTTTGTACAAAAGTCTTAGAAGTTGTGTCAATACTCTTTACAATTGATTTGTATTTAATTTTTCCACTTAGATTATCAGCTGCTGTAGCTTTCTCTGATGTCAAGAAAGATGAAGATGTAGCTTCTGGACCGCTCTTCTTAATAACAAGTTGTCCATTTACTTCTTCTACTTTGATATGCCATGGAGCTGCAGCTTTTTTAAATCCAATAGGTGCCTTTGTTTCAGTAAGAGTATATTTGCCGCCCTTTGTAAGCTTGATATGTTTGTTATTTGCATCTACAAATACTACATTACCATCTTTATCTGATGTAGCTGTTGCTAATATAGATTCTTCTCCATCTTTTTGAATTGTAAATTTTGCACCTTCAAGAGGTCTTCCATTGTTGTCCTTTTTAGCTATTTTAAGTTCAATACCTGTTTGCTTGTTATTTATTATAGCTGCGCCATTAGTTGGGATTTCTGTTCCTAAATCAAGCTGTTTAAATGTAGCTGCTACATTTACTTCGCCATCTGGCATTATAAATGTGTAAACACCATTAGTTGCAGTAAGAGCAGTTCCATTCATAGTTACACTTTGAGTTTCAAATCCGTCAGCTGGTGTAACTGTTAAATTAACAGTTTCTCCAGCTGCTGCAGAAGTTGGATCTGCAATTACACTACCATTTTGAATATCACTTGCAATTGTTACACTGTATTTTTTAGGTGTTGGTGGTGTTTTTTGTTTAAATGTTGCATAAACCACTACATCAGAAGCTGGCATTTCAAATGAATTATTTTCTATAGTATGTTCACTTGTAGATAGTCCATCTCTATAATATAGCTTATCAATTACATAGTCCTTATTTGGAGTAATAGTCAAGTTTACTACATCTCCAGATTTTATATTTTCATTTGGATTTGCAGTTACTGTTCCATTGTCTTGTGGGCTAAATGTTACTTTGTACGTTTTTTCAGGAATTTTTTCAAATTCGGCAGAAATTGTAACATCTGATGCTGGCATAATAAAGGTGTTATTATTTATTGTTACATTTCCACCCTTGGCATCTGTAACTTTTAGACTATTTTCTTTTAGTCTATAACCTGTTTTTGCTTGTACATTTAATGTTATTGTTTTTCCTGCTTCAGAACTTGCTGGACTTGCTGTTACAGATCCTACTGTAGAAGAGTATCCCTTGATACTATATTCCTTTTTAACATCTATATTTACATACTTCGCATCTGTGAATCTTTGTGATGCATATTTTATAGGTGAGGCTGAATAAGGTTTAAATTCCATACCCATACCAGCTTCGCCAGTTTGTGGATATGAATATTCTACTTCTATAACAGTTTTACCATCTTGGTATCCATCTAGTTTGATTTGATAGCCTGTAAGAGTCTTGCCACCATTGTTATAGTCAAAGAACTTGGCATCTTTCCAAGATTTATTAATTCCACCAACTTTTACGCTGTTAACCTTAAAGTCAAAAGTATTTTTTGTATTTCGAGTACCGCCATTGATAGTTCCTTCATAAGGCTCTGTACGGAAGGAAAATACTGGTGATGATGCGCCCTCCTTTATTTCGAATATTTGTCTAAACTTACCTTGAGTTTTATTTACTTCAGTTATTCTTGTAGTAATCCAAGTACCGTCATTACCTCTAGTGTAGTACTGACCCCTTGATTTACCAAGGTCAACTGGCTCCCATCCATCTGCTCCTGCTCTTTGTGCTTCTGGAGCCTTCTCTTCTGACATTTCAAGTCCACTATTGTCCGCTGGGTTTATTCCTTCTGCTGCTTTAGCTTGAACTGTATATGCTGCCATACCAAGTTCTTTACCATCTAAAATATTTTTCTTAGTAAGAGAATAATTGTCGTAGATTGCATTTAATTTTCCATCTACAATTTCTTCTTTCTTTTCTGCTTCAGTCTTAAGGACAAGTGGTTCTTCAGGGCTCTTTATATTTTCACCATACATATATGACTTTAGAGCAAGTTTATAGTTATCTGTGCTTATACCAAGCCTTTCTTCTGGACTAAGGTTTACAACCATTGCTGCATTATTAATAGTGTCTGGATTATTCACCTTATAATAAACTTTTCCTTCTTTAGTTACTGTTACAGTCCATGTTGCATCAGTTTTTTCATAACCTGGTGCAGGAGATGTTTCTGTCATAGTATAAGTTCCTGGTTTTAATCCATTAAAGGATATTATCCCATCAGAACCAGTGGTTTTAGTTATTTCTTTTCCACTGTCTCCAGGGCCTACTAATTTAAAGCTTGCCCCTTCAATTACTTGAGTTCCTGTACCATCAATTACTTTTTTAAGTTTGAAGCCATAACTTTTTATATCATTTGTTACATCGAGGGAATTTTCTGAAACATAAGAACCGATGATTCCACCTGATTGCGACATTACTGGGTCAGCTTCTTTAATTATGGATGCCTTTTCGTAGTAGTCAGACTTCCAATAAGTTGTACCATTTTCAGTCCAATCCATTCCTAGACCAACTCCACCATCTTCATCCTTATATGGAACTTTGACATCAACTACTAATGGCTTATCAGTAGCAGGGAAGTCTAGTTGTAACCTTTGTGGTTGATTTGCATGGCTAGTATCTGTAAATTTACTTACCTTATCAGTAATGTCTGTTGCCCCATATTCTGCAAGTCTTATGTCTTGGATTATTCCAGTAACAGGCTTATTTAGCTCAAATACTTGATAATCTGTTCCTGCTATTGCACTTCCGTTGTACCAATCCATATTTTGATAGTTTGGTTTTTCTCTATGGATAGTAGCAGTTGTAGGGTCAAGATTTAATGATTCTGGATTTATTACAAATCTTTGGATGACGTATTTTTTATCTCTATTTATACCGACAATTCTTGTACCTAGCTTGTATGGTGTTGGTCTTTTCTCAGTCCAATCAGTAAATCTATTGTCTGAAAGACCATTCCAGCCGTCTAGAGATCTTCCTGCGACATTAACCCAATTAACTCCTTCTTTTTCTAGGATTGAGTTTAATGTTGGAGTTGTGCCAGAACTTTCTCTATAGTTATATACTTTTTTATTTCCCTTGTCATCAATTACAAGTACCCATTTTTTGTTGGATTTGTTATATCCTGCTGGTGCTGCTGTTTCTTCGATTACATAAGTTCCTTTAGTTAGTGAACCAAATTTTACTATACCATTTATATCAGAAGTCTTTTCTACAGCTGTGAAAGTTGTATCATCTTGTTTTGTAATCTTAAATGTCGCTCCTTGAAGGGCTTTATCATCAGAGTCTTTTTTGTAGACAATAAAGTCTGTGCCAGATGGTTTGTTTGCTACTGGAAGTATGATAGTCTTACCAGTTAAAGGCTCGTCTGTTTCGCCAAGAGCAATTTCTGTAATTGAAACAATGCCACTGTCATAGACCACAACTTGCCATGTTTTGTCTGACATTGTATAGCCATCAGGTGCCTTGTTTTCTTTTAGTGTGTATCTTCCTGGTTCTAAATCATTAAATTCAACTATACCTTCATCATCACTTGGTCTATAAATTACATCTCCAGCTTGGTTTCTTAATTCAAAAACTGCCCCTTTAAGATTTTTAGATGTGTCAGTCTCGTCCGTTTTTTTGATTTTAAAGTTACCTGGTGTATAAGTTTTATTTATTAATTTTACTTTTTGTGTGTAGTATTTTGGTAATTCTTGACCAGTTTCTGAACCTATAGCCCAGTTGTAGTTACCTTTTTGGTAGGATGCTGTGTGTCTAGATCCTTGAGAAAGGTAATAACCACTCCACAAGTTTTTAAATCTTTGCTCATCAGTAACCTTAAAGGTTTGGATAACTACATAACCTTCGTTATTATTTACTCTAGGTAGGGATATTTCTAGTGGGTGTCCTTCGTGTCCACCGTCTAAAAGTCTTTCAGAAGATTTAAGATTTTCTGGTTTATATTCTACTCTATAAGTTCCATCATAATCTGAAAATCCTTTGTTACTAGCATTTATTCCAGATTTTGAATACACTAGGTTGTAATTATTTGGATCTTGTTCAGGTCTGATACCATAGGATAATGGCATAAGTCTTTGTTTTTCACTCTGACTTCCATAAACTTTGTAAACCTTAATATCGTCAATACCAAAGGCTGGATATCCATTAGCGCGATAGTTTTCAATAGATGGTGGTTGAGGTCTGTTCATTGATAACCAATCATATCTTAATTTTCTTGGTCCACTAGATTCTGCTATTGGATTGTAATAAGATACTGCCTTTAGGTAAATATTTCCATCTGATCCCTTGTAAACATCTGTTATATATTCACTTGTTAGTGGTCCACTTCCACCTTGAGAGTCGTAAGAATAGTAGTCGGTCTTAATATTTACAGGTAATACTTTTTTATTTGCTGTGCTTGCATTTGGATCATCTGGATCTAGGGTTATTGTAAAATTATATCCATTAGTTTTATCAGTTTGTGTTGCATAAAACTTGTCTGGTATTATACCGATGATTTCAACTTGTGTATTGACAGTATTTTGTACATCAGCTGTGAATACATATGTCAACAGATTAGTTTCATAATTAAAGTATGGCTTTGCTATTACATTGCCGGCACCATCTTTTAGTTTTGGCATTTCATAGACATATCTCTTGAAATCTAGGTGAGGGTCAAATTGGATTTTGAAACGTCCGCCTTTTTTGGCATTGCTTACTGTAAAAGTTGATTTGTATCTATAAGATTCAATACCGTAGGCTTCCCAAATTCCTTCTTGTGTACCAAGACGACCATCAGCTGGTTGAGATTGTTTTTCTTGTAGAATCATGTATTGTTGTACATTTCCTACTTTTATTGGTTGTTCTTGTTGGCTTGCTTCAACATCCTCTAAGATATAATCTATACCATTGATAGGAGTACCATTGCCATCTTTAAATCTTGCCTTATAAGTTACTTTGCCATCTTCAGCTACATTTACATCAAAGATAACATTGGATTTTTTGTAATTTTTTGGTGCTATACTTTCTTCTATTGTATAGTTACCTGGATTTAATTCTCCAAAGTCTGCAAGACCATTGGCATCTGCTAATACTGTGCTAATATCATTGCCCTTAGAGTCTTTTAATACAAATGTTGCATTGGATAAAACAGTTTTATCTTCTTTTATCTTTGTAACTTGTACCTTCGCTTTAGGAAAGGCTTCATTTGTTATAGTTAGGATTATAGGATCTTTACCTCCAGAAGGATCGCTTGGGCCCGTGCTTGAAGTTTTATCTGATAATCCTACACTTGTTTGGATTCTTGCTTCATCAGCAACATTCTTAGTATCTGTTAACCAGTCATAAGAAAATGTTGGAGTTGCTCCCTGTGATTTATTACCTGTAACTTTTACTAGGAATCCCCAGTCGTTGTTAAATCTAGCTGATGGGAATTTGATTTGGTAGCCAGTTTTATTAGTGTAAGTATCTGTTACTGGGTCATTTCCTGTAATAACATTTTTAGAGCCAGCGTTTAAAACATTATTTCCTGTAATAGTATTTGCGTTTTGATTTTGCATAGCAGAAAACACTGATGATCTTGTATTGTATCCAGTGGTGCCATCTGGGGCTACATCTATTACTTCTACTTTGGAAATTGTTCCACCATTAAGATTTAGATTTAATCTAGTGTTTTTGTCTGTACCATTTCCGCCATCGTCAGATTCTGGTTTTAGATAAATATAAGATACAATATTTCCCTTTTGGTCAACATTACCGTAGTGCATTGAGTTCATATAAGATGCATATCGTGGGTAATATTGGTGGTGAGCTGTTTCTGTATCAATAGTTCCACCACTAGCTGCAATATTATTTCCTGTTACAGAGATTGAACCAGTTTGAGAAACCTCAATTTGCTTTGGACTTTGGTCTATCTTATATCCTTCCGGAGCTTTATTTTCTATAAGAGTATAAGTTCCTGGACTTACATTAGAAAAGCTTGCTCGACCATTACTATCAGTTACAAGTTCTATTGTTTCCTTTGGACTTTGTAATGTGAATTTTGCCCCTGCTAAAGGTTTTTTGTCCTTGCTATCAGTTTTTAATATTGTAAAGTCTGCTTCTTTTTCATCCGTAGATTCTTGCATAATGTTGTAAATTTGGAAGGCTTTATCTTCTAGGGTGTAGTTGTTGTATTTTTCCTTGTAAGAATAAGTTTTTCCATTAATTTTTTTGTCTGCTGGAAGATTTTGAACTACCTTGTGGTTAATTCTTGTTTCGTTACCATCATTATCAATGTTCCAATACTTAACTTCAGATAGATTTATTTTTCTATCTGCTACTCCTGGTTGACCTTCATCTACGCTAAAGGATTTTAATTTTGTTCCTTCTTGGTCTTGTACTTCGAAGCCCTGTGCCGGCATCTTTTTGTCAGAAGTTATACCTGCCCATGTTTGATTAATCTTTAAGTCTTGGTATTTATTGATGTTAACACCAGAAAGTGAATAACCTTGTTCAGATTCTTTTATATTAGTGTCAAATTCATAAACTGCAATTCTACCTGGAAATTGCTCGCCGGTTGGGTTAGTTCCTTGAGCCGGAATGGTTTTATTAAGATCTGTTACATCTTGTTTAACCACCATTTTACCAGTTGCTGGGTCCAAACCATATACTGCAACCTTAGATGAAGTTAAAGCTTGTTCTCCTGATAGATTTCTTGTTGCTAAAGGGAATCCCTTAACTGTATCTCCAGTTGATACTCCATCTGTTACAGTCCATTTTGCAGTATTTTCGCTGGCAAATTCACCTAAGATTGTTGTCCTATTGTTCATTCCAACACGCTTAGATGTTTTTTCTTTTATTGTCTCATCGTTAAAGCCCTTGTCAAAAAGAAGTCTAACTGCACCAGTTTTTTTTCTAGCTTGAAGGGCTACAGAGAGGTCAATCATGTACTTAGACTGTACGTTGTTTACTTTTGTCCTGAAGTTAAACTTTGCTTCCTTCATACTAGTTGAAAGCTTGTGATTCTTGGAAGCGATTATACCGAACTTACCTTCAATATCATTTGTTGATAAGTCGTTCATGCTAACATTATTATCATTTAATAGGATATTTTCAAATTGTCCTAAGCCGGATCCCTTTACTAGGGTTGCGTTAGATACAAGACCTAATTCTTTTAAATCCACATTAGATGAAAATTTAACTTGCCAATCAATTGCCACTAATTTTCCATTTTCAATGATTGGGCTTCCCTTGGCATCCATGTAAACTTTGTAGTCTTTACCTTGGTCAACAATTTCCAGTACGTTATTAGATTCTGGTTCAATTATTGTGTTAAGTACATTGCCATCATTGTCCACAACTGTTTCTGGTAAATTTACTGCTTTTGTAACACCAATTCCTGTTATTGAGTTTTTGATAGAGTGCTTTGTTCCATCTTTATCTAGTTCATTAATTTTTGCGATATTGTAATCTACATCAATGTTTAACGGTATTTGTAAGTTCTTGTTTATATCTCTCGTTAAAGTATAGGTAATAGAATTTGTATTCTTATTATATGAAGGTGTCGCAATGATTTGTCCATTATCTAATATGGTAGGAAGAACTGTTCCGTCTTTTACCATAAGTCTATCATCAAGTTTTATAGTAAATGATTGTCCTGCTTTTATAGGGCCAACAATAGTTGATGTGTCAAATCTAGTTTTGATTGTGAACTTTTTATTTTCTAAACCAATTTCTGGTGCTGCCCTAAAGAACATAAATCTAGGACTTTCTTCTTGATACTCTTCAAGAGTTTTTAATCCTATTGCTTCTTCCTCTGCAGTTAAAGGTTGAGGAATTAGAATTCCTTTTCTTTCTGTGTTCTTGTCAAGATCACTAATTTCTAATTCTGCATCTTCTTCTGCTGCGTCTTCTTCTAGGCCCTTTGTTGTTTCATCATCTGCAAAGAAGTTTTTGATTTTATCTAGTAAGCCATCTTCTTCTTTTTCTTCTGTATTTGTTTTTTCTTCTAATGTATTTGAATTTTCCTTGTTTAGACTAAGTTCTGATTTTTCATTTTTTAAGTTTTCGACTTTTATTTTTATTTTTATATCTTTAAGACCTTGACTTGATAGTGTCAATTCACTAGATCCAAAGATACCGTCTTTTATTTCTTTATTTACGATTATCTTTTTGTCTCTTAAAATATCATCGTAGTTTAAAGTTTTCTTTCTGCCGTCATAATCTTCAACTTCTATAAGTAAGCCTGTGCATTCAAGTTTGCCGTCTTTGTAGACTGCTTTTCCTCTGTTTTTAATTTTCCAAGACTTGTAGCCTTCCTTTACGGCTTCCTTTGTATTTATATTTACATTTTCATTGGATCTTGCATTTTCTTCTGCTATCTTTGCCTTTTCCAATGCCTTATCATATTTTATTTGTGCATTTTCTTCTCTTTGTCTACCCGCTTCTATTATTGTATTGTCTGGTTCTTTTTGTGGAGAACTTTGTTTTGCAGGAACTTCAAGTATTGTTGTGCCCTCTTTTTTTGCTGGCGTCTCTTGAATATTTTTTGTTTCTTTCTTTGGTGTCTCTTTTACACCAGGCTCATTAAAAAGCCCTTCGGTTGCACTATTTTTTGTCCTAGTATTTTTGCTCGTATTATTGTTTGAATCATTTTCAAAAGAGTAAGTCACTCTCTCTTTTTCTGCTTCTGGAAGCAAGGCTGCTGATACAGCAACTGGACTAAAGACCTCCAAAACCATTAATAATGCCAATATTAAACTCATAATTCTTTTCGACATGTTATTCATAATTACTCTCCTATCTAAATCAGTCTTTGTCTATACTAGGATTTTATATATACTCTAGTATTGTTATATATATAATAATACAACGATAATAAAGTATCAATACTTTTTTTTGTAAATTATGACTTAAAAATGGCTTTAATCTGTCATTTTTTATGAATTTTTCATACTCGGTTTTTTCTGATCATTTATATATTTATATTGATAATGCTTATTCCCTTACTAGAATCCCTTAAAATTAGCTATTGGATATATTTTTATATTTATTAATGATAATGGAATGATTATTTGCAAATGTTTTTTTGTATTTATTTTATACATTTTTTCTTTTTAAAAAAATATATACATGCTCTATTTTTCAACATTATTAATTTACTTTGCTAGCTTGTTTTTTTAGTTTTTTTTATTAATTTTTATAATAAAAGTTAAAAATTCTTAAATTTCCCCTAATTTTTCTGTTAAGTTAAGATTAAATTTTTCTATTTTATGTTTCATGTCTGCTTTTTAAATTTAATTTTAATTTAATATTAAGTGGCTTTTGTAATATTTCTATAAAATTTCTTTCTGCTAATTTTTTTCAATGTTTTTCCTAATTTTTTATTCTCCATGGCTTTTTTTAATTTTATATTTAATCTTCTTTTAATTTTTAATCTATAAAAAATAAGAGCTTTTATAAAATTTAATAATTTACCTTAAATTTTTATAGATATCTAAGTTATATTAAAAATATTTTTTTCTTTATCATCTTTTATTATTTTTTATTATTACATACAATATCTAGCTATATAATAGAAGGAATTTACAAAATGTACTATATAATAGAAGGAATTTACAAAATGTACTATATAATAGAAGGAATTTGATTTTTTATTTAATTTTTCTCCCATAAAAAAAGTCTTTACTATTTTTCAGTAAAGACTTTTTGTTTTGCTTTTAATTTTATTTTATTCGTATCTCAAGGCTTCTATTGGATCCATTTTTGCTGCCTTATTGGCAGGATAGTAACCGAAGAAAATTCCTATTAACATTGAAAATCCTACTGCCACAACTATTGCTCCAATTGAAGGAAAGGTCCTTGCCTTTAAAAGACTAGAGCCTACTAATCCTATTAAGGTGCCAAGTCCTATGCCAAAAATTCCTCCGATTATGCAAATTATTACTGATTCTATAATAAACTGCTTTCTGATATCTTTTTGTCTTGCCCCCAGTGCTTTTCTTATGCCTATTTCCTTGGTCCTTTCTGTAACTGATACAAGAAGTATATTCATAACTCCAATGCCACCTACTAAAAGGGATATGGCTGCTATGGCTCCTATTGCAATTTGAATTGAACTCATAGCGCTATTCATCTGTGCTATTTCAGTTTTTGCTGAATAATAGGCTACTTCTGCTCTTGGATTGTCTCTGTAAAATTTTGAATTTAAGTCATCTACAATATTTTTTGCATCTTCTTCTATGGTATCTGGGTTTTTTAAGGTCATGGCAACATCATAGTAAACTGTTCTTGGCTCACTTAATAGTTCTCTATCCCCTGTTGTCCTTGGTATATAAATTGTTGAATTTGATCCATTTAAGGATTGACCCATTACTGACATTTCTTCATATTTGTAGACGCCAATAATTGTTGCAACAATTAATTTTCCATTTGTTTCAATTTTTGTCTCTCTTCCCAAGACTTCTGGTGCCGGCACTTTATAGGTTTTTTCCAAAACTTTATCTGATATTACTGCTACAGATTTGCCACGGATAACATCTTCATCTTTTAAAAATCTGCCAGCAATCATTTTTAATTTAAAAATATTTTTTTCCCCTGCTGATGTGGAAACTATAGATACTGCTTCTTTGTTTCTGCCTTCTTTTACATAGCCTTGACCACTTGCTCCATGATAAATTAGTTGGTCAATGGTCCTTCCCTTTTGAGCTTCTAAGTAATTTATTATATTTTCTGTAAAGTAATCACTTTCACTAAGGTCTCCTGAGTCGTAATCTGAATTTTTTGCCTTTACATAAACTTGGACTGCTGTGTTTGCTATGGAGTCAAAGGCCTTATTCACTGATTTTGTAAGGGCATCGCCAATAGTTGTTATGCCAATTACTGATGCAATTCCTATTATTATGCCAAGCATGGTCAAAAAAGACCTTAATTTGTTGGACTTTAAGCCCTCTAAGGAGAGTTTTACTGTTTCTAATAAATCCATTAAATCTCCTCCAAATTTCCGTCATTCATTTTATAAATTCTTGTTGCTTCTTTTGCAAGTTCAAGATTGTGAGTGATGATTATTATGGTCCTCTTTTCAACTTCGTTTAGCTTGTGAAATAAATCCATAACAGTTCTACCAGTTTTTGAGTCCAAGGCTCCTGTTGGCTCGTCTGCCAAAATTATGTCGGGATTATTTGCCATGGACCTAGCTATTGCCACCCTTTGTTTTTGTCCACCAGATAATTCATTGGGAAGATGATTCATTCTATCCTTCATGTCAACTATTTCAAGGAGCCTTTCTGCTCTTTCTGCCCTCTCTTTTTTTGGTATACCTGCATAGGTCATGGGTAGTTCTACATTTTTAAGGGCATTTGACCTTGGTATTAGGTTAAAATTTTGAAAGACAAAGCCAATTTTTTTGGAACGATAGGAGGATAATTCGCTGTCCTTTAGTTTTGATATGTCCACTTTATTTAATTCATAATAGCCTGATGTCTGTCTATCTAAAAGTCCAATTATGTTCATAAGTGTTGACTTGCCTGAACCTGATTGACCAACTACAGAGACAAATTCGCCCTCATTTACATCAAAATTTATGCCATGAAGTATTTCTAATTCATTTTCTTTGCCAATGTTAAAGGACTTTTTTATTGCCTCCATTTTTATTAGATTATTTTTCATTTTTTTCTCCAGTTTTTTTATCTCCTAGAGAATCTTCTATTTTTACAATATTTCCTTCTCCATATCCTCCAGATGTGGCAAGAATTTTATCCTTTTCCTTTAAGTTTTTAGATTTTATTGCAGTTTCTGCGTCATTAGATAGTCCAAGATTTACTTCAACTTTTTCAACTTGATATTTGTCTTTTCCCATTTCCTTTAAAGCAAGTACATAATTTTTGCCATCTCTTTCAAAAATTGCATCTGTTGGCACTTTAAAGGTGTCTTTTTCTTGGCTTAAAATATATTTTACTCTAAGGGTCATGCCTGGAGCTAATTTTATATTTTGTCCTTCATTTATTTCTATAACTGTTTTATATAATACTTCTCCACTTTTATTTTCTTCTGAAGTTGGCATTGGCACTGGATCTATGGAAATCACCTTGCCCTTATAAGTTTCGCCCATAACTGAGTCTGATGTGATTTCTACATTTGTGCCCACTGATACAGAATTTTTGTCATATTCTTTTATTTGTGATTCAATTCTTAAAGTGTCAATAGTTTCAATTTTTGCCACTGCCCCTGCTGGTGCTTGACCTTTTTTTGCATTTACTTCTGTAACTGTTCCATCAACTGGTGCTTTTATCAGAACTTTTTCCAATTCTTTTGTCAAATTTTCAATTTCTACATTATCTAAATTATTTACGCCAGCCCTTGCCGTTTTTAAATTGTCAGATAGGCCAGAAATTTCATTTGCCACTTGTACTTTTGTGGATTCAAGATTTTTCTTGGCACTTTCGTAGTTATCTCTAGCTGTTTTTACATTTTGTTCCAAAGTTTTTAATTCGTCATCTCTTGCTTTTTGTGATTTTAAAACCTTGTCGGCATCGGCATAAATGTCTTCCTTTGCTTTTTTTACTTCAAGTTTTGTTGCGTCAATTTGTTTTTCTTGTGCCTCTAATTCTTTTTCCAAGGCATCGGCTTCTGATGTGTACTTTTGCTGATCAGCTTTGACATTTGCAAGGTCTTCTGAAATTCTATTTACTTCAATTTCAACTTCGTTTTGTGTCCTTGTAAGTCTATTGATGTTTTCATTTGCTGATTTTTTTATTTCGTCAAAGTTTATTGCTTCTATTGCATTTTGATTTTCTATAATATCAGAATTAACTTGTGCTAAGTCATTTTTTATCTTAGTTAATTTTTCTTGACTTTTTTCTTGTGACTCCTGTAAAGTTAATTGATCTTTTTTTGCTTGAAGTGCAGACTTTTCAGACTGTAAACTTGCTAGTCTTTCTTGTGCTTCAGAAAGTCTACCCTGTTCTTCTTTTATAGAAATTCCAAGTTCAGTTAATCTTCTCTTTTCATTATCAAGTTCATTTTGCAAATATGCACTTTGCCTTGACTTGTCAGAAGCCATGGCACGGTTGTCAGTTATTTTATTTGCATTTTTATTAAGGTCATCTTGTAACTGCTTATATTTTAAATCTGTTGCCTCTTCTTGATAAGCAAGATTTTCTCTCGTATTTCTCTCTTGAATTATTCCTTGATTATATCTTTCATCAAGACTTCTTTTGAAATCATCATAAGATTTTTGTGCAGAAAGATATTGGTCCATGGCTTGTGTAAGAGAAGTTTCAGCAGCTACTAGGGCTGGGTTTTTGCCAGAATCACGTCCACTAATTGCTTCTGATAATCTTTTTTTTGCAGCAAAAATTTGTGCAGAGAGATTTTTTTCTGTGGCAGATTTTTGTGCCCTTCTTGACTTTAACTGTTCTTCTATAGACGATGAATCAAGCTCTGCTATAATATCGCCCTTTTTTACCTGATCTCCAACCTTTACATTTATATTAGTAATAGAAAGTGGTTTTTCTGCAAAAACTTCAAGGGAATTAGAAGGAACTACCCTTCCCTTTTCTGAAACAGAATTTGTCACGCTGCCCTTTTTTAAGGTAACAACTTGATTTACAGATATAACTTCCCCTGTGTTTTTGCCTAACTTTCCTGAAATTAATTTAAAAATCAAAAATATAGTTGCTATTAATAGCAAGGCGAATATTATTTTTGTGATTTTATTTTTAAAAATTATGTTTTTTGCCTTTATGTATAAATTTTTCATATTTACCTCCGAATTCAATTATATAGTAATCTTGTTTGCCTTTGCAATAGTAATAGACTGCACATTTCTTAAATCTTTATTAAAATTTCATAAATTTTCTATCACTTTAACTTACATTATAAAAAATTATATATAAAGATGAAGTTAAGTTATAATAAATTAGAGGTGATTTTTTGTTAGAACTTGGAGTCCTATTACTTTTTATGATAAATTTATTTATTGCAATTATTTTTAATTTTTCAATTGTCTATGCCCTATTTACAAATTTAGTCCTACTAATAATTTATGCTTTTATAAAAAATTATTCTACAAGAGAAATTTTTCAAATGATAAAAATGGGCCTTATGGAAACAAAAACAGTTTTAGCAGTCTTTTTCTTAATAGGCATTATAACTGGCATTTGGAGGCTTTCTGGCACAATCGCCTACATAATATATTATGGTACAAGTTTAATCTCTCCTAATTTTTTTTATGTGGGAATTTTTATTTTTAATTCTTGTATTTCTCTTTTAACTGGAACAAGCCTTGGCACAGCCTCAACAGCAGGCATAATTTCAATGTCAATTTCTAATGCTATGAATTTTAATCCCCTTTTAACTGGCGGTGCAATTTTATCAGGCTGTTATTTTGGCGACAGGTCTTCTCCCATGTCTACCTCTGCCCTTCTCATTGCCACTTTGACAAGGACAAATCTCTACACAAACTTAAAAAATATGTTTAGAACCTGCATAATTCCATTAATACTCACTCTTATAACTTTTCAAGCCTTTAATTATGGGACAAGTGCTAGGGTGAATTCTCAAATAGTAAATTCTATTGCCGAAATTTTTAATTTCAATTTTCTACTTGTGATCCCAACCCTATCCATAATAATTCTTTCTGTTTTAAAGGTAGACATAAGATTAAACATGATAATTTCAATTATCTTATCAATAATTTTTGCAGCCTTATTTCAAAATAGAAGTGCCCTAGAGATTTTAAATTCTCTGATTTTCGGCTTTCATATAGAAGAAGAGGCAGGCAAACTCATTAACGGCGGTGGACTACTTTCCATGAAGAAGATGATTTTAATTGTGGGTATATCTTCTGGTTACTTTGGCTTTTTTAAGAGGACAAATCTTTTATTTGCAGTAAAAAAATACGTGAGAAAATTATTTATAAACTTGCCAGATATGGTAGTTATGTCAATAATTTCTCTTATTATAGCTTGTTTTAGTGCAAATCAAACTCTTACTTCAATGATAACCTATGAAATGGCAAGAGAAAATTATGATGACAATTATAAACTTGCTCTTGATCTTGAAAATTCTGCCATAATGACACCTCTCTATGTGCCATGGAATATAACAGGCAGAACACCTATGGAAATGGTTTCTGGTCCTCTTGCCGCCATATTATTTTCTTTTTATCACCACTATATTATTTTAGTTAATTGTATAGTATCTAGTCTTGAATTTAAGAAAAATAAAAAAAATAAAGCTCTTTAAGGCTCAGGATTTCTCCTGAGTTTTTTCATTTTACTTTATTCTAATAAGCTTTTATAAAAATTTAATTTTAATCAATAATTTATTAAAAAATCTTTCTAAATACCTTATAATAAGTTAGAGGTGATTGGATGCTAGAGATAGCAGTCTTATTATTATTTATTTTATTTTTATTTTTGGCAATAATTTTTAATTTTTCAATTGTTCTTGCTCTTTTTGCAAATTTAATTTTGCTTTCAATATATGCTTACATAAAAAAATTCTCCTTAAAGGAAATATGGAATATGGTTTTTCTTGGCATAAAAAGTGCAAAAACTATTTTAATTGTATTTTCTCTTATAGGTATGATTACTGGTATATGGAGATTATCTGGGACTTTGGCTTATATAATTTATCATGGCACAAGTTTTATTTCTCCCAAGTTTTTTTATGCCGGAGTTTTTATTTTTAACGCCTCAATATCGCTTTTAACTGGAACAAGTTTTGGCACATCCTCAACTGCTGGTGTAATTTCTATGTCAATATCAAATGCCATGGGCTTTAGTCCCCTAGTAACTGGAGGGGCAGTTTTATCTGGTGCATTTTTTGGTGACAGGTCTTCTCCTATGTCAACATCTGCACTATTAGTTGCTACATTAACGGGAACAGATTTATATAATAATATAAAAAATATGTTTAGAACTTGCCTTATCCCCCTTATCCTTACAGTTATAACTTTTCAAATTTTTAATTTGGGAATAGATGCCAAGGTGGATAGACACAGCATAGAAGCTATAAGAAATATTTTTAATTTCAATCCCTTACTTATGATTCCTACGATAACTATAATTGTCCTTTCAATTTTTAAGGTCAATTTAAAAATAAATCTTATAATTTCTATTACAATTTCAATATTTTTTGCAGCAATTTTTCAGGAAAAAAACGCTCTAGAAATTTTAAATGCTCTAATTTTTGGCTTGCACTTAGATTCAGAAGCTGGCAAATTAATTAACGGCGGTGGCTATATTTCTATGTTAAAAATGCTCTTAGTGGTTGGAATTTCTTCAGGATATTTTGGGATTTTTAAAAGCACAGATTTATTAGTAGGCGTGAAAAAACATGTGAAAAAATTATTTCTTAAATTTCCAGATATGCTTGTCATGGAAATTATGTCTATTATTATTTCAGTTTTTTCTTCCAACCAAACTCTTTCTATAATGCTAACTTATGAAATGGCAAGAGAAAGTTATGAAGATGAATCAAAATTGGCACTAGATATAGAAAATTCTGCTGTCATGACATCTGCCTATATCCCATGGAATATAGCTGGTAGCTCGCCTATGGAAATGATAGGAGCTCCAATAGTTGCAGTTTACTTTTCTTTCTACCATCATTATATTGTCCTTGTAAATACAATTTTTTCAATTATTGATTTTAGAAAGAATAAAAATCAATAAAAATAAAAACTCAGGCTATCCTAAACCTGAGTTTTTTTTAATTTACACCTTGGTAAAAGTTCTTGGCGTTAATTTATTTTCTATTATTCCAAGTAAAAAGTCTGCCAAAACTGCCATAAGGGCTGTTGGAATTGCTCCTGCAATTATTATTGGACTTCCACTTGCTACTGTTATTCCTCTAGTTATTATATCTCCAAGTCCACCAGCACCTATGAAAGTTCCAACTGCTGTTACTCCAATGGCAAGAACTAAGGCATTTCTTATGCCACCCATTATTATTGATATGGCAAGGGGAAGTTCTACTTTTGTCATTAGCTGTAATTTCGTCATGCCCATGCCTGTAGCTGCATCAACAAGTTCTGGCGTTACAGAATTTATTCCTGAAACTGTGTTTTTTAATATTGGAAGGATTGCGTATAAAAATACTGCAAAGACCACTGTATTTGGTCCTGTTCCTATTAAAAACATGAGAATGGCTAGCATAGCAAGGGAAGGAATTGTCTGCATTACATTGGCAATACTAATAGTAAGTCTTGAAAGTTTTCTTTTTCTTGCAACAAAAAATCCAAGGGGAATTGCTATTATTGATGCAAATAAAACTCCATATATAGAAATTAGAAAGTGTCTAAGAAACTGTTCAAAGACATAAGAGGCATTTTGTGTATAGTACATTATTACTTCAGACATTTTTTCCTCCTTCCACAAATTCTTTGTATTCTTTTATTTTATTTTTGTCGACTTTTATGTCTTCAAAATAATTATTTTTCTTTAAAAAGTTTTCTGCCACTTTTTTTGGCATTTCTAAATCTTCATCAGCTTGTCTATTTAATTCCTGCATAGTTTCTGAAGAAATTTTACCAACAAGTTTCATTATTGTTTCTTCTACTTCTGGATATTTTTCTACTATTGCCTTTGATGCTACTGGTGAGCAATCATAAGGTGGGAAAAGTCTTTTGTCGTCTTCTAATACTACTAAATCATAAGATGAAATTTTTCCGTCAGTAGAATAACCAAGGACTACATCCATTTCTCCACTGGCAAGAGCTGTGTAGACAAGACCTATATCCATGGGATAGATTTCTTTAAAATCAAAACCATAAATTTCTTTAAAGGCCTTATATCCGTCTCCCTCTCTTTTTATCCAAGCTGTGTCAACTCCAAGGCTGACTTTGTCTTTTAATTTTTCAAGATCAGAAACTTTTTTTACATTATTTTCTTCTGCAAACTTTTTTGTAACCATAAAGGCATAGGTGTTGTCAAAGCCAAAGGATGGATACCAGTATCTCTCCCATCTCTTGTAATATTCTTTCATTACAACTTCTTCTGCTTTTTTAGGATCTTTTATTGGCTTCATACCAAGTTCCCCACTTAGGGCTGTTCCTGTATACATGGCGCCAACAACATTTACATCTCCCTTTAACATGGCTATGTGATTTAAAACTGATGATGACAAATTAGTGATTAAAGATACATCAAGATCTGTATCGTGTTCAATCATTTGCTTTACAATTTCGCCTAAAATTTGTCTTTCAGTGTTTGATCCTGTTGCTACAACTACATTTGTCTTTGTGTTTCCACCAATGCCTGGAAGTGTACAAGATGTTAAAAAGATTGGCAGGATTATAAATAGTAAAATTATCTTTTTTATTTTATTTATTTTTTTCATTCTGCCACCCCACTTGTCTTGTTAGGTGAAAGTTTATCTTCAAGTATGCCAAAGAAGAAGTCCACTATTATTGCCATTATGGTAACAGGAATTGTTCCCCAAACAACCATTGGCATTATGGCATTAGTAAGCCCATTAAAAATAAAATCTCCTAGTCCGCCTGCACCAACATAAGATGCAAGTGTTGTCCATGCAAGGACATAAATGGCAGAAAGTCTAATTCCACTCATTATTACTGGCATAGCCATGGGTATTTGTACTTTTAATAAAATTTGAGACCTTGTCATGCCCATGCCCTTTGCTGCATCTATTAATTTGTCATTTACTCCTGCTATTCCAAGATAAGTATTTCTCAAAATTGGAAGTAATGAATAAATAAAAAGTGATACTATGGCAGGTTTTTTTCCAACTCCAAAAATTGGAATCATAAGAGCCAAAAGGGCAAAAGAAGGCACAGTTTGTAGGACTGATGCTATTGCCATTACAACTTTTGCAAGTGTCTTTGATCTTGTTAAAAATATTCCAAGAGGAACTGCTATTAAGACTCCAAAAAATAGTGAAATTGATGCAATAAAAAGATGCTCCAAGGACTTTGATAAAATTTCTGTGCTATTAGTCATTAAGAAATCAATCATTATCTTCACCTATCTTCTTAGAGGATTCTCCTGATGCATCCTTCATAAGTTCAGATAAATTGTCATCTTCATAAATTTCTTCAACTTTTTCTTCATCTTCATTTTCCCAAAGATTTGTATAAATTGTATCTACTACAGAAGCTCTAGTTACAAGTCCAACAAGTTTATTTTCAGAATCAACTACAGGAAGATTTTTTATATCTAAATTATAAATGTCACGAATGGCATTCATTATCACTGTATTTTCTCTTATGGCATAGCCCTTTTCCATAACTTCATCAAGAGATTTTATTTTTTTACCAAATCGACCAATGTCAAACATACCCACAGCTCCAAGAAGATGATTTTCTTCGTCTGTAACAAAAATTGTGTCTACTCTTCTCTTTCTCATAAGAGCAAGGGCATCATAAGTCGACCTATCTTTTGTAAGGGAAACTGGGTTTTTTAACATTATAGTTTCTACAGTTCTATAAGATGTCTTGGCTTCGTTTAATTTTTCTTCACCAAGCATATCTTCTACATACTTGCTCTTTGGATTTTTCAAAATATTTTCTGGTGTGTCAAATTGTTCTACATGACCCTTTTTCATAATTACAATTCTATCTGCAAGAGTAAGTGCTTCGTCCATGTCATGGGATACAAAGACTATGGTTTTTCCCATTTCCTTTTGTAGTCTTTTCACAAGTTTTTGTAGGGCATCTCTTGTTATTGGGTCAAGAGCTCCAAAGGGCTCATCCATTAATATAATGTCTTGATCTGCTGCAAGGGCTCTTATAACTCCAATTCTTTGTTGTTGCCCTCCAGATAATTCTGAAGGATATTTATCTAAGTAAGAAAGTGGTAAGTCGACTTTTTCAATTAAATTTTCTGCTATTGGTCTAAGTTTTTCTTCGTCCCACTTTAAAAGTCTAGGTACAAGTACAATATTGTCATAGACTGTCATATGTGGCAAAAGCCCAATTTGTTGAATAACATAGCCAATTTGCCTTCTAAGGTCAACTGGATCCATTTCCTTTATATTTTTGCCATTTATTAAAATTTCTCCGCTAGTAATGTCATTCATCCTGTTGATCATTCTCATGCAAGTAGTCTTGCCCGATCCACTGGCTCCAATAAAACATATAAATTCTCCATCTTTAAATTTTAAATTTATGTTTTCAGCTGCAACCTGATTGCCGGGATAGATTTTACTGACATTTTTAAATTCTATCATTTCAATCTCTCCTTTTCTCAGTCTTTTTCTATTATACCCCAAAAAAGACATTTTCAATTTTTTGTTTATTTTAAAGACTTTAGGGTTATCTTCTAATTAGAAGATTGTATTTTTTTAAGGAGGATATTATGGCTAACGATTATCATGAACCGGCAGCGGAAATGACAAAGAAATCTAGAGAAATTATTAGAGCGATTAATTCACTAAAAGAAGAAATCGAAGCAGTTGACTGGTACTATCAAAGAGTCGCTGTAACTGATGACAAGGAATTAAAGGAAATCATGTGGCACAATGCTGAAGAAGAAATTGAACACGCAATGATGACACTTGAATGGCTTCGCCGCAACCAAGAAGGCTGGGACGAACAAATGAGAACTTACTTATTCTGCGAAGGAAATATTTTGGAAGCAGAAGAAAAAAGTAAAGAAGAAGATGAGAAAGAAGACAAAAAAGATAAGAAAAAGAAAAAATAATTTTTCTTAAAATTTTCCAATAAAAAACTGCTTAGAGAATAATTTTGATATGTACCCTCTTTACTGGACAAACCAGTAAGGAGGGTATTTTTTATGAAATATAGTTATGAATTTAAAAAAGAATGTGTACAGTTGTATAG
>NZ_JAFBDH010000005.1 GCF_016908115.1 Peptoniphilus gorbachii
TAACCAGAATTTTTATTTTTTTATAGTATTTTTGAGTTTTAATAATTAATTTGAATATAAAAAATGAGGACTTATGCTATTAGGCATAAATCCTCTAATCTAAATTTTCCTATTCAAAGACTTTAAATCTTTCTTCCTATCAATTATTTAATTTCCATGATTCTGCCTTAGCTTTTGCATTTATAAGGTCAGAATAAAGTCCATTATTTTTAATCAGTTCTTCGTGATTTCCACGTTCTACTATTTCCCCATCTTTTAAGACTAAAATCTGGTCAGCATTTCTTATGGTTTTTAGTCTGTGGGCAATCATTATTACCGTCTTATTTTTTGTCAATGATTCTATTGCTTCTTTAAGTTTATCTTCATTTTCTGGATCTACATTTGCAGTTGCTTCATCAAAAATAATTATGTCTGCATCTTTTAGCATGGCTCTTGCTATGGAGATTCTTTGTTTTTCTCCACCTGATAGGCTTGCTCCACCTTCCCCAATAATAGTGTCATATCCTTCTGGTAAAGCTTCTATAAATTCATGGCATCTTGCTTTTTTTGCAGCTTGAACTACTTCTTCATGGCTTGCATTTTGTTTTCCAAATTTTATATTGTTTTCAATTGTATCCTCAAATAGATATACATCTTGAAAGACCATGGAAATTGAATTCATAAGATTTTCTATCTTATAATCCTTAATATTTTTTCCACCTATTAAAATTTCACCAGAATTTACATCCCAAAATCTCGCTATGAGATTACAAAATGTAGTCTTACCAGATCCAGATGGTCCAACAATAGCAGTCATAGTATTTTCTTTTATCTCTGCTAATACATTTTTTAAAATTGGTCTATCATCATAGGAAAATGATACATTTTTAAAGACTATATCATGATTTTTTATAGGCTCTGTAATACTTCCTTCTCTCATATCAGGCATAGAGTCGATAAAACCTACAGAATCTATGGCATTTTCGCAAGCTCTTAGGATTGCCATGTTTGATCCTGCCCCTATTAAGCCTTCAAAGATAATAAATGATGCCATAATCATAAGAATTGTTTCAGCAAGTGGAAGTTCACCTGATAAATTTAATTTTAATGATACATAGACCATAGCTACTGTTGTTATTCCCATTACAATTCTTTGGATAACTGTGTATGGTGCTACAGATATTTCTAAATCTAAAAGTATATTTGATGTATCTTTTATAGACTTTCTCAAAGCTCTGTTATTTTCTCCACCAAGATTATAGGATTTTATAACCTGCATACCTTGTAAAGTTGCTAATACTTCTTTTGTAAGTCTTGTTTGTGTTTCTGTCATTTTATCTGCATTAGCTGATGATTTTTTCTCCATCATTGATGTAACGATGAAAAATACTACCACACCTGCTACAGCAACCAGTCCTACCTTTACGTTAAAAATTAAAGTTCCAAGGACAAAGACTAAAGTATTTAAAACTCCACCAAGTACAAGAACCAAAAGCATAGGCACCCACATTTCTGCTTGGGAAAGTGAAGATGTAGCAATAGTAGTTAATCTTCCTAGTGAAAAGCTTGAAAAGAAACCCATAGGAACTCTTTTTATTTTTTCTCCTATTTCTATCCTCTTATGAGCTGCCATAAAATATCCAGCGTGTGTTTGTGCCATCTGTGATGATTTTTGTGTCATAATTTTGCCAATAAGGGATATAACTAATATTCCAAGACAAACAAAGATAGCCTTATAGTCTAAAGTTTTAGAAAATATATTTACTAGCATATAGTAAATTGCACCAAACTCAAGGGCATTAAATACTGCGTGCAAAAATCCAGCGAGAATAGATTTCTTAATATATACCTGTTCTTCTTTTGAAAAATTCCATATCTTTTTAAACACATTAAGCATTTTCATCACCCCTTAAATTTGCAGCATACATTTCCTTATAAAGTTCTGATGACTTTAATAGTTCTTCATGAGTACCATAAGAATTTAATTTGCCATCTTTAATAACAAATATCCTATCTGCATCAACAATTGTCTTTAGCCTATGAGCGATTATGATTAAAGTTTTACCCTTAACTAGATTTGCCAAGGCATTTTGTATGAGAGCTTCATTTTCGGGATCTATATAAGAAGTTGCTTCATCTAAAATTACGATTGGTACATTCTTTAGCATGGCACGAGCAATAGATATTCTTTGTCTTTCTCCTCCAGATAGATGACCTCCACCTTCGCCAACTCTTGTATCATAACCATTAGATAGATTCATAATAAAATCATGGCAGGCAGATTTTTTACATACATCTATAATTTCTTCGTCAGAGGCATTCTTATTTCCAAGCCTAATATTTTCCTTTATAGTCATATCAAAGAGGAAATTGTCTTGGGATACAAAAGAAATAAGTGAAGACAAGTTTTCGAGCGACACATCTTTTGTTTCTACTCCTCCAATTTTAATAGATCCCTTATCTACATTCCAAAATCCAGCAATAAGTTTTGCTATTGTAGACTTACCTGACCCAGAAGGACCAACGAGGGCTGAAACAGAAGATTCTTTTATTTCCATAGAAAGATTATCTATAACCTTATTTTTTCCATCATAAGAAAAGTCTACGTCTTGAAGTTCTATATTATAGGATTCTATTTTTTCTCCCTTGCCAATATTTTCTAACTCTCTTGAATCTAAAACCTTTCCTATTTCAGAAGTTATAGTTGATATTCTTGACATATCATCCATATAGTTCATGATTTTTAATATGCTAGAAACTGTAGCAAAGGATAAGACGATTAAGGTAATTAAATTCCCTAAATCAATACTTCCATTTATATAAAATAAAATCCCAAAGGGTATGATTGTAATAATTCCCATAGGAGAAAGTAATCTACCTATGGCAACCCTATTCATAGATTCACCCATCCAGTTATAATAAAAGCTTGCATTGTCATAAACTGCATCAGAATATTTTTTATAAGATGATTCGCTTTGATTAAAGGTTTTTATTACTTCTATCCCATTTATATACTCAACAATAGAATTATTCATGTGTTGACCAATAGCAACTGACTTTCCAAACATTTCCTTATAATGAGCATTCATAACAGACATCATGGTAGCCATTCCCACCACAAAAGGAATTAGTGATAGCAAGGTCAATCGCCAATCTAAGGTAAACATGTAAATAAACAATAGAATAGGTCCTACTAAATTTGCAGTAAATTCTGGCACTAAGTGGGCAAGGGATGTTTCCATAGAATCAACTTGCTCAACAATTATATTTTTAAATTCCCCTGAAGATCTTGAAAGAACATCTCCTAGTGGCATCTTAAAAAGTTTTTTGGAAATATCATTTCTAATTTCTCCTAATGAATTAAAGGTTGCCGTATGGGAAATACTTGTTGATATTCCTGCTGCCACTTCTTTAATAACAAATGTTATTAAAATATTTATGCATAGTGGAGTATATAAACTCATATCATTTGCACCATTAATTAAGTTTACAACGATTTTTGCCATGTATATATAGGAAAAAAACCTGCCACCACTCCCACTATCGCAAGTAGGACGGATGCAAAATATGATCCTTTTCTTTTACTTACATATTGTTTTATTAAATTCATCAAATCCCCTCCTAAATATTAAATTTTTTCCCCATTAATATAGCTAGTATTTTTTCTTTATCCTCCTTTGTAGAAAATTCCTCAAAAGAGTATCCGTCTAAATAAAGAATTTTATTGCAGGAATTACACAAAAATTCATAATCATGGGAAATTATAAGTATAATTTTTTCTTTTTCTTGTAATTTCTTCATTCTTTCTGAAATAATTTGCATATTATGTCCATCAAAACCACTTGTTGGCTCATCAAATAAATAAACATCTCTTTCTAAAAGTTCTGCTGAAGCGATAGTCAATCTTTGTTTTTGTCCGCCTGACATGATTTGTGGATGGATGTCTTTTATATTTTCTAAGTTAAAATCAGCTAATATTTTATCTGTATCTGCATCTTTATTATTTAGTTTTAACTCGTCTTCTGCTGAAACTTCAAAAAGATTACTATTAGGATTATTTGACAGGTAGTATATTCTTTTTTGCCTATTTCTTTTGTTTAATTTTTCTCCATTTATAGATATAAAACCACTATCTTTTTTCATAAGTCCACTTAAAATTTTAAACAGAGTAGATTTTCCTATGCCATTATCCCCAATAATTCCATAAATATTTCCACTTTCAAATTCGTAGGTCAAATCTTTTATAAGGACATTCTTATTATAGGAAAAAGAAATTTTTTCTAAGTTCATAGAATTTATCTCTTTTAACTTATTTATTTTAGGAGATATTTTATTTAAAGAAAAGAATCTTAATCCTAACTTATTGAAAAAATCTTCACTTTTTGCTAATAGTTCTTCCTCTGTAAAAACATTGCTAATTTCCCCATTTTCAAGATAATAATATTTATCCACTACCCCTCTAAGGTAGTATAGCCTATGCTCTGAAATGATTATTGTCTTTTTATTTTTCTTTAATAAAAGCATAAGTTTTCTTAAAGCTTCTACACTTTTCATATCTAGGTTAGCAGACGGTTCATCAAAAACATAAATAGGTGGATTAAGTGCATTTATTGAAGCAATTGCTATTTTTTGTCTTTCTCCACTTGAAAGATGAAATAAGTTTTTATCTTTTAAATCTTCTCCATTAATAGATTTTAAGGAATTATTGATTATTTCATCTATTTTTTCTCTTTCTATCCCATAATTTTCAAGCCCGAAGGCAATTTCGTCTTCTACATTTTCTGCAAAAAATTGACTCTTGGGATTTTGAAAAATAGATCCTACTTTCCTCCCTATTTCATATAATTCTTTTTCTAGGGGATTTATTCCATCTATGGAAATTTCTCCCTTTAATTTCCCTCCATAGAATTTATAAGCAAGACCATTTATAAGTCTTGTAAGGGTAGTTTTACCACAACCACTCGCCCCTATAAAGGCAACACATTCCCCATCATTAATTTCCAAATTAATATTTTTTAAGATGTTTGCTGAATCTTTACTGTAGGCAAAGCTTACATTTTTTAACTTGATCATCTTAATAACTCCTCTCCAGAAAAATCATGCTCATTGTGATAAAGATGGTGATTAAACAAACAATAACATCAAGATTTCTAAATTTTATTTCTCTTCTTGAGCTATGTTTTCCAGATGCAGAAATTCCTCTTACTTCCGATGCGGCGGCAAGTTCTTCAGCTATTTTTGAAGATGAAAACATCATAGGAACAAATAAATATTCCATCGTTAAAAATGGTTTTTTAATAGAAATTAATCCCCTTAATCTCAACGAGTCGATAATTTCTTTAAACTCACTTTTAACTACTGGGAAAAATCTCATCATGAAAATAAGTGGCAAAGCAACATTTCTATGAATTTTCATTTTTTTCATTATTGCCATTATCTCTCCTGGAGGTGTTTTTAAAATTGGTATTACTGATAGAACTATAACTAATGTTCTTATAACCATAAACAGAAACATATCAGGAATCAAAATGCCAAAACCTTCACCATTTGAGACAAATCTCAAAAAACTTAAAACGCCCATTGCAATAATTAGTTTTATTGTAGATTTGCTATATCCTTGCAGTGATACATAAATAACTAGAATGGCGGCTAATAAAAAAAATACAGTATCTTTGGACAATACTGAAACCAAAAATACTGTACTTAAAAATACTACTAATTTGGAACGTAAGTCCAAATGCATCATTTTATTATGCCTGTCTTTTTAAAATGCTTTTCTGTCATCTTATTTCCTAAATAGCAACCAATAATTGCCGCCACAATAGTACATGCTAAAGAAATAAGAATCCATTTAGGATTTGTATAATACTGAGTTTGTATTTGAACTTGTTCTGGAGATACGCCAGACTTAATGAAAGCATCTTTAAAAAACCATATTTCGCTCATACCATGAGCCGCTCTAGTTAATGATGTAATTATCCAAGCAATAGTAATTCTTTTTATATTCCTATAGCTATCTGTACCAATCATAGATAACTCTGCAATTATCCCGCCACCTACAAACCATGGAATCATAAAAGGACCCATAAAGACAGTTGCTAATATAGCTTGTATAATATTATAAATTAGTGCAACTCCCGGTTTGCCTACTTTCATAGCCATATAAACAAAAAATGGTCCTAAAATTAGTGCAGTAAACACAGCATTAAAAATCATATTGAAAAATAATGATGCCCCTGTAATCATTGAAAAAGCAATGAATACAACAATCATGATTGCAGAAAAGATTCCTATGGTTGCTAAATCTTTTATAGTTAATTTTTTACTTTCCATAATTCAACCTCCTTAGTTGATAGCTGTTATCATTCTATAATAGACTAAGCTTATTTTCTTGACTATTTAGACTAAATGTGCTGTTTTAGATATTTTTCTATATTCTGAAGGAGTGAGATTAAACTTATTTTTAAAAGTATTTGAAAATTTAGCATGATCTGTGAAACCTACCCTAATAGCAATTTCTGTAATTGAAATTGATGTATTATTTAAAAAATCAGCTGCTACCTCCAATCTTTTACTTGTTATAGCTTCCTTAATTGTTTGCCCAAAAACACTCTTATAGCAAGATTTCATTGTGGTAGTATTTATCTTAAAGATTTCTGATAGTTTATCATAAGTTATATTTTTTTCGTAATTATTCTTTATAAATTCATCTATTTTCTTTACAATATCAACATTTGTCTTAATAAAATATTTCCTATCGCTTATCTTGTTACTGGTATCAAGGCTTGAAATATATAGGAAAAGTTCTTGAAATTTTACCCTTAGATATTCAATTAGAATTTCATCTGGAACTTTATAAACTTCATAAAAAATATGTTCAATATGCCGAGTAGCTCTTTGTACAAAAATTTTGTCCTTATTGCATAATTTTCTTAAAACAACTTCAAATTTAATCCCTAACATTTCCTCTAAAAAATATATTTCGCTATCAAATTCTTTTGGATTAATATAAAAAGTCACACCATGATAATGAGATATAGGAAAAAAAGATTCTTCAGAACTATTGCTACTTGCATTGATTGCAAAATCTCCCGATTCCATATAAGTAATAGTTCCATCGCTTAACACGCATTCAAATCTTCCTTCTCTACAATGATTAATCTCATAGCTTTGATTTAAATTTTTTGATAATTTTTTCTTTATGACAGAAGTGTGTATATCATTATAAAAAACTGTTACCCCTTTGAAAATTTCGTACTTGGAAACTATATATTTCCCATTTTCCAAATTATGAAATTCGCAAATTCTCCCTTTAGAATTTTCTTTTATTTTTTCTAAATTTCTTCCATAAAGATGGCACATTAACTCCTTACCCATAAAAAATCTCCTAATTAATGAGTTTTTCTCTCAAATAATCTTCCAACATCTTTTTGATTGTTTTTTTATTTTCAATAAAAATTTCTTTTTGATTTAAACTTTCATATCCTAAAATCAAAGTATTTACAAAGGTAACTAAAAACTCATCTTCAAAAATAGATGAGAGTTTATCGTCTGGAGGAAATGCAGACAACAAAATTTCTGTGTTTGTTTCTTTTAAATTTTCAAACATTTCACACAATCTTTTATCTTCATTTTGTAGTTTCAAAAAAATTGCATAGATGCTTTTAAATTCATTTTCATCATAAATTCTTTCCATCATTATCTCAGTAATTGCGTCTAAACTCGTTAATTTAGATGTGTCGATAGTTTTGTTTTTTTCTCCTCTATATTTGATACCTAATTTCATAAAATCATAAATCATTTCATAGGTTGATCCATAATAATAGTAAACACCACCTTTACTTAAACTTACTTTTTCTATAACATCTTCCATAGTTGTATTTTGGAAACCCTTTTCTAAGAAACATTTCTTTGCCGCTTCCAGAATTTCTAACTTCCTTTTTTCTCCAACTTTCAATTTTTTATCATTCAAAACTTTATCTCCTGTCAATAAATAATTCCGACGCTACCGTCAGTTTTATTGTAACTCATTTGATAATTAATTTCAATACATGGATTATTTTAAATTTTAGTAATCTTATTTAAGATATTTGCCCGAACGCCTTTTATACTTCTTAATTAATTTCTTTAAATGCGGTATAATTAATAAAACTTAATACACGCTTGACGCTTATAACTTTAATAGCAAGCACAGTAAGTGTACGGACACTTACGAAAAAATTAATGGAGCAGCCCTTTACGGAATGCTCCATTTTTTTAAATTTTTACCTTGTTAGGGAGAACCCTAAGACCCCGAAATATATTTTATAAAGGAGAATAAAATGGCAAATAGATTTAGAAATGAAAGAATAGAAATAAAACTTACTAAAGAAGAAAAAGAAGTTTTTGAAAAGAAAATGAAACTTGCAAATTGTAAAACAATGTCCCACTTTCTTAGAAAGTGCGTATTAGAAAAAGAAATTTATGTAGTAGATTTAGAACCATTTAGAGATCTTCAATGGTTACTTTCAAATGCAACAAATAATATAAACCAGATTGCAAAAGCTACAAATACAACTGGTGTTATTTACAAAAATGAAATCGAGTCAATGAATAAACAGATAGAAAAATTATCGAAAGAAATATGGCAGATCCATTCCCTACTTCTTAACAAATCAAAATAAATCATGCAATATAAAATCAAGATTCAAGTGTTATGGATCTCCAAATCATACAAAATCTAATTCCTATATAAGTCATTAAATATCAGATGAGCAATACTAAAAACTAGGTACATCAAATATAGCATTTTTAATGAGTATAATTATATTTTTATTTTTCAAATTAATCTATCAGATTAAAAAATAACCTTCCGAACTTACATATAATATTCTAAGTAAATACAATAAAAAAAAGAATACTCTAATGCTAGAATATCCTTTAAATAAATAACTTAGATAATACTTTTATATAAATAAATGCTTAAAATTTTTGTTGAATTAAACAAAAAAGTCATCTATATAACTTTATATCTTTCAGAAAAATTTCTATAGCTCTGTCTATCTTGCTGGTATACAAATACTTCCGCTATGTTACCTCTATCTGCTAACTTTAGCGACTGCTCAACAATTTCATAATTGTGTTGTGCGTGTGTTGTAGCAAAAATATTAATTAATACTCCTTTAGGTAATGCCCTAATTTCTTTTACTACAAACTCTACAAATTTCGGATTATACTTTCTAACTCCTTCACTTTTTGTCTTGGAATTTATAACTTTAATTGTTGGTAATTGTTTCTTTTCTGGCGGGATTTGAAAATCATTTATTGAATAAGTATCTTCTAAAATTAAATTATATTCTAAAGAATCCTTATTATCGCAATTGATATATATAATTTTAGAAGATGTTTTTTCTTCGGAGATATTGTTTGTTACTATAAACTCACTGAATACATCATTAATAACTAGTTTAAATTGCATATAAATAGGAACTAATACTAAGTTACACTTTTCATATCCTAAAATTTTAGAGCATAACAAAAACCATAAATAACTATGATCATGATATATATTTCCATTGTTTAAAATCTTATTCTTATTCATTTTTCGTATAGTAAATATAGCTATTCCTGCAAAGAAAATACCTATTCCTAGATTTCCCAATTTTGACAAAAAATAATATATTATATCGATAATATCAAATGAAATATCCTTAGGTTTTGTATTTATAACACTCTCAATATTCGATATTTTAGGTAAAAATAATGCTAAAAATATAAAGAAAAACTGACATAATTGAGTTTTACAATCTTTAAACTTTCTAATAATTTCTTTCATGTCTATCTCCCCAATAAATTGTTTCTAACAACTCGATAATACCCGACTTTTCATATTTCCAAATTCTATATGCTTCATATCCTACTATAATGTGGAAATATAAACTTATTTCATCAGAACCTTTTGCTATTTTCCCCCAGTTTTTTAAGTCTATATCTGAATATTGGGGAATAGCTTCAGGATGAGTATGCCATTCACCTACATACCTATAAATTTTACCACTTCTTAAATATATTGAGTTACAGGTCTCTATATGTTTAGTATCTAACCTCTTAAATCTATTCCCTTTTCTCTTGTCATTTTTATATGGTTCTGTTGCATAACCTATAGTATAATCATTATTTTGTAAGTTTTCTTTACCTATAATTATTCCACCAGATTCTAAACCATTTTGTTTATATTGTATATATTTCTTAAATAAATCAATAACTGAATCCTTAATTTTAACCCTTTGAATATTTTCACTTATTGTCATAATTCACCACAAATACTACAAGTTTTATTATAAATATTATCAAATTCTATGATTTCAGAATCAGACTTTTGTGATACAAATCGTTTAGAAAAATTTAATCCTGCTAATTTGAAATAATAATCGTCACCTTTTGAAGAAAATATAAGATTACTGTGTATCCTATTAAGTGCGTGCTTCTTTAATAAATCCATAAACATTAGACTTGTTTTTATAGATATTAATGAACCATAAGAAATAAAAGAACCCTGACATCCAGAGTTAGATTTAGCAATGACTTGTCCTTTTTGCGTATAAGCTAATGAATTATATAAATTTCCTCCATCGTCCCTTGTAAACATACATTCATAACACCCTTTATAATTTATATCAAAAAATGCTACATGTGAGCCAATATCTAATGGCTCATTCCATAAATAAAAAACAGGTGTCTGTATTTTATTAGTAACAATATATTTATTTAACCAACGGTTAAGAATTTCATTTCCAGTTGCTGATATTATATAATCATAATCTTCAAATTCTATAGAACAATCTTCAATTGCATCCTCAATTTTGTTATCAACAGTTTTTATATTTAAATTTTGTAAGTTTTTCTCTCCATATATTCTCAAAGCTTCTGCCTTATAGTTGTAAAGATATTCAATGCCAAGTAAATGTCTATATATATTTTCAGCATTCAGATGATCTGAATCAACAAGAGTAATATCCTCTACTCCCGATTTGATCAAATTGCTAAATGTATATCCCCCGATAGAACCACATCCTATTAAAAGATATTTTTTATTAGCAAGTATATTTTTATCGAATGATGTTCTATTCATTAGATAACTCTTATCTAATCTATTTACACTGAGAGGAATGATTCTATCAGCATTACTAATTTTTAGCTTATCAAACTCAATATCATACTCTCCATTTTCAATTAAAAATCCTATTACATTATTAATTTCTTCAGGTTGTTTAATTTCAAATATAAAAAGCATATCTTTTGTTTTTAAATATCTCTTATCTTTAATGTTAAAAGAGCAATAGCTCAAGATATTATTTAAATATGATAAATCTATAGATTTTCTGAAATCAGGAGGATATATTGCTTTATTTGGAGCTATGAAGAAATATAAACCATTGAATTGTGTTCTATCTCTATATCCCCATAAATCAAAATCTGATGATAAGGTACTTGCAAAATAAGATGTTATAGTGGTTCTCTTTAGATATTCAGCATCCGTCTCATTTTTCTTTCTTACTTTAGATATCTTATTTTTTGTACAATAACTAATCTTTTGGTTTTTCTTTTCTTTGGGAATAGCAACATCAATATTTTTATAATCATCTCTGTTGTATATATACGAATTAAATTCTTCCAACAAATCTCTCTTGTTTTTACCATTTATGCCATCATCTAAAATTTTAATAGCTTTGTCTATGCATTGATTAAAAACTCCCTCAAAATTCCAATCTATCAAAGCTCCTTCTAAATCAAATAAACATAGTTTCCCATTCTTTTCAACATGTGGGATAAAAGGGAGCTTATCTATCTCACAGTATATATCTATTAAACTTATTTCCCAATTTAATGGTAATCCAATTTTAACTGGAATTAACTTACTATTTGTTGATAAAGAACAACTGATTAAAAATTTATATTCTGTCTTTTTAAAGCTTGCATTCTCTTCAATCATAACGTCTGAGATATATTTATTATCTAATAAGATATCTCTTAATTGATTTGAGTCCAATTAATATATCTCCCATCCAGATGAACTTGATGAGGGAATATAGTTAACTTGATTTTTAGCTGTGTTTTTCTCTTCAGGAATTTCGAAATCATCTCCAAAAATCTTATTCAATTTTTTATATTGGGCATACTCATCAATTTCATTTCTAGCTTCTTTCAAATCGTTAGAAAACTTTGTAATCTTATCTTTAAAATCTGTCATTTGATTATCTGTCATTTTTTCAAAGACATCATTTGGAAAATCAAATGAAAGTTCATATGGTAAAGATAACTCTATTCTATAAAGATTTCTACCATTTTCTGTTTTTCTATAATGAAATTTATTCTTTATATAATTAACGACATCTATTAATACTGTCAAATCATCATCAGAATAATAAGAAAAGTTGTCAATAGCCATTAATGTTAATCCTATACTTGCTGGAGAAATATGCCCAAAGTTACTAAATCGCCTGTTCCTCCATTTTTTTATATAACGTATGATTCTTCTAAATTGATCTCTTTGTTCTCCTTTAACAATTGTATTATTAATATAATCTACGAGGCCTTTTGGATCAGCTTTTTCCCATTTAATAGAATCCTGATTGCTTGAAATTCCTTTAGCAATATACAATTGACTTTCTTTATTCTCATTATCCTCATAAGCATAAACTACTAAATCAACATGAAACGCAGCTTTATTATTTTTTTTATAAGTTACTGTTACACAAGGCTTTTTTATCTTAGCACCATAGTCTGTATGATTCTCTAGTATAGAACAAATTTTTTCCTTTAAATCCAACGGTTTGTAATCATCTTTATTTACATTAAATATTAATCCAACGTCTATATCATATTCTTGATCTTCTTCAGGTTTTATTCCTGTTTTTAGAATGTAGCTGCCTTGATTTATAACCTCAAACGATGGCAAGTCATCAGAATTTCTTAAAATGTTGACTAATACTTCACGTTTCTCTTTTAATTCATGATTCGTATCAAAGTCTACTCTTATATTATCGTTGAATTTTTCAAATTGTTTTTGAACAGTCATTAGTTGTGCTCTCCTTTTCTATTAAATTGAATTACTTTTATACATAGATATAACATCATTAAAGTCTACATCTAACTCTTTACAAATTCTATATAAAACTTGCATACTAACAAATTCTCCCTTTGTCATTTTTGCCACTGTTGCAGTTGATATACCTACTCTATCCATCAAGTCTTTTTTGTTCATATTTTTATCAATTAATACTTTCCAGAGTCCATTGTAATTAATCTTCATAATTATCATCCTTATTCTGTTTTTTATTATACAAATAAAACTTTTGTATTTGCAAACTTTTACTTTACTATATTATACTTTATATTCGTTGTAATTTCAAAACTTTGCATTAATAGAATTATTAAGTAGAAAATTATAGGCATTTGAGATATCATCGATATTTATATATCAGTACATTTGTTATATCATATCTCATTGTTATAAATATTTGTTTTACAAGTCCAAAGATTTTGATAAAATTTCCTATCTTTAAGTTCTATAATTCTCTTATACTATTTACAAGGCTAAGCATTGACAGGAAATTTATTTAATTTTAAATCCTATAATGCAAAATAAAAAAGAAGTAAAATAATTCCACTTCTCTTTTAACTGATATTTTCTTACCTATAATATTACAGACATTGTCTGTTAAATTACGACTCATTAATCCTATTTGATAAAATTATAACTACATCAACAACCTTATCAAAGGTCAAATCTCCAATATACTTATTTTCACTGAGATATACATCCCACAAGGATCTTAGATATGAATCATTTTTTATGTCCTCGATTATTTCCTCAGAGTCTTTCATTATCTCCTGACTTCCTCTTTTCTTTGAGGTTCTTTCTATTGCTTCTTTTAAAATTTCATATTTTATCTCGTCTTTCTTTAGTTTGTAGAGGGTGTATAGGTCGTAAAAGTCTCTCATTCGTGTTGTTGTTATATTTCTTCTAATTATAGTTTCAAATTTTTCAGCTAAAATTGTTTCTAATGGATATGCCATTATTTTTATATTTTCTTTGCTAAAGATACATGGATAGGTGTATTCTATTTCTCTTGGTGTTATTGCATCTCCTGTTGTTAGATCAAGTTTCATTGGGTTTTTAGTTTTTCCAACATTTGCTATTAGTGAAATTCTAAAGTTCTCGTACTCATCCTCTTCTCTAATATAAGAGATGTCTTTTATTTCAAATTTTATTCCATCATCGACATCTATATTTATAATTTCATCTACGATTTCTTTTATTTTTTCTTCTTTTAGGGGTATGCCTTTTATGGTTGTGTCCATGTCCATAGTTGTTCTATTTTCAATCCCGATTAAAGATGATATTAAGAATCCTCCCTTTATTACAAAATTGTTTTTGTACTTTGATTTAGATAGCCTTTCTAAAAATCTTTCAAAAAAATATATTTGCAGAACTTCTTGTGACTTTAGATTTTTCTTCTCTGCTAAACTTCTTATCTTGCCCTTTATACTCTCTATATTAATCACGATAATACCTCCATATATTTTCTAATTTCATCTTCTATTTTAAATAATCTACCGTATTTTATTAATCGTCTTAGGTTTTTATTTTGTGATTTAAAGTATCTTTTTATTGCTTCTGTGAAAATTTGCTTATCTATTTTTTCTCTGTCAATTATGATATCGCAAACCGTTCTTTCAATATCATAAACTGGTATGAGATTGCCTTGCGGTGATTTTATTTCTGTCTTTCCTAGTTCGTATAAATCTTTTTTTACATAGTGAACTTGTAGATCCTCATATCTTTTTTTGATATGGCTGGCATTGTAGCCTTGGGGTACAGATATATGAAATACATTTGGAGTCCTATCGGATAGGTCGTGGAGGTATAGGGCTGTTTGATGGGAAAATATAATTCGATTGCTATTTGATGATATTAAAACAAAATCGTCTATTACTTTTCCTTTTAATTGATATAGACCTGGTCTTAATCTTTCTAATTGTCCGATTTTTGTTAATTCAGATAAATTATGCCTACTATATCCAAGTTCTTCTGCTTCTTTGTTGGTGATTACTAAATTTTCTTGTATATATTCTTTAAGCGTATCCATAGTCTGCCTCCTCTCGTTTACGCTTTTATTATATGTTATAAAAGCGAATATGTAAAGTCGGCTTGTGAATGTTTCATATTTTGAAAAGGATGTAACGAATCCTTACTCCCTTTCTAAAATTATTCTTTCTTAACTCAATATTACTAATATTATTATAGTTACTCTCCGATTTTCGAATTCTAGAAATCTGTTATTCGTAGTTCTTAAATTCCGATTTTCGGAAGTCTGGACTTCTGATTTCAGAGATCAGATTTTGTATTATTAGTTATATTTAAAATTTATATACACTCACTTCTTAGAAAAAAAGAGCAGCCTTTTAAGCTACTCTTGTAGAAAGTACAAAATGAGTTAATTATATTTTTTTGTGTTTCCTCATACCAGTTGCAAAACTACTCTTACGTTCATGTAGTTTTTTTGAGTCTTTTTGACGTATCCTTCTTCATCTTTATCGAAGACAAAATGCTTATAAAACTGCTTAAAATGCAGGATTTCTAAATTTACATCTTTTGTATCAACGCTATAGCTTCCACATGAGATGTTTTTGGGAATTGGTCGACTATTTCTACTTCTTCTATTTCATAGCCTCTTTCTTTAAAGACTCCGAGGTCACGGACAAGGGTTACGGGGTTACAGGATATATATAGAAATTTTTCCGGATCAAAGTCTATTATTTTTTCGATTGCTTTTGGATTTATTCCCTCTCTCGGTGGATCTAGAACTATTAGGTCTGGATTATTGTCTAGGTCATCTAAGACTTTTAAGACGTCTGATGCTATAAACTCAACGTTGTCAATCCCGTTAAGCTTAGCATTTTCTCTTGCCGCCTTGACTGCTTCTTCTACTATTTCTACTCCAATGACTTTTTTTGCTGATGCTGCCAAGACCTGACTTATTGTTCCCGTTCCTGAATAGAGGTCAAAAACTAGTTTATCTTTTGCGTCAATTTTTTCTCTCGCCATTTTATATAGAACTTCAGCCGATCTCGTGTTTGTTTGAAAAAATGAGAAGGGACTTATTTTAAATTTGAGTCCAAGGACTTCTTCTTCTATGTGGTCCTTGCCGTAGATCAAATTTATTTCTTCTGGCACAATTGCATCTGATAGGGCATCATTTTTTACATGAAAAATACTAAGGATTTGACCTTCAAGGTCTAAATCCAAAAGAAATTTTATAAAGGCATCTCTATCAAGTTCACTTTGAGTGGATGTTGCAAGCAAAACCATAATCTCAGAAGTTTTTGTCGCCTTTCTTATTAAAAGATGACGCAAAAATCCTTCATGAGTCTTTCTGTTGTAATGTTTTTCTCCAATTTTTTCGAAATAATTTCGGACTTCACTTCTAATTTTATTAAAGTCGACATCTACAATATTACATTCACTGGTATTTACTATTTCGTGAAATCTATTTTTTACATGAAGTCCAAGGGCAAGTGGCCCATCCTTGTATTCGTCGCCAAAGGTGTACTCCATTTTATTTCTATAAAATTTGTGGACTGGTGATGGAATTATTTTAAGTTCTCTTTCAATTCCATTTTCTTTAAATAATTTTTCTATTAATTCTTTTTTATATTTAAGTTCATCTTCATAAGTTAAAGTTTGGTAAGTGCAGCCGCCACACTTTTCAAAGTGAGGGCAGGGATTTCCCTTTTCAAGACTTGATCTTTCTATTACCTTTAATAGTTTTGCCTTCTTAGATCTTCTTCCTCTCGCCTTTATTTCTACTGTTTGACCAATAATGCCACCCTTAAATTCATATTTTCTATCTTCAAATTTTCCTCTAGATAGGTTTGGAAATTTTGCTTCATCTATTTTAACAATTGTACTCATGTCTTCACTCCTTAAAAAAATTATATCAAATACTTACTATTTAATAAATTGATAATATATTCTTCTTATTTTTATTTTTTACCTTACTTTAATTTTAATTTTTGCTTTTTTTGGTATAATTAAATTGATAAAACTTTATTTAATAGGGAGGTCCCTATAAATTTTGGAGGTATTATATGAAAAAAACATGGTTAGTATTACTTCTTGCAATGCTTATGACTCTTACTGCTTGTGGCGGTAACAAAAAAGAAGAGGCAAAGGCAGAAGGAGAAAAAAATGCAATTGAAACTTTAAAAATTCAATTTGTTCCATCTAGGGAACCTGAAGAAATTGTCACACAAACTGAACCTTTAAAAGAAATCTTAAAAGCTAAGCTTGCTGAAAAAGGTTACGACGTAAAAAATATTGACATTACAGTTGGTACAAATTACGAAGCTACTGGCGAAGCTTTAAGTGCAGGTAGTGTTGATGTTGGATTTATCCCTGGCGGAACTTATGCAATTTATGATGATGGCGCTGAAGTTATTCTTACTGCAACTAGAAAGGGTCTTTCTGTTGAATCTGATAATGCAAAAGATTGGAATGACAAAAAACCTACTGAACAAATTGATGATCAAGTTAATTTCTACAGAGCTTTAATAATTGCTGGTCCTTCTGAAAAGGGTAAAGAACTTGCAGCAAAAGTAAATAAGGGTGAAAAATTAACTTGGGAAGATCTTTCAAGTGCTAAATGGTCTGTAATGAGTTCATCTTCTCCAGCAGGTTATATTTATCCATATCTTTGGTTACAAAAAAATTATGAAAAAGGTCTAACTGATCTCCCTTCACTTGTTCAAGCCGATTCTTATCCATCTTCTATGGCAAGACTTGCTTCTGGTCAAGTTGATGTTATGGTTGGATTTGCAGATGTTAGAATGGACAATGCAGATAAATGGCAAAGTGAATTTGGAAAAACTCAATCAATCTGGGATGAAACTAATGTAATTGGCGTTACTGATAAAATCTTTAATGATACAATTTCTGTTTCTAAAAACTCAGAAATTATGACTGACGATTTTAAAAAAGCTCTTTCAGATTCTTTCATGGAAATAGCACAAACTGATGAAGGTAAAAAAATCATTTCAATTTATAGCCACGAAGGTTATCAAGTTGCAAAAGATTCTGATTATGATGGCGAAAGAGAAGCACAAAAACTTTTAAAAGAACTTAAAAACTAATAAACTTTTGGCAAAATAAAAAGTTTTATAGAAAAAAATTAAGAAGGAGCTTCAATAGAAGCTCTTTTTTATAAGGAGTATTATGATTGAATTTAAAAATGTAGATAAAGTATATCCAGGTGGATTTAAGGCCCTAAAAGATATTAATCTCACTATTGAAGATGGAGAATTTGTCGCTATTATCGGGAGATCTGGTGCAGGTAAATCCACTCTCATAAGAACTATAAATAAAATGCACGATATAAATGCTGGTACTTTAACTGTAGATGGAGTTGATGTGAAAAATTTAAAGGGCAAGGAACTAAGAAAATTCAGAAGAAATATTGGCATGATTTTTCAATCTTTTAATTTAGTTGAGAGAATTTCTGTAATAAAAAATGTTATGTCTTCCTTTGTGCCTGATTTAAATCCCATCCAATCAATTCTTGGTATCTATCCAAGAGAGTGCAAGTTAAAGGCCCTTGAAGCCCTTGAACAAGTTGACATTTTGGATAAGGCCTTTGAAAGGGCAGATAATTTATCTGGAGGACAACAGCAAAGAGTTGCCCTAGCAAGAACTCTTGTGCAAAATCCAAGCATTATCTTGGCAGACGAACCTGTTGCCAGCCTTGACCCAGTTACAGCAAGACAAGTTATGGATTATTTTAAAAAGATTAACCAAAGTCTTGGCATAACAATTCTTTTAAATATTCACCATGTTGAGCTTGCTCTTGAATATGCCACAAAGGTCCTTGGTGTTCGTGATGGAGAAGTAATTTATTATGGACCTGCCAAAGATGTTGACGATAAAGTTTTAAAATCTATTTACGGAGATTCCTTTGAAGAATTAAAAATGGAGGAAATATGAACCTCTACTACAAAATTTTTAAACCAAAAAAATATATAACAGAATCGGGAAAAGAAATTTATGAATACCCTGGTTTTACTCTTCCAATAATAATTGCTTTGCTATTATTTACTGCACTTTCAGTAAAGATTACTGGCTTTTCATTAAATACACTTGTGAAAAATTCTCACAAACTACTAGCAATATTAAATCCAATGTTTAAACCAAACTTTTCCTACTTTTCTTCAGTTGTGGGTCCACTACTTGACACAATAAAAATGTCATTCTTGGGATCTTTTCTCGGTGCAGTGGTAGCTGTTCCCTTTGCTTTTTTAGCATCACACAATATGGTTAAAAGTAAAATTATTAACTGGATTATAAAATTATTATTTTCCATTCTTCGTACAATTCCAACTCTTGTATCGGCCCTAATTGCCACTTACATTTTTGGACTTGGTGCCTTTGCAGGTACAGTTGCAATTTTTATTTTTTCCTTCTCTTATGTTGGAAAATTAACTTACGAACAAATCGAAACAGTTAATATGGGAGCCTTTGAGGCAATGATTTCTATGGGCTTTACAAGGACAATGGCATTTTTTAAATCCATTGTGCCAGAAATTTTACCCTTCTACCTATCAACTGCCCTTTATAACTTTGAAGGTAATGTAAGATACGCTGCTATCTTGGGCTATGTCGGTGCAGGTGGACTAGGTCTACTTATTAACGAAAACATTAACTGGAGAGATTATAACCGCGTAGGTATGATATTATTGATGCTACTAATAACAGTTTTTATAATAGAAAATATCAGCTCCTACTTTAGAAGAAAGTTGAATTAATATGTCAGAAAAAGTAATAGAAAAACTAAAAAAAGAACCAAAAAATCATGGCTACATTTTAATGATAATCGCCATAATTTTATTTATGATTATTTGGTCTTCAACAGTAATAAATTTTGAATCGGCAACAAAAGAAGGCATGGACGTTGCAAAAAATATTATAAAGGGAATTTTAAATCCCAAAAGAGAAATGCTCTTTAATTTGACAAAAAAAGGCGTGCCTTACCTTCTTCTTGAAACAATTTGTATTGCCTTTTTGGGAACTCTTGTTGGCTCAATAATTGCAATACCACTTAGCTTTTTAGCCTCATCAAATATTGTGGCTTCACCTATAGCTTACCTTGTTAGACTTCTTATAATCCTAATAAGAACAATCCCGTCAATAGTTTATGGACTTATGTTTATAAGAGTAACAGGACCTGGTCCCTTTGCAGGACTTATGACCATGAGCTTTACATCTATTGGTATGCTGACAAAACTATTTTCAGATAACATCATGAATTTAAATAAGTCAATTTTGGAGTCTTTCTCATCAATAGGCGCCACAACTTTTCAAAAAATACGCTTTGGAATAATTCCACAGCTTTGGGCAAACTTTGCATCTACAACAATTTATCGTTTTGACATAAATTTAAGAGACGCAGCAGTTCTTGGACTAGTTGGAGCAGGTGGTATTGGATCTCCTCTTATGTTTGCCATAAATTCCTATAAGTGGCAAGAAGTTGGAGCAATCCTCTTGGGACTTATAATTCTAGTATTATTTATAGAATTTTTCTCAACAAAGATTAGAGCAAAGTTAGTAGGTGAAAAATGAAAATAAAAGTAATTCACACATCTGATTTACATGGATATTTTTTCCCAACAGATTATTTAGATAGAGAGAGAAAGGCTACTGGCTATCTCTCTCTTTTAAACAATATAAAAAAAGATGATCTTACAATTTTAACAGATGGTGGCGACACCCTCCAGGGTTCTTCCTTTGCCTATTATGTAAAAGAATTTTTGAACTCAGATATTATTGCAGACATTATGCAAAATGTAGACTACTACACTCTTGGCAATCACGACTTTAATTACGGCTACGATTATTTAAAAAGCTATGTAGAAAATATGAAGGGGAAATTACTTTGTGCCAACGTCACTGACAAAACTTCTGGCATAAAATTTTCTCCTTACGCCATAAAAGAAATTAATGGCTATAAAATTGGAATTGCTGGAATTGTAACAGACTGGGTAAATCTTTGGGAAAAAGAAGAAAATTTAGAAAATTTTGAAATAAAAGATGCTTTTACATCTGCAAGTGAAGTTTTAGAAAAATTAAAGGAAGAAAAAACTGATTTTAACATTTTAATTTATCACGGTGGCTACGAAATAGATTTGAAAACTGGGGAAAAACTTTCAGATACCAATGAAAATGTGGGTGGAAAAATTGCAAGTGAGCTTCAATATGACTTAATCCTTGCAGGACACCAGCACATGGAACTCTCTGGAAAAATTAAAAATACCAGGGCAATAGAAAGTCCAGCTAATGGAAGTAAGGCTGCCTTAATAAATTTAGACACAGAAAATAAAAATATTTCTGTCTCTTTTATAGAGCCAAGGCTCAAGAAAAATCCCTTGGAAGAAAAATATAAAGCTGTTGAAGAAAAAGTGCAAGACTACTTAGACGAGCCAATAGCAAGACTAAGTCGTGACTATCTTCCTGATGACAAAATAAAAATGGCAACAGAAGGGTCAGATCTTGCAGACTTAATAAATAAAATTCAGCTTAAATACACAGGAGCTGACATTTCAATAACTTCCTTTGCCAATGTAATATCTGGTCTCAAAAAAAATCTAACAACTAGAGATGTCCTAAACACTTACAGATTTCCAAATACAGCCCTAGTTCTTGAAATTGATGGAAAAACTTTAAGAGATGCCCTTGAGAAGAATTACAGCTATATAGAATATGATGGGACTTATAAAATAGCAAAAAGATTTTTAGAGCCAAAAGAAGAGCATTACAATTTCGATTTCTTTTATGGAATAGATTATAAGCTTGACTTAAAAAAAGAAATCGGAAAAAGAATTGGAAAAATTTATTTTAAGGGAAAAGAAATAAAAGATGATGACAAATTTTCTCTTGTCATGAATAATTATAGAGCGACAGGAGCAGGAGGTTTTGATATGTATAAAAATCTCAAAGTCCTAAAAAATTACGATAGAGAAATATCAGAAATATTATTAGATTATTTTAGAAATTTATAAGCATTAAAATAAGAGATTAAATTCTCTTATTTTTTTATTTAGACAAAAAAATAAGACAGTTTCCTGCCTTATTCGTAGAGATTCCTGCTTCCAAATCTAATTTTACTATTATTTAGAGCCTTTTTTTGTGGATAGTTGTAATTAGAAATCATCGACCTAAAAAGCGAAGCCGCTTCTGATCTCCTAATTGATCTTGCTGGATAGAAATTTCCATCAGAGTAACCTCTTAGTATTCCTGCACCGACTAAGGCGCCTACATAACCTCTAGCCGATTCACTAATCTTATTTTTGTCGCCAAATTCATCAGTTGCACTTACCTTTGGTACTAGAGAATAAACATAACCAAGGATTTCTGCAACCTCTTCTCTTGTAATTTCCCTCTCTGGATTTAACTTTCCCGTAGTTGGTCTAATGTATCCTGCCTTTATTCCTTTAGCTACCTCACTATAATACCAGTCAGAAGTATTTACATCAGAAAATGTAACAGTGTAAGTTTTATCATATCCAGCTAAATTATTTATAGTTGAATAAAATTCCACCCTTGTCATATTTTCATTAGGTCTAAAAGTGTTATCACGATATCCAGACATTAAACCCTTGTCTGTAACAAAATCGATAGACGGTTCTGCCCAATGACCTCTCGTGTCCCTAAAAGATTTCGCAGATACAGTGCTTGTTAAAATCAATGCTGCGGAGATAATGATCAATGAAGTCTTTTTCAAAATCTTCATTTTTATCACCTTCAATATCATTATAACTTAATAAGAAAGTTTTGAAACAGATTCTATTTTAAGTTTATGTTACAAAGAATATATATTGTAATATTAATGAAATAAAAATCCTTTTCATACTTTATATAGTGTCTTTTGAAGATTTTTAAGTATTCTAAGTGTAATAATAGTGAAATAAATTAAAAATTTAAGATGTAAATTTGCGCAAATAAAAAGAGAACAGATTATGTAATGTTATAACTGTTCTCTAAGGGAAGAAAAAAGATGATGAAGTTTTCACTTCTCCTATATTGTACTGTAGTAAATTATTTTTGTCAAGCCTTTATGAAAATATTTTCAAAAATTATTATTTTTTTATAAATCGCTTAAATCCATGGTTTGTTAGGAAAATAAATTAATTTTTAAAAAAATTATGAATATATTTGCACAGCTTACTTTATCTATAATTTGTGGTAGAATGTATTTGAGGTGATATTTTGTTAAAAGATATAATTTTAAAAAGAAGAACAGTTAGAAAATATAAAGATAAAGAAGTTGACAGAGAAAAAATTGAAGAACTTTTAATGTACGCATCAATGGGACCATCAAATGGCAATTCTCATCCCGTTGAATTTATAATAGTAGATGACAAAAATAAAATTGAAGAACTTTCAAATATGGATTCCTTTGCAACTTTATATTTAAAAGACGCACCAATGATTGTAATAGTAATTGCAAACACTGACATTTGCAAAACTTGGGTGGAAGAAGCATCACTTACAGCAGCCTATTTACAACTTCTACTTGAAGAAGAAGGACTATCATCTTCATGGATAAATGTAAAAGAAGGAAAAACTGCTGGAAAAATTTCCTATGAGGAATACTTCCAAGAAAACTTTGGCGTGAAAAAACCATATAGGGCACAATGTTTGATACCTATTGGCTACAAAAAATCAGGCACAAAGGATCATGAAGAATTTGATATATCCTCAAAAGTCCACTACAATAAGTTCTAAAAAATTTTATTATCATGTAAAATAATTAAATCCGGTTCGCCGGATTTTTTTATTGGGAAAATAAATTATAATAAAAAAATTCACCCTAAGGTGAATCTTTTAATCTCTTAAATTATTTGAAAAGTGAAACTATAAAATCTATAAATTTTTCTAAAAAGCTCTTTGTGTTTTCTACAGCTTTTTCTCCTTCAGGAGAGTTTAAAAATTTTGAGGCTTTGTCCTTATATTTTACGGCCGTGTCTGCTACTCTATTCCAATCTACATCTGCATTTTTCATGTTGTCAAAGAGGCTTACCAACTTGTCTTCTTGGTTTTTTGTTAAATTTATATTGTAATTATTTGTTACGCTTTCTATTATATATCTAACTTCTTTTTCATCTTTAGGCATATTTTTTGCCATGGCATCTTTTATTTCATAAATTATGTCATTTGTCTTTTCGTCACCAAGTTCTTCAGAAAGTTTTGTTTGCACAACTAATTCTTCATTGGCAACTTTTTTCAAATCTTCTGGTAATTTTTTTCCTGTATTTTCTTCATAGGATTTTAAAATTCCTGTTAAGGCTGCTGTCCCACTTACTTTTCCAGGTGCAGTTACATAAATGTCTGCATCTTCAATACCTACTGTGTTAAGTGCATTTAAAAAGGCTTCTTCACTTACTACGCGAATATTATCTGAAAGCTCTATATTTATTCCGCTGCCTTCTTTTTTATATTTTACTATGGCTGAAGAAATTGCTTTATTTCCTATTTCCTTTGCTGAAAGTACATCTCCCAAATATTTATATTCTTCTTTATTTGTTACTTCTATGATTTTTGCATTTTCATCTGCCTTCATTTCACGAAGCATTTCATTTTTTTGTGATTCATTTAAATCAGCACCAAGAGTTACTATTTCATCTCCAGCGCTGGCAAAAACTGCACTTGGTAATAATATAAGTGATAGACCTAGGGTCATAATTTTATTTTTAATTTTCATAATCTCCTCCATTTTTTACATCTTAACATAAGTATATGTTTAATTTTTTAAAACTTTGTGAAATTTACTTTTCACAAAAGCTAAGTAAAAAAGAGCCAAGCTGGCTCTTAATTAATTTATTTATTTTTGTGAAATCTCATCATATCTTCAAAGATAAACCACATGTCCTTTACCTCATTTTTTTCTGATGAAGAAAAGGGAATTATATTTTCTCTGTGTTCTACTCCAAGTTTTTTTGCAATTACAGAAATATTTTTATCTATTTGAGATTTTTTTATCTTGTCTTTTTTTGTGGCAATAACTATTCCAGAAAAGCCTGAATCTATGATGTAGTCATACATCTGCTTATCTAAATCTGTTGGCTCGTGTCTAATGTCTACTAAGAGAATTGTCTCCAAAAGATTTTCTCTATTTTCAAGATATCTATTAATTATGCCTGCCCACTTTTCTTTTTCTGTTTTTGCGACTTTTGCATAGCCATAACCTGGAAGATCAACAAGGCGAAGTGAATCATTTACTTTATAAAAATTTATGGTCCTAGTTTTTCCTGGTGTGGAAGATGTTCTTGCTAGATTTTTTCTATTTAGCATGGCATTTATAAAGGATGACTTGCCTACATTGGATCTTCCTGCAAAGGCAAATTCTGGAAGATTTGCCAGAGGATATTGTTTTTCCAAAACTGCAACTTTTTCGAGTTCTGCTTTACTTATCTTCATTAAAATCACCTATGGCAATCTCTGCAACTTCTTTGAAAGTGGAAACAGCTTTTATTTCAAGTCTTTCAACTGCTTCTTCTTCAATTTCTTTTAAGTCTCTCTTGTTTTCTTCGGGAATTATTACTGTTTTAACTCCATATCTTTCGGCAGCTAAAAGTTTTTCCTTTAGTCCACCAATTGGAAGAACTTTTCCGCGAAGGGTAATTTCTCCAGTCATAGCTACATCACTTTTCACTGGCTTTTTGGTAAGAGCTGATAAAACTGATGTGGCGATTGTAATTCCTGCTGAAGGTCCGTCCTTTGGCACTGCACCTTCAGGAACGTGAATGTGAATGTCTTTTTCACTTCTAAAGTTTGGATCAATCTTAAAATCTTCTGCATTTGATGCAATGTGAGAAATGGCAGCTATGGCAGACTCTTTCATGACGTCTCCAAGAGAACCTGTAAGAGTTAATTTTCCTTTTCCAGGCATAACCGTTGTCTCTATGACAAGTGTAGTGCCGCCAACTTCTGTCCAGGCAAGTCCATTAACTGAACCCACTTCAGAATTTTTTTCTCTTTCATTTATTAAATAAATTTTTTCGCCAAGGAAGTCTGAAATATTTCTCGTGGATACAGAAACTTTATCTAAATCTTCTTCCACAATTTTTAGGGCAGACTTTCTCACAATTTTTGAAATTTGTTTTTCTAAACCTCTAACACCAGATTCACGAGTGTAGTAATCTATAATGTCCTTTAGGGCCTTTTCAGAAATATTTATATTTTCCTTTTTTAATCCATTTTCAGAAATTTGTTTTGAAACTAAATATTTTTTTGCAATATTTAATTTCTCATTTGGAGTGTAGCCACCAATTTCTATTACTTCCATTCTATCAAGAAGTGGTCTTGGTATAGTGGCAGTTGTATTTGCTGTTGCTATAAAAAATACATTGGATAAGTCAAAGGGAAGTTCCAAATATCTATCTGTAAAGGAATTATTTTGCTCTGGATCAAGTACTTCTAAAAGTGCAGAAGCTGGATCGCCCTTAAAATCATTTCCTATTTTATCTATTTCGTCAAATAAAAATACTGGATCATTTTTTTCTGCTTTTTTCATGAGAGAAATAATTCTACCAGGAAGAGCGCCAATGTAAGTTCTTCTGTGCCCTCTAATTTCTGCTTCATCAGTTACACCACCAAGGCTCATGCGAACAAATTCTTTATTAAGGGAATTTGCAATAGACTTGGCAATAGAAGTCTTTCCAACTCCAGGAGGTCCCACAAGGCAAAGTATAGGTCCCTTATTTTTGTCGCCAGATAAAATTCTAACAGCAATAAATTCTAGGATTCTCTCTTTAACATTTTTAAGACCATAGTGATCCTCATTTAAAACTTTTCTAGCCTGGCTTAATTTTACTTTTTCTTCTCCAGCTTCAAGCCAAGGAAGGTCAATTATCCAGTCAAGATAATTTATAAGCATTGAATAATCTGGAGACTGAGAATTTAAATTGCCAAGTTTTTTTATTTCACTTAGGGCTTTTTCCCTAACTTCATCAGGAAGATTTTTCTCTTCTATTTTTTTCTTGTAGACTTCTGTTATTTCGCCTTCATCTTCTCCATCGCCAAGTTCCTTGTGGATGACGCGAAGTTGTTCCTTTAAATAGTATTCCCTTTGGATGTCGTCCATTTTCTTTTTAACTTGGTCGTTGATATTTTTTTCAATAGATAAAATTTCAATTTCCTTTTTCATTATCTCGTGAAAGGCTACAAGTCTTTCATAAATATCAGTTGTCTCAAGTAATTTTTGGTATTCTTCAAGTTTAAAATTTAAATACCCAACAACTGTATCGATAAACCTTGAAGGATCGTCAGTGTCTGCAATGTTAGATAAAAGTCCTGGGAAGAATTTTTCATCTAAGGATGCATAGGATTCTAAATCGCTTAGGGCAAGACGAAGGGCTGCTTCAATTTCATCGTCTTTTGTGTAGTCAACTTCATCTTCTTCTAGGATTTCTATGTCAGCCTCAATTATTTCATCGCTAATATGAAGCTTTGATATTTTTGCCCTCTCTTCACCTTCAACAAGAACCCTTACAATTCCACCTGGGAGTTTTAAAATTTGTTTTATAGTTGCCACAGTCCCAACATCAAAGAGGTCTTCTCTCTTTGGATCTTCAACTTCTAATTCTCTTTGTGCCACTAAAAATATTTTTGAGTCCTGCATTTCTGATCTTTCAATTGCGTTTACAGAGATTTTTCTGCCACAATCAAAGTGCATAACCATGTGGGGAAAGATTACTAAATCTCGAAGAGGGATAAGTGGTAATTTTAAATTTTCCATTTTTCACCTTCTAAAAAAGCCGTGGCGACCACGGCTAAATTCATTTATTTTTTAATTAATTCAGCAGACTCTGTACCTTCTACTGATTCTTTCGTTATTTTAACTGCTTTAATGTCGTCTCTTGAAGGAATTTCGTACATCACATTCATAATTGTGTTTTCGATAACTCCTCTTAATCCTCTAGCTCCTGCCTTCTTTTCTATTGCCTTTCTGGCAATATATTTTAAGGCTTCGTCTTCAAAAATTAAATCGACATCATCAAATTTTAATAGCTCCTTATATTGTTTTACAAGGGCATTCTTTGGCTTAGTCAAAATTTCTACTAGAGCATCTTCGTCTAATTCTTCAAGAGTAATTGTAACAGGAAGTCTTCCTATAAGTTCTGGAATAAGTCCAAACTTTAATAAGTCTTCTGTCTCAACTTTTTTAAGAATATTTTCTCTATTGGATTTTTTATCTACAAGTTCAGATCCAAATCCCATAGATGACTTAGCCGTTCTATTTTCAATAATTTTGTCTATTCCGTCAAAGGCACCACCAACAATGAATAAAATATTTGTGGTGTCAACTTGAATAAATTCTTGAGAAGGATGCTTTCTGCCACCTTGTGGCGGAACATTGGCAACAGTGCCTTCAATAATTTTTAAAAGTGCCTGTTGGACACCTTCTCCACTTACATCTCTTGTGATAGACACATTTTCAGATTTTCTGGCAATTTTATCTATTTCGTCAATGTAAATAATTCCCTTTTCTGCCCTTTCAATGTCGTAATCAGCATTTTGAATTAATTTCAAAATAATATTTTCAACATCTTCGCCAACATAACCAGCCTCAGTTAAAGTTGTGGCATCGGCAATGGCAAAGGGAACATTTAAGAGTCTGGCAAGAGTTTGTGCAAGTAAAGTTTTACCTGAACCAGTTGGTCCAATCATTAAAATGTTGGACTTTTGAAGTTCTATATCTGGATTAACTTTCTTGGAAGATGATATTCTCTTGTAGTGATTATAAACTGCAACGGCAAGAGCACGCTTGGCATCCTCTTGTTTTACAACATATTGGTCTAAAATTTCTTTTATTTCAGCTGGCTTTTTAAGCTCAAAATCTTTATCCATCTCTACAGGAAGTTCAGCTTCTAAAATTGTGTGACATCTTTCGATACACTCATCACAAATATTTACATTAGGTCCGGCGATTAATCTATTCACTTGGTTTTGCGTTTTGCCACAGAATGAACATCTTAAAATTTCATCTGTATTTGACATATCTCACCTCAAACCCTTTTTTCTATAACTTTATCGATTAAACCATATTTTTTTGCTTCTTCAGAAGATAGCCAATAATCTCTATCTGTATCTCTTTCGATTTTTTCAAGATCTTGACCAGTTCTTTCAGCTAAAATTTCATTTAATTTTTTTCTGATTTTTAAAATCTTTTCTGCATTTATTTGAATATCACTTGCTTGACCTTGTGCACCACCAGAAGGTTGGTGAATCATAATGTCAGAGTTAGGAAGGGCAAATCTCTTTCCCTTAGCTCCAGATGCAAGCAAAAATGCTCCCATAGATGCAGCCATTCCTATACAAATTGTAGAAACATCTGGCTTAATATAATTCATAGTGTCATAAATTGCAAAGCCTGCAGAAACAGATCCACCAGGTGAATTTATATAAAGTTGAATGTCCTTATTTGGGTCCTCAGATTCTAAAAACAAAAGTTGGGCAACAATTAAATCTGCCATAGTATCATTTACTTCGCCACTAGCAAAAATAATTCTGTCCTTTAAAAGTCTTGAATAAATGTCATAGGATCTTTCGCCCCTATTAGTTTGTTCTACTACCATTGGCACTAATGCCATTTAATCACATCCTCTGATTATTTATCTTCTTTTTCTTCTTTATCTTTTTTTACTTCTTCTTTAATTTCTTCTTCAGTAGTTTCCTTTGGTTCAACAAATTTTGCCTTTTCAACAAGAGTGTCAATTGCTTTTCTCTTTTGAAGGTCGTCTCTTACAACTTCCTTGTTTTCGTTAAGCATGTATTCTCTCATTTTTTCCATGTGATCTTTGTCGTCTTTAAAGTATTCTTCAACAACTTTATTAACTTCTTCTTCGATTTCATCATCACTAATTTCAATAGCTAAATCTTTTACAAGTGCTTCTAGGGCAAGATCATTTTTAACAGTTCTTTCTGCTTCAGGTCTCATAGTTTTTTTGAAATCATCAAGACTTTGACCAATCATTTTAATGTAGTCTTCAAAGCTAATTCCTTGAGCTCTTAGGCTTTGGTCATAATTTCTAATCATATCATCGATTTGGGCATTAATCATTCCTTCTGGAATATCTGCTTCTACCATTTCGCCGATTTTATCAATAGCTCTTCTTTGTTTTTCCATTTCAGAAGTTGTCTTGAATTCTTCTTCTTTTTTCTTTCTGATGTCAGCTTTAAATTCATCAAGAGTGTCAAATTCAGAAATATCTTTTACAAATTCGTCATCAAGTTCTGGAAGTTCTTCGTAAGAAATGCTATTTAATTTAATTTCAAATTTTGCATCTTTTCCTGCAAGATCTTTTTGGTGATAGTCTTCTGGGAATTTAACAGTTATGTCAAATTCTTCACCAATTTCATGGCCAATTAATTGTTCTTCAAAGCCTGGGATAAATGTGTTGGAACCAATTTTAAGGTCTTGGCTTTCAGCTTCTCCACCTTCAAAATATTTTCCGTCAACAGAACCCTTGAAGTCGATATTTACAGTGTCGCCATCTTTTACAGCTCTATCATCAACATTTATAATTCTTGCATTCATTGCTCTTTGGTTTTCAACTTCAGAATCAATAAGTTCATCAGTTACTTCAAGAGTTGGATCTTCAATTTCAATTCCTTCGTAGTCTTTAAGTTCAACTTCTGGTTTAACATCAACAGAAACTTTAATAGTTAAGTCTTCATTATCTTTTACGCTGTCTTCGTCAATGTCAATATTTGGTTGGTCAACTACTTTAAGATCTAATTCTTTAATAGCTTCTTCATATTCAGCAGGAAGAAGTTCGTTAATAGCATCTTCAAAGAATACATCTTTTCCGTACATATTTTCGATCATCTTTCTAGGAACATGACCCTTTCTAAATCCAGGTAGTTGGAATTGTTTTTTGTTTTTCTTGTAAACTTCTGTCTCAGCATTATTTATATCTTCTCTTTTTAAAACAATGTCAAAAAAGACAGTGTTATTTTCTTTCTTTTTAATTTCCATTTTAATTGCCTCCTCGCTCTATGGCGTTTTTTTACATCTCTACATTATAACATAAGTTATTTTAAAAATATATTAAATACCTCTATCCTTTAGGATTTTAGAGAGAATTTCTATTTCTTCGTCATTAAGAGTAACACCCTTTGACATTTTTTCGTGATTTTGGTCCCATTCTCTTAAATCATACTTAGCAGGTCTGTCATTAAAAGAAACCTTGTTAAGTTCCTTAGTCCAGCCCTTGGCACTTTCAGATAAAACTCCCAAGTGCTCTGTAATTTCAAATTTAAAGTCGCTCATATTACCTAACCTTTTCTACTTTCTTTAAAACATTTTTTATTGCATCTTCAGAAGAAATTTCAGAATTTTCCATTTCTTTTCTAGTTGAATATTCAACTAAGCCTTCAGAAGATTTTTTGCCACAAGTTATTCTTAGTGGAATACCAATTAAGTCTCTGTCCTTAAACTTAACTCCAGCTCTTTCTTTTCTGTCATCAAGTAAAACTTCAATGCCCTTATTTTTTAATTCCTCGTAAATTTTTTCTCCAAGCTTAACTTGGTCTTCATCCTTAACATTTACTATTGTAACAATTGCTTCATATGGTGCCACAGCCATTGGCCAGATGATTCCATTATCGTCATGATTTTGTTCTATTATAGCTGTTACAGATCTAGTAACACCTACACCATAGGAACCCATGTAAAAATAATTTGCCTTGCCATTTTCATCAAGATATGTTGCGTTTAAAGCTTCTGAATATTTTGTACCCAATTTAAAAATATTTCCAACTTCAATGCCTCTGGCAAATTTATATTCTTCATCTGTTCCAGGAACTTTGTCGCCTTCAGCAACAAGAAGTAAATCATCTACAACTTCGCCCTCAAAATCTCTTCCATAATTTGCATTGATGTAGTGGTATTCTTCTTCATTTGCTCCAACAACAAGATTATCCATTTCAGTTACTCTTTTGTCAAAAATCATTCTAACATCAAGTCCAATAGGACCAGTGTAGCCTTTTTTAGATTTTATAGCTTCAATATCAGATTCTTCCATCATTCTTATGTCATGTTCTGCAACTCCAGTATAAGTTACAAGTTTTGCCATATTTAATTCTCTGTCGCCAGGAATAAATACAAGAACAGGTTCATCGCCAAGCATTAAATCAATTGCCTTAGCACATTTTTTTTGGTCAACTTTTAAAAATTTAGAAACTTCTTCGATAGTGCTTGCACCTGGTGTGTGTACTTTTTCTAATTCTTTTTTTTCTTCAGCTTCTGGAAGAATATATTCAACAGGAGCCTTTTCTTCAGTTGCTCCAAATTTTCCAGATTCAGCATAAACTATTACGCCTTCGCCTGTTTCAGAAAGAGCAATAAATTCATGTGAGCCAGTACCACCCATAGCACCATTGTCGCCTTCTACGATTTTATAATCAAGCTCTAATCTGTCAAAAATTTTTTCATAGGCCCTATACATATTCATGTAAGCTTCATGAAGTGTTTCTGGTGAAGTATCAAAAGTATAAGCATCCTTCATAGAAAATTCTCTTGCTCTATTTATTCCAAATCTTGGTCTTTTTTCGTCTCTATATTTTGTTTGAATTTGATATAAATTTAGAGGAAGATCCTTATAGGATTTAACTTCATCTCTAATAAGAGTGGTAAAATATTCTTCCGCAGTTGGTCCAAGGCAGAACTCTCTGTCATTTCTGTCCTTTAACTTAAACATTTCAGGACCAAACTTTTCCCATCTACCAGACTCTTTCCAGATTTCAGCAGGTTGAATAGCTGACATCAAAATTTCCATTGATCCAGCCTCATCCATTTCTTCACGAACTATATTTTCAATTTTTCGAATAGATCTATAGCCAAGTGGCAAGTAGGTATAAATACCACTAGCAGATTTTCTAATCATACCAGCCCTTAGGAGAAATTTGTGAGATGCAATCTCTGCATCTTGTGGATCCTCCCTAAGAGTAGGCATATAAAGTTTTGATAATCTCATATTACCTCCATAATAAAAGTATTATAATAAATAAAATAAATTTCCACAAGTTTTATGAAAAATCTCGTGGCACGCTATTTTTATTATACTATAAAGACGCCAATACTTCACAATTTTGCAAAAAATTTTTAGATTTTTAAATCTTAAATAAATTCTTTTGCAAAAGTCACAAAAATTTTTTCCATTTTAAGGTATAATAGATAAATGTTTCATAAAATTAAATAGGAGGACTTATAATGAAGAAAAAAGATTTAAGTGGAATTTTATTTTCAGCTTTAATTGCAATTTGTGCCTACTTTTTAGGTAAAAAATTGCCTGTAATAGGCGGACCAGTTTTTGGCATACTCTTTGGAATGATTTTAAATAATTTTAATAGACCAGAGTCCTTTGAATCTGGAATAAAATTCACATCAAAAAAAGTTTTGCAACTTGCAGTAGTTCTTTTAGGTTTTGGACTTAATCTTGGAGAAATTATAGTTGTTGGAAAATCATCACTACTTATTATTCTATCAACAATTTCAACTGCCCTAATAATTTCCTTTGTAGCTGCAAAAATTTTAAAAATTGATTCTGATGTAGCCACATTAGTTGGCGTTGGCTCATCAATTTGTGGTGGCTCTGCAATTGCAGCAACAGCACCAGTTATTAATGCAAAGGATGAAGATATTGCAACATCAATTTCTGTAATATTTTTATTTAATATTATAGCTGCCCTAATTTTTCCTACTCTTGGTGTAAAACTTGGCATGACTCACACAGGTTTTGGTATGTGGGCAGGTACAGCAATTAATGACACATCTTCAGTTGTTGCAGCATCTGGCACTTGGTCAACAATGTTTAATGACGACACTGCCCTAAATTATGCAACAATTGTAAAATTAACGAGAACTCTTGCTATAATTCCAATAACTCTTGTACTTGGAATAATAAAATCAAAGGAAAACACAGAAAAAGTTAGTCCTTTAAAGGCTTTTCCAACATTTATTTTATTTTTCCTACTTGCATCAATTATAACAACAGTTTTACCTCTTCCAGAAACTTTCTTGTCTACAATGAAATTTTTGTCAAAATTTTTCATCATTATGGCAATGACAGCAATTGGACTTAACACTTATATAAAGAAATTAATTTCAGAAGGTGGCAAGGCAATAGTTGAGGGTGCCCTTTGTTGGATAGGAATAATTTTAGTAAGTTTATTAATGCAACACTTACTTGGAATTTGGTAAGATAAAATTTAATCAACTTTAATCATAACCACCCGTAAAACGGGTGGTTTGATCACGGGCTATAAGCCCGAGTGATACCAACCAGCGTCTCAAGGCGCTGGTTTTCACTTTGTTCAAACCTTATTGTTTTTGCCTCTTTAGCCAGCCCTGAAAGGGCTTTATTCATCTTCTTTTGAATGGATCTTCGTATTCTTTTACACTCAATTTATCCATTGCTATGTCGTGTTGCTCTTGCTCTCTTATATACTTTGCTATTGTTTGTTCATTCAATCCTACTGTACTTACATAATATCCCTCTGCCCAAAAATGTCTATTTCCAAATTTGTATTTTAGGTTTGCATGCTTGTCAAACATCATTAGTGCACTTTTTCCTTTCAAGTATCCCATGAAACTTGACACTGATATTTTTGGAGGAATACTAACTAACATATGCACATGATCTGGCATTAAATGTCCTTCTATTATTTCTACTCCTTTGTATTTACATAACATCCTAAATATTTCTCCCAAACTATCTCGGTATTGATTAAATACTATTTTTCGTCTATACTTTGGTGTAAAGACAATATGATATTTACACATCCATTTTGTGTGTGATAATGAATTTGCCTTTTGAGCCATATTAATCACCTCTTATTATTTTAGGTCTGAACAACTCTATTATAATACTGAAGTGATTTTTTGGTATAACCTATTGTTGCCTACCCGCATAGCGGGTAGTTTTTTGTTTCGCACGCGTTGCGTGCTCAACTGACTAAAGTCACAATATAAAAATCTCTTGCAAGAAAATTTGTAAGAGATTTTTTATTTCTAAAGATATTTTTTATCTTTACTTTGGATTTTAAAAATTAAAACAAAAAAATAAAAGCCCTCTCGAGCTTTTTATTTTTAAATTATTTATAAAACCATGGACAAAAATTCCTTTGCCCTTTTTGTTTTTGGATTTCTGAAAAATTCCTTTGAATCTTCATCTTCTGCAATTACTCCCTTGTCCATAAAGAGAACTCTATTTGATACATCTCTTGCAAAGCCCATTTCGTGAGTTACAACAAGCATTGTAAGTCCTTCTTCTGCCAAGTCACGCATAACATTTAAAACTTCATTTACCATTTCTGGGTCAAGAGCTGATGTTGGCTCATCAAAAAGTAAAACTTCTGGATTCATGGAAAGAGATCTTGCAATGGCAACTCTTTGCTTTTGTCCACCAGATAGGGATGTTGGTTTTGCGTCCTTAAAGGGATACATGCCAACTTTTTTTAAAAATTCTTCTGCAACTTTTACAGCTTCATCACGAGATTTTTTTAAAACTTTGACTTGTCCTATGACGCAATTTTCAAGAACGCTCATGTTGTTAAAGAGGTTAAAAGATTGAAACACCATGCCAACTTTTGTCCTATAATTATTTATTGACACTTCATCTAAAATATTTTCTCCATGATATTTTATTTTTCCACCATCAGGTTCTTCCAAGAGATTTATACATCTAAGAAGGGTGGACTTCCCTGAGCCAGAGGATCCAATTATTGAAACAACTTCTCCCTTTTTGACTTTAAAATTTATATCCTTTAAAACTTCATTTGCGCCAAAACTTTTTTTCAAATTTTCTATTTCAAAGATATTTTCCATGTCACACCTCTTCCTTTACTTCAATAACTTCTGCTGTAGATTGAGAACCATAAATTTTGTAATGTCCATCTCCATCCATTTTCTTTTCCACAAATTTCATTATTTGGCTCACGCTTATAGTTAAGACTAAATAAATTAAGGCTGTTATAAAGAAAACTTCGAAGTATCTTAAATAAGTTCCTGCTGCTGATTTTGAAATAAAGAATAATTCTGAAACAGAAATTACATTTAAAACAGAAGAATCCTTTATGTTTACAATAAATTCATTGCCCACAGATGGGATAATATTTCTAACAGCTTGAGGAAGTACAACTTCTGTCATAGTTTGCCAATGAGTCATTCCTATGGATAAGGCTCCTTCAGTTTGACCCTTGTCAACAGAAATAATTCCACCTCTAATAATTTCAGCCATATAAGCACCAGTATTAACTGATACGATTATTAGAGCTGAAGGCATAGCTGCCATATTTAAATTAAAATATTGTAGAGAGCCATAGTAAAACATCATAGCTTGTACCATCATTGGCGTTCCTCTAATAACTTGAATGTAAACTGTAATTATTGCATTTACAAATTTTAGAAGTCCACTCTTAAAGACTGATGACTTTTTATCTACCTTTGTTGTCCTTACTATTGCTATTAAAAGGCCTATTAAAAAACCAATTAAGGTGCCTATTACGGCAATTATAATGGTATTAATAGTTCCCTCTACAAAGAGGGAACCATATTCCTTTATTAAAAATCTAATCCATCCAAAAAAACTATCTGGCATCTTTTTTCTCCTATGCTTTTTCTACTTTATTCGCTAAGTGGTTGGTTAGCTACAGCTTCTTCCATTATACTTTGTCTTTCATCTTCAGAAATTTTTGAAAGAGCATCATTTACCTTGTCAAGAAGTTCCTTATTTCCCTCTTTAACTCCTACAGAAATAGAAGTGTCTTCTTCAGATGCTTCAAATCCCTTGCCTTTTTCAAATTCTACAAAAGTTAAATCCTTGTTTGCAGAAGTTGCAGAAAGTGCGCCAGGTCTTTCAGAAACATATCCATCAATTTTTCCACTTCTAAGAGCAACTACCATTGCTGGGAAAGTTTCAAGAGCTGTAGAATTATTTACACCTTCAATTTGATCAATTACATCGTAGTGGAAAGTGTTAAGTTGACCAGTAATATTTGCTCCCTTAAAATCTGCAAGAGATTTTGCATTTGCATAAGGAGAATCCTTTTTAACTACAATTACAAGGTCTGATGTGTAATAAGTGTTTGAGAAGTCAATTGTTTCTTTTCTTTCAGCAGTTGGACTCATGCCTGCAATAATTAAATCAATTTTACCTGAAGTAAGAGCAGGAGTAAGACCATTCCATTCAGTTTTTACAATTTCAAGCTTCTTGTCCATGGACTCAGCAATTTTTTTTGCAATTTCAACGTCATATCCACCAGCGTATCCACCAGCTGCAATTGGATAGCCATGTTCCTCACCAGTTTGTGTCCAGTTAAAAGGTGCATAATCACATTCCATTCCAACTTTTAAAGTGTCAGAATCTGCTGGTGCAGCAGCTGCACCTCCATCACCCTTTGGATTACAAGCTGTTAAAAACATTGTGCTTGCTAAAGCGCCTACAAGTAAAACTTTTGCTACATTCTTTCTTAAATTCATGATATACCTCCGTAAATTCCCGGTGGCTATAAAAAGTAATAAAAAAACAGTCTGGAAAACCAAACTGTTAAAAATGTCTAATAGAATATAAGACAAAGTATTTAACTTTAGATAGCTCCCCACATATTTGTGACAGTCATGCAAATATTGTTTGCATGCCCAGCATATTAACTTACCATTAATACACTTCGGCGAAATTTCCTTTCATCTTTCTTCCTTGCATGGCCTTGCTCTGAAAGATTACTGATAAAGTCCGCTCCTCTATCGTATTTTTCAATACAATGTATTTAATTGTTTCATCAATTATATATAGGAGAATTATAAATGTCAAGGACTTTTTTTATTTTCTTTAAATTTTTTAATTTTTCTCCAAAATTTTTATAAGCTTTTAAAAAACTTTATTCAAAATAAAAAAATAAGGCCCCACTTGGGAGCCTAATATTATTAAATTTATTTCCACATATCAACATCAGAAGAAGAATTTAATCTTTCTCTGTTGTGAGTATTTGCTGCATCAAGAATGTTGTAGTAAGCCCAGAAACCTTCATTTACATCTGAAAATTTATTTAGAGCTGATTTATTAACATTATTAAGTGAAGTTGATGTTGTATTTCTGTTAAATACAGAGTTTAAAATTGTAACAGCTTCTGCTCTTGTAATTTTTGCATTTGGCTTAAATGTTCCATCAGGATAACCATTAACATTTTTATTGCCATAAAGTTTATCTATAGCGTCCTTTGCCCAGTGATCTTTAACATCTTTAAAGTCAGCAGCAGATTTCTTTTGATTGTTAACATATCCAGAAATCATTTGTGCAAATTCTGCTCTTGTAATGCTGTCATTTGGTTTGAATTTTCCATCAGGATATCCAGAAATTAATCCCTTTGCAACAACATAATTAATTGCCTTTGAGAACCAATCGTCACTTGCATCAGAGAATTTTGTTGCAGAGCTTGTTCCAAAGTCACTTCCACCATTTAAAAGTGTAGCAAACATTTGAGCAGCTTCAGCTCTTGTTACATTTGCTTGTGGTTTAAATGTTCCATCAGGATAACCCTTAATATAAGAAATAGCCTTAGCTTCTTCTACAACTTTTTTAGTAACTTTATATTCAAGTTTAGTAAGATTTCCAGCTTCATCTTTTGCTTCAATTTTAATAGTTTCACCAGCAATTAATTCTCTATCTAAGAAAACCGTGAAAACTCCAGAATTATTTACATCAATGCTTCCAAGTTTTCTATTGCTTGCATCAAAAACTGTAATTGTATCTTTAGGATTTGAAGTTCCCTTTACAAGTTTTTGACCTTCAATGGCTTCTGTAATCTTAAATTTTTTATTTTCTACAGTTTTTGAATCAAGATAAAATCTTAAATTATCAAGGTCTCTTTCAGAAATGCTTTCGCTTAAATCAGCTGAAAAATATGAATTTTTGTCAGTTCTAAAGTTTCCAAGTAATTTTCCATCTCTATAAACTCTAACATTTTCAAAAGGATGATTTTTAATATAACCTGTTAAAATTCTTCCCATTAATCTTAAATCACTGGCATCAATTTTAGAACCTTTAATGTCTTTGTAATTGTCATTTTTAACTTCTACACTTCTTGAAGTATGTCCTTCATCTTCAGCGTAAATAGTTGCACTTTCGCCTTCTTTAATTTCAAATCTTACTGAAAAAGTTCCATCGCTGTTCGCTTTTGTTAAATATCTATTATTATTTCTGTAGTATCTATAACTAGTGCTTTCTAAATAGATTTTTGCATTAGCTGATGTTTCACCTGTAATATAAGTTCCATCATATTTTACATTTCTTAATGTTATATTGTCATATCTATTATTATATCTGTCATTGACTTTGAAATTAAGTTCAATTGTCTTTTTTGAGCCGTCTTTAAATTCAACTGTAACATATTCTAAGTGACGTCCTGTTTTGTCATACTCAAAACTTTCGTTGCCAATTATTTTTGCACCATCAGGTAGGGAAATATTTTTAGTGTAAAATCTTTCTCCTCTGTTAAGGCTGTAATTGAAATCTGTTAGATTGCTTTTTTCTGCATCTGTCTTATTTTCTTCTTTCTTTTCTTCTTTCTTTTCTTCTGTCACTGCAGGTCTTTCTGTTTTATTTGATTCTGTAGCATCACTTCCTGCGAAAGCAGATACTGGCATTGATGCCGCTAATACTCCTGCTAGTGCAAGTGTTAAATATTTCTTACTATATGGTTTCATAATATTCCTCCTAATTAAAATATAAAATATTTTTTAAGTCTATTTCATACTACTTTACTGAGTTTATATCTTTTTTGTGATAAAAAAGTGATAAAAGGCTTAAAACTAGCCTATTTAATATTTTCTTAACATTTTGTAACACAAAAGACATAAAAAAGGACTCGCCGCAGCAAGTCCGTATTTTTAATTATTTAACTTTAACAGACAAATCATCGGCTTCTACATCAACTAAAATTGTGTCGCCATCCATTATATCGCCCTTAATAATCATCTTTGAAATTTTTGTTTCAAGAGCATGGCCAATATATCTCTTAACTGGTCTTGCACCATATTGTGGGCTAAAGGATGCGTTAAGGATAAATTCAAGAGCAGCATCTGTTACTTCAATTTTAATTTCTCTATCTTCAAGTTTTCTTTCAACTTCTTTAATACTTTGTTTAATAATGTCATAGATTTCATTTCTTTGAAGTGGTTTAAATAAAACTATTTCATCAACTCTATTTAAAAATTCTGGTCTAAAAGATGAACGTAAGTCTCTCATTACATTTTCTCTTGCATCTTCAGTAATTTGTCCGTCAGCACCAATTCCATCAATTAAGAAGTGAGAGCCAATATTTGATGTCATTATTATAACTGTGTTTTTAAAGTCCACAGTTCTTCCTTGGTTGTCAGTAAGTCTTCCGTCATCAAGAACTTGTAGAAGAATATTAAAGACATCTGGATGAGCCTTTTCGATTTCGTCAAATAAAATTACTGAATAGGGTTTTCTCCTTACAGCTTCAGTAAGTTGTCCTCCTTCATCATAGCCAACATATCCTGGAGGAGATCCCACAAGTCTTGACACAGAGTGTTTTTCCATGTATTCAGACATATCAATTCTAATTAGATTTCTCTCATCATCGAAAAGAGTTTCTGTAAGAGCCTTTGCAGTTTCAGTTTTACCAACACCAGTTGGTCCCAAGAAAATAAAGGAACCAATAGGTTTATTTCTATCTTTAAGTCCTGCTCTCGCCCTTAAAACAGCATCAGAAACAACTTCAATTGCCTTATCTTGACCAATTACTCTCTTGTGAAGAATATCTTCTAAGTTAAGAAGTTTTTCTCTTTCAGTTTTATTTAATTTTTCAACAGGAATTCCTGTCCATCTACTTACAACATAGGCAATTTCATCTTCTGTAACTTCTTCCTTAACCATTGAAGATTCATCTTTCTTTTCTGATTCTTTTTTTGCAAGTTCTTCCTTTAATTTTGGAAGAGTGCCATATTTTAATTCAGAAAGCTTTTCAAGGTCGTAATTTCTTTCAGCTTCTTCAATGGCATGATTTGTATCTTCAATTTTTTTCTTGATATCCTTAGTTGAATCAAGTTCCTTCTTTTCAGCTTCCCATTTTGATTTTAATCTGTCAAATTCTGCCTTTTCTTCAGAAAGTTCAGCTTGAAGTTTTTTAAGTCTTTCAGCACTTGCTTCGTCAGTTTCCTTTTTAAGAGCTTGGTTTTCGATTTCAAGTTGCAAAATTTTTCTTCTAACTTCATCAATTTCTATTGGCATTGAGTCTATTTCTGTCCTTAGCATTGCGCAAGCTTCATCCATTAAGTCTATAGCCTTATCTGGCAAAAATCTGTCAGTGATGTATCTATCAGATAAAGTTGCAGCAGCAATTACTGCAGAGTCAGAAATTCTTATGCCGTGATAAATTTCATATTTGTCCTTTAAACCACGAAGGATGGCAATTGTATCTTCAACAGTTGGCTCTTTAACCATAACTTTTTGGAATCTTCTTTCAAGAGCTGGATCCTTTTCAATATATTTTCTGTATTCATCAAGAGTTGTGGCACCAATTGCGTGAAGTTCTCCACGAGCAAGCATTGGCTTTAATAAATTTGATGCGTCCATAGCGCCATCAGTTTTTCCTGCACCAACAATGTTGTGAATTTCGTCAATGAATAAAATTATGTCGCCTTCAGATTTTTTCACTTCATTTAAAACAGCCTTTAATCTCTCTTCAAATTCACCACGATATTTTGCCCCAGCTATTAGAGCTCCCATATCTAGAGAGAAGACAGTTTTATTTTTAAGTCCTTCAGGCACATCTTCAGACACAATTCTTTGGGCAAGTCCACCTGCTATGGCAGTTTTACCAACTCCAGGAGGACCAATTAAAACCGGATTGTTCTTTGTTCTACGAGATAAAATTCTTATAACATTACGAACTTCTTCATCACGACCAATTACTGGGTCTAACTTGCCATCACGAGCAAGTTCAGTTAAATCTTGTCCGTATTTTTTTAAGGCGTCATAAGTTCCTTCAGGATTATCTGTAGTAACATGTTGATTGCCCCTAATTTTTTTAAGAGCATTTAAAAAACTATCAGCATCAATTTTATGCTTGTTAAAAATAGAAGATGAATCAGTTCCCTTCATGTTTAAAAGTCCAAGATAAATATGTTCAACAGAAAGATATTCGTCGCCCATTTTTTTCATAAAGTCTTCTGCCTTTTGGAAAAGCTCTCTGTAAGAAGAGTCGGCATAAACTTCAGCACCTGATTGTTTTGGAAGTCTTTCAATAACCTTTAAGACATCACTTTTTATCATATCAGGATTTTTTTCCATATAAGTTAAGACCCTTGGTATAAGTCCTTCTTTGTCATTTAAAAGTGCATAATTTATGTGAATTTCTTTTACCTCAGGATTGCCGTATTCCTTCGCAATATTGTATGCGCCTTGAACGGCTTCAAGGGATTTTTGAGTAAATTTTTCAAAATTCATAAAAACACCTCATTTACATTTTATTTATTTAAATTTTGTAATTCTTTATATAATTTTATTTGATCATCAGATAATTTCTTTGGATTTATGATATTAAAGATGACATAGAGGTCGCCCACCTTGCCCTTTAAATCTTTAAAACCCTTGGAAGGAATTCTCATTTTATTTCCTCCAACAAAATTTTCTGGGATTTTTAATTTTAATTTTCCATCTAAAGTTTCCACAGTTTTGCTGCCACCAAGAGCTGCATCCCATGGATAAATATTTTCAGTCTTTGTGATATCAAGACCGTCAAGGACAAGATCCTTTTCGTCGCGAATATTTATCTTAAAGAGAATATCTCCAGGTAAGCCAAACTTTTCGCCCTTTACTTTAACTTTTTTGCCACGAGTTATTCCCTTAGGAATTTTTACAGCAACTTGATATTCCTTCTTATTGTAAGTTAAGCTCACATTTTTAGTTATTCCCTCATAGGCCTCTTTAATTGAGATAGAAAGCTCAGACTCAAACTTGTTTCTAGCTTTATTTGCTGATCTTCCCCTTGACTTAGAAGAAAAATCTCCAAAGATGTCATTTATATTAAAGCCACCGGAGAAATTTCCTCCTTTGCCAGACCTTGATGAGCCGAAAATAGTTTCAAAGAAGTCAGAAAAATCTGCACCGCTTCCACCAGTAGTGTAAGTATAGCCATATTGAGAAGGGTCGAAATCATATCCGGAAGAAAAATCATAATTAGAGCCAAAAGTATCGTACTTCTTTCTCTTGTCCTTATCAGATAAAACCTCGTAAGCTTCAGAAACTTCCTTAAACTTTTCTGCAGCAGCTTCATCACCTTGATGCAAATCTGGGTGATATTTTTTTGCCAATTTTCTATAGGCAGATTTAATCTCCTTTTCATCAGCATTTTTAGAAACTCCAAGGATTTCGTAATAATCTTTGTATTTCAAATTGTTCCCTCCTCATATCTATTTAAAATCAAACTACTCTACAATAATTATATCCAAATTTTCTAAATTTATTATATTGAAAATTTGCCAATAAAATTAATAATTTGATACATTTTATTTTTATTTTTTTATTATAAAGATTTTATTTTAATTTCCGTTTCCGTCTTGCCTTTTACATAAGAAAATTTAAAATTTAAATCTTTTTCAAAGACGTCAATTGTCTTTGACTATCTTTGACTATTACATTATACAACATCATTAGCACTCTTGCAAGTAGTCTGCTAATTATTTTTTATTTTTTTATTTTATTCAAAAAAATTCTTGATTGAATTTTGTGAAAACGATATACTTAATTTGTAAAGCTAGAAAAATAATATTTAGAAAAGGAGCATATTATGAGAAAGAACAACAAAAAAAATATTATTATTTTCATCAGTCTTTTATTAATAGCAATGTTAACATTTACAGCTTGCTCAAAGAAAGAAGATAAGAACGCACCAGTAATAGGAATTTCTTGGTCAACAGATGAAGTAGACAAAGACTCCAAAGACAAAGTAGACATTGATACACAAATGTATGCAGACGCACTAAGAAAAGCTGGAGCAAAAGTTGTTTTCTTAAAAGAAATGAAATCACTTGATCAAGCTAAAAAAGAAATTAGTGAAGTTCAAGGTGTTGTTGTAACTGGTGGAGACGACTTAAACCCTGCCCTTTACAAGGAAGAACCAATTCCAACATTAGAAGACATTAACCCAAGAAGAGATAAGTCTGACGTATTTTTACTTAACGCTTTATTAGAAGAAGACAAGCCAACACTTGCCACTTGCAGAGGAATGCAACTTACTAATATTTTATCAGGAGGAACTTTATATCAAGATATAATCGTTCAAAGACCTACTGATGTTATTCATAGAGATCCTGAAAGAAAAGTTTTCGTAAAACACGATATCGAAGTTTTACCAGACAATATTTTAGCTGAAGGATTTGGAAAGTCAGGCAAAATTGAAGTTAACTCTTGGCATCACCAAGCTATTAAAGACCTTGGAAATAACTTAAGTGTTTTGGCAAAAGCTCCTGACGGAACAATTGAAGCAATTACTAGAACTGACAAAACATATTACTTAGGATTACAATTCCATCCTGAAGAATTAATAGTTGACGATAACAATGAAGATGCATTAAATCTTTATAAGGCATTTATCACAAAAGCACAAGAATTATCACAACAAAAATAAAAATTTAATCTAGTTTTACATTTTAGAGGGAAAATTCCCTCTAATTTTTTTTATTTTTTTATTGTATTTATTAATTTATTATGCTAAACTTATAACAGATTATTTAATACACTTTTTTAATTAATTTCCTTTTACACGCCGAGCAAGACTCGGCAATTTTTTTTATATTCTTCCAAAGAAAAAACAGGCCCTGGGACCTGTTTTTTTATATTATGAATTAAATTCCTTATATTCTCTTTTGGCTTCTTCTTGTTCTTCTGGAATGACCTTTATACTTGCTTTTACTATTCTCTTATCTGCCACTGCAAGTTCTGTCAAGATACAGCCAGAAGTTTTTACGCTAAGCTTTTTCTTTTCATTTTCTTCTGGTATAAAGCCAAGTTTTTCAATTATAAGCCCAGAAATTGTTTCGTGGTTTTCTGAATAAAGTGATGTGCCAAGCTCATCGTTTATGTCTTCTATATCCATAGATCCGTCAACTATATATTCATTGTCAGAAATTTTTTCTAAGGAGTGATTTTCCTTGTCGTATTCGTCTTCAATTTCTCCAACTATTTCTTCTACTATGTCTTCTACTGTAACCATGCCTGAGAAGCCACCGTACTCGTCAATTAATATTGCTACATAATTTTTGGAAGCTTGAAGTTCCTTTAAGAGCATGTCAATTTTTTTGGTTTCAGGAACAAAGTAAGGTGACTTTATACAGTTGTCTAAATTTATAAACTCATAATCATTTTTTGCATATTCTACAAAAAGGTCTTTGATATAGACTGTTCCCAAAATGTTATCTGTATTTTCTCTAAAGACTGGCATTCTTGAATAGCCCTTCTTTAAAATTTCTGTAACTGTGTCTGTGTTAAATTCGTCATAGTCTACCATGTAAATTGATGTCCTTGGCGTCATTATTTCGTAAGCCAACTTGTCATCAAAGTCCATTATATTTACAATCATTTCTTCGCCAGCTGAGTTTATTACTCCTTGCTGAGTGGAAACTTTTATATAGGATTTTAATTCTTCTTCTGAGATTTTTTCTTCAACATCTTCTGAATATTTGCCCATCATTTTTAAAACTAAAGCTGTTGAGAAAGACAATAGCTTTACAAAGGGATAAAATATTTTTGAGGCAAAGGCAATTATATTACTTGATTTCAGTGCAACTTTTTCTGAATTTTGAAGTGCTATTCTTTTTGGAACAAGTTCTCCAAAGACAAGTGTTATATAAGATAGTAAAAATGTCACTAAAATAAAGGATACTGTAAAGCCATAAGGTATGCCCCTATCTCTTAAATAGACTCCAAAAACTTGCGATATACTTGTAGCTGCAGAACCAGATGAGAAAAATCCTGCAAGAGTTATTGCAACCTGAATTGTTGATAAAAATCTTGTCTGATCAGATGAAATTGAGAGTAAAGTTTTTGCCCTCTTGTCTCCATCTTCTGCAAGTTCCTTTATCTTGTTGTTATTAACTGAAACCATAGCCATTTCTGCTGACGCAAAAAATGCGTTAATTCCTGTAAGTATTGCGATTAATATGAGCTTAGCCCACAAGGCGCCATCGTCCATTAACATATTCCTCCATATCTTTTAGACTAATTATATCAAAGAATTTGTGATTATAACAGAAAAAGAATGAATCTAGGGAATTTTTATTGATATTTTTATGTTATAATAAAAATTGATATGGAGGTGTATGATGAAAAAATTTAAAAAATTATCTATTTTAGTTCTTCTCCTTGCAGTGGCACTTTTGGCAACTTTCTTTGCTGGCAAAAAAGTTATGAAAAGCCAAATGGAACCAAATATAACTTCTACTTTAATTTTTAATAAATTAGTTAGTGCCAAGGAACTTACGACTCTTAAATATCACTATACAAATATGGGACAGTTTGAAAATCAAAATACTTTTTATGGCTACAAAATTCCCTTTACATCAAAAAAATTCATAGTTTCCTATGATGGACTTATAAATGCAGGTGTGGACCTTGAAAAAATGAAGGTAGAACTTCATGATAAAAGCATTGAAATAAAAATTCCACCGGCAAAAATTTTGAGCCACGAAATTTATGAAGATTCACTAAAGGTTTTTGACGAGAGAGAATCTATTTTTAACAGAATTGACATTGAAGACTATAACAACTTTTCTAAGGATCAAAAGAAAGAAGTTGAAAAAAAAGCCATTAAGAGAGGGCTTTTAAAGGAAGCTGACGAAGAATCTAAAAAGGCAATAGAAGAACTTCTCTTGGGAGATACAATTTTAAGTGAATATAAAATTAAAATAACAAGGGACGATTCTTTAAAATAAAATATTAATAAGATCAAAAAAAAGGGCATTCCTTATAGTATGTCCTCAGATTGTAGACAAACCCAGGAATATTTTCTGGGTTTTTTGCATTTTAATGTCTTTGCTAAAAAAACCATTAATTTATTCAAAGTTAAATCTCTATTAGGATTGAATTTATATAGCAGTATTCCTAATTTTTTCTTTAAATTAGATGATTATATTAAAAGAGCAGGCTTTTTTTGCCTGCCTTGTCATCAATCTGAAGCTGTGTCACCACAGCTCTTTATTATTAATTATCTTTAATAATTTATTTTATCCAGTATCCCCTTGAAATATGCTATTACTATTCCGTAGTTTGTTATTGGGATGCTTTTTTCTTTTGTACTCTCGATTCTACTCCTAATATTTTTTGCATTGTAAGTATTTAAAATTCTCTCTTCTTTAAAGTCACTTGATGTGTAAATAAATATAGAAATTTTTGGAAAATCTTCTAAGACAAAATCACTGCACTTGCCAAAAATTACAGCCTTTTTATTTTTTGCAATTTCTCTTATAGTTCTTAAATCCAAAAGAAAGGCAGCATCATTTTTTGCAATGTCCTCTTGTGAATAGGAATAGTTTTGTCTATATAAATCGTAAATTGTCCCTTGCAAAAAGGAATCATCTTTTTTTATTTCTTCTTCTGATAAGAGGTCAATTTTATTTATTACAAGAAGGATTGGAGTGTCCTTAAATTTTTTTAGCATTTCCCTTTCAGGTCCTGTTTGGGTATCTGATACAACTAGGACTCCAATGTCAGTTTTCGATATAACTTCGTCAGTTCTCTTCATCCTCTTTTGTCCAAGGACTGTTTCGTCTCCTATGCCTGACGTGTCCATTAAAAGACATGGCCCCAAGCTCTTAAATCTCCATTGACTTGTAAACTGGATCTGTAGTTGTCCCCTCTTGGTTTGAAACAATGGAAATATCTCGGCCAGAAAATTCATTTATTATTGAGCTCTTGCCCGAATTTACCTTTCCAAAAAATCCTATGTGAATCCTGTTACCAGAATTTGTCTTATTAAGTTCCATTAAAATCTAAAATCTCTCTTTCCAACTTCTTCCATTTCGCTTATATATTCTTTAGCCTTCTTCTTTACAATTTCATTTGGAATTTTTTCAAGTTCTCTTGCAATTAAGTCTTCGCTAAGTTCTCTTGTCTTTTCATTTCCATAATCTAACATGTATTCCTTCAAAGTCATAAGGGCATTAGGCTGACAACAATTTAAGATTTGTCCTGACTTGCAAAGTTGCATGAACCTGTCGCCAGTTCTTCCTTCCCTATAGCAGGCTGTACAAAAACTTGGGATATAACCAAGTTCCATTAGCCAATCCACAACTTCTTCAAGGGTCCTATTATCTGCAACATCAAATTGAGCAGAGTTATCTTCTTCTAATTCTTCCTCAACATATCCACCAACAGAGGTTCTTGATCCACCAGAAATTTGACTTACACCTAGTTCAAGAGCGCGTTCTCTAACTTTTTGTGACTCTCTAGTTGATATTATCATGCCAGTGTAAGGTACAGAAACCCTAATTAGGGCAATTAGTTTTTCAAAAATATCATCGGCAAGTTCGTTTTTAAAATCACTTGGATCAATGTCATCGGCAGGTTGGATTCTTGGAACAGAAATTGTGTGAGGCCCAACTCCAAATCTTTCTTCCAAGTGTTCTGCGTGCATTAAGAGTCCAACTAATTCATACTTATAAGTTTCTAATCCAAATAAAACTCCAATCCCAACGTCGTCGATGCCAGCTTCCATGGCCCTATCCATGGCTTCAGTGTGGTAGGCGTAATTATGCTTTGGTCCTGTTGGGTGAAGTTCTTCATATGACTTCTTGTTGTAGGTTTCTTGGAAGAGGATGTAGGTTCCAATTTCTGCATCCTTTAATTTTTTATAATTTTCCACAGTAGTAGCAGCAATATTTATGTTGACCCTTCTTATTTGACCATTTTCATGTTTAATAGAATAAATTGTCTTAATGGATTCCAAAATATATTCCATTGTATTGTTCACAGGGTCTTCACCAAGTTCAAGGGCAAGTCTCTTGTGGCCCATGTCTTGAAGGGCTATAACTTCACTTTTAATTTCTTCTTGAGATAATTTTTTTCTTCTAATTGATTTATTTTTTGCATGGTAAGGGCAATAAACACAACCATTAATACAATAGTTTGAAAGATAAAGGGGGGCAAACAAAACAATCCTGTTGCCGTAGTGGTCTTCCTTAATTTTCTTTGCAAGCTTATAAATTTCTTCTTGGTAATACTTGTCTTCAGCAAGTAGAAGTAAAGCCGCCTCTCTGTGGTTTAGTCCCTTTTCCTTCTTTGCCTTTTCAAGAACTTCATCTAAGAGGTCCTTATTATTCTTGTTTTTTTCTGCATAGTCAAGAGTTTCTAAGATCTCTTGATGGTTTATAAATTCATCTGCAATTTTTGAATCTAGCTTGTACAATTTCTTCACTATTCCTTAATCCTCACTTATAATCTCCTCTAGATTTGGAAATCTTATATCCAATTTTCTCTAGTTTTTTCTCTAGTCCCATAAAGTCGTCAGAGTTTTGAACTTCTGTACCGATTTTATTGTCGTAAAGCTTATAATTTTTTCTAAGTTTCTCTGCCCCAACATTGGGCATTAAAACATTGGCCCCTGCCAAAATTCCCTTTTCTCGTCCAAATTCGTCAATACTTCCCAGGGCAGTTGTTGATGGCAAGAGAAGTTTCTCGTCAGCAATCCTTACAATGTATAAAATTTTAAGAACATCTTCTAACTTGCCGCCTTCAAAGTCCCTGAAAGGAGTGTCATGTTGGGGTATGAAGGGTCCAATTCCCACCATCTGAGGTCTTAATTTTAAAATAAATTTTAAATCCTCATATAAATTTTCAAGCCTTTGATAAGGTGAACCCACCATCATGCCACAACCTGTTTGAAAGCCCAAGTCCTTTAATTTTAGAATGGAATCAATCCTGTTTTCAAACTTCATAGAGCTTGGATGAAGCCTTTGGTAGTGAGACTTGGAATAGGTTTCATGCCGCAAGAGGTGCCTGTCAGCCCCCATATTTTTCAAGGCCTCAAAGTCCTGAAAATCTCTTTCACCAAGAGAAAGTGTTATGGCAACATCAGGAAACTTTTCTTTGATATGATAAATAATTTCTTTTAAGTAATCAAGGCTATAAAAGTCATCTTCGCCACCCTGCATGACAATGGTTTTTATCCCCAGGTCCACTGAGTAGCTGGCAAGGTCCAAGATTTCTTCCTTAGACAACCTAAGCCTCTTGGTATTTTTGTTGGCCAACCTAAGACCACAATAGTAGCAATTGCTTTTGCAATAAGTGGAAATTTCTATTAGGCCCCTAATGTAAATCTCTCGGCCAAAGTTTTTTACTGCTAAGTCTCTTGCAAAGGCATGTAAATCTTCGGCTTCAACTTTATCCAAATTCATTAGGTTGGAAAAATCCTTAAAGCTAATCTCCTTGGTATTATAAACTTTTCACATATCTTTAAAGTTTTCAATGGCCATCTTCCATTCATCTTACCCGAAAATAATTTTTTAACTACAATTACAGTATCATATTATATCAAATTTTGTTGATTTTAAGAAACATAATGAAATAAAAAATTTTTGCACTTAAGAATATCAAAAGATGCAAATAGGATAAAGAATTTCCATTTTATAATTCTTTTTTAGCCTACAATATAAATTTCTATAAAAAAATGGACGCAGTAAAGACTGCATCCATTTTTGAGAAAGTGAAGATAATTTAGTAATTTTTAATTCTTCTTAGCCAAGGAATTTAAAATTTCTTGATAATCATTTGCTGCCAAGAAAATTTGAACATAGGCCCAGTGATTTTCTTTGACATCAGTGAAATTATTAAAGTCCTTAATAATCTTTTCTAAATCTTTTTTGTTAATAGAACGACCATCATAGTGGTTTAAAATTGTAACGGCTTCTGCCCTAGTAATAACACCATCTGGTTTAAAACTTCCATCTGGATAGCCAACAATGTGTCCATTACCATAAACTTGATTGATTGCATCTTCAAATTTGTGACCCTTGATATCTGCAAAAGGAGCGGTCTTGTTGTTCTTCTTATCAATACCAGCTATGGCTCTAGCAAATTCTGCCCTAGTTATTGGCTCATTAGGCCTAAAGTTGCCATTCTCGTCTGCGAACATCAAGTTGTTTTTAACCATAGCATTTATGGCTGCATTATACCATCCATTAGGTGTATCTTTGAAGTTAGGCTTGTCCTTATTGTCTAAGTCTAATCCAGCCAAGACTCCTATCATAGAAGCTGCTTCAGCACGACTTATCTTTCCCTCAGGACGGAAACTCTTGTCACCGTAGCCAAAAATATAGGCTCCATGTTTTGATTTAGGTTTTTCATTTGGAGCATTTTCTATTGCGCTTTCAGTAACTTCTACCATGTCACCATTTTCAAAATAAGTTTTCTCTGCAAATTTAACTAATACAATAGGTTTAATATATTTTGCCTTGTCTGGTAATTTAGTTATTACAATTTCATAACCACCATCCACAGCCTTAACAGAATAGTCCTCTATTGGAAGCTCTTGTTTTTTGTATTTAGGTGTAGCTGTTGAAGTTATATCTACTTCCTTCGAAGGTTTCATAGCATTAAAATCATCTACAGTTACATAGTTAAGCTTGAAGAAGAATTTTTCATTTTCTCCAATCTTTCCTGCATCTTTTAAAGTAGATTTAATTCTTATTTTATTGTCCTTAAGGGCAACATATTTTTTATTGTTGTGTGGGTTTAACTTATCCCTATCTCCAGAAACCTCAAAGTTAACAAGGGCTTTTTTAGTATAATCTCTAAATAAGCCAGATTTTTTACCATCAACTTTTTTAAATGGCATTGCTTCAATTTCTGCCACTTCTTCTTCACTTATTGAATTAGAATCTTTTGCTAATAATTCTTTTGCCCTAGCTATAGAGTTTTTAATTTGAGATTTTACTTGATTGTCACCATATTCTATTGCTTCATTATCAAGAACTTTATCGTCCATTGTATCTAAATAGACTTTCAATTCTTCCTTGGCCTTTTTAACCCTTGCTGCAAACTTCTCATTTGCATTTTGATCTTCGCCAACTGTACCTGGCCTTTGACTTTCTTCTCTTTCTTTATTGGTCTTGTCAGACTTTAAGGCTATTTGCGTATAATTTTTAACTGAACTTGCATAGGCTTGTCCTGGTACTGAACCTAGCATTAAAGAAAAGCCTAAAAGGCAAGAAACAAAACCTAGTGACAACTTACTCATTCCATTACTAGGTTTTTCATTTATTTTTTTCATTTTTCCTCCTTAAATAATAAGAGAAACGCGCTTACAAAAATTAGTAAAAATCTATAAGTTTTTCCTACTTATATAAGACAAAGAAGTATGTAAATAAAAACTTTCTAGTATTTCTACATATACTTAAATCATAGTATTTGTCACTTGATTTTGTTTATTATTTTATCTTTCTTTTTTTAATAATTCTTCTTCATTAAAATATTTTTAATTTTATTGCGATTGAATAAATGTTTTTCTTTAATATATCCTCGCTTTATCTGTCTTTTTAGATATCCTTATCTTTTAATTTTAAAAGATACTACTTTAATTCAATGACTGTTTTAAAATAGTATCTTTTAAGAATATTTTTTTATTTTTCTACTTCTAATAATTTTTTTACTTCTTCAATTTCAACATCTTCTAAGGACATCTCCCTCCACTTCGGCTGGTAGTCCTTATCTATAACTTTTGATTTAATTCCCTTTTCCATTTCCCCAATTTCAAGAGCGTAATTTAAAACTTTTAGGTCTAAGTCCACAGTTTCATGGTAGGTCAAGTTTTTACATAAAAAATATTTTTCAAATTGCACTTGAAGCATAAACTGTGACCTTGCCTTTAAGTCATCATAGATTTCTCTTGCAAATTCATCTTCTAGGTTTTCTTCTAGACTTTTATAAATTTCCTCAAGGCTATCTTTATTAAAATATTTTTCAATTTTGTCATAATTTTTATCTACAAAAGTTTCCTTTACTGGCAAATTATATTTTTCGCCTTCAATTTTTAATTTTTCAATTAATTCTTCGCCCTCATAAATTTCTGAAAGATCAATAAGTTTTTCAATTAATTTTTCATAATCCTTTGAATCAATATAGACATGGGAAAAATTATATTTAATTAAATCAGAAGCTTCAAGACCTCTTCCGAGAATGCCAACAAAATGTCCCAAGGCCTTCGGAAGTCTAGAGATGTAGTTGCAGACTCCAACATCTGGCACAAAGCCAAGACTAGTTTCTGGCATAGCCCAGTTTACAGATTCTTCTGAAATTATATAGTCTGAATTTATGCTAAGACCAATGCCACCACCCATGACAATGCCTCTCCAGTGACTTATAAGAGGCTTTTTATAGGATGCAATATACTTATCAAGCTCAAATTCTGTTGCAAAAAATTCGTCTTTTCTCTTACAGGAATCCTTGTTTATAAAATTATTGTAGAGGTCCTTTAAATCTCCTCCAGAGCAAAAGGCCTTATCTGTCAAGCTGTCAAATAAAACTGCTTTAATATTCTCATCGTCTTCCCATTTTTCCAAAATTTCTCTAATTTTCTTTATCATTTCAAAATTTAGGGCATTTAATTTTCTAGGATTATTTAAATAAATTACGCCCAGGTTTTTTATAACTTTTGGAATAATAAAATCCTTCATTTCATCACCATCTTTTCCTTATAAATATTTTATACCCAAAGAAAAAAATCGCAAAAAAATAGATCTCATATAAGTGAAATCTATTTTTCAAAATTTTATTTTTTAAAATTATTTTCCAGGAAAAATCTTAAAATTAAATAATATAGGACGTAGGAGACGCCTGCCATTGGCCAAATTATCCATGACTTGTCCCATTTATTTGTGACAAGGGAATAGCCAAGATAAATTGCCACAATAAGAATCCAATAGGCTGTGATAAAGGGCTCTATCTTCTTCTTAAGCTCCTTATTTTTTCTAGTAAAGTCATCTTCTTCTAAAAGTGCCTTTAGGGCACTCATGGGAATATTGGTTCTCAGCAAAAAATTTACACCAAGACCGACAAGTGCCAATAAAAAACCCATTGCTATTGCTATTACCATGTCTTCAGCTGAAAAAATCATGCCAACAAAAATTGGAAGAACTGAGGCAACTATAAGTAAGATACCAATTATGTTGTTCTTGACAAAAGAATCGTGAAACTTTTCCATTCTATCCCTCGCCATGCCATCAACTCCATAATCAGTATCAATGGCTTCACTTTCTATAAATTCATGTTTTTTTAAAAGCATTCCTTCCCTTACAAAAATTCCAACTGCAGCTATTATAAATAAAAATAATACTGTAAGAGAAACTCCATAAACTACATTTTCTGGAACAGATAAAAGTTTTTTTTCGTAGGCTTCTGATGAAATTACTAAAAATATTGGAGATATTATACAAAGAGAAACTCCAAGAGCAAGATTTTTTGCTGAAATTTCCTTTAAATTCAAATATTCATTTGCCATCTCCATGGAAACTTTTCTCGTCTTACTTTCTTCATATTCCTCATCTAAAAATTCTGGGTCCTCTATCTCATCCTTGATGAGATAATCTGTTGTGACACCAAAAATTTTGCTGAGCTTTAAAATTTTATCCATGTCGGGAATAGATTGTGCCCCTTCGTACTTTGAAATAGATTGTCTGCTTACGCCAAGTTTTTCTGCAAGTTCTTCTTGTGACCAAGCATTTTTCTTTCTAAGATTTATAATTTTGTCTGCTAAAATCATAGTCTTACCTCCTTTTCTAAGTAAATTTTATAAAAATTTATGGTGGCAAGCTATAAATAGTGCTTGTCAATTTGTAAACTCCAAGTTGCAAGTCTTAAAATTTTAAAATTTTTTTGCTTATATATATTTTACAAAGCATTTTTCTATGAAATATATATTTTATTTAAAGATCATGTAAAGTTTTTATAAATTTTTTCGATAAAAAATCCTGACTTGTGTCAGGATTTTTACTTTTTATTTTTTGACATATCTACAATTAAATTTACCAGGCTTTCAAAGTCAAAGGCTGAAGAATCTATTAAGAGGTCATAATTTGATCTCTCGCCCCAAATTTTTCCAGTATTTCTACCATAGTGATTTGACCTTCTATTATTTTCACGCTCTAATTTTAGTTCAAGTTTATCTTTTTTTACATTGTAAGTATTTAAAATTCTCTCTTCTTTAAAGTCACTTGATGCGTAAATAAATACAGAAAGTTTTGGGAAATCTTCTAAGACAAAATCACTGCACTTGCCAAAAATTACAGCCTTTTTATTTTTTGCAATTTCTCTTATAGTTCTTGAATCCAAAAGAAAGGCAGCATCATTTGTTGCAATGTCCTCTTGTGAATAGGAATAGTTTTGTCTATATAAATCGTAAATTGTCCCTTGCAAAAAGGAATCGTCTTTTTTTATTTCTTCAGGTTTTACTTTGCCTTCCAGGCTCATAAGTTCAATTAATTTTTCGTCAAAGAATTGGTAATTTAATCTTTCGGCAACTTTTTTTGCAATTTCATTGGCTCCGCTGCCATATTCTCCATCAATTGTAATTAATTTTTTTCCAGCTTTTTCGAAAAATTTATTAAATAGTGACATATTCTCACCTCTCAACCATTATATATGATAAATGTGAAATCTTTTTTAATTAATATAAAATTCTTGTGAAAAATTTTATCTATCAAATATTTTCTTTAAATAACTTTCAATTGGAAGTTGTGCAATAAGTGTGGCAATAAAAATAATTACAGCACCAATAATTTCCCTCTTACTCATACTTTGTGAAAGAATAAGCCAGCCAAAAATTGCTCCAAAAACTGATTCCAAAGAACTTATCATAGATGCAATTAATGGGTCCAGTTCCTTTAGTGCCATAAGCTGAATTGTAAAGCCAACGCCTGATGACAAAACCCCAACATACAAAATAGCAATGTAGGATTTTAAAATTGCAGAAATATTTATCTCTTCAAAAATAAGAGCTGCAAGAAAAGAAATAATTCCACAAATTGCAAATTGAAATAGGGATACTAAAACTGCATTAGTATCTACTGAAAATTCCGCCAGCATTAAAATGTGAATAGAAAAAACTATTGCACCCATAATTGTAATGAAATCGCCCCTATTCATGCTAAGGCTTCCCTTTACTGACATGAGATAAGTTCCAAGCATGGCAAGAACTATACATAGAAGAAGTTTTCTATTTATTCTCTTTCCAAAGAAGAGTCCAATAATTGGAATAAAAACTATATAAAGTGCAGTGAGAAAACTTGCCTTGCCTGCAGTTGTATAGACAAGACCAAATTGTTGAAAATTAATGCCAAAAGTAAAGACAAGACCACAAAGAATTCCACCTCTTATAGTTTTTTTCATGTCAAATTTTTGCTCTCTATAGGATTTTGATGTTTTATTAAAAAATAAATAAGTTAAGTACAAAAAAATTATAGCAACAAAAGATCTTACTGCCGTAAAAGTAAAGGGACCAATAAATTCCATACCCTGGGTTTGTGCTACAAAGGCAAGACCCCAAATTATTGATGTGAAAAATAGCATTATTGACGATTTAAATTCTCTACCCATTATAACACCACCCAAAAAAACACCAATCCAGCGTTATCAACTAAATTGATGCTATTATTTTATAATTTAATAATATCATAATTTATCGCGAAAAAATAGTGATGTATAAACTTTATTTAATAAATATTAATTAACAATTATTAGACCTTTTACATATCTCATGTATAATGAAGGTAGAGGTGAAATATGATTAAATTTAATTTGTATAAAGAAGGTGGACTTAAAGTCCACTTTGTAAAAAAAGATGATAAGCTTCCAGAAGATATTAAGGAATATCTCGAAAAGAAAAAATTTTCTTACAAGTTTAAGGAATCTCTTTATCTTCCTAGTTTTCTTGAAGAATCAGAAATTTTCATGGGATTAGGCGATGATGAACTTGATTTAGAAGATGTGAGAAATCTTTTCTTTGAACTTGGAAATATTTTAAGAGACAATGAAGAACACGAAGTAGAAATTAAAATGCCAGACCTTTCTATGTGCAACAGAAAAACTATTATGGCAGCCTATGAAGGCCTTCGCCAAGGAGAGTATGAATTTACGAAAAAAACTGATGTCAAAGAAAAAAAGGCTGACTTTGAACTTACTGTAAACTACTCTGCCTTTAAGGGCCCTGAAGAAAAACTTCGTGCAGTCTTAGATAAAATGGAAAATATTATGGATGGAGTCTTCCTTGCAAGAGACCTTGTAAATGAAAGAGCCAATGTAATTTATCCAGAAAGCCTTGCCAATATTGCAGTAGAAAAATTAGAAAAGCTTGGGGTAAAGGTAAGGGTTTATGAAGAAGATGAAATCGAAAAAATTGGCATGAAGGCCTTTTTAAGGGTGGCAGCAGGTGCTACTAACCGTCCAAGACTTATTGTAATGGAATACAAAAATGCTGAGTCAGAAAAAATTGCCCTAGTTGGTAAGGGACTAACTTACGATTCTGGTGGCTACAACATAAAATCTCCAGCTGGCATGAACTATATGCACTGCGACATGGGTGGTGCAGGCACAGTTATTGGGACAATCTATGCCCTTGCAAAGAACAAGGCCAAGGTAAATGTAGTGGGAGTAGTTGCCGCTTGCGAAAATATGATTTCAGGCACATCTTACAAGTCTGGCGATGTAATTGACTCCATGAAGGGACTTACTATTGAAGTGGCAAACACAGACGCCGAAGGAAGAATTACCCTTGCTGATGCAGTCCACTATGCAACAAATAATCTTGGAGCAGAAAAAATTATTGACCTTGCAACACTTACTGGTGCCGTTACAATTGCCCTTGGAGAAGTTTACACTGGAGCTGTTACAAATAATGAAGACTTTTATAAGGAAGTTCTTGAAGCAGGAAATTTATCTGGCGAAAAAATTTGGGCCTTCCCTTATGATGAGGACTACAAAAAATTAAACAAGTCAGAAGTTGCAGACATCAAAAACACTTCAGGTAGAGATGCAGGCTCTGTTACAGCAGGACTTTTTGTTGGCGAATTTGTAAAAGAAAATACTCCTTGGGTTCACCTAGACATAGCAGCAACAGCCTACAGAAATAAAAAATCGGGCTATCTACCAAAGAATGCAACTGGAATCCATGTTAAGACTTTAAATAATTTACTAGACCCAACAGATTGCTAAAAATTTTTAAAATTACAAACCACTGGCTCAGGCTAGTGGTTTTTTCATGACAAATCCTAGCTTATTAAAATTTGTGTAAAATTTTCATAAAATTTAAAAATTTAGATTTTCTTGTGCTATACTAAAAAATATTAAATTGTCTTTATGGTAATATTACTTTTGTCTTGAGGTATAATTCCTTAGATGGCTACGCTTAAAAAATTACAAAAATATTTTGATTTTATAGCTTTATAAAACTTAATATCCAACTAGCAGTTAAAATATAATAGGCGGATTGTTTGCGTCTTAAAGAAATTGACAATTATTATTTCATGGGAGCGTAAGATGAACTTAGTAATTAATAAAATTTTAAACAGTTTACTTCAAATTATATTATTCTCAATTATCCCCTTCCTTTTCTGGTACTTTTCAGCAAGAAAACAAGAAAGTTTTAGAGAATGGATAGGACTGAAAAAAATAAAGGGAGGTAAGAAGACAGCACTTGCAATTATTATAGTGACAACTTTTTATTTATTGATAAGCTTAATTCTTCTTAATAGCTTAAAAAATATAGAAAATGCAACTACAGAATTCCAAGGACTTAGGTTTGCTGCCCTTCCTGCAATTTTTATATATGCAGTCTTTAATACATCTTTTCCGGAAGAAGTCTTGTTTAGGGGATTTATCTTAAAAAGACTTGCCAGTAAACTAGGGTTTATTAAGGCAAATTTTATACAATCCCTCCTATTTAGTCTCTTGCATGGAGTGATGTTCTTTCCTCTTGTCGGTAATTTAAAATCTATTTTAATTATTCTAATGACAGGTTTTATAGCTCTTGCTATGGGTTATATTAACGAAAAATTATCAGGTGGGTCAATTATTCCTAGCTGGATTATACATGCCATTTCAAATTTGATTGCTGGTCTTTATGCTGCCTTTTATATTTAATTTAGTTTTCTTTAAATTATAAAAGACCCTGCCAGATAAATTCTGACAGAGTCCATAAAAGTTAATATAGTTTGCAATAAAAAATCTGCTAGAGATTTTTCTCTAACAGATTTATTTTTTATAGGAATATTCCGCCGTATTGTACAAATAATGGTGCAAATACTAGGGATACAACAGTTATTAGTTTAATTAAGATATTAAGAGAAGGTCCTGATGTATCTTTGAATGGGTCACCAACAGTATCTCCAGTTACAGCTGCCTTGTGAGCTTCTGAACCTTTGCCACCATGTGCTCCACCTTCGATGTATTTCTTTGCATTATCCCAAGCTCCACCAGCGTTTGACATAAAGATTGCCATTAGTACACCAGTTACAAGAGCTCCTGCTTGAAGTCCGCCTAGAGCTTCAGTTCCAAGTAAAATTCCAACTACTATAGGAACTACTACTGCTATAAGTCCTGGTACGATCATTTGCTTTAGGGCTGCTCCTGTTGAGATGTCTACACATCTTGCATAGTCAGGAGTTCCTTTACCTTCCATGATGCCAGGGATTTCTTTAAATTGTCTTCTTACTTCATCAATCATTTCTGATGCTGCATTACCTACTGCTGACATTGTTAGTGCAGAGAAGGCAAATGGAAGCATACCACCAACGAATGTTGCTGCTATAACTTGTGGTTTAGAAATATCAATTCCACTAAGTCCAGTTGCATTAATATAAGAAACGAAAAGTGCAAGGGCAGTAAGTGCTGCTGAACCTATTGCAAATCCCTTTCCTATTGCTGCTGTTGTATTACCAACAGAGTCAAGTGAGTCTGTTATATCACGAACATCTTCTGGTAGTTCGCACATTTCTGCAATACCACCAGCGTTATCAGCAATTGGTCCGTAAGCATCTACAGCAATTGTCATACCAGTTGTTGAAAGCATACCAACAGCTGCTAGTGAAATTCCGTAAAGTCCAATTATTGAATTGCCTGCTCCGCCTGCTCCAAGATAAGAAGCAATAATTCCAATTGCAATTACAATAATTGGTCCAACTGTTGACATCATACCAACAGAAAGTCCTGCAATAATATTTGTAGAGGCTCCTGTTTGTGATTCAGCTCCAATTCTTTTTACTGGTGCATAATCATCAGCTGTATAATATTCAGTAAATTTAGAAATAATAAGACCAACTGCAATACCAATAATTACTGGTGCAAAAGGTGAAAAACTTCCAAAAATGTAATTTGATAAAAATGCTGAAGCAATCATAGTAACAGCTGCTGCAACATATTCTCCTGCGTTAAGAGCTTTTTGTGGGTTCTTGTCTCCCTTTACAAAAAAGGCAGCTACAATTGATGCTAAAATACCAACTGTTGCAACAAGAAGACCAAATTTAACACCATCATCTCCGTAAGCTACTACTCCAAGAGTAATAACTGATAGAAGTGCTCCTACATAAGATTCAAATAAGTCAGCGCCCATTCCAGCAACGTCACCAACGTTATCTCCTACGTTATCAGCGATAACAGCAGGGTTTCTTGGGTCGTCTTCTGGGATTCCAGCTTCAACTTTACCTACAAGGTCAGCTCCAACGTCTGCTGCCTTAGTATAAATTCCTCCACCTACTCTTGCGAAAAGTGCAATAGAAGATGCTCCAAGTGAAAATCCTGTAATAATTTCAGTTTGTCCTTCTGTAAAGAAATATGCGCAAGTAATACCAATAATTCCAAGTCCAACAACGCACATTCCCATTACAACTCCACCTGAAAAGGCAACGTCAAGGGCTTTACCTAGTCCACCCTTCCATGCTGCATTAGTTGTTCTAACGTTTGCTTTTGTAGCAACTTTCATACCAACATAACCAGCAGCTACTGAAAAGATAGCTCCAAAAATGAAACAAATAGCAGTTGGAATTGATTTAAGTCCTACTGCCAAAATAATTGCAAGTACAATGACAAATACAACAAGAGCCTTATATTCTCTTGTCAAAAATGCCATAGCTCCTTCTGAAATGTAAGAAGAAATTTCCTTCATTCTTTCATTTCCGGCATCTTGTTTTGACACGAAACTTGCCTTAAAGAAAGCAAATAAAAGTGCCAAAACGCCGACTATAGGAGCTAAATATAAAATATTCATTTTAATCCTCCTTAATTTTTAATTGCAAAGTATTTATAAAAGAGCTACTAATAAAAATACAATTGCAATAAAGACCACTACAGGAAGTAGAAAAAATATCATTTCTAATTCCTCTCTAATTTTACTTAATTGTAGCTAAAATAATAAGTGCAAGCGCAAAAACAATGCTTGAAATTATGACAACTTTATTTTGGATGTCTTTTTTACTTGAGCCTTTGTGTGATCCCCAAGTTGTAGTTTCTTCACCTTGAAGAGTTCCAAGACCAGCTTGATCTGATTCCATTTGTGCTACTACAGTTATTATAATAATGCTAGCAATAATAATTATAATAGATAAAAAAGTTTGCAAACAACTACCTCCCTTAAATTTCTATAACATATAAATTCTAACACAGCAAGTCTTCCTAATCAACGAAATTATAGGATTTTAGATAATTTTTTAAGATATTTTCTCTTTTTTCAAAGATTCTTCTATAAAATCTTGTCTATCTTGCATTGCTATAAGAGTTTTTTCGATTAACTCATCAAGTTCCCAACCTAAATTTTCTGCTCCTTTTTTTATAACATCACGAGAGCAACCTTCAGCAAATTTTTTGTCCTTAAATTTTTTCTTCACGCTTTTTAAATTCATATCCTTGGTGCTCTTAGATGGTCTCATAAGTGAAGCTGCATAAATTAAACCTGTAAGTTCATCTACTGCAAAGAGAACTTTCTCCATAAAAAGCTCTGGCTCTACACTGGAACATAAACCATGACCATGAGATAAAATTGCATGGATTAGTTCGTCACTTCCACCTGCGCTCTTTAAAATTTCTGGCGTATTTTTTAAATGCTCTTCAGGATATTTTTCATAATCAACATCGTGAAGAAGTCCTGCCATTTTCCAAAAGTCTACATTGTCCCTATCAAATTCTTCTGCAAAATATCCCATTACACTTTCAAGGGTTAGACCGTGTCTTATGTGAAACTCATCTTTGTTGTATTCCTTTAAAAGTTTTAGTGCATCTTCTCTACTTATTCCGCTATTCATATCGCCACTTCCTTTTTACCTATATTATCACAATAATTTTTGAATTTCACTTTTTCCTACTTGTGTTATAATGAATATAACAATGTAATGATTATGGAGGTTTTTATGAAAAAAAATGTTGGCATAATGGGTTTTGGAAGAATCGGTAGAGATGCTCTTAGAATTTGGGCTCTAAGAGATGATTGTAATTTCGAAGTTACTCATGTAGCCGTTAGAAATTTAGAAAAAACTTTAAAGGAAAGAACTCACTTATTTAAATTTGATTCTATTTATAGAAAATTCCCTGGTGAAATTGAATTTACTGATGACGGAATGATTATCAATGGAAAAAAAGTTACTTTTGTTGAATCAAAAACTCCAGACCAAATGAATTGGAAAGAACTTGGCGTTGATATTGTTATTGACTCTTCAGGTGCCTTCAAAGATGAAGACAAGGCTAGAGGACATCTAACAAGTGGAGCAAAAAAAGTTGTCTTAACTTCTCCAGGCAAGGGCAATATGCTTACAGTTGTAATGGGAGTTAATGATGACAAATATGATCCTGCCAAAGACGATATTATTTCCAATGCATCTTGTACTACAAATTGTCTTGCTCCAGTTACTAAAGTTATTTTAGAAAACTTTGGAATTAAGAAGGGACTTATGTCTACAGTTCACGCTTACACTAATGACCAAAATATTCACGATGGTGTTCATAAAAAAGATATGCGTCGTGCAAGAATGGGCGCAGAAAATATTATTCCTACTTCAACTGGTGCAGCTAAGGCTGTTGGAAAAGTTATTCCAGAAGTTGACGGAATTTTAACTGGTTTTGCCCTAAGAGTACCTGTTCCAACTGGCTCTCTTGTTGATGTTACTTTTGAACTTGAAAAAGAAGCTACTGTTGAAGAAATCAATGCAGCAATTAAAAAGGCGGCTGAAAATGAATTAAAGGGCATCCTTGAATATTCTGAAGACGAACTTGTTTCTTCTGACATCATAGGAAACACTCACTCTTCTATTTTCGATTCACTTCTTACAACAGTTAATGGCAAAATGGTTAAATTAATTTCTTGGTATGACAATGAATGGGGTTACACTGAAAGAGTTATTGATTTAACAGAAAAAATTGCAGAATCTCTATAATTTAAACTTATTTAAGGCTTGCTATGCGAGCCTTTTTTAATTGAAAAAGCCAAAGTTTTTAAAACTCTGGCTTTTTTCTTAATCTTTTATAATTGTTCCGTGATTTCTTGGATCATTAGTATTTAATATTTTTATTGTTATATTTTTTTCTTCAACGGGCTTTATGGCATCGCCTTGATAGACCTGAGCGCCCTTATCTATTATTTCCTTCAACTCCTTAAAATTTAGCTTGTCAATTGTCTTTGCATTGGGGTCTCTATTGGGGTCTGATGTCATTATTCCATTTACATCAGTCCAATTTTCATAAACTTTTGAATCTAGAGCATAGGCAATTAGGCTTCCTGTGTAGTCGCTGCCACCTCTTGTAAAAGTTACTATATCTCCATTTTTGTCGCTGCCATAAAAACCTGGCACAACTGCTTTTTGATTTTCGACAATGTGATTTCTTATTGCCTCTCTTGATTTTTCAAGGTCAACTTGTCCCTCATCATCAAAAATAATTATGTCCTTGGCATCTATAAAATCATAGCCTAAATATCTTGACAAGAGTTTTGCGTTTAAGTATTCTCCTCTACTTACTATAAATTCCTTGTCCCTAGAATTTTTTATTTCATCAAAAACAAATTTTAATTCCTCATCCCAAAATTCTTCTAATTTTAATTCTTCAGCTATAGATAGAAATCTCTTTTTAATTTTCTCAAGTTGCGTATCTCTATAAGCTTCTTGAACTTTTAATTCTTCTTCAAGAGATTTTATAATCTTATCAAGTTCATCAATTTTTACATTTTTATCTGATAGAGAAATTAATTCGTCTGTAATTTTTGTGTCTTCCCTAAATCTTCTGCCTGGTGCAGAAACTACAATTACATCTCTATCATCCTTGGAGAAAATTATTTTTTTAACCTTGGCAAATTGTCCTGCATCCTTTAAAGAAGATCCTCCAAATTTTGAAACTGATTTACCTTCTATTGTTTCAATGGCAAAAGGTGTCTCTTGATATACGCAGTAGTTTAGCCAGTTGGAGAAGAACAAGTTTCCTGCAGATCTCCATCTAATCTTAATTTCCTTTTTAGGGTCATTATCTTCATAATAATTTTTAGGTGGAGCAATTTTTTTGCCTTGGGAAATATCTCTGATGTATTCATTGTGTAGAGTGTCCTTGTCATATTCCCAGTGACCAAAATTAAATACAAAGCGGTTATCCTTTGTTGTTACAAGAGAAACTCCTGTGTCAGGTCTTGCTGCAAGAACTTCTAAATCTGGAAAGTCATAAAAATCTTCTATATCCACATAGGTGTGTCTTGAAGTTGGAACTAAAAAAGTATCGTCAAAACCCTTTACGATTTTATTGTCCTTTAACTTGTCAAATTCAAAGACACCAAATATTTTTCCCTTAGAAACTTTGTGCTCAATATTATAATAATGATAAAGGGCTGCCTGAGCTGACCAGCAAATAAACATTGTTGAGTAGACATTGTCTTTGGCAAATTCAAAAATTGTCTTTAATTCATCCCAATATTTAATTTCTTCATAAGCAATAGTTTCAATTGGCGCTCCAGTTATTATCATTGCGTCGTACTTATTATTCTTTATGTCCTCATAAGTTTTGTAAAAGGCATTAAGTCTTTTGACATCACTATTTGTTGGATTGTAGGACTCCATTCTCACAAGGTCAATATTTATTTGAAGGGCAGTATTTGATAGCATCCTTAAAAGTTGAAGCTCTGTCTCTTCTTTTTTTGGCATTAAATTTACAATTGCTATATTAAGAGGTCTTATGTCTTGCTCCTTGGCAGATGAATCCCTCATTGTAAAAATATTTTCTCTTTCTAAAACTTCTTCAACTATTAAATCCTTAGGTATTATTAATGGCATTTCTTATTCCTCACTTTTATAAAATCTGTACTTTAAGAAGAGATACAATAAAAAAAACTCTCATCCAAAAAAGGACGAAAGTTTCGTGTTACCACCTTAATTCTCCCTTATCTCGCAATAAGGGACTCTTCAAGTACTACCATACTCTATCGCTATAACGGGCGAGCCCGCACTCATCTAAATATCGACAAGCACTCGAGAAAGACCATGTTCACATATTCTCCCCTGCTTCTTTCACCAAACGAAGCTCTCTGTAAAAGTTTAAATAGGCTACTCTTCTTCCTATAGAGTTTAAATTTTAAGATAATGATAGCATCCTTTTGTCATTCTGTCAATTATTCTTATATTTAAATGAAAAATTTTTTTATTTTTATTCATTACTAAAAAAAAGAGAGACCGCAGTCTCTCCTTATAGTATAGTTAGATTTTTTTACTTTTAAGCTTCTTTGTTAATTACATCAATTATAGAACCATCTCTATATTCTACAACTGCAACTACTTCGTCAGAGAATTTAATTTCTTCAGGTTTACCTGTAAGTTTTTCTGCCATTTGTTGCAATTCTTTGATGTCTTTAATTTCAATTCCAGCTTCTTCAAATTTTTCGATTAAATCTTTTCTCTTTGGATTTACAGCAATGCCGTAGTCAGTACATACTACATCAACGGATTCGCCTGGTGTACAAACTGTTGTAACCTTATCCATGATAATTGGATTTCTTGATCTTACAAGTGGTGCAAGGATAAGTGACATCTTTGCTCCAGGTGCAGTATCTTGGTGTCCACCAACTGCTTGGTTAATAACTCCATCTGATCTTGTCATTACATTTACATTGAAGTCAGTGTCAATTTCAAGTGCTCCAAGAAGTACAAAGTCAAGAGTATTTACTGCAGGAGTTGGATTATTTGGATTTGCATAAGATGATGCTGTTTGTTCAAAATGCTTTGGATTTTCGCGAATTGATCTTACTGCATCAAGGTCAAAGGATTGTGTATCATAAATACCATCGATTAAACCTTCTTCAAGCATTGTAACCATATATCCAGTGATTCCACCAAGTGCCATTGAAGCCTTTATGTTGTCCTTCTTCATTTCTTCACGAAGAATTTTGGCAACTGCAAGAGTTGATCCTGCTGCTCCAGTTTGGAATCTAAAGCCATCTTTATAAAGTCCAGATGCCTTAATTGCCTTTACGGCATTATTTGCTATCAATAAATCTCTTGGGTTGTCGTTAAATCTAATTGATCCAGAAACAATACCCTTTGGATCTCCAATTGCATCAACTTTAACAACATAATCAACATACATCATGCCAATTGATGCAGGAATATTTGGGAATGGAACTAGATTATCTGTAATTGCAACTACACAATCAGCATACTGTGCATCTACAATAGCATAACCAAGTGAACCACAAGCAGCTTTTCCTTCTCTACCATTTATGTTTCCATATTCATCACATGCTGGTGCAGCTAAAAAGGCTACATCAATGTGAAGTTCTCCATCTTCAATTGCTCTTGCACGACCACCGTGAGAACGAATTATACATGGTTTTTTAAGAATGCCCCCAGAAATTTTTTCTCCAAGTTCTCCTCTAAGTCCTGATGATTGAATGCCAGTGATTACACCTTTTTCAATTAAAGGAATTAGTTTGTCGTGGCAAGGAGAAAGAGATGATGGAGCAAGAGTTAAATCTTTAATGCCCATATCTGCAATAACTTGCATAACCATATTTACAACATAGTCACCATTTCTTAGGTGGTGGTGGAAGGAAATTGTCATTCCATCTTTAAGCCCACTTTTCTTTACAGCTTCTTCAATAGAACCTAAAAGTTTACTTTCGTCTCTTTTTCCATATCTAATTTTTGGAGAAGCCTTTCTATCAGTTCTAAGATATTTGCCTTCGCCTTTAAAGGGAACAAGTTCGCCAATGCCTTCAAGGTATTCAGGGATATCTCTTCCTACTGCGTTTTTATTATAGTTCATCAATATCCTCCTTCTTTAGCACTCCACTTGCAACTGCAAGGTCAAGAACTCTTTGTGCACCAGCTATAACTGGATAGTCAACCATTTTTCCGTCAACTGTAATAACTCCAGATCCCTTTCTTTCAGCTTCCTTAGAACCAGCAATAATTCTTAGTGACTTAGTAATATCTTTTTCAGTTGGTGTGTAAACTTCATTTACAACAGCAATTTGTTTAGGGTGAATTACAGACTTGCCATCAAAGCCAAGGTCCTTAATAAATTGAACTTCTTCTCTAAAGGCATCCATGTCGCTTAAGTTTGTGTTAACTGTATCAAAACAAGCTATGCCTGCATTTCTTGCTGCAAGTACAATTTGACTTCTTGCTGCAAAAAGTTCCCAACCATGTTTAGATCTTTGTGTCTTTAAGTTTGTAACATAGTCGGCAGCTCCAAGGGCAATACCCATCATTCTAGGTGATGCCTTGGCAATATCAACTGCGTTAATTACACCAGTTGGAGATTCAATGGCAGCCATCATAAGAGTTCTTCCTTGACATCCCATTTCTTCTTCCACTTCAGTTATTATTTCATCTACATCTTTAACATCTTGTGCAGTTTCTGATTTTGGTAATCTAATTACATCTACTCCAGCTTTAACAACAGCCTTAATATCTTCACGTCCAAAAGGTGTGTCAAGGGAATTTATTCTTACAACAACTTCAGTTTTTCCGTAGTCCAAAGTTTTAAGTGCATTGTAAACTAAAAATCTTGCCGCATCTTTTTGATTGATACTCGTTGCATCTTCAAGGTCGATCATAATTGAGTCAGGGCCATAAATGTGAGCATCAGTGATGTTTGCAGGGTTGTTACCTGGAAGAAACATCATTGTTCTTCTTAATCTCTCTTTCAAAATATCAGCTCCAATTATATTCTGTACTTTCAGCTGCTCTAAAGCATGCTGCTTCTACTCTTGCCTTAATTGTGTAATCCAAAGCTCCCTTATCTACTGCAGTAAGCTTTACATTTTCTACATTTAATTCTTCTAAAGTTTCTCTAATAACTTTTTCAATTTGTTTTCCAAATTGTTTTTTTACTGAACTTTCAAGTTCAATAGTTATGCCTTCGCCGTTGTCAACTGTTATTAAAATATCATTTGACTCAAGAGTTCCAGCCATTGCTTCTTTTTTTAGTTTCAAAAATATCCCTCCTACTACATGAGCGTTCCAAAGAGTATTGATCCTATAACAAGTATTATTCCTCCACCAAGTCTTGATGAAAGTTGTGCATAAGAAATTAAATCCATTCTGTCAGCTGCTCCAAGAACTGCCAAGTCACCAGATCCACCTCTGTTAGCCATACAAAGTCCTGCAGTAACAGCAGAGTCAACAAAGAAGAATCCTACAAGGTGTCCAACAAATCCTGAACCAATAACAGCACCGATTACAATTAGAAGAGCCATAACAACATTTCCAAAAGTAATTGCAGCTACAAGTTCGTGTAGGTCAGTTTCAACACCAACCCCAACCATAATTAAGATTACAATGTTTTTTGTAAAGAAAGATTGAATTTCCTTAGCAGCTTGTCTAAGTGATCCAGGAACAATTCCAAGTCCATTAGCAAGAGCAACAATAATAATCATAAAGGCAAAGGGATGAATTGGCACTGAAGGAACTAGTGGATCCCAAAGCTTATCAGCTACAAGTCTACCTAGTTGGTAGAAAGTAAGTCCCATTAAAATTGCTCCAGCGTAGTCCTTTAATTGTGTTGTGAACTTTTCTTCATTTTGTTCAATTTCAGGAGCTGATCTCATAAGAGTTTTCTTGTCTCCTGTAAGGCCTGGCTTACTGTTACCAATCTTATTTAAAATACCACCGGCAATAATAGCGAAGATATTTGCAATTGTAAGAATTGAAATAGCAAAGCCGTAGTAGTTTGCAGCAGCATCTCCAGTAACTCTTTCATAAATTTGACTTAGAGGAACTGCACCTGCACCGTTACCTCCACCCATTACTGGAAGAACATACTTTAAAACAGTTTCAGATGGAGAAACTCCAAAGAAAAGTCCCCCAATAATACCAAGAATGGCAGCACCTAAAACTCCACCAAGGATTGCTGGAATATATCCTGCAAAAGACTTGATCATAAGATCTCTATTAAGTCCTAGAAGTGAACCAGAGATAAGCATTATGATAAAGAAGTTTAATAGTCCCATAGGCTTTGAGTTAACAGCTGAAATAAGTTCTACATATTCTTCTGGTATAACATTTAGATAAACTAGAACTGCTGTACCTAAGAAGGCAAGAACAAGTCCACCACCAACATAAGTATTCCAGATTGGAATAATCTCTCCAATTTCATATAAAATAATACCTATTGCGAACATAAGGGCAACGCCGCCCGCTAAATCTTTTGACAAAACTCCCGTGTATGTTGCTATGAAAACAATTATTGCTAAAACCAATAACATTGGAAGGTTAAGTCCAAAATATTTTTTCTTCATAGAAAAAACCTCCTTTAATCTACCTCTATAATACCCCAGGGATAGATTCTTATGCAATAAGATAAGCCTCATTCTTAGAGATTTGATGCAACTATTATGTTGTTGATGCAACAAATTTTTTTTGTGGTAACGCTTTTAAAATCCTAATAAATTTTAAAAAAGCAAGTCCAATGCTTGCTTTCAATATAAAATATTAAGTTAATATTTTTAATTTTTGCTTTTATAATTTTTTAAAATTTCTCTTACTTTTTTCTCTAACTCATCTTGCCTATGTCTTTCTTTTTTGATGCAAGTTCTTGCTATGTCATCACAAATTATACATTTTCTCTCAGAAAGTCCAAGGCTTGACCTTGAAATTTGTTTAAAGTCCCTGTCATAGATATCTATATCAAGAAGCCTTCCTTCCCTACTTTCTTCTTCAAGACCAATCATTTTTTCCTTTATAAATTTTCCCTCGCCATTAAGAACTGCAAGGTATTCCATACCTGTGTCAAGATTATTATATTCTTCCCATAAAATTTTTATATCTTCTTTTTCTAAAATATTTTTTATCTTTTTTATAAGTTTTTCGTGAAAAATAACTGCGTCTTCAAAATTTTTATCTTCGCCAGGAATATTTAACATAAAAGATAAAACTGGCAAATTATATTTTTCCGTCAAGGCTTTTATCTTGTAATATCTCTTTTCCTTTGCATCAAGCATTTTTTGCATGGCAATAATTTTAGAGTCTTTCATTAATAATCCTCTGTCCTTCCTCTGATTTTAATGCCTTAATTGTGGCATCAGGTAAAAACTTATAGGCTTCTTCAAATTTTTTTTCTTTTAAAAGTTTTCTAACCTTAGAAGCAGAAATTACTTCGCCGTCACTTTCTATTCTAAGTATTTCTATTAGCTCAACTCCATAATCTGGGAGAATCTTCTTCATGGTTTCATTGTAATTTTTTGTCACAAGGTCCTTATCTTCTGTGCCAACAAATCTCTTTTTTATCTTTAAGGCTTTGGCAAAGTATCTTCCAAAAATTTTTGTGTCAAGCTCTGAATAGGCCTTTAAAACTGTCTTTTCATCCTTATAAAAATATGTTGGAAAGGTGTTTTTTGAAATGATGTAATCATTGCCTTTATGGAGAATTACATTGTCAAACTTAGATACTTCCTCTGCCACAATTTTATATCTAAATTCATAGGGAAAAGTTGAGCCATCTTCTTCCACCATAAAAATATGAAGAAGGTCTGTCATTTTTCTCGCCTCTTCAATTAAATAGAGATGCCCCTTAGTCATGGGATTTGCATTTATTACTATTGCACCAGACTCTCTATCATCTTCCATATTTTTTAAAATTTCATAAAGTTTTTCTATTTTATTGTCAAGAAGTGCCACATCTTCTGTTTCTTCAACAAGAGAAAAGCCAAAGTCAGAAAATATTTTTATATTTTTTGGCTTTGTAAAAATAAAGAGGTGTTTGTTGCCTATTTCATACTCATGATCTATTAGCCTTGTTATTATTGCATTTGTTATGCCCATGCCCTGATAAGTTTCGTCAATGGCAAAACACTTTAAGACCCTTCCAGCAGCTGAGCCTGTGCCAATAATTTTTTCTCCGTCAAAGGCTGCAATTGTATACTCAACATCTCTTTCATAATTTATGTTAAAGTCCTTTAAAAATTTTTCAATTTTCTTTTTTTCGAATTTCATCACTTGTCTGTATTCAATCACAATAATCCTCCAATAGATAAAAATAAAGAGTTAAAATTAAAAAGTCGGCACAGCCACCAGGACTTAAATTTTTTCTTTTAAATTCATCATTTATTTTTTTTATTTCCATCATGCCTTCTGAAGTTTCGTAAAGCTTATTCTTTAGCACATACTTTGCCTTATTCTTTGAAAATTCAAGTCCCTCTAGTCCGCCTCTTTTTATTATATTTGAGTCCTCAATAAAGGACATATAATAATAAAGAGTGCCTGTAAGGGCATAGTCAAAGTTTATATTTTTCTCTATCTTTTTTAAAAAATCTAGGCCAAGAAGGGCCTTTTTAAAGCCTTCTTCAGCTTCTTCTCTTATGCCCTTTGATCCGTATTTTTTAAAATTTTCTTCTCCATGACTTGTGGCAACTTTTTTATTTAATTCACTGGTAATTCCCCTATTTAAATAGGAAACTCTTGAAATAATTTTTTCAAAAGAAAAATTTTCTCTTTTAATTTCAATTGCAGTGGCATAGACCATAAGACCTAGAGAAAAAATGATTCCCTTGTGGGTGTTTGCACCTTTAGTCGCTTCTCTCATCTTTTTTTCATAAATCACGCCAAATTTTCTAAGCTCTTTATAATCTTCTCCCTCTGACTTTTCGCCAAGTTCATAGGCAATTTTAAAGTAGTCGTGAAGAACTAAAGCCGACTTAAAAAAATCTATGTAATCCATATCCACATGGGCTCCTTTATCTATTAAAGTTACAAGACCAGGCTTTGGACTTAGTGATACTTCATAGAAAAGCGCATAAGTAGATATTCTCGCAATAATATCTGAATTTAACATAATCCCTCCACTTTCATTATAATAAATAAAAAAAATTTCATCTACTTATTATTTTTGTAACTATAACATCTAAATTTTGATAGATTTTAAATTTTATTTAATGAGAAACTTTATAAAAAAAAAGACCGAGCTCGCCCCGGTCTTAAAATCTTTTTGGATTATTTATGAATATTCTAAAATATACTTATCAAGTTATTTTTTAATTTATAAAAGATTATTTAATTTCAATCTTTTTATTTTTCTTTTCATCAGCTTTTTTAGGAATTGTAATTTCTAGGATTCCACCTTCAAGCTTTGCAGTCATATTTTCTTGGTCAACGTCTTTAAAGAACATTCTTCTCATCATTTTTGAAGATTTTCTTTCTCTATGAATATAATTTTTTTCTTTGTTTTCGTCATTAACTTCTTCATTTTTTTCAGCTGAAATTGTAAGTTTGCCATCTTCAAAATCTACATCAATTTCATCTTTAGAAAATCCAGGAAGTTCAGCTTCTACTTTGTAGTCCTTATCTTCGTCAATAACATCAACCTTAAAAGTAGCAGATCTCATTGCCCTTTGAGGTGTAAAATCATCGTTAAAGAAAGAATCTATCATGTCATAAAAATCATCAAATCTTGCATCTCTCAAATAATTTTTTTCATATGGTCTAATACTCATTTAAAAACTCCCCTTTATATTATTATTATTAGCAGCCAATTACCTCATCTGCTAACTATCTTTAGTATAGGTTATAGGTCAAAGAATGTCAATAGTTTTTTTGACTATTTTTGACCTTTTTAAAGATTTTTATTAGAAAAGCTATCCAACTATATTAAAAGTATTTAAGACGGCTTCTTTTAAAGAATATCTTCACTAAAATTTTTCTTATAAATAATAATTATTTGCCAAGAATTTTTTCATAAAAAAAAAGAAGGCACCTGCCCTCTTTTTATAAAAATTTAAAATTGTGTGTCGTTATAATTTGCTTTAAATACATAGAAGTTTTGGTTTAGTTCTGTAATTATTTGCTCTTGATGTGCCTTGTCCTTTGTATCTACAACAACACTTACTATCATTGAGTCAATTGTATCGCCAACTACATCTATGTTTTGACCAATCTTAACTATATTTGCGCCTTCTCTTTCAAATAATTTTGCCATCTTAGTCATTTCGCCTGGTTGGTCATTTAATTTAATTTTAAGTTCCATCCTTCTATTAGTTTTAAATAGACCCTTTTCAATAACTTTGGAAACTCTTGTTACATCAATGTTGCCACCAGAAAGTACACAACAAACTTTTTTGCCCTTGTGGCTAAACTTTTTATACATTAAGGCTGCCACTGTTGATGCTGCTGCTCCTTCTGTTATAATTTTATTTTTTTCAAGAAGTGTAAGTATTGCTGAAGAAATTTCTCCTTCTGTTACTAGGACTATGTCATCAACATATTCTTTTACTAGGTCAAAGGTAAGTTTTCCTGGAGTTTTTACTGCTATACCATCGGCAATTGTTGAACCGCCTTTTACAGTTATAATTTTTCCCTCTTTAATTGATTCATACATACTTGGAGAAATTTTTGTTTGCACTCCAATTATTTTTATATTTGGGTTAATGCTTTTTGCTGCAACTGCAATTCCAGAAATAAGCCCACCGCCGCCAATTGGCACAACAATTATATCTGTATCAGGAAGTTTTTCTAAAATTTCAAGTCCAATAGTTCCTTGTCCTGCTATAACTTTTTCGTCATCAAAGGGAGCTACAAAAGTTAAACCTTCTTCTTTAGAAAGTTTTGCTGCATAGGCTGCTGCATCATCAAAAGAATCTTTAACAAGTTCTACTTCTGCGCCATAATTTTTTGTTGCTTGAACCTTTGAAAGTGGTGCATGAAAAGGCATACAAATAATTGATCTTATTCCTCTTTCAGTAGCAGACTTTGCTACGCCTTGTGCGTGGTTACCAGCAGAACAAGCTACAACTCCCTTTTCTGCTTCTTCATCAGTAAGAGTTGCAATTTTATTGTAAGCTCCTCTTAATTTAAAAGAGCCTGTGTCTTGCAAAACTTCTACCTTTAAATATACATCTTCGCCTAGGTTTGGTGCATAAACTATTGGAGTCTCTTTAATGTGACCCTTTAATCTCTCTTTAGCATCATAAATTTCTTTAACATCCATACTATTCTCCTTCTTTCTTATGATGGACTATACTAACAAATTTATCATCTTCTAAAATTTTTCTAACCCTTTTTTCAAAATCCATGCGACTCATCCAAATAAGTCTTTCACATCCCAGGCACTTTAATTTGATATCTGCACCCTTTCTCACAATCTCCCATCTATTTTCACCACAGGGATGTCCCTTTTTAAGTGTTACAATGTCTCCAAGATTATAGTAAAGCATTGTCATCCTCCCTTTTAATTAATTCATTTCTAACAATTGGCATTTTAATATTTTCTCTTTGCATAGTCTTTAAAATTTCTGATCTAATTGCATATTCAAGTTCATACTGTTGACCCTGCTTTGTATAGTAAACTAGGCTCATTTTATAAGCATCCTTGCCATTTTCAGTGACTCCCCAAAGATCTGGCCCAAGTATTAATTCTTTGCTATCTTTATATTTTTTAAGAGCTTCATTTATTTTTTCTTCTACAAAAGAAGGATCAGAAGAATTATCTAAATAAAAGTCAATTCTAGTTCTAACATTTGCCCTTTGTTTGTTTGAAACAACAGAAATATTGCTGTTGGGAATTATGTGAAGAATTTTACTAAAGTCGCGAATTTTTGTGACTCTAAGACCAAGGTCTTCTACTATTCCTTCAATTTCATTTATTTCAACTAAATCACCAACAGAATATTGGTCTTCAAAAATAATAAAAAAACCATTAATAAAGTCCTTTACAAGACTTTGTGCACCAACACCTATTGCCAGTGAAAATACACCTAGAGTTGCAAGAATTGGTGCAATAGAAATTTTAAAGGCGCTCATGATTATTGTTATGCCTACAAAAATTAAAACTATTTTTAAAATTTTCTTTATAATATTTGTAAGAGTTACAATCCTGTTGTAGGATCCTTTTGCCTTTATTTTTTCTGAATTTAATTGTCTATTAATAAAACCATCTAGGACCTGAATAATTATAAAAATTCCAATTATTATGGCTCCCACTACAGCAAGTCTTTGCCAAGAGCCAAGTCCAGCAAAGGTTGACTGAAGCGCCTTATCTGCTTCATTTGCAACAGCGTCAGTATTTTTTTCTAAATTCACTTTACACCTCTTTATAAGTTGTCTCTATTTTATTGTCATCTTCTCTCACTGAATTTGAATTAACTACAGAATAAAGATTTAGCTCTCCATTTCTAAGGGCGCCAATTAAAAGTCCGTTGATTTTAATTTTGTCCAGAGAATATCCAAGTCTTGTGTAAAACTCTCCCCGATTTCCTATTTCTCCACCAACATCACTTGGTCCATAAACATAAATTGAACCAGAGACATTTTCCATTTTATTTACATTGGCTGCAATAATTTTTTTCTCGCCAGCCTTTAGAGAATAATTGTATTTCGTTATTATTCCTGAATGAAGAATATAAGTATCTCTTCCCTCTACTAAAACATCAGATACATTCGGGATTTTTTCCTCGTAAACTTTTCCTTCATCCATAAATCTATAAATTGACTTATCTGTAAGTGCAAGTACAGATCTTTTGTCCTTTTTCACAAAAAATGCAATTTCATGATTCAAAGCTTGGCTTTTTTTATTTCCCTTGTGAAGAGAATAAAGAATAGAAGAATAACCACTGGCATCATTTTTTATCTCTGCCACACAAAGATTTTTTGAATCTAAAATATCATGACTTAAAATTTGATTTCCAGTTTTGTAAATTTCTGTCAAAGTGGAATCATTGCCCATTAAATACAAAATTTCGTTTTTATCATCGATTACATGAAAAATAATATTTGCATTTTCGTAAGTAATATTAAAAACTTCTCCCTTTACATCTGTTGTTGAAAGAAGTTCACCCATTTCAGAATACATGTGAACTTTACCTAAGTCTTTTTCATACAAAAAAGCGTAATTGTTAGCAAAAAATGCCTCCATATTTTCATCTTCTCTTTGTATTTTTTTTATAATATTTCCATTTCTATCTGTTATGTATAAAACAGAATCAGTCCACAAAAAAACTGACTTAGATGATATGCTAAAATCCTTTATTGGTTCATTAACACTTACACCTTTAAGTCTAACTATGGTTCTGTCCTTAGAAAAATTTTTGTGATTAAAATATATAAATCCAAAAAAGATTAATAATAAAGCTAAAATTATTGCGTGATTTTTCTTTAATTTCAAAATATCACTCCCAAACTAATTATAACATTTATAATTTTATTTTTGCATTTTTTTGCAACAAAAAAGAGATGCTGGCACATCTCTTAAAATACTTAGATTTATTAAATTTTTTTATTTAAAACTAGGGCTCCAATTAAGACAAATATTAGTCCAAAAACTATATAAATTGTAAGTTCTTCTCCAAGAACTAAAATAGATAAAATTGTCCCAAAAATTGGCACAAATAATTTATAAATTCCAAATTCGCTAGAGCTATGTGCTTGAAGTATTGATGTCCAAATTGTAAAACCTGTTGCCGAAATAAAAGCTCCATAGCATAACATTAAAAATAAGACAAAGTCAAAGTTTACATTAGACTTATGAGTGATAGCACCAATAATTATAAGTGGAGTTGCTCCAATAAGAAATTGCAAAAAAGTCATTAATAAGGCATTTTGTCCTCTTCCATATTTTCTTATTAAAACTGAGGCTAAGGCATTTAAACTTGTTGCAATTAAAACAAATCCTTCGCCTGTAAGATTAAAGTTAAAGCCACCTACATCTCTTAAATTTATTATGAGTATTCCTATAGAGCCAATAATTAGGGCAGCTATTTTTCTTGCTGTAAGTTCTTCATCTCCTATAAAAATTACTGAAAATATAACAATTAGAAAAGCATTGGAAGCTTGAATAACTGCTGCAAGTGAGCCTAAGGTGTTAGAAAGTCCAATGTAGTAAAACATGTATTGCAGACAGGTTTGTATCATAGCAAGTAAAAATATAAATTTAAAATTTATCTTTTCTCTTTCTACTTTTTCCTTGTTAAAAATTAAAAAGTAAATAAAGGTCAATATGCCAGCCATAAAAAATCTAATTCCTGCAATTAAAATTTTCCCACCAGTATCATCAGGAAGTATGCCTGCATGAAGGTAAGTCACTTTTATTAGAGGAATTGCAGAACCCCAAAGTAACATTACAAAGAGCGATAAAATTATTGCCCATTTTTTTTCTTTAATTAAGTTCATCTTTACCTCTTCCTTTTTCTCCAATAAAAAAGGAGGTTGCCCTCCTTTATTTTTTATTTTAAAGTTCTTCTATCTTTCTCTTAATATTTTCTGCTGTGAAGCCAAATCTTTCAAAGACTTCAGAGCCTTTTCCACTTGCACCAAAGGTATCAATGGAAATTGCCATGCCCTTCATTCCAATGTACTTGTGCCAGCCAAAGGATGAAAGTGCTTCAAGAGAAATCCTCTTAGTAATATTTGAAGGAAGAATTTTTTCCTTGTATTCAGAAGATTGCCCATCAAAAAGTTCCATAGAAGGCATTGAAACTACACGCACTCCCTTTAAGTTTTTGGCTGCTTCTAGAGCAAGTGAAACTTCAGAACCTGTTGCAATTACAATTTTTTCAAGTTCGCCCTCTTCTTCTTTAATAATGTAGGCGCCCTTCATAATATCTCTAGATGAGTTTTCAAGTTGTGGCAAGTTTTGTCTTGAAAGAGCAAGAATAACAGGTGTGCTCTTAGAATTAAAGGCAAGGTTAAGCGCTGCTGCAGTTTCTCTTCCATCAGCTGGTCTTAAAACAATGACACCAGGAATTGATCTTAGCATTGCCAAGTGTTCAATTGGTTCATGTGTAGGCCCGTCTTCTCCAACTCCAATGGAGTCGTGAGTAAAGATGTAGACATTTGGCAAGTTCATTAGGGCAGCAAGTCTAATTGTTGGTTTTAAATAATCACTAAATACTAAAAATGTTGCCGCATAAGTTTTTAGTCCGCCGTGAAGTAGGATTCCATTAGTGATGGCTCCCATGGCATTTTCGCGAACGCCAAAAGTTAAGTTTCTGCCAGATCTATTTTCAGCTGAAAAATATTCTTCTCCCTTTAACATAGTCTTATTTGATGGACCGAGGTCTGCTGAGCCACCAAAAATGTGAATATTATCTTTTGCAATTTTATTTAAAACTTCTCCAGATACGCTACGAGTTGCCATGTCCTTTTCGAAGGAATCGTAGTAGGAATCTTCTAATAATTCTTTTTTTTCTGGACTAAAGGCTGCCTTATAGTCTTCATATTCCTTTGGATATTTCTTTGCATATTCTTCTTCAATTTTTTTCTTTTCAGTAGCTTTTTTAGTATTTTCTTCCACGATTTTTTTGAAGTGGTCTCTAACATCATCTGCCACATAAAAATCTTGGTCAGGAAGTCCAAAAAATTCACGAGTTGACTTTCTATTTTCCTTACCAAGTGGTTCGCCGTGAGCCTTTGCAGAGTCTTCTCTAGGTGAGCCGTAGCCAATTTTTGTCTTCACTTCAATTAGTGCCGGTCTTTCTGATTTTTTTGCCTCTGCAATTTTTTCATTTATTTCATCTAAATTATTTCCATCTTCTACAAGGAAAGTGTCCCAGCCAAGAGCTTCATATCTCTTTCTCACATCTTCTGAGAAGGCAAGGTCAGTTGAGCCTTCAATGGAAATTTTATTTGAATCGTAAAGGACAATTAATTTACTTAATTTTAAAGTGCCTGCAAGGGAAGATGCTTCGTTGGAAATTCCTTCCATTAAACATCCGTCGCCAACTAGGGCATAAGTATAGTGGTCTACAAGTTTTAAATCATCTTTGTTGTAAAGGGCTGCAAGTTTTTCTTCTGCAAGGGCCATTCCAACTGCCATAGAAATGCCTTGACCAAGAGGACCAGTAGTTGCTTCAACTCCCCTAGTGTGATTATACTCTGGATGACCTGGAGTCTTTGAATCAAGTTGTCTAAAGTTTTTTAAATCATCAAGGCTTAAACCGTAATCAAATAGATAGAAAAGAGAATATAAAAGAGCAGAACCATGTCCTGCAGACAAGATAAATCTGTCCCTATTTTTCCAATCTAAATCCTTAGAATCTCTTACTAAGTGATTTTTAAAAAGTGCATAAGCCATTGGGGCAGCACCTAGTGGAAGACCAGGGTGACCTGAGTTTGCACTTTCAATTTGATCCACTGACAGCATTCTTATAGTATTAACTGCTTTATTTTCGATATTCAAAATTCCACTCCTCACTCAACTGAATTTTTATCTCTCATAACTGCTAACAAAAACTTTGGCAAATCAATTTGCCTCTTTAACCTAGATGGGTTTTTTATAAGCCTGTAGAGCCACTCCAGCCCAAGCTTAATAAAAATCTCTGGGGCCCTATTTGCCCTGCCAGATAAAATATCAAGGACTCCACCATTTCCAATAATAACTTTTGCTTTTAAATCATCTTTAAATTCGTCAATCCACTTTTCCTGACGGGGAAACCCAAAACCGACAAAGATGATGTCAATGTCATTAGCATTTATATCTTCAATTATCTTTTTTTCTTCCGGCGATGTCTCGCCATCTATCTTAGAGTTAAAATAGCCATTGTGATAAGCTGCCACATGAAGATTTTTATACTTTTCATTGACGGACTTTGCAGCATCTTCTGCCACACCTTCCTTGCCACCTAAAAAATATAAATTAAGTCCCATCTCATCTGCCAGCTCAAGAAGTTTAATAGAAGTATCAAAACCTGTGACTCTTTCTTTTAAAGGCTTCTTTCTCATCTTTGATGCGTGGATAAGACCAATGCCATCAGCTAAAATTAAATCGCCAGAATTAATTAAATGTCTAAGCTTTTCATCTCTCTTGGCTGCCATGACAATCTCAGTGTTTGGCGTGTAAATTTTTTTAAGACCCTCTGTCTTTAAGAAGTCTCTTAAAATATTTTCACACTCTTTATTATCAATGTTAAAAATTTCAACTCCAAAAATTTTTATTTTTTCCATATATCTCTCCGCTAATAAGTTTATCACATAGCTAGCCCTATTTCTATAAATAAATAATTTTGCAAACGCTAAAGAATTTAGAGAATTTTTTTCAAAAGAAAAAGACTAGATCAAAGGAGACCTAGTCTTTTAAATATGTATGCTGTTCAATATTTCATCGCTAAACTTACTTTTACTGCAGCGTCAACCTCATCCATAACGTCTTTGTCGAATTTACCAATTTTCTCTCTCAACCTCTTTTTATCGATTGTCCTTAACTGTTCCAAAAGAATTACAGAATTTTTTGGAAGCGGAACATCTTTAGCTCTCACATTAACATGGGTTGGTAACTTCGCCTTGTTAAGTTGAGATGTAATTGCCGCAACAATTGTAGTAGGCGAGTACTTATTACCAATGTCATTTTGAACAACAACTACGGGCCTTACTCCTCCCTGTTCAGAACCAATAACTGGAGACAGGTCGGCATAGAATATATCCCCTCTTTTTATCATCATAATTTTTCACCTTTTAGGCGAGAGAGATTTTAAAGATTGAACTATGAACAACCTTTATAACATTCTATCACAATTTTCATAAATATATACAAATAATAGAAATTAATTTTATTTTTTACAAATTTTTAATAAATTTATTTCAAATACATTGGCATGACAAAATTTATTGCAATCATAATAAGTAAAGGAATTGTATATTTCCTTGTTTCCTTTAAATTATATTTTGTTCCTCCTGGTAGGTAGTGAACAATTGCCGGTGCAAAAACTACTACAAACCAGAGAACTTGTACATAGATTGGTCCTCTAAACTGTTGCAAAAAATGTGCCACTCCAGTGATTGCAAGATATGTATAAAAAAGATCTAGGGCAAATAAAATTATAAAAAGTATTTTTCTATTTTTAAACATAATAACTCCTTTACATTGACATCCTAACCATGAAAATTGTAAATAAAATTAAAACTACTACATAAATACCCATGGCTATTTTGTATCCCTTGCTCCAATTGTCCCTCTCTTTTTTTATCCAAATCAAATTTAAAACAAGATCCAACAAACCGGGCAAGGCTACAATTATTGGACTTCTATGATTTTTGAGAGACTCTGACATTGTAATTAGGACAAAAATGTTTAGGATCTGCCAAAAGGCATGAACCTTAAATGGATATGATTTCATAAAATTTCTTCATCTACCTTCATTTTTATAATAAATTAATTTTCGGCTCTTTTAATATTTACATGTAAACATTTAATCAGAGTTCGGGTTACCTTACTTTAATTTTATTATAAATCAAAAAAACACACAAATTTATTTTTCTTCAAAATTTTTAAATACTGTGCTTAGGTTTTCTATTAAGTCCCTTGCCCTTAGGCTGGTCTTGGAATTTTTTCTTGCGTAAATGTCACCTGAAAGTCCATGAACATAAACTCCCAGCCTTGCCGCATCAAACAGGTCATAATTTTTCATAAAGGCAGAAATTATTCCCGTCAAGACATCACCTGAGCCTCCACTTGCCATGCCAGAGTTTCCAGTTTTATTTATATAGACCCTTTCGCCATCTGTGACAATAGTCTTGTGTCCCTTTAAAACCAAAATCACCTTATATTTTTTTGCAAAATCAAGAGCAAGTCTTTCGCGATTATTTTTTATCTCTTCAAGGGATAAGCCAGTTAGCCTAGCAAATTCTCCTTCATGGGGAGTTAAAATTGTAGTAAAATTTTTTCTCTCTTCCAATAAATTTAGATTCTTTGACAAAATATTTAGTCCGTCAGCATCTATTAAGAGATTTTTTTCTGTCCCTATTATTTTTTCAAAAACACCTTTGGCATATTCGCCAAGACCCATGCCTGGTCCCATAGCTAGGCAGTCAAGTCCTCCTAAAAATTTTTCCATTTCATCTAGGTCGTCAAAGGACTTTGCAATAGGCTCAATGAATTTTATGGACATGATGTCAAAAATTTCTCTTGGCACTATGTTATAGACTAGACCTGCCCCTGCTTTTAGGGCTGCATTAGATGACAGATAGGATGAACCAGTCATGCCAAGAGAGCCGCCCACTATGGCAATCTTTCCGAAGTCACCCTTGTGAGTTTCCTCATCTCTATTTTTCCAAAGGGCTTTTATTTCTCTATCTAATATTATTTTTTCATCAAAATTTTTTCTTGCAAGATCATCTTCACATAATTTTGCCACAGCCACTGCATAGTTTTTCTCGTGGCTAATAGAAATATAAAATTTTTTGTCAAAAACTTCTGCGTAGGGAGTATTTTCTATGTATTTTATTTTTATATCGTGAAAGGAAATTTTACCAATTCCCGTAGTCATTGCCTTTGCCACTGCTTCCTTGGCAGCGTACATTCCTGCTACCCTTTCATAAGGATTTTTTCTCTTCTCTATTCTTTTTATTTCATCTTCGTTAAAAACTTTTACGAGAAAATTTTCATGGTCAGCCATTATTTTTTTTATTCGATTTACTTCTACTATATCTATGCCTATCAAAGTCTCACCCCATTTGACAATTTATTTATTTTCGATTATTATATCATAAATAGCATGAATATAAGACGGTGAAGATATACAGTAAGCGGAAGCTGAATTACAATATTGGAGTCTAATAATTTTTGAGGCCTCGGCGAAGAAAGGTGGTACCACGAATGCGTCCTTTCATCCCCCGGTCTCTTTTTATTTTTTTGGAGGAATTTATGGAAAATGTATATGATATTTTAAGTGAGAGAGGTTACCTGGACCAATGCACTTATGAAGATGAACTTAGAGAAATGCTTGGCAGAGAGCCTGTAACTTTTTATGTTGGCTTTGATGCAACTGCAGATTCTCTTACTCTTGGTCACTTCATTCAAATTAGAGTAATGCAACACATGCAAAGAGCAGGTCATATTCCAATAGCTCTACTTGGCGGTGGAACTACAACTATTGGCGACCCATCTGGCAAAAGCGACATGAGAACTCTCATGGACAGAAAGACAATCGACTACAATGCCAACAGATTTAAGGAACAAATTTCACAATTTTTAGATTTTTCTGAAGGAAAGGGCATCATTGAAAACAATGCCGACTGGCTTTTAAAGTTAAATTTCTTGGAATTTGTAAGAGAAATTGGTGTTCACTTCTCTGTTAATAGGATGCTACAATTTGACTGCTACAAAAACAGAATGGAACAAGGTCTTACTTTCTTTGAATTTTCTTATATGCTTATGCAGTCTTATGACTTCTTGTATCTATACAGAAAGCACCACTGCAAGCTAGAAGTTGGTGGCTCAGACCAATGGTCAAATATTTTAGGTGGCTATGAACTTGTAAGAAAATTAGAAAATGACAAAGTTTATGCCATGACCTTTAAACTTTTAACTACTGCAGCAGGTATCAAAATGGGCAAAACTATGGCTGGAGCAATTTGGCTTGACCCAGAAAAAACTACTCCATACGAAATGTTCCAATACCTAAGAAACTGCGACGATCGTGATGTAATTAAATTTATGAAGCTTCTAACTATGCTTCCACTTGATAAAATTGCTGAATACGAAAAATTAGAAGGTGCAGAAATAAATAAGGCAAAAGAAGCTTTGGCTTACGAAGTTGTAAAAGATGTTCACGGCGAAGAAGCTGCTAAGGCTGCCCTTGATGCTTCACATTCACTTTTTGGTGGAGAAAAAGATTCTGAAGACATTCCTGCAACAGAAATGCCAGCAGAAAAATTTGCTGAACCTGTTGGAATTTTAAATTTAATGACTGAACTTGGCCTTATTAAGACAAATTCTGAAGGCAGGAGACTAATAACTCAAGGCGGAGTTTCCCTTGACGATGAAAAAATAAGTGACCCTAAGCTTGAACTTACTAAGGATGATTTCAAAAATGGAGAAATTATTATTAGAAAGGGCAAGAAAGTTTACCACAAGGTTATTTTAAAGTGAGGTTAATATGAATTTAGAACCAAAAAAAGTTTTTGATTATTTTGAAAAATTAGCAGGAATTCCTAGAGAATCAGGAAATGAAAAAGCTGTCTCTGACTTTTTAAAAAAATTTGGAGAAGATGCTGGCTATAAAGTTTTTCAAGATGAATCTTTAAATATAATTATGGAAGTGCCTGCAACAAAGGGCATGGAAGATAGAGAAAAGGTGATCTTGCAAGGTCACATGGATATGGTCTGCGAAAAGGGCAAGGACTCAAAACACAATTTTGCAACTGATCCCATTGAACTAATTGTTGATGGCGACAAACTTCATGCCAATGATACAACTCTTGGAGCTGATGACGGAATTGGTGTTGCCATGGCAATGGCACTTGCAGAAGAAGAACATGGTCCCCTTAAAATTATTGTAACTGTATCTGAAGAAACTGATATGCATGGAGCAAAGGACCTTGAGGCAAAATATCTTGAAGGAAAATATTTAATAAACATAGACTCAGAAGAAGAAAGCATCCTAACAGTTTCATCTGCCGGTGGAAAATTACTTCACTCAAAATTAAAAGTTGAAAGAGAAGACTTTAGAGGAGAAGCCTTCTCACTTAAGCTTCACGGATTTTTAGGCGGCCACTCTGGCATGGAAATTGCCAACAACAAGGGCAACATGATAAAAGTTATTGCAGAAATTTTAAATAAAGTTGACGATGCAAAATTAATTTCCCTTGACTGCGGCACAAAACAAAATGCAATCCCGAGAGAAGGAAAAGTTTCTCTTGTGTGCGAGGAAAATAAATTAAAAGAAGCAATAGAATTTGCCAAGGATAAATTTAAGGGCGTTGAGGGAGAATTAATTATAGAATGTGAAAAAATTTCTCATGAAGGTAAAATAGTGACAGCAGAAGACACAGAAAAGCTTGCAAAATATTTACTAGAACTTCCAACTGGCCCTCACACTTTTATAAATGAAGCTAAAAAAGTTCTTGAATCATCATCAAATCTTGCCATAGCAAAACTTCTTGATGACACAGTAGAAGTTTTCGTTTCACTTAGATTTGCATCTTCTTCACTTTCTGAAGATTTTGGAAATATTTATTTAGACATTGTGAAAAAATTTGGCGCAGAAGCTGAATTTGAAAACCCATATCCTGAATGGGAATACAGAAAAGAATCTAAATTTAGAGAAATCGTAAAGAACATTTACAAGGAAATGAAGGGAGAAGAAATGGAAGAAGAGTTTACTCACGGTGGACTTGAATGTGGCGTCTTCTTCGAAAAAAATAGGGATCTTGACATAATTTCTATAGGACCAGACATAAGAGGAGCTCACTCACAAAAGGAAAATCTTTCAATTTCTTCAACAAAGAGAGTTTATGACCATCTTGTAAAAGTCTTAAAGGCTCTTTAATAAAAAAAATTATGGCTGTCGCGAGGCAGCCTTTTTTTATTGCAAAAAAAGAAACCCCTAGGGGTTTTCTATGTAGTAAATATATATTGGTTTATAAATTTTTTATGGCTATTACTTCGTTGTCATTTAAAATTAATTGGTCAGTAAGTGCTTCAACTATTAAAAGACCTCTGCCATTACATCTTTTTTGGGTACAATCATATAGAGATGTGTCAAAATCCACGCCTCTTCCTTCGTCTTTTACAATTATCTTTAAAGAATTCTTATCCAAAATTAGTTTTAAAAAGACTTTTTTGTTTAGATCTTCTTCATTGCCATGCATGGCACCATTTACAACTAATTCATTTAAAATAACTTTAATATCAAATAATTTTTCTTGGTCTCTAATAAAGGGATTTAAATCCCTTATAGCTGAATCTAAAAAGTTTTTTATTAATGATAAATCGCTATTAACAAATCCTTTGTATCTATATAAAGTATCCATAGTTCTCACTCCATCTACTTAGAAATTACCCAATACTTCTGCCCTTTAAACTCAAAATATTTTGCATAAATTTATTAATTTTAAAATTTTACTGTATTATATTTAGCAATTTGTTATAATGGAAATAGGCTTGAAAAAGCAATAAATTTTATTAGGAGGAAGATAAAATGAAAAAATACGAATGCTCACTTTGCGGATATATTTATGATCCAGCAGTAGGCGACGAAGAAAATGGTATAAAAGCAGGAACACCTTTTGAAAAACTTCCTGAAGATTGGGTATGCCCACTTTGTGGAGCTGAAAAATCTGATTTTGAACCAGCTGAATAATAAAATTAAAGGAGGCTTGTGCCTTCTTTTTTTTTGTAAAAATTTTATAAAAGAATAATTTTATAAAAGGACCTCTTTATATTTAATAAAGAGGCCCTTTTATTAATTCTCTTCTAAAATTTTTTTCCACTTGTCTAAGCTATCTAGCTCTTCTTTTGATAGCTCTGGAAACTGTGGATCCATTTCCTTTAATTTTTCTACAATTACTTCTGAAACTAAATATCTTGAAAACCACTTTCTGTCAGCTGGCACAATATACCATGGTGCTTTTTTTGTAGAAGTGTTAATTAACATGTCGGCATAGGCCTTCATATAATCGTCAAAATATTCTCTTTCTGTGATATCAGATGATGCAAACTTCCAATTTTTTTCTGGCCTGTCAATTCTCTCCATAAGTCTTTCTTTTTGTTCATCTTTAGAAACATGAAGGAAGAATTTTACAATTTTTATTCCATTGTTGGATAGGTATTCTTCAAAATTATTTATTTCTTCAAATCTATTTTCCCAAATATCCTTAGTAACTAAATTTTTTGGGAAGGGTTGGTCTAAGACAAGCTTGTGAACTCTTGATACAAGAACATCTTCGTAATGACTTCTGTTAAAAATTCCAATTTCGCCACGAGGAGGAAGATTTTTTGCAACTCTCCACAGATAGTCATGGTCAAGTTCATTTTCACTTGGTTTTTTAAAGGATACAACCTTTGTCCCCTGTGGATTTACTCCTGTCATAATGTGTTTTATTAAGGAATCTTTTCCTGCTGCATCCATAGCTTGAAGGACAATTAAAAGTGCTTGGTTGTTTTCTGCGTAAAGCCTTTCATGATATTCACGCATTTTCTCAATATTTTTAGGAATTAAAACTTCTTTAACTTCCTTTTTTTCAAGTTTTCCATGATAAGAAGTTGGCACATCATATAAATTTAATTTTTTCTTTTCTTTTACTAAATATTTTTCAGTATTCATTAGAAATTCGCCCTCTCTTTTGAAAAAATAATTGCTGCTTCAAGCATTTGAGTTGTTATTTGATGGGAAGTCATTTCAAAAATTTGAAAATCCAAAAGTTTTTTGTCCTTATAAACTTTTTCTATTTCCCTGGCAAAGGATTCTTGACCAGAAGGATCAATTACATCATCATCTTCGCCATTATATAAAACTATTGGTCTATCCTTAAAAATTTCTGGACTTTTCATTGGATCCATATCTAAGAAAAACTCATTGATTCTAAATTCTTCTTCCTTGATTTTATCTTGATTTTTAATTTTATTTACTGAATCTACAAGTTTTTCCCAGTTGTTTACTCCATTAAAGATAAATGCCATTTTTAAATCCTTTTTAAAAGCATAGAGACCACCAGCAGTTATGGCTCCCATAGAATGACCGCCAACTGCAATTTTGCTTTCTGGATATTTTTCCTCTAGGAAATTAAAAATTGAAGGCGCCTCTTCAATATTATGCATAATAACTTTTAAAATATATTTTGCTTCAATTTCTTTATCCCCATAATCAAGATCTAAATCATTTCTATCTCCATGATATCTTGCTTCAGGAAGAACTACTCTATATCCATAACTTGCAAAAATATTGGCTCTAAAAATTTGCCTTTCATTATTAGATCCCCAGCCATGATAAAAAACTATAGTCTTATCTGTTTTTTCTTTTGGCTCAATAATAAGAACTGGCACATGACCTATTTTTGTCTCTTCTATATTTGAATAATTCATTTTTAAATACTCCATAATACACCTCACCTACATTATATCCAAAATAAATCTAAAATAAAAATTTTATGGGATTTATTTTAGCTTCTCACATTAAGTGATATATTATTAAGGGTGATACTTTGAAATACGAATTAAGATATGAAGAAATTTATGAAATGATAAAAAAGGGAAAAAAAATAAGCTTTGTGGACATGAGAAGTCCCAAAGAATTTAATGACTATAAAATCCCAGGCGCAATAAACCTTCCCATACTTAATGATTATGAGAGAGAAATTGTTGGAAGGACCTATGTAAAAGAAAGCGTAGATAAGGCAAAGTATCTTGGCATAAATTTTGCCAAGGATAAACTCCCTTCCTTTTATGAAAAAATTATTGAGCTTACAAAAACTTATGATGAAGTTATCCTCTATTGTTCACGTGGCGGCTATAGGTCTCATGTATTTTTTAGCTTTTTAAGGTCTCTCGGCATAGATGTAAAAAAATTAATTGGCGGCTACAAGTCTTACAGAAAATATATTCATGACAATTTAGCTTCTTTAATAAGAGAAAAAGAATTTATAGTTCTCTGTGGCAAAACTGGCGTTGGAAAAACTGAAATTTTAAATAAATTAAAAAGTGCTTATCCTGTTTTAAATCTTGAAGAACTTGCCAACCACAGAGGCTCAATTTTTGGTGGTATAGGACTTACCCAACAGCCTTCACAAAAATATTTTGAGTCTCTTTTATTTGAAGCTTTAGATAATGACAAAAAAATTTTTTTCACTGAAGGAGAAAGCTCAAAAATTGGAAATATTCAGCTGCCAAAAATTTTAATTGAAAAAATTTCTTCTGGCAGAAAAATTATTATCGAAGACGAAATTGATAGTCGCATAAAAAGAATTAAGAGAGACTACAATCTTTCAGATAGAGATGAAATTTATAAATCTCTTCTAGAAATCAAAAAATTTATTTCTTCAGAAAAGGAAAAATTATATTTAGAAAAATTCCAGGAGGTCGACTACGATTTTTTAATAAGAGATCTTTTAATAAATTATTATGATCCTCACTACAAAAAAAATTACAGCAAGGATGATTTGCACCTGGCAAATAATTCTGCTGTAATAAAAAATATTTTAAATTTTAAAAATTCTATTTAACTTCCCAAGAAGGTGGTCTAACTCCTCTTTCTCTTAAAAACTCATTTGCACGAGAGAAGGGCTTTGAGCCAAAGAAACCTCTATTGGCAGAAAGTGGAGATGGATGCACACCTTCTATAATTAAGTGATTTTTATTATTTATAAATTTTTTGCGAGCCTTGGCGTGATTGCCCCAAAGTATGTAAACCACAGGCTCTTTTTTTTCGTTTATTTTTTCTATAACTGCGTTGGTAAAAATTTCCCAGCCAATTTTTGCATGGCTCATAGGTTCATGGGCCCTTACAGTTAAAGTTGTATTTAAAAGCATTATTCCTTCATCTGCCCAAGATTTTAAGTAGCCCGTCTTTGGTATTGCTAGACCTAGATCAGAATTTAATTCCTTATAAATATTTTGAAGTGAAGGTGGAATCTTCACTCCTTCCTTTACAGAAAAGGCAAGTCCATGAGCTTGACCAAAATTGTGATAGGGATCCTGACCAAGTATTAAGACCTTTAAGTCTTTGTAAGAAGTGTAGTGAAAGGCATTAAAAATATCTTCTGCCTTGGGAAAAATTTGATGATGTCTATATTCTTCTATTAAAAGTTTTCTAAGATTTTTGTAATAATCTTTTTCAAATTCTTCTTCCAATATTTCTTGCCAGTCATTTTTAAAAATTTCTTTCAAAATTACCTCCTGAAAAAATCAAAAATGCTTTTCTTTAGCGTTGGATCAATTAATTCTTCCAAATCTTTTCTACTTTCATTAGTTGAAAATATTACAAGCCTGTCGCCCTTTTCGATTTTTGTATTTCCTCTAGGAATTACTGCAGAATTATCATATCTAATAATTCCACCAATAATTATTTCTCTGTGTAAATTAATTTCAGATAATTTTTTTCCAATATAAATAAAATCGTCAGGAATTTTAATTTCATAAACCTGTGCCTTGCCACCAAACATATAATTTATTGACACCTTCATGTCGTTGTTAATGGCCTTAATAATTTCATTTGCCACTATAACTTTTGGATCTATAACCCTATAAATTCCCAGGCTCTCTAAAATTGAGTCGTAATTATTGTCCCCTTGAAGGACAATATTCTTGCTAATGCCGTGACTTCTTGCCATGAGTCCAAGGACTATATTTAATTCGTCTGAATCTGTCATAGAAATAAAAACTGCATCCTTTGAAATATTTTCATCTTTAAAAATTTTGTCATTTTTCAAACTTTTATTTACAACAAAAGCTCTCGTTAAATTTTTTCTAAAGTCTTCAAATTTTTCTCTATTAGGCTCAATTATTTTTAAATTAATATTTTCAAGGTTTGAGATAATCCTATTGAAAGTCGCATCCCCTGAAGCAATAACTACATCACGCACATCTTCTTTTCCCTTTATTTCAAAGTGAGAATATTTGAAATTTCTTATGTCAGAAGAAAGACCCATGAGATACATATAATCGCCATGTTTTAAAATGGTTTCTCCATCTGGAACAATTAAATCTCCTTCTCTAAGTATACCAACAACTAAAATTGTGGAAAGAGAGCCAATGTCCTTTATTTTTATATTTTCAAATTCTTCGTCCATGTCAATGTAGTGGCCTGTAACTTCAATTTTTCCTTTGCCAAAATAATCCGCCTCATAATAATTTGATGAACCAATTAATTTCGTGGCAAGTTTTGCAGACTCAAGGCTTCTATTAAAAATATTTACAACATTTGGCAAAGAATTTTTTATAATTCCTATTTCAGAAATATTTTCCATTTCATCAAGGCGCAAAATAATTTTAACATTGAGATTTTTAAAAATTGATGCCATTATTAAATTTGTCTTATCGCTATCTGTGGCTATAATTGCGTAATCATATACTTCTGAATCAAAATTTAGCATAAAATTTTCATCTAATACATCGCCCTTAATTTTTGTAACAGTATTAGTTATTTTTTCAAAATTTAATTCATCTCTGTCAATTATATCAATGTCAAATTTTTCAAGGCTTAGTGTATTTGCAATTGTAGATCCAACTTTTCCTGAACCAATAATTAATATTTTCATTATAGTCTTATAATATCCTTTCTTCGTCTGTTCTTTGAGAATAAGGCAAGAATTGTGAAAAATTCAAGCCTTCCAAGTAACATTAAGACACTAAAATATAGTTTAAAAAAGTCACTATAAAAAGCAAAATTTTTTGTTGGCCCAATTTCTCCAAAGCCTGGTCCAACATTTGATAGTGTTGTTGCCACAGAAGAAAATCCTGTTATTACATCTACTCCTGAAAGTGTGACTATGCCAGTAGAAACTATTGCCAATATAAAATAAGTTCCAAGATAGGCATTTATGCCAAGGACAACTTCATCAGACAAAGTTTTTCCATCAGCAATTATTGGGAGAACTGCCTTTGGATGTGTTGCTTTTTTCATTTCTCTTTTTATTAACTTTAATAAAATTGAAATTCTCGTAATTTTAATTCCACCGCCAGTTGAACCTGCACAGCCTCCAAAAATCATGAGTATCAATAAAATAAATTTTGAAAAACTTGGCCATAAGTCATAATCTGCATTGGCAAAACCAGATGTTGATGATATTGAGGTAACTTGAAAGGCTGAATCTCTAAAGGCCAACAAAAGTGTAGGATAACCCTTGGAATATAAATCAAGGGTAATAAAAATAATGGCAGCAAGTGTTATAAAAATCCAAAGTTTTAACTCATCATTTTGCAAAACTTCTTTAAACTTTTTTCTAGAAATAAGTGAATAAATTGTAAAATTTGTGGCACTTAAAAACATAAAAAAGGCAAGTATAAAGTGAACTGCATTGCCCTTATAAGACATAAAGGAGTCGTTATAAGATGAGAATCCTCCAGTTCCAAGGACACCAAAAGTATGAACAAAGGAATCAAAAACTGGCATACCTGCAATTTTTAAACATAAGAAAAGTGCAGCCGATAAAATAATATAAATTATGTAAAGTCTTTTAGATGATTGAGATATTGTGGACTCAATTTTTCCTGCAACAGGTCCCGGTGATTCTGCCTTAAAAATTTGAAAACCACCGACTCCAAGTTTTGGAAGAAGTCCTACTGTAAAGACAAGTATTCCCATTCCTCCAATCCAGTGAGTAATAGATCTCCAAAGTATTACTGACCTAGGGTAAGATTCTATGCCAGAGATAACTGTTGCACCAGTTGTAGTAAAACCAGATACAATTTCAAAAAATGAATCGACATAAGTCATTTTAGCCGCTATAAAAAGTGGAAGTGCTCCAACTAAGGAAACTAATATCCATGATGCTGTTACTATTAAAATTCCATCTCTTGGTGATAGGGATTTTTTTTCTACCTTTAAATTAATTAAAATTAATCCCAAAAATATAGCCAGGGCCATGGGAATATAAAATCCAGAGGCACTTCCATCCTTTTCTACTAAGCTAAGTATTAGAGATGGAGCCATAAATGCAGTTTCAATTAATAAAATAAAACCAAGGATTTTTGAAATAAGTTTATAATTCATCTACTCTTCCTCTATTCTTAAAAGAATTTAGTGCATACTTAAATTTCCCTTCTGAAGAGAAAATCTTTTGCATCTTTGGTGCAACTTGATGCATTGCAAATAAAATAATTCTGTCTCCTGCTTCTAGCACAGTTTTTCCATTTGGAACTAACATTTCATTTTTTCTTATTACTGCAATAATTAAAATTCCCTCTGGAAGATTTAAATTTTCAAGAGCTTTGCCACAAACTAATTGTCTTGCCCTTATAATTAATTCTAAACATTCAACTTGTCCATTTAATAAAAGATGAAGTGAAAGAGAAGACTTGCCCCTGATTTCCTTTAACATTTCTGCAGCTGTTATATAAGCAGTGTTAAAAACTGCGTCTATATCTAATTTGTCTAAGATTTTGTCATAATTTGTTCTAGAAATTTTTGCAACAGATTTATAAATTCCAGTTTGTTTTGCCACAAGACTCATTAATAAATTTGCTTCGTCAATGCCTGTTGCAGCTACAAAAGCATCATAAGTATGAACCATTTCTTCTTCAAGTATGGCAATATCTGTTCCGTCGCCATTTATTATTTCTGCACCTGGAACCATTTCCTTTAACTCTAGACATCTCTCTCTATTTATTTCAACTATTGTAACTCGAATATTTTCCTTTAATAAAAGCATGGCTAGGTAAAGGCCAGTCTTTCCTCCGCCTAAAATCATTGTGCTTCTAAGAGCTTTTGTCTTATTTACACCAGTGTGCTCTTTGTCAAAAATTTCTATATTTTCTGATTTTCCTGCCAAAATTATTACGTCATTTTCCTCAAGAACTGTACTTCCATTTGGAATAATTGCATCTCCACTTCTTGAAATTGCTGAAATAAGTAAGTCGTTAATATTTTCAATGTCCATAATTCTCTTGCCAATAAAGTTTGGATCATTTCCTATATTAAACTCAACAAGAGAAACTTTTCCACCAGCAAATTCATCGGAGTAAAGTTGATATCTTTTCATTAAATATTTTACAATTGATCTTGCAGTGGCATTGTCTGGATTTATAATTTTATCTATTTCAAGTTCTTCAGAAATAAAATCTAAATGCTTTCTATATTCAGGGTCTCTGACTCTGGCTATGGCATATTTAGCACCAAGTTTTTTTGAAATTGTGCAAACTATTACATTAGCCTCGTCATTAGTAGTAGTTGCAATTACATAATCAAAAAGAGATATGTCAAGCTCTTCTAAAACGCCAAAATCAAGGGCATTTGCACAAATACTAAGGACATCTAGTGAATTTGAAATATATTCAATTACGTCTTCATTATTATCTACTACAGTTACTTCATAATCTTCATCTATAAGTGAAGCTGCAAGTCTATAGCCTAATTTTCCAGCGCCAACAACTAAAGCCTTCATATTTCCTCCTAAAAAATTGCATCAAGAATTATTTCAAAGTCATAATCTTCATAAATTGCTTTTAATTTATTGCAAAGTTCTTCTTTCAATTGCTCCTTTTCCTTTAAAGTAGATACGGCATCGGCATTATAATCAATGTCGATATAAATTTTCTTATCTTCAAGCACTATATCGTGGAAAGAATATATATTTAAACTTTCTCTAATAATTTTTTTGAGATTTTTTGAAACTGATCTAATAATATCAGAACTAGAGCCCAGTGGGTCAGCGTGAATTATTAGTTTGATTCCCAAAAGTTCAGATACTTCCCTTTCTACCTTATCGACTATATTATGTGCCTCTTCCAGGGTCAAATTGTAATCAAGAGTCGCATCAATTAATACGATAATATTATCTGGGCCAAAATCTGTCACCATCATATTGTGCACATTTGAGATTCCGTCATATGTTGAAACTTTTGACTTTATCTCGTGCTTAGTTTCTTCCGTTAAACCTCTTCCAAGTATAATTGAAATAGTTTCATAGATTAAAGATATTGCAGTATATAAAATAAATAGGGCAACTAAAACTCCTACATATCCATCTAAAATTTTACCAGTGAATTTTTCTATTATTATAGAAATAATTACAACAGCTGTTATAAGTGTATCACTAAGAGAATCTTTCTCCTGAGCCTTTAAGGTAGTTGAGTCAATTTTTCTTGCCACATGAGAATAAAGTGATGCCTGCCAAAACTTTATAAAAATAGTAATTATCAAAATTACTATAGTAGAACTTGGATAAGTTATTTTAACTGGATTCAAAATTTTTCCAACAGAAGTTCTTAAAAACTGAAATCCAAGGCTAAGGACGATTCCACTTACTACAAGGGAAATTAAATATTCCAGTCTTCCATGACCATAGGGGTGGTCTCTATCCCTTGGCTTTGAGGCAAGTTTTATTCCAAAAATTGAAATAATTGAACTGACACAATCTGTAATGTTATTAACAGCATCAGACAAAATTGAAATTGAGCCAGTAAAAGTATATAAAATTACTTTTAAAAGGGCTACCAATATATTTGATATAAGACCAAGAAAAGAAGTCTCCTTGGAAATTTTTGCCCTATCATAGCCATAGGCATTATGACTCCTTTTTAAAATTAGTTTCCAGAACATTTATCCTCCATAAATAAAAATAGGCTATCAGCCCATCTTTATAAGATTTATTTTAGTTATAATCATTATAACACTAGAATATTAGTAATAAAAGGACAAGAAGCTATTTAGCCATTTATAAACTATTTATTATTATACAAGGCAATAAAATATTTATCTTCATAAAAAATGTACCAAATAAATATTTGGTACATTAAAAGTTTTTTATTTTATGAAAATTTTTTAATTAAATAAATTTTTTTAGTTTAGGAAGAAGTAATCCATCTGCAACTTCTTCAGCTTTTTCCTTTGAAATTAAAACTTCTACTAGTTTTACTCCAAGTAAGATAGCAAGAGCAGGACCCATGCCTGTAATAATATTATCATCAATTACAACAGCTTCATCTAGTGGATTATTTACTTTAAGTCTATTTTCAACTCCTGGATAACAAGTGAATTTGCCATCTTTTAAAACTCCAGCAGCATCAAGAACTTGTGGACCAGCACAAATAGTTGCAATTTTTTTCTCATCATCGTTAAATAAATTTACACATTCAAGGACTTTTTTATCCTTCATTAAATTTGTTGCGCCAGGTTGTCCTCCTGGAATATACATTGCCCTATAGTCTTCAATATTAATTTCATTAAAAGTTTTGTCAGCAAGAACTTTTACATCGTGAGCTCCTCTAACTTCATTTCTATCAGTTATTGAAACTGTTTCAACTAAAAGGCCAGCTCTCCTGATTACATCAACAACAGTTAGTGCTTCAATTTCTTCAAAACCATCTGCCAAAAATACTAATAAATCTTTCATATTGACCTCCTATTTATTCATTATTGAATCAACTGCATTTATAATTGCAGCTCTGAAACCATCTCTTTCTAAAGATTTTAATCCCTTAATTGTTGTGCCAGCAGGTGTAGTAACTTGATCCTTTAGTTCTCCTGGATGAAGACCAGATTCTCTTACCATTTTTGCAGATCCTGCCACTGCTTGTGAAATTACTCTATAAGCTAGGTCTCTTTTCATGCCATAAGAAACTGCTACATCTGCAGCTGCTTCAATATACATATAAACATAAGCAGGCATGCAACCACTTACAGCTTCATAAATTTTTATATTTTTTTCTTCTACAATTTCAGTTTCGCCAAAGGAAGATAAAATTTTTCTAAGTTCCTCTAATTCACCCTCTGAAATATTTTCTCCAGGACAAATTCCCGTCATTGAAGATAAAATTTTTGCTGGCGTATTTGGCATAGCCATTAAAAGTTTTTTGCCTGGAAGTTTTTCTTCTAACTTTTTTAAATCATAGCTTGATGTAACTGAAATTATAATTTGATTCTTAACAGCTTCTTTAATTTTATCAAGCACTTCATCATAAACATAAGGCTTAACTGTTAGAATTACTGCATCAGCATTTTTCACTACATCAACTTCTGAGTCCATTATTTTTGCCTTTTCAAAATCCTTAAAGGCCTCTCTCTTTTCCAAATTTCTGTCGTAGAGAAAAGTTTCTATATTATTATTTAAAAGACCATGTGCCATGGCAGAACCCATATTGCCAAGGCCTATTATTCCCATCTTCATCACATCACTCCTTAACTAGATTATACACGATATTACTTAATTTTCCATATGTGTGCTATAATTATTGTGGTGATTTAATGAAAAATATTTCTTTTATAAAATTATTTTTAACATTTTTTAAAATAAATGCCATAACCTTTGGAGGTGGCTACACAATTGTGCCTGTCATAAAAGATATTTTCGTCTCTGACTTAGAACTTATTGACGAGGATGAAATGATGGATATAGTTGCCATTTCACAAGGTGGACCTGGTGCCATGGCAATATCTTGTTCAGTTTTAACTGGTTACTACCTAAAGGGACCTCTAGGTGCAATAACTTGTCTTGTTGCATCATCACTACCCTGTCTAATAATTTTATCTGTGATTTCAAATTTTTATCAAGAGTTTAAAAGCAATTTTTTTATAAATTCTGCCCTTGAAGGCATAAGTGGAATAATTTCTGCAGTTTTATTTATAACAGTTTTTCGCATGGGAATTTCTTCCTACAAAAAAAATCCAAGATTTAGTGCAGTTATGATTATTTTAGTCTTCTTAGTTGCCTTCTTCACAAACATAAATACAGGACTTATTATTTTATTCTGCGCCCTTGCAGGAATTTCTTATTTTAGTGTAATGGAGAGATATAAAAATGCTTAATTTATTTTTAATTTTCTTTAAAATCGGATGCTTTGCCTTTGGTGGCGGCTACGCAGTAATCCCTCTTATATCAAAATATGTTGTGGAAGAAAATGCCTGGATATCCACTAAAGAATTTATAGATTTAATTTCAATTTCTCAAATGACTCCAGGACCCATTGCCATAAATTCTGCGACCTTTGTTGGACAAAGTGTAAGCGGAATTATAGGATCTATTGTTGCAACAACAGGTCTTGTCCTTCCTCAATTTATTCTCATGATGATTTTGGGCTACTTTTTATTTAGCAAAAATAAAAAATTTAAAATTATGGACTACTCCCTTCTTGGTATAAAGGCAGGAGTTGTGTCACTAATTTTTATAACTACTTTAAAATTATTTCAGTCATCAGTATTTCCAGAAGGTTTTAAACTTGATGGCATGAGCCTTGCCGCCCTAATTTCCTTTGTTCTTGGTTTTCTTTTATACCTAAAAAAAATAGACCTATTTAAATTAATAGGCCTCGGTGCAGTCATTGGCATCGCCGTCAATCTTCTACAAAATTATATATAAGATTAATCCTCCTTAGTAATTTAAGGAGGATTTTTTTAAAATAAACAATCTTCAATTAAGTTTTTATTTTTTAATTTATCTATCCATTCTTTTGGAATTTCATCAAAGCCATAAATTATTCCAGCAAGTCCACCTGTTACAGCTGCTGTAGTATCTGTGTCATCGCCAAGATTTACTGCCTTTAGGACTGCATCCTTATAATTATTAGTATTTAAGATGCACCAGAGAGATGCCTCTAGGGTGTGAAGGACAAAGCCAGTGGATTTAATTTCATCTTCACTTTTATTTTTTAAGTCATCAAGTCCCAAATTTTCTAATTTTTCTCCACCTATTAATTTTCTCGCTATATGCACATAATCAAGGCAAGCCTTCCTAGAAATTTCGTGAGCGTGAGTAATTGCAGAAACTTTTTCGATTTCCTCATCACTGGCATCAGTAAAGGCAAGGGGTAAAATTCTCATAAGAGATCCATTTCCATTGGAATAATAATCATCCATGCCGCGATTTAAAGTAAGGGCTTCTCTAGTTGTGCCTCCAACATCAAAGACCCTGCCATCAGCTGTAAATTCATCATCAAAAAGCCAAGCCTTAAAATTTTTTCTAATGTCTTCTGTGTCAATTTTTCCCTTGTCCTTAATAGACTTGCAAGTGGCAAGAGTCATGCTGCTGTCATCAGACCAAGTGCCTGCTTCCTTATTCCAAGTACCAAAACCAACACAGTCACTGCAAATAAAAGTTCCCCTCTCTTTAAATTCAAAGGGAACGCCAAGAGCATCGGCAACAGCAAAGCCGTATATAGCATCTCTTAACTTAGTCATAAAAAACTCCTTTAATAAAAATTTTCCATAAAACAAAAGCTAAAACTCAAAAAGAATCTTACTTTTTAAATATTTCTTCTTTGTCTCCTATTAATGGCAAAAATAATTAATTTGTCATATTCTTTCTTTGCAAGAAGCTTATAAATTTTTATAAACTCAATCTTCATAAGTTACAGCAATAGGCTTTGCATAATAAACAAAAATCATTGCATCATATAAATCTTTTGGAACTTCCTTTACCCTATAAGACCTTGGCATGAATTTCATAAGGGGAGAGTATCCTTCGCCCAAACTTCCCATGTTGATCTCTTTATTTATAAGTTCAGAAGTTTCGCCATCTTTAACTTTTGTAAAATCTAAATAATATTTCCCCTTAAATTTTCTAGCACTATAGGCTAAAGGATCTGCAGATACAAAGCCATGGTTTGACCTCTTATTAGATGAACCAACTTCATTTATATTTACAATTCCCTTATAAAAGTCTGTGCCTATAATAAAATATTTTTCTTCAAAAATTTCCTTTAAGTGAGACCCCATTGGCTCATAAAATTTTCCACTTTTGGCAATGTGACCATTGTGACCAGAAATTAAAAGCAGATCATTTCCCTTTGACCTTTCAAAATCACTTATCCACTTAACATTTTCAGCCATAAATTTATCTCTCACATTGTTTGCTTTTGCGTAATCATTAAAATCCAATTTATAATAATTTACGCTGTCCATTACATTTTTTATGGCTCTTGAAACTTCTCTTGCGTAGTTTGAAGAAAGAGCATCAGCATGAGCCTTTATTTCTAATAACAAATCTTCCTTGTCTTTTAGCTGTGAAATCTTAAATTTTTCATCTTTAATAAAGGAAAACTCCTCTTGCAAGTCTTTGTCCTCTAAAATATTATTTTCCTTGCAAAAATCTAAAATCAATTCAATGGATTTTTCAGGGTTTTGCATGTCAAAGCCGTAAAAAGAAAGCTTGTCCTCAGCCTTTACCTTTTGATTATAGTCAAACATATAATTTATGAGGTCACTCATGTTCTTTGTGTGATAAATATTAAAAGAAAAAATTCTTGAAATATTTTCATCTCTTTTATTTCCATGAATATAATTATTTATCATCATGCCTTCGCCAAAGTCAGCTTCAATGGCAAAGCTCTTTAAATTATTTTTTTCAACTAAGGTCTTTAAAACTTCTAATTTTAAATTTTGAAAGTCAGAGTTGCCGTGAGTCGCTTCTCCAAGTCCCACAAGTTTTACATGGTCATCTAAATTTATCTCACTCACCATTTTGCCATAGTCTTCTATATCTGAAATATTTTTCCTTGCACTTATCTTTGGAAGATTAATCCACAAAAAATCTCCAATCCCTATAAGAATAATAAGGGATACTAAAAAAATTAAAATTCCTTTAAATATTTTCTTTACCATTTTCTCACCTTCTTTTATACATTATAAATTTTAAAAACAAAAAAATAAAGACTCCCTAAGGAAGTCTTTAAGTCAAAATTTATTAAAGAACTGCTTGTGCTGCTGTTATGATTGCTAGTGAATATACTTCGTCTTCTACGCAGCCACGAGATAAGTCGTTTACTGGGGCATTAAGTCCTTGAAGGATAGGTCCAATTGCTTCAAAGCCGCCAAACCTTTGAGCGATCTTGTAGCCAATGTTTCCTGCTTCAATGTTAGGGAATACAAATACATTTGCGTGTCCTGCAACTTCTGAGCCTGGTGCTTTTTTCTTTGCAACGGATTCTACGAAAGCTGCGTCAAATTGTAATTCGCCGTCAATTGCCATATCAGGATTTTTTTCCTTAGCCATTTTTGTTGCTTCTGCAACCATTGTTACTCTTTCGTGAGATGCTGAACCCTTAGTGGAGAAAGAAAGCATTGCAATCTTTGGATCCATGCCAAATTGTCTTGCTGTTTCATTAGATACTACTGCTACTTCTGCAAGTCCTTCTGCATCAAGGTCGATGTTAATAGCACAGTCTGCCATTAAATACATTTCTTCGCCTCTTAGCATAATAAATGCTCCAGAGCATCTCTTGTATCCTTCTTTTGTTTTTATGATTTGAAGGGCTGGTCTAACTGTATCTGCAGTTGTGTGTGCTGCTCCTGATACAAGTCCCTTAGCTTTTCCCATGTAGATAAGCATTGTTCCAAAATAGTTATGGTCTTTTAAGATTTCTGCTGCTTGAGCTTCTGTTGCTTTTCCTTTTCTTCTTTCAACAAAAGCCTTAACCATCTCATCTTTAGCTTCATAGTTAGCTGGGTCTAGAATTTCAAGATCTCCTAGTTTTACCCCTTCTTTTTCTGCTAAAGCTTCAAGTTCTTTTTTGTCTCCAAGAACTATTGGTTTAATATCTCCATCTTCATTAAGTCTAATTGCTGCTCTTAAAATTCTTGCATCATCGCCTTCAGGAAATACTATTTCTGGTTTTGATGCTCTTACTTTACTTCTCAAATTTTCAATTAATGACATAATGTCCCCCTTTTTTATTTATGCTTATATTATATATCTTCTAAAAAATAATTTAAAGTGAATAAGGTTTGAAATTCACATCTTCTATAACTTCATTTTGTCTTACAGAATCTGCAACAAGTTTTGCAAGTCTGTGATGCTTCATTGTGTGGACTCTTAGAACTTCTACACCCTTATAGGCTGCTATAGTTGTAAGAGCAGCTGATGCTTCGTCTCTATTTTCAAAGCCTTCCTCATTATTTCCGTCAGCGTCAATATTATTTTCTGTCAAAATATTTGTGATAAATCTCTTTCTTGATACTCCTAAAAATGTGAAGCAGCCCATTTCTCTTATGGCGTCAATTTTATCTATTAATTTTAAATTTTCCTTTTTTGTTAGGGCAAAGCCAATACCTGGGTCAAGCATAATTCTATCTCTTGTCACGCCATTTTTTTCTGCCCTTTCAAGTGATTTTTCTAGGTATTTTTTCATGACTTCAATAATATCCATATCTTCAAAGGATTTTAATTCATCATCAGTAAAGGCTCCTTCGCCACCAAAAGATGGGAAGTTGGCAGATGATTTGTGATTTGGTCTTGCAATTTTTGGATTAAACATTAAAATTGCACCAACATCACTTTTTCCTACCACTTCAGCCATTTTTGGATCCCCTAAAAAACCTGTGATGTCATTTACAAAGTCAACGCCTGCTTCTATTGCTGCCTTTGCAACATCAGCCTTCCATGTATCAATAGATAGAGGCACATCTGTCATAGTTTTTAATTCTTTTATAACTGGCACAACCCTACTAATTTCTTCTTCAATTTCAACATAATGGGAACCTGGTCTTGTGGATTCACCGCCGAGGTCAATCATTTTTGCGCCGGCATCAATAAGATCCATTGCCCTCTTAATAGCCTTGTCTTTGCCATACCACATGCCGCCGTCAGAAAAAGAATCTGGCGTAACATTTACTATGCCACATAAAATTGTTTCCTTGCCGCTTTCTAAAATCTTATCTTTATACTTACAAATTAAATTATTCATTTTTCACTCCATTTTTTTATTTTTCATATTAATTTTATGTCTAATGGACTTATAAATCAAATAAAAATCATGTCGCGTAATACCATAAAACTCCATCTTCATCTATTTCAAAATCAGCCTTGCCTAATGCCCTTAGGTGTTCGAGGTGGGCGTGAGCTTCTCCTGCTGCAAAAAACTTTTGCGTATTTGGAAATTCAGAAAAGTCTCTTGCCCTCATGTCCCAAGTCATATTCATGGCAATATCTCTTACTGTGCATTTGCCCTTGTCCTCTAAAGTCTTTAAGGCTTCATCAATTCTATGCTTGTGATGTGCTTTTAGTTCGTCAATCCTCTTTGGCACATCATCAACAAGAGCTCTGTGAGATGAATACAGATGATCAATTGGAAGATTTTTTACTTTCTCAATATTTTTAAGATATCTGCCAAGACTATCGCCTACAGTAAAATTCCAAAAAGTAATATTTGGAGTAATGTCTCCCAAAATATGGTCGCCACAAAATAAAATTTTTCTTTCCTTTTCATAAAGACCAACCATGCCTGGAGTGTGACCAGAAAAATCCATGCCCTTAAAAGTAAAGTCGCCGATTTTTAGGGTGTAATCAGGGTTAAAAGAAATATAGGGGAATTCTGCCTTTGGTCTATACAGAAAGCCTGAGTGTTCTTCAATTTTTAAATTATCTTCATCGAGTCCTTGAAGGTGAGTTGTCGCCATGACATCCTTCCACCTTTTAGAATTTGCATCAGCCATAGATGACATCATTCTGTAGTCAATGTCTCCCATATAAATTTCCACGCCAAGTTCTTCATGAAACCAAGTTGCAAGTCCTGTGTGGTCAGAATGCAGATGAGTTAAAAATAACTTTGTCCTCTTTAAATCAATTTCCATATCTTTTATAAAAGATAACATTTCATTTCTGATTTCTTCAGTGTTAAAGCCTGTGTCAACAATTAAAGCCTCGCCCCTGGACTTTACCATGTAAATATTTATGCTCTTTAAGGGATTTCCCTTTAGGGGAATAATTTTACAATAAACACCTTCACTTAGCTTTTTAATACTAGACATATTTCCTCCTTTAGCTCATTTCATGTATAATAAATACGAGGTGAATTATGAGCGATTTTTTATTAAAACTTTTTAAAGTTGAAACCATTAACAAACTGCCTGTTGATAAATTATACCCTATAATAGAAAGTTTAGACGCTGAGCAAAGAATGCTAATAGCATCTTCCTATGATTTGGACCTTTCTGGACTAAGCCTAGTAGAAGAAGTAGAGGAAATACATAAAAAAATTACCAGCGAATTTAAAAATACCCTCATGAACTTTGACGAAAAAGAGCACAAGTCCTTTTACGATTTTTATAATGGCGCCGTAGATTATTCTGATGAAAATGTCTATGTAAATATGAAAAAATTCACATCATTGGGACTGATGTATTTATTTCTATCAAAATCCGGCACTTATTTTAACTTTGTCATACCAGAAGAATTAATAAAGATGTATGAAGAACTACTACAATCAAGCTAAAAAATTAAGAGGCGGGAGTCTCTTTTTTTTATTGCAAATTTTTAGAGAAAGAAATTTTTACAAAAATAAAAAGCCATCCATAAGCATGAATGACTTTAAATAAAATTTTTGGTGGAGGCGGTGGGAGTCGAACCCGATATGTTTATAATATCAAACCGCTTAAAATACCTATTTAATACAACTTTATAATTGAATAGGTGGGGACTATAAGTGGGAAAGCTACATTACATAAAAAGCCTTAAAAATTCATGTAAATCTTTAAGGCTTTTAGATAATTATTTACTTTTGATATTCTCTGCATCTCTCAAATACTGTTGTACATTAATAGTTGGCAAAGTTAACGGAGGTATATTTGCTAACGAAGTATAAGATGAAACTATCGCTCTGATATAAGGGTATAATATGGCTAAAGCATTAGCTAAGAATTTTTCACCATCTACATCACCTTCAAATGAAAATAAACCTTCTAAATTTACATTCATTTCAAACGGATACTTATTTTCTTCAGAGTCCTCAAAAATATTGACTCCCATCTGAACTGTCATACCATTTTCAAAAATTTGAAAATCATGTCCTAATTCAAAAGATATCATTAATGATTCTTCGGAATCAAATTCGGTATTAAGTTTATAATTAATTTCAAGAACCCTATATTCTTCAAAACTAATTTTTCCTTTTATTTTACTTTCCATAATTATGCCGCCTCAACAAATAATTTATTCTCATATAGTTTTTTATTATCAAGATAAAAATTTGAAGTACTATAAGATTTCTTATCAATAGTATAATGTTTTGTCTTAGTCACAGAGCTATCGTATTTTAAACTCCTATTTTCAACATACTTTACATTAAATTTTGAATTTTGAGAAAAAACAGTATCTACAAGTTCCATAGTATCTTTAACAAAATAGTCTTGAAACTCTTCGGTTGGATAGATGCCCATATATTCACAAACTTCATTTAATATGGCTTCATCATATATATTGTCGCCTTTCTTATAAAACATCATACAACCTCCTTAATATTTTTTATTATAGATTTAAAATCTTCGGTTACACAAAATTGTTTTCTATTGACACTATACACATCACTTTGCCCATATCCAGGAAAAGTTCTAATAAATAATGCAATCTCATATCTTTTCTTAAAATAATTGGAATAAAAACACCATTTCTCTTTTTCATTTTTTAATGGTATATACTTATTTTTAGCAATAAGCTCAGATTTTAAATCTTTACAAAATGTTATAAAGTTCACATATTGATCTTCTTCATCAAGATCTAAAACCAAGGAACTATTAACAATTAAATCTGCTTTTAAAATGCAGGCTTCCTCAACATCTATTTTTCTCGCCTTGGGCCAAAAATCTGTAGCTGTGTATTTATTCTTCCAGAAATAAACTCCATGACCCAACCACTCATACTTACCTTTACTACATATAAATTCACCAGATTTTAAAATACCACTACCTTTTTCTTTTGTTGTAGCATGATATACATTATATGTCTGCATTCAAATCACTTTAATTCATTTATTTTATGCTTAAATTCAAGCATAAGTGTTATTATAATATCACAAATAATCAAAAAATACTGTTGATAACTAAAAATAGTTATCAACATTTTTAATTTATTAGCTGTATAATTTATATACCCTACTTTTATTAACCTAATACATTAAAAAATCAGGTTGGGACTTTAGGCGGGAAAGCTACATTACATAATTTTAGAGAAAAATTAAAAAGAACTTGTGTTCTTTTAGAACATTTGCTATTATTTAATTGTGGGCAGGCCTCCAATGGACTACCTACCTTTTGTAATTTATTATTATAGGGACAGTAACAACTGTCCCTATTTTTTTGCAATAAAAAAAGCCTAGGTTAGATCCCTAGGCTGTATATTAAAAGCGTTACAAACATTTAAAATTCTAAGTTTTATAAAAAAGTTATAATCGTACATATCAAAGCCTTAAACCCAGTCAACATCACACTTACAAGGTCAAGGTTCTACAAGGCTCATATAAGCCTTTTTATTTTTTCTTAATACCTTTATATGCCTTATTACTTCTGTTTTCAAGATTTTTATACTCTTTTTCACTGAGTAATCTCTTTGCAGCAGTTTTAAATTCTTCACTATAAGGCATAAGGTTTTTATCCAACAGATTTCTAAGTTTAAAGGCATCTTTTTTTCTCCGCATGTGTGCATGCTATCCGTATTTTCCGTTAACTCTTTTTATAAGCCAAGGCCTATCATAACACCTAGGCTTATATCTTATTGAAAGTTTCATTTCATAAAATCATTTAGCAATTTCCATTTTCCAACGATTTAATTCAAGAACCGAAGCTTCTATCATGTCATCAAGTTCTTTCTCACTTAATTTTATACCTTGTTCGTTTAACCTCATCAAGACATATTGTTTCTTTAATTGTCCTTGGCCTGCCTTTGTGTATATTTGCTCAGCTGCCTTTACTGCTATGTCAACTGCTTCCATTACATTAACAATTTTTTCTTTGCCGTATTTTTGTTTTAAGAGAGGCACCAAGACACCAGTGATTAGCACAGATACAATTGATAAAACTACATAAAAAATATTACTTGCATTCATTTCTATCCTCCATAGATTCTTTAAATTCCTTAATTAGGTCCTCTTTCATTTCCCAGTCTTTAAGATTTTTAAATTCAGTATGTTGCTTAAAAAACTGATGCACTCCCACAGCTGTTGCACCAAGAAAAACTCCTTGACCAATACTCATGAGGATCCAAACAACAATTTGAATGCTATTCATGGGATCCATTCGATTGGCAAGGCTTGTCACTAAGGCAATAGGAATACCTACAATAGATAAAATTGTAGGTATTAGACTATCACTTATTCTATTGGACTTCTTTAAAGCTTTCCCTATCACAACAAGCACAGGAATCATAAAGACCAGTTCAGGACTTAAATATTCCTTTAAACTAAAGACTAAGTCTTGCATCCTATCCCCTCAATTCAACAGTTTGTTTTTCTTGATTCCAACCAACTTGTAAATTTAAGGCTTCTGCAAGGTCTCTTATAGATACATAATTAGTACCTTGAATATTTTTACCTCGCAAGTTAATCTCCTTGCCGTTGTAATTTATTTTTACCTTGTCGGATTTTAATATTTGATCCATAACTTTATCAATCCTTTCCTTAAGTGCCTTTTCTTGCACAGGTACACCAACACTGGACTTTGATAAATCCAATTTTATCTTTATAGGCTCTTGAACATCCTTTAGAAACTTTTCCCAAAGATTTTTTGTAAAAAAAGTTCCAGGACATCTTTTCCTGGAAACATCATAGTGCCTACAAACATTTTTTATAGGAATATTAAATTTAACCCTGAGATTTTTAACTAACTCTACTAAATTTTCATAAGCCTTCTGATAATCTCCATCTGAATTTATACAAAGTTCAATCCCAATTGAAGTGCAGTTCCTAACACCATTTAAAGCCCTACCATGACCTTGATTATCTCCACAATGCCAAGAAGAAAAGCTATCTCCAATAATTTGCACTATCTCATGGTCATCTACAAAATAATGGGCACTTGCATTCCTATTTCCACCACCAAAAAACTTAAAGTGATTAAAAGCGTTGGCTCCTCTTCCAGAATTACCAGTGTCATGGATAACTAAAAATTGGACTTTCTTGCCTTTTCTACTGGAATAGTTATATTTAATCGGCATAAATTTAAACTCTAACATCTTCCACCTCCTATTTAAGCATCGGGAAGAGATATACGACAAAACCGCTAACCAGAATTCCTATTACTACACCAAAAATTTGATTTCGCAGCTTTTCTGATTTCTCTATAGGTCTAACGAAGTGGTCTTCTTCCCTATTCTTTTTAATTTCTTTTATGTCACCTTTTATTTCTTTGGTGTCATTAAGAATCAAGTTCATAGTTGTTTGAATTATTTTTATATTTGTTTCTGAATCATAGAGTCTAGCTTCCACCTTATTAATTCTCTCATTGGTCTTATCTGTTTTTAAATCAACGCTGTCTACCTTTTTCTCTAGTTCAGTAAATTTATCTCTTATATCTTGATCCATATGTCACCCTCTTTTTTGCATTAAAAAAGAACCACTTATCCGTAGTTCTTCTTGTCTTCTATTATATTTCGTATAATTTTTTGTTTTATCTTTTCCATATAATACTCGTTGTCACTATAATAGGTCATCTTATTCAAGTTATAGGCATTCAATTGTTCTAATCTAAAAACTATCGTTTCTACTATACGCATAAGCTTGTAAGCCTGACCGCTTAAATCATAATATCTAGTTAAGTTTTTTTCTGATTTTAAGTTATCAAAATCCCAAAAATCAAAAAGTGAATTGAAAAAAATATTCAATACAGTAAAATTTGAAACAAATAATTCACTCAATTTATTGATTTCCATTTCATTCATTATGTCTACTTCGTCTTCATCAAACGAATATCCTACAATACTTCTTCCAAAATTTCTTAATTCATTGTATCTCTTAAGCCTTAAGCTTTCCTTAAAATTTTTAATACTATGTTCAGAAACTCCTTCTTTAAATACTCTACTCAATTCTTCTGTTAAATAATATAATTCGTGATTTAATAATTGGCCCTCACCAATCAAGAAGTTTATATATTTAATTTTTTCTTGTCTAAAAAACATTTCTTTTTCCAATGCTCTTTGACCTTTTATTTGCTTATAACTAACATATATTGGAATTGAAGCTGCTAACAATGCACCTATTATGCTATTCAAATCAAATGAAATATCCAAAATTATCACTCTCCTCAATACTATTATATCAAGGAGAGTAACTTATAATAATTATTCTTCTTCCATTTTTACTGGCATGCCATCAGCATCAAGTCCTAAAGCCTTTAAGTCTTCTAAGACTGCATCTCTCCAAATCTTTGGCACTTGTCTTACCTTTTTATTTTCAGGATTACAAGTCCTTCTTTGACGAGAAACTAAACCTACATAAAGATCTAACATACTTACACCTCCTTTCCTAGCAAAAAATTTGTATAAAAAAAGACTTGCTACTGCAAATCCAATTAATACACTATTTGATTTTCTTACCATTCTCATCATATCCTTGATTTTTAAGTTCTTCTATGACTGCATCCCTTAAATTTGCAGGAACTAACTTAACTTCCTTGTTCTTAACATCACAAGTTCTCTTTCCTCTAATAACTAATCCCACATATAAATCAATCATGCTTGACCTCCTAAAATAGTTTCATAAATTGTTGCTAAAACTTCATCTGTTTTCTCTGCTCTTTCCAAATTCGTTTCATAATTTGTGGCTACAGCTTCAGCCAAGGCAAGGTTCGAATCATTAATACTTTCAATCCCCTTTAAAATTTCCTTAGGCACATCTTCAGCTTCTCTCAATTCCTTTAGAGACTTCTCGTTTATAAATTCAAACATATTTCCCTCCTACATGTAGGCTCCAACGAATCCGTAAAGATAGAACTCTTCAGTTGCCTTTTCTTTATCAATCCTAATTTCAACACCAACTCCCCACTTGGCAGCTGTCTTCGATGTATTCCTAAAATTATATTTTTGCCCATATAATTCCTCTGGAACAGTTTCCCAAGTTGGCTGAGCATCCATTACATTGGAGCATACCTTTATAGTCATCTTTGCCCCAGGTGCAAGTTCTGCTAAAGGATTTACAATTACCGCAGAAGGCTGCTCTGATAGTTCTTTTTTAAGCCTATACCAGGCATAGGTTAAATTCTTGCTAAAGTCAGCATAGCCTACACCAACTGCATTGTAAGAATCTTTAGCTTCTACCCTTATCTTGTGTTCTCCATTAGGAATTTTCGCAAAATCAATCTTTGGTATTGTCACACTTTGCTTGCCTTTGATTGTTCCAAGGTCCTTTATTTGCACATCGTCTATAAATAATTTTGCAGTGATTTCATCTCCGTCAGGATCTGCTGCTTCAAAGTTTATTGTAAAAGGCTTGTTTTGTTCACCATAATGAGCATTTGTCATTGTCACCACTGGAGCAGTGTTTATCCTCTTAAAGGTATATCTTCTAACTGCAGTGGCACCGCTAGAATCAGTAACTGTAATTTCTATTGTGTTTTGCTCATTTAAAGTTAAGGCATTGAACTTACTATCATCAATATCAATTGGGTAGTCAGATTTTCTTGTTGCATTATTTACTGATGCAATAGTAACTCCATTTAGAGTAACAGTCACATTTAATTGTTGACCACTATCCCCATCATCAACAGAATAGTATCTCTTAAAGGCTTGCTTATAACCACCCCAGTCTTCGTCTTGTCCTGAAATAGTAGGTTCTTGATTTGCAATACCCTCGTAAACGTACCAGTAGCTTCCACTCTTTCCGTCATTAGGATAAGCATTTCTATTAGTTGAGGTTACAGTATCAAGTCTTGAGCCTCTATTGTATGTGATTTTATCTTTTATATAATATACGTCACCGCTTATATATTCACTGGGCCCTTTTGAACTACCACTTTTTTCAACCTGTCCATTAACTATCCTAAAATTAGATTTATGATAATCTCCATTAAAAGTGCCAAATTCTAAAAAATCAGCCTTATATGGTAATCCGCCTCTATACTCATCACTAATAGCTAATATGCAACCAGGTATATATTTGCTCTCAAATAATTTCTCTCTATAATCAATATCGCTGTCTCCTGCACAATAACAGAATTGTCCCTTATAATACCCAATACCTAGAATTTTTTGCCAAGGATCACCATTTCGAATCCCCATTCTACTAAAATAGCCTAAATACTCTTCCTCATATCCTGATTTAAAGCTCTTTTTCTCAAACTTCCCCCATTTATAAGTTGTCATCTTCTATCACTCCTTTCTTAAATCACAAATCTAGCCATCTTGCTATCATAGACACCCTCGAACTCTTCTTCTCCAGTTAATAACTTAAACTGCACTTGGAACCTATTAGTATTAACACCAGTCCCAATTTGAGTACTTTGAGCAGCTAATTGTAATTTTAAATCCTGGATGAGATCCCAGTTCCCTTTGACTGTTTGGCTTGTCCTTCCTCTGCCAGCAAGGTCCCAGTACTCTTCCCAAGTAACAAAGGTCATTGACCTATCAATGTTTATAGTCACATTTTCAACATTAGAAACCACAACTATAATATCCATCATAATCTCAACCATCTCTTGGTTGTGAACAGGAATGTAGTCACTATATTGGTCATAATAAGCAACAGCATATAGAATTTCTCCCTTCCTTGGATCTTGTGCATATAGTCCTAGTTCCTTTAAAAGAAATCCTTCCTTGACCCCATCATTGGATAGGCTAACAGAAATTGTACTTGTCCCATCACCATTAGCCTTTATTCCAGTCATTGTAGCCTCATAAAGTTCGTGCTTAAGTTCTTCCATTTTTAAAAGTTCTTCTGTACTTGTAATTGTTCCATCACCCACAGAAACTTTTGTAAATCGCAACTCTATCCCTATTTGACAAAGTGTCAACAGGTCCCTGCCTGCTTCCGTTAAATAATAACGTCCTCTTTGCATAATTCTTCCTTTCTCATACTCTCAATGCCTGCTTTCTCTCATCATATAGGCCCTCAAAGTCTTCATCTTCTCTTAAATTTTTTAAATTTACAGAAAAATCACTTCTCATCCTAGACCAAATAACTTGCCCCTCATAAAAGAGCTTACTCTTTGTCTTCCCATTTATAATTACTTGTTTTTTACCTCTAAAATCCATGCAACCACCTAATCTATGGCATAAATAGTGTTGGGCTTCTTTGTCTCTAGTGCCTCATAGTCAGCGAGACTCATTTCAACCACATCTGGCTTCTTTGCAAGCTCTTCTTTTAGTTCTTCAGTCCTTTGACAAAGGTCCCCAATCCAGTCCTCAAGGTCTCTTGAATTAGATAAAGCAAGCCACAAGCTAGAAGTCTTATATCCCCTAGTCTTACCCCTAGATAAGTCTTTACCATAAGCAGAATCCCACTTGTTATTCCATTTAGAAATCATATCTCCAGTTACATTGTTTTTCTGTGCCCCTTCTTCAATATTTCTCAGCTTTTCTATGTCAGCTTGAGTAATTAAAGACGGAGAAATTTCTGTGTAAGTAGACCCTGACCACCTATAAATATTTTCACTAGCAAGGTCCACATAAATCTTTCCTTGCTCACCAGGGCTCGGGAATTTACTTTTTGAAGCAAACTCTAAAACATCATCAACATAAGAAGGAAGTTGTGAAGATGGGACTTTTCCGTCATTTCCCAAGCTTGCATAACCTCCTGCCCTTCCTTTATTTGACACATCTTCAGGAGTGTAATCAAGCTTCCCTGCAACAACTTCTTCCTTAGTTGCATAAGTCTTTTTCACATCTTCTGTCTTTGCATAAGGATTTAAATCATAGACCTTAATGGCCTCTTCGGGAAGCTGTTCCTTAGGAACCTTTCCAAGCTCATTAAGAGAAGCATAACCATTGGCAGCACCCCTGTGGATTGTATCTTCCTTCTTGTCTAATTCTGCATTTATAGACTTATTGAATTTATCTAAGTCCACTTTCTTGCTATAAGCTTCCAGTTTCTCTTCAATAGCATCCTTCAAGGTATTTAAAGCTGCAATTTCTGCATAAGTTTTTTCAATATCCTTTGTTTTTGCATAAGGACTTAGATCATAGGTAGTGTCTCTCAAGGCCTCATCAGGCAATTGACTTAGGGGAACTTTTGCATTTCCGTCAAGACTTGCCATCCCATTTGAATTCCCAATTGAATCTTTAATAGAAGCATTAAACTTTAATATTTCTTCCAAAAAGTCTTTTAATAAAGCCTCCTGGTCCTGCAAAAAAATCTTATTTTCATTAAGTAAGCTATCCTTATCTAATTTATTGTTCCAGGCTGTCTTTTCCTTTTCACTAACAAACCTTCTATTCTCGTTAGTCTCAATAATGTCAGCTGAGTGTTTGGCAGGATGCTCATAAATGGTGTCTTGGTCATCAGCAAAGACAAGCTTGCCCTTATCATCAAGCTTTAAAACTTGACTTGTTTTCCCACCATCGGGCCTTACAATCCTCTTAGAAATCTCTCTAAAAATTTCAGTTATGGAATCCTTGTTGCTTTCAAGAGCTTGAGATACTTCCAAGAAAGTATTATAAGCTTCAGGAGCCCCTTCCAGAATATCTTCAACCATCTTGGCAAGTTCAGAAGGTGTAACCTTTAAAAGTTCATCAAGAGGAGTCCCATCTTCTGTGTAAATAGTTGAAGTCAGCATCTTTGGAGATACTCTTGCAAATTTTTGCTGCGTTTCATCCCAGGATAAGAGCCACTTGTCCTTTAAAGTCCTGCTCACAGGTAAGTCCCTTAAATTATCTGTCATACTTCATGTCCACCTCGCTTCCGTCTTCAATTTCCTTCATCATTCCCACATCATCCACAGTCCACACATCAGGCATTCTTGCCCTTCTCTTAAGCCTCTTTCTTACCTGGCCAATTCCATAATAAGTAGATAAATTAAAGACCCTGTCCTCAGGCTTAACTGCCATAATAGTAATCTTCTTGGCTTTTTGCCCATACATTCCATAAAATATTTTCTGGTCTCTAATAAACTTAATTCTTATAAATTGTGTCAAGTTAGCAGGAATAATATCTCTAGCCTTCTTTTGAAAATCATCAAGTTCTAAGTTCAATGATTCTTTTATATTTACCAGTATCTCAATTCCATATTTATCATAGTCAAAAGATAAAATATAATTTCCCTTGCCTAAATATAAATCTAACCACTCTTCAAAGGTTCTGTGGGTCCAAATTCTGGCCATATTCCAAAGGGCATAAATCTTTTTTCTCTGGTCTTCCAGATCACCCTTTATATTCTCATCATCAATTAACTTTTTATAAGCACTTAGTCCAAGTTTATCTGCTGATCCAATATATAAATTTTCCATTAAAGAATTAAATTTCGCCCAAAGATTAGAAAGTTCAATGTTTTCTCTAACTCTTATATTAGTAAATTCAGCACCTTTCCCAATAATATCCTGTGGCAGGTGCCTACCTACATCAACATCGCGATTTATAGAAATCACATCTTCAAGCTCATGGAGATTGACATTATTTACATCAACATTAAATTTCTTATCCATTTCTAACCTCTGTAACAATAACGTCCCCTAATACAGGAAGTTCCTCTTCAGAAAGCCCAAATATTTTTTTATCTGTATCGGTAAACTTAATTGTTTCATAGTCAATAACATCAGCCACATTTAAAACTATGCTAGTTATTTTTGCTAATCTAATATCATTTTCAACATAAATATTAGAATCTACTTTCTCATAAGTTGCCCACTTTTTCCTTTGAGTCTTAAAATATTCCTCTACATCTTTTTCTATCTCTCTTTTTATTTCTTCTAAATTTGAATCTCGAGATTTTAAAATTTCACAAGTAATATTTATTTTCTTTGACTTAGCACCAACTACAGTTACATAGTGACCAATAGGAGCAACTCCCACTCCCTTCTGATGAAAAGGTATAGGATCTATTATTTCTTGGACTTTAGAAATAAGTTCTGATGTCGGCTCTTTAAATTCTGAATCAGTAATAATTAATTTTACTGTCCCACCACCATTCCAAACAGGAATAACTTTCACAAGACCAACACCATCAATGGCCTTTACTTTTTTCCTATAATCATCAATATTGCCACCATAAGCAATAGACTTAATAGTTTCGAAATACCTTTCTCTAAAATCTTCAGTGTCCTCGTCATCTTCACCAAGTATTGCAAGTTTATATATCTCAGCTAAATTAAGATTGCTTATAGTCCTTGTCGGTGTTAATTTACCACCTTCTATGTTTCCAATAGATCCTTCTTCATTACAAATGAGTTCATAAAAAAACAGTTCCTTTTCTTCTTTTTGAAGTTTAGAAACTGTGTAATAAATATCATCTATAAAAAATCTATCGCCAATATTAAGTTTTGCATCAAATCGTCCAATAATAACAGCTTTAGTAGCCTTGTAAGGTTCAATCCCTCTTTCTTTTGCTCTTTCAATAAGCCAATACCTATTAGCTGTATCACCAAAGGCATTTTTAAAAAGAAAATCCAAGTAAGAATATAAAAGAGAAATTTCAATTGCCATTGGTGCAATAGCATCATAAATAACGGATCCTTCCCTCTTATCGAATTCATCTGGAATCCTATCTAAGTTTCTTTCAAGGACATTTTCAAAAGTATTATCATCAAAGATAGGTTCATAAATTCCCCTAGCCAATTCTTATCACCTCTTCTATATCAATTGTTTTTTCAGAAAAAATAGTCTTAACCTTAAATTTCATTCCAAGATTATCTTCCTTACTCCATTCACTTACATAAGAAAAATCAAAAACATCTTCAATTCTGTCATCTAACATCAAAGAATCAGTGATCCTTCTAGTTAAGACTATATAAGCATATTCCTTTCTCTTGCCAAATAAATCTTCCTTCTTAACTCCAAAGCTTGGATAAATAGGATAAACTCCTCTTTCAGTATTAATACATTTATAAATCATCTGCCTTAAAGCTTCTAAATCATCATAAATATAATTTTTGACCCTCTCTTCTTCTATCCACATCTTATGAGTAAAAGAAGGCTGTGGAATTATTTCAATTTCATCACCATACTCATATTCATTGTTAAACTCTGGTATCATTTAACCACCTCTAATCATTAATGTGATTTTTGTGCATCTCATCTTTAATTTTTCCCTTATATGACTCTACACTTCCATGAGTAACAACAACATCACCATGAGGGCAAGTTCCATGTAATGTGCACTTCATTTCACCATTTATAAACTCGTGAGTTCCTTCAAAGTGGTAAGGGATTCCATTGGATCCTTGTGGTTCTGATGCTTCATACATATAAAAATAAGTCTGTCCTCCATCGTTAGAAATGAGAACAAACTTCTTGCCTAAATCTTTTTTAGTAAAAGGTCTATACTTAGGAACAACTAAATATTCTTCTTTGATGTGTAATTTATCATCATTTTCAGGAATAAAATCAAGAGGATCAAGAGAAATCAGCTTACAATAAACAATCTCAGAATTCATTCTTCTTCCTAAATTCTGATTGACTATTTCATCAATAGCACCCTTTAAATCGAAAATTTCATCACTCATTACTTAGGAACTACACCTCCTTGATATCCCCAGCCTCTGTAGTGTTTCCACCAGCCACCGATTTTATGTTTCTTAACAGTAGTGTCAGTCGCATCAATCATCATTCCGTTGCCAACATAAATTCCTACATGACCAAATTTTGGTGAATAAGGACTATTAAAATATACTGCAGCACCAACAGGAATATTGTCCCTGCTTGAACTTACAATCCACTTATTACCAGCAGTCTTTGCACTTCCTGCACTACCATGTATTCCAGCAGATTCATAACAAATTCTAACAAAGCCTTGGCATCTTCCCTTATAAGCTCTTGTTCCTATCATGCTTTCAGCTTTATTTACTATTGTCTGCATCTTCCTATTGCTAGCCTTAGGTAAATCTCTTACTTGTAATTCAGTTGAACCATCAAGTTTATTAGATTTTCTTACAGCCTTTCCAATATCATTAAAATCATTTACATTAGATTCTTTATTTTGTTTTTCCTTGTCCTTAATAATGCCATCAACATCACCAATTTTTTGAATGTCCTTATTCATGACTTCCAAATCCATATAGTGTGCATCATCAAAAAAAGTATGAGTGACTTTTTCAACTAGCATATAAGAATTAATATTGATATCTCCAATAGCCATCATTTCAACAGGAATAACAGAACCCGCACGAACTCTAATATCTCCTATAGCTTCTTTTATTGAAAGGCTTCTGTACTTTCTATTTAAAACTTCCAGAATTTGTGATGCCTTATTTTCAATATCTTCTGCATTGTTTGTTGTAAGGGTGTATTCTAACACTCCCCACTTAGCAATGTTTTTCTCATCTTGCTTCACAACTTTTTTTATAAGCCTACCGTCATCATCAGTTAAATAAACAACAACTCTATTATATGTTCCATCATCAATGCTTGTTTCATAAGAAAAATCTACAATATTGTCATAGCTAATTGGGCAATTTACAATCATCTTATCAGCGGACTTTAGAGAAATTTTCCCACAATCATCAAAAAGTGTATAAATCCTCCCAGTTTGAGAGATGGTTATATCATTTGCAACCTTAACCATATTTAAATATTCTTGGTTTTTTTCAAGCCTTTTAGGAATTTTATATGAGGTGTCTTCAATATCTCCAACTTGTAAATTTCTATCACTACAAATTTGTTTTAATAAATCACTCATAGACTTAGAGGAGTATTGATATGTGTCTCTTGATTTCAAATACCTTATTTGGTCATAACAAACAGTAGAAATAACTTGTCTTTTATCCCTAGTCTTCTTAAAAACATATCCCTTAAAGACAGTTTTGCCATCAATACTAAAACTAACAGGATTACCTTCCTGATAATCAATAATCTCATCTTTTACAACATCAAATTCTAAAATACCAGCCCTAAATCCTCTTTCCCACTTAATAGTGACCTTTCCTTTGATTACAGGCTGGTAAATTTTTCCATTATTTGCAATAAATATTTGATAAATCTTTTCTTTCTGCTTCATTTCTTAAACCTCTTTGCCATTTTATAAATAGTTTTAGGATTAAAAAATGCTTTTGCCACTACTGGGATAGTTAAAGGAGCTGCTGCAATAGCTGTTTTTACAATCTTATTGACTTGTCTTTTATCTGTGCTAGATCCAGTGTCTTTTAACTTAATAGTCTTTAAGGGTTGGTATTCCTTTAAAGTCAAATCAATTAATATATTAGTTCCAATCTTACTATCTTCATCAATGCTATAATCTTCAAGAGTCATATACTTACAAATTGAATTTCTAAGATTAGGATCTGATGTAATTCTTAAGATAACAAACTCAAAGATTTTCTTTTCTTTCTTTAACTCCTCTAGCTTTTTTATAATCTCTTGTTGAGGAGTGTATAAATCTACGCCATCATGTTCTTCTGAAAAGGCATAGAAAGAAAAAGAATATTCTTGTAACTTACTCTTTCTTAAAACTGTATATGTTTCACCATTTACTAGATCATAAAAATCATTCTGTCCACTTATTTTATTCTTTATTTTTGAAGGAGTTATAGGAATTTCCATCCCGTCAATATATAGTTGATAAGGTTTTTTACTCATAATCAACCTCCATTTATGTTCAGAATAAGGTCTTTTAATAACTTTTTATTTGCTTCATCAATAATTTTTTCTGCATCAATATCACTCTTCATATCTCCAGTAAACTGATTATATACTTCAAGCTTAATCTCTTTTGATAAATCATTAATAGCTCTAGTTTCCATAAGCCCCTTTAAAGCAGATAAGTTGTTGTTATCCCATTCACTATCTTTCATTTTGTCATTCATGGACTTTGTATTCTCTGCAATTTCATCAAGAGGATCAGTCATAGCATCAGTGTTTAAAAAATCTTTAGATTCAAGATTATTTTCAAGTTCCTTTTGTCCAACTATATTAGATGCAAAATCTTTCATGGACTTTACCTTATCTTCTCCCCACTTGTAGCCTTTATTGAACCATTCCTTAGTTTCAATTCTTTTTATCTCAGGAACTTCTCTATCAAGAGTAATAGCTTCTTCATTCTTTCCCCAACTAAGAACTTTATTTTGTAATCCTTCAAGACCACCGGACCAATCAGTCCCAAAAATAGCATCAATGATCTTAGTTACAACTTTACCTAAATCTAAAAACCAAGAAATAATATTTCCAATTAAATTCTTAACTGCATCACCAAAGGAATCAAATCCGCCCTTAGCTACATTTAAAACCCATTCTATAATTGATATAAAAGGACTAACAAATCTAGTGTATATAAACTGAATTAGAGCGTTAATAATGCCTATGGCAATATTTAAAATTGTTGCTCCAGCCCAAAGAACTGAGCCAACAATTAAGCCTGTTGCACTATATGTAGCTCCTGTTACCTTATTAATTGCAGCTACAATTCCATAAATAAGCCCAATGACTCCTATGATAATTGCAGGAATCCAAAACAAGGGACTTGCTAAAAGTGCAGCATTAAATCCACCTTGAATAGCTGTCGCCTTACCAGTAGCTATTGCATATAAACTAACTGCCCTTGCCATTAAGAAGTGAGCAGTGGAAGAAATAAAGGCTAAACCATTATTAATTGCAAGAGTGGTTTTATAGATTCCAAAAATAGTTAATAAACCCATAAGAGGTGGTCCAACAATATTAATAGAATTTGCCAACAAGTTAAAACCACTTATTCCTATATCAAGAGCCACAACAAGAAAGTGAGAAAACACCATAATTCCACTTGTAAGACTATTAAAAAATCTTTGAAAGGAGTCTGTATTTATAAAATTATTAAACTTCTTCATTGGTCCCTGTAAACCTAAAATCAATGTATTTGTGAGTTCGGTCTTTAAATCAGAAAAAGATTTAGGGATTTTATTAAATCTTTTCTCTATATCATCTGCACTCTCAAACATAGCTCTTTTAATAACGTCGGCTGTAATTTTACCATCACTTGAAAGTTCTTTTAGCTCTCCCATAGTAACACCCATGGTCTTTGCTATTGCTTGTGCAAGTAGAGGAGCATTTTCTCTTGTTGATACAAATTCATCCCCTTGTAATCTTCCAGAAGCCATTGCCTGTGTTAATTGATACATTGCGGCAGCTTGTTCCTCAGCAGATGCACCGCCAACTTTAAAGTTCTTATTTAAAATCTCACTAAACTTAGTAGCTTCTTCAAGTCCACTAAAGGCATCACCAGCAAGCATTGTAAGCTTTGCAACGGAATCAGCCATATTTTTATAATTGGTTCTTGAATTTTTTGCAGCCTGTGCAATCCTTGACTGAACGTCAAAAAGTTTTTCTCTTTCTCCAAGCATAAAAGAAAGCCTTGAGTTAATACTTGTGAGTTCATCAGAAAGACCAACAAAAGCTTTTATACTTTGAAGACCTGCATAAGCTCCAACAATCCCTATAACTTTACCTTTAATACCACTTAAAAGGCCCTCACTTTCACTAACTGTCTTGTTGTAATTTCTGTGTTCATTTTCTAGATTACTTGTAAAACTTTCCATATTCGCAAGTTCAGCCTGAGCATTTCTAAGAGAACTTAAAGAAGCATCAAGAGAAGATGTATCAATCATATTTTCTGTTGAATCATTTAACTTATATGCTGCTGAAATAACCATATTCATTGACTCAATAACATTTGAAAGAATAGGACTTACATTATTGATCATTGAAATTGTAGTTTGTAAACTCACTTCTTCACCTTCTTTCTAGCCTTTTCTAATTCTTCATTTCTAAATAAAAAACTTGCCATATATATAGCTTGAAGCCCGCTATCCATGGCAAGAAAATCCTCAATTTTTATATTGCCCTTACTTTCCCAAAATAAATTATGAGCGAACCTTAAAAGTGGCTCGCTCTTTATTAGTTTTTTGCATCGCCTATAATTACATCAGGATCATCCATAAATCCTTGTGCTTTCATAAGCTTATCAGTAAATCTTTCGTATTCTCGTCCTTCAAGCATCTTGTCTAAAAGTTCAGAAATATTCATTGCACCATAGGCATTTTGTAATTCTTCACTTTTTAAATTAGGATAGATTATAGTTTCTGAAATCGTATCAACAATAAGTTTCTTAGTATCTACCTTTAAAAGACTTTTATTTTTCTTAACAATTGCAGCATTTTTTAATTCGTCAATTTCCTTAGCACTTAGAAGTCTAAAAGTCCAAGCTACTGGATTCCCATCTTCATCAACAAATCTATCTGATACAACTATTTCAAAGTTTTCTCTTTTTCCCTTTGCCACTTCAGGCATAAAGTAATTTAAGTTTTTCTTCATTTTATCTCTCCTCAATATCTTCGAAAGTTCCTTCGATTTCTTGTTCCAAATGGGAGTTTTCAATATCTAATTTGAAAATTTCACCACCATCTAAATAACATCTCTTTAAAATAAGCCTGTCTTCTCCACCCTCAAAATTAGGATCGTTTTGAGTTAAAAAGATGTCAAAAGATGTTTCCTTTCTTGTCTTCATATATTTAGTTAGAACTTCCATAAAGGCCTTAGTATGTGCATACATAGTAGCCGTGAAAGTTCCCTTAGCACTTCCCCCAACACTTAAATCAACAGGAGTTCCAAGCCTTGGAATAGTTTCTCTATCAATATCAATCTTCGCAGTAATATTTTTTAAATAAAACATTGATTCTCTATTTCCATCAATTACAACAACAGCTTCCCCAAATCTACCATTGATTAAGTCGCCGCGTTCTAAAAATTTATCCATTCTTTACCTCCTATTCCACAATCACATGCATATAAAGTTTTGCCATTGCCATAACTGGATTAATTAAATATTCACAGTAAACAGCATCCTTAGCATCTCCAAGTTCAATCTTTATATCCTCAGGTTCTAAATTAGTAATAGCACCCAGCCCTTGAAGTTTAAGAGCGTGATTATAAATGTCATTCCAGAGAATATTTCTTCCCATTTCGTTGTTTTGTTCCTTATCAAGGTATCTAGTATTAAAAATAGTTGAAACATCATTTCCAACTTGATGAAGCACTCTTATAATTTGATTTTTTGAAAAGTCCTCATTCTTTTTAACACTAAAATCAGTAAAGGAATTAATGTCAGATAAAACTCTTGCTTTGTTATCAACTTCATGGAAAACAAACTGACCTTTTCTAATTGCAGAAATAAGATCTCTTTGTTTCATATTTAGGTCAATTGTATATTCGCCATCATAAATATCATTTCCAACAGTCCTATTTATTTCACAACCAGCTTCAGCACCAGCTACCCAATAAACAAGACCAGCTTCGTTTTCTTTTGCATTAGATCCTACATTTATAACAAGCTCACTATTGGCTTCAAAATTATATAAAGCGGCTTGGAAGTATGCTCCTTCAAGATTAACTCTTCTCTCAACATAGGACTTATACATTCTCTTTATGGCTTCATCAGTTCCTGCATAGGCAACCACATTAATATATTTCTTTTCAAGTTTTTCCAAGAAGTCAGTGTGTGCCTTTGTAGTTTCCTCTCCATTAGTTCCACCACTTAGATTTGCACCAAGGGTTTTAGTCAAAGTTCCTTTAAATACAACATATGGACAATCTGATAATTCTTCTATATTTTTAACTGCAACTTTTTCATAAACTTTAAGAGTTCCAATTTTTAAAGTAACATCAAACTTTTCTTCTTCATCAACATTATTTGCAATAATAACTACAAATTCATTGCCCTTAGTTCCTGAGTGTTTCGCAGTTATTGTAAGAGATTCAAGACTTGCCTTTGCCTTTTCACCTCCAGCATTTAATCTATAAATATAAGCAGTCTTAGCGTGGGCTAAAAATTCTCTTAAAGGCAATAACTCTCTATCTGTATATTCAAGACCAAATAACTCAAGAGATTCCCTTTGTAAATCTGAAGGTTCAACAGTTATAATCTCATCTTCTAAACCAAAACTTAAATTTAAACCACAAGCGACAAAACCTCTTTCTCCAAAAATATTAGAAGGTCTCGCCTTTGAAGAAAAGCAAATATAAGTTCCAGAAAGTACTTTGTTTTGTACTGGAGGATTCCAAGTACCACCACCATAAGCCATTATTTAACCTCCCTATTCATAAAATCTTCATAAAGCTTTAGAGCTTCTTCCTTTGTATATTCCTTACCATCTTCTAAAATTGCATAAAGAGCATCAACATTTCCTATTGGATCTTTAGCATTTAAAAATTGCCCCTTAGTAAAAGTAGGAGCATCAGTCTTTTTATTCATTTTTAATTAAACCCTCCTGTTTAAGTCTTCTCATAAGTGGATCAGGCATCTTCACTTTTTCCATCCAAACATTTAAATCAAAAGTCATGACAAGGTCACCATCAATAATTTTTGTCTCGAGATTTTCACAAGTAACTCCTATATTATTAAGCCTTACCTGCTCCATTCCTGTAAGAAGTGTGAATCTAATTTCTTCTAATCTTAATAAATCATCTTCATCACATCTTAAATAATTAATATTTATAGTGTTATTTAGAAAGAATCTATCGTCAAATTGTCTAATAAGCTCAGTCCTAACGAGATTAATAAAAAAACAAGGAGCCTTAACCCCTTGCTTTTGTCTATCAATTTCAATTCTTATATCAGGAAAGAGCTCTTTGAGTCTATTAATTACAGGCTGTAAAATAACTACCATAACTCTTTAAACCTCTTTTCAAACTTTCTTTGAAAGATCCTATCCATAACTTTTTCTAAGTTTTTTTCAGAAATAGTTAACATAAAAACCCCGTCTTTCCATCCTAAAGTATTTCCACCACGAACAATCCTGTGACCATATTCCACATAGCTTGCATATTCTACATCATTAGAAATTTCAATTTCATAGACACTTCCCTTTTTCTTAACATCATCAATATTCCATGACTCCCTAAGAAAACCAGTGTCAACTGGAGTGTTCTTTACAGTAGCTTGGAAAACTCTTGTGGCAACCTCATAAGTAGCCTCCAGGAAAATTTCATCAGTTACCCTCTTAAATTTTCCTAGACTATTTCTATAATCCTTTAAAACTTTCGTATCAACTTTCATGAAACATCAACCTTTTCAAGCACATATCTTCTATGGGAAAGATGAATTGAAGGAATATCAGAAAATTTATAATGATATACACTTCCGTCACATCTAGTGACAATAACATCAGAACCTTTTGGAATATCTACATGAGGTCCAGTTGTCAAAATATCTTTTCTCTCTGCTTCACTATGACCAATATAATCATCACTGTGAGAAGATGTATTGAAGCTAAGTCTGCATGGTTCGTCTTCTACAAGAGTAACCTTTCTTCTCCTTGTTACTTTGGTTTTCTCATCTTCATAAGTTTCAAGGCAAATTGCAGTTACCCTATCTTCAAATAAAAGCGATAGACTTTTGCCGTAGGAATCATAATCAATTACCATTTTAAGCACCTGTATCTACTGCAAAAAACTTCAAGTCTAGCATCAAATAAATCATTTAACCTATTTTTATAACTTAAAATTTTAGCATCTCTTATTTCTTCATCACTTCTACTATCAAATTCAACCCTAGTATTTTCAATAGTAATTGATTTAGAAACTCTTTCTCTTTTTTCAATAGGTTCTTTAGAATTTTTTAAGTCATCAATTTCTATTTTATTTAGAATTCCTTTGATAGCTATAAAATATTCAATAAATCTATTAGCATCATCTGGGAAGTCTTCCCTGTAGCAAGCCCATCTTAAAGTATCTAAAACCTCATCATGAATAAAATTAAAAAGCTGGGCATCAATTTCATCTCCACCCAACTCTTTAATAATTTTATTTACATTATCAAGGCTAATCATTTTACTTTAGCAACAAAAACTTCATTGCAAGCTTCAAAAGATGGAATTGCTCTTGCAACAGATTTAGTAATTCTTGCTACTGGATCTATTCTTCTATAAATAACAGAAGTTATGAAGTCCTTATTTCTAACATCAATATTAGAAACTTGTGGAAGTTCAACTTCTTCAGCAGTTAAACCAAAATAAGTATTTCCTAACTTAGTTTCAGGCATAAGAATTACAGTATTTGCTTTAACTAGAGGAAGTAGGCTTCCATCTGCAAGTCTATATTTTTCATTGTAAACTGCAACAGTTGGCAAATCTCTTTGGCTTAAAAAGTCATTTAAGTTTTGCATACTTGGCACAATAGAAGAATTAACTCCAAAAATAGCCTTTCTTACTGCTTCAGAATTTAAAATAAGTCTTGAAGTTGCCTTATCCATTAACATTCTACTAGGATTTACCCCAGTGTCTTCAACAATTTTATCTACCCAAGTATCAAGATTATTTAAAGGATCAGCCGTAGCTTCAGACCATCTTGTACTTGTCTTTAAAGTTTCTTGATGAGTTTCTGGCATGTGATAATCAATAACACCTGTAACACCATTTTCATCAAGAGTGAGTTTTCCAGTTTGTAAGATTTCAAATCTCATCATATTAATTCTCTTGTAAACAGAATCAATAGTTAGATCAACATCATTAAAAATCCTATTTAAAACAGCCTGTTCCTCTGCAGGAGTTCTTGGATTTTGAAGCTTAACAATCTCATCTTCTGAAATAAACTTAGAATCCTTGACTAAAAGCATATCTAAAATATTTTTAGCAAATCCACTTCTTCCTGATAACTTTGTATTAGTATCTGGTGCATATACTTCAGCAGTAACAGGAAGTTTATTTCCACCAATAATATATTCGATTTTCAAATCATCAGTCTTTATATTAGGAAATAATAAATTACCAATATTATCTCCCTCTAGTTTTGTTCTTGCGTACTCTCTTAAATCTAAATTCCCGTTATTTAAGTTTAAAATAGCATTAGTTAATTGTTCTGGCATTTATATTTCCTCCTTATACTAATTTAATTTCAGCTAGCTTTGCTTCAGCATTAATTGCTTCAGGAAGCTTATCCTTATAAACATAACCTTCAATAAGAAGAGGTGCTTCCATATCTCCATCAGTTACATCAATATCAAAGGGAATAATTCCCTTAGCTGTTCCATCATTTTTTGGATAAACAGTTCCTGCTTTAACAATATTTCTTCCACTTACATCTTTGCCGCTCCCCTTTTTTAAAGTAACTGTTACAGCTACATAAGGATCAGCAAAAACTAAAACACTATTCTTACCATCATAAGCAATATTCTTTCCTAACATTATTTACCTCCTATTATCCCCATGGATTAAATTTTTCTTCTTGGTCTTCTCTCTTAATAACAGCATCAAAAAGTCCCTTTGGCTTTTCCCTGTTATCTCCTGCAATATTTGGATTTGCTCCTCTAAAGTCATTATTAGCAAATAAAGATTTTAAAGAGTTGTCTTCCCTTAAAGCTTTCATTTGTTCATCAATACCAATAAGCTTTTCATCTTCATATTTGATATCTTGATTATTGAGTAACTTCTTTAATACACCAACATTGTTGACCCTTTGATTATAAAGATACTCAGTAATAGCATTGTCTTTTCTTATAGCTTTTAAATTCTCTTCAGCTTCTTCCTTAGCTTTCTTGTTAGCTTCCTTTAAACTATTAATCTCAGCTTCAAGCTCTTCTTTGTTTCCGCTAAGTTTCTTTAAGCCGTCTATTTGCTTGTCTCTCTTAGAGATTTCACTATTAAGACTTTCCAAACCATCCTTTACTTCCTTATATCTATAACTAGGTACATAATCTTTGTTGACATCTTCCAAAATCTTATCTGCAAGACCTTCATCAATTCCCATTTCTAACAACTTTTCTTTACTTAACATAATTTACCTCCTATTTACGCAATAGTTACTAATCGCCATTTTACAGTTGGCTAACTTTCAAGTTATTTGTCCCACCCCTTTGTGCAAAATATAACTTGTAGCACTTCCTACTTTTTCCAATAAAAAAGCAACTATTTAAGTTTTTTTAATAGTTGCTAATTACATTATTAATTTTTAAACTTTAACCAATCTAATGACTCTAGATCTAATTCAAAGATCCACTCATAGTTATTAATCTCAATTAAACTAATGTTATTAAGATGTAGCCTTTCATAAACTCCATCACTTCTTTTTAAATCTAAAACAATTCCAAAACTATTTCCTTTTTTAAGCTCAATATCATCAGGAATATCTGTAAGAATTAGAGAATAAAAATCCTTAATCTAACAATACCCTTACCTAAGCTTTTAATTTCAGATTCAAGCTGATACAAGAGAAGTTCTGCCTTATCGACATTAAAACTTTCTCTATTGCCCTTTCTATACAAAAGTAGTTTGACATTTTCACCTTTCAAAGTCTTAAACAATGTTTTTCTCATTTCAACTACACCTCTTTAATTACCAGGGTTTAAAATCCTTAACTATATCATATGCTTTTCTCATTAAACTATTTTCTTGTAAAAATTCAATTCCCTTTGGTGTAATAACTGCATCTTCATAATTCTTAAAATATTCTAAGTTTTTATCTATTCCTAGCCTAGGTAAAGAGACAAAAGTTATACCATCTAAATACTTGTCATTAATCAAATTTTTATAAATATAAATTAAATATTCATCAGATATTTTTTCAGGATAAGTTGATAAATCTAAAATCTCTCTATTTGGTTTTTGTCCAGCTTTTAAACACTCGTATAAGTAAGATAAAACATAATAAACAACTGTATAATAGTCATTCTTCGCCATCTCATCACCTCCAATAAAAAAGCACCTCTAACATAATTGTCAGTGTGCTTTTTAAAACCACATTATAGTGCAATCTTTTATTTTTCTTTTCCCTTCAGCCATATCCCTTAAAGCATTTAATGCATTAACTGCATATGGGTAAGCTGAATATTCTTTCTCATCTTTAGGAGAGAGCTTTACTGAATAATCATCAATATTTAAAGAATTTATAGATACTAAACCATGTTCATTCCAATCTTCAGGGTAATATTCGGCATATATCCAATTATTCTTTTTTTCTACGTTTTTTAATTTTAGCATAATACTCACTACTCTCCTTTCTGTAATTGTATTTTTTACTAGCTATTTTATGTGCCTCATCTTGAGTTAATCCCTTAGCTATTAATCTTCTTTCCATTATTTCATGATTTATTAGTGTCAAATCATGTTGTTCCATTTCATCTTGTGCTAGTCTTTGCCAACTTTGGGCAATAGAAAAGTCAGGATCAAATCTTTTCTTAATTCCATAGATATCATGCTCATCATAAAATAAATAATTCTTTATTTCTTCAATAAGTTTTTTATCGTAACCTGTATTTTTTGAAATTCTGTCAATATCAGTTTTCTGCTTTCTTATCTCCTCATAGTAAAGCTGTGCATGATTTCTTGCTTCTTTTGAATAGCTATCAGTTATAGCCCCTGATACATAATCTATTACATTATCATTATACACTTTTTCTGTTAATAAGTCAGCTTTAAAATAGAATTGACCTTGTTCTTGTCTGACTTCTCTTATAACAAACTTCTGATTTCTAGCAAGTAAAACCTCTTTTTGTTCCATGTCAGCAATATCAAATTCTTTTAAATCTATACCATGAACCCCATTAGGTACATTAAATTCAATTACACATGGCTTTGAACTTCCTGTAAAGTCTTGGAAATCTAAGGCAATTTCTTTATCTTTTGTTGTAGATATAAAGCCTTTATCGACTATTTCTTTGCCCTCAATGTTCTTTAAGTATTTGTTTATTGCCTCTTGTGCAGGTTTCGACTTGTTATTATATATATAGGCACTCTTTAAATCATCATACTCAGAATCACTTATATCGCCAATTATTGAGGATATATCTACTGACCTGTATAGAGTTTTTTCTTTTACTATTTGACTTTGAGTTGCTTGGTCTAGTTTTTCTAAATATATTTTATCATCTTCGTTTAGTGGATAATCGGCTATTTCTCCTATACCTCTAAGTTTGTTATTTATCCACATTCCATCGCCTGAGACATACTCTTCTATAGCTTCCTTAGTTTCTGCTTCGGTATACTTAAGTATTTGTTCTTTTGGCACATTAGGAGTATCTCCCTCTTGATTATTATTTGGAAGTTTTTCAACGTACTTCTTATACCACTCTTTATAGGTTAAATCCTCAACCCTAAGGCTCTTCTCAGTCTCAGGATCTCGTGCCATTCTCGTATTTTCTATCTCAGTTTGAATGTCATCGTCATAATAAGGTACTGTCGTCGAGCGGCAATACACATGATAGGGTGGTGCTGTAACTCCTCTTTCATAGTCTTTAACATCAAATACTTTCCCATCTAACTTCCTACAAATATCAGAAGTTCTTAAATCAAGGGTCGCTACTACTTCATACTTTTCTACTCCCATCCTTTCATACATTGCTTTTCTTGATTGAGAATGTATTGCTGAACTTTCTGTTAAAACAAGTCTTTTAGCATTTGATTTACTAACTTTTAATTTATCGGAAATAACTTTTGTGATTTCATCTGGTTTTTTACCTGTAATTAAGCCTTGCCTTAATTCAGTGTCAAGAGTGTTTAAGAGCTTATCTTTTCTCTTCCATATCCTATCAGAAAAGTTTTCTCCATCGTTTGTCCAAGATGTGTTTAAAATATTATTTACAAAGTCTTTAGATAAACTATTTATGTTTTTATATCCTGTAATTCTCTGCAGTTCGTATAAGTCTTTATAATAAGAAGATGTGAATTTATTTGAAAGGTGAGCAAATAATTTCTTTTGTTCCTTATTTAATAGAGTCGCTACCTTTGATTTCATAGACACTTGCATTGCTTGCAGTCTTGATATCCTAACTCTTCTTGAAACTATATCAAGTTCTTTTTCAACATCGGGACTTATAAAACCCTTTGATGCCTTTCTAAACTCATCAAGACCTGATTTAAAGGATCTAATCTCATATTTATTTAAAAGCTTCTTAGCTTCTGCCATACTCACATCTTCCATAGAGTTTAACAGTTTAAATATTTCACTATCAAGGTCTTCAATAGTACTTTCATAAATTTTAAAGATTTCTTTTACATATTCTTCATCACTATCAAATACATCCTTTGTTGATTTTATAAATCTATTCTTCCAGTAATCCGTCATAGTCGGACTCCTCTTTCATCTCTTGGTTTCTTTGCTTTATTTCTTCTTCAACATCATTAACCCAAGGATGATGCTTCATTATAGTTTTTTCAGAAATTATTCCTGATGATTTCTGAGCATTTTCTATTGTCGCAGATTCGTTAATTAAAATATTTCTATCAAAAGTGAAGTCAACTTTTTGATACTTGTAACCCTTATAGAAATTATAAAAATAAAGTAGAATATCTAAACTTACTTTAAATTCAGTTTCCATCTCATTGGCATCTAAATCTATGTTTGTATAAAGAGACTGAATTGTCATTTGATTTACGGCCTTTTGAAATAAGTCTGAATTAGTATCGACACCTCTTCCCACATCAATAATTGTCCTTCTTAATATCTCTAATAGGGTCTGATAATTGCTAATATCCATGTCAACTTTTAATGTGGAAACATCAGCATTGCCAGTTTGTGAATTAGAGGAAAAAGCAAGTATTCCACTTCTGTTTATGCCTTTTCTTATTTCTTTTAAAGATTCTTCGTCGTGTCCACCAATATTTTTTAGAACTAAAATTGTATTTCTTGAATCTTCGTCCATAGAATCCATAAACTTTGAAAGAATTTGATTTATTGCATCTTGTAAAGTCTTAACCCTATTTAGAAGAGGCTGTTCCTGCTCGTCCATTCTAAAATAAATAAGAGGAATTCTACCCCAATTTCCTATTTCATCTCCTATAGTAAAATAAGCTTCTCTACTTGTTAAAATCAATTCTCCATTTTTTTCAACGTATTTATCAATTCCATATAAGTGATAGTATTCAACAATTTGTGTTTCATTATCATCATAATCAACAGAAGTATAAAATCTAATAAAACCACTCAGCCAAGTGTGAAGTTTATCTTCCCAGATAGGTATTATTTCAAGAGGGTCAAACTTCATTAATTTAAAATTGCCCTCAAAATCTATATAGGGATAAATATATCCCATATTAGCAAGTAAGGAATCCTTGCCAACTGACTTTATGAGCTTATGAAATTTTAAGTCAAATAATTCATTTAATTCTTTTTGATAAATTTTATTTTCTGCATTAACACCTATAGGTCTTGTAAGTAGATAATTCTTTTTTTGATCTACTAAAACAGAATATAAGTTATTCACTATTTTATTATTAGGTAAATTATTGACCTCTTCTCTAGTCCCTTTTATTGCACCTATAGCTAATCTCTTTTTGTCTAATATGTCCTGATTATTATTGTAATACCTATAACTTGTTAAGATATCCTTGTAATCTTCACTATTCCTATAATCATCTAGAATCTTTCTAATTATTTTTGGAGATATATTATCCAAAATATAAACCCCCTGCCTCTATTATATTTTCTGCAACTCCAGTAGTTGCATCTTGTGCATCATCATGTGGATTCTTACCTTCTCTTTGATACTCTTTCATACTGACAAAATACTCATTCCACTTGTTGTGCCAGTTGCTTGGGTAATAAATATGTTCCATAACCCAAGTAGCATTGCTAAGTATTCTCGCATTCTTATTATTGCTTTGATGAAATGTTCTTATAATAGTCTTGTGATTGCCAAGTTCTCTCATGTTTCTTTCAACTTGTCTTGCAAATCCTCTTCCACCATTATTCCCTTCAACAAGTGCATTGTTTACTTTGAATTCAGTTAGCCTTTTTGCAACTTCTTTTTCAGTTATTTCCATGTGATCCTTTGTATAATAAACATCTAAAATATAGGCTTCTCTATTTAACACACCATAAATAATATTACAAAGGTAATCATCACCAGTATCTGCAGTGTCACAATAGGACTTAATTTCGGTAAACTTATAATTACCAAACATATTCTTAGGAATTTCATCATAAGTTTTAAAACTTTTATATAAAGTCCCCTTTAAATCAATAGGCTCTTGCTGATAATTAGCAAGAGCAATTTCTGGACTCATTGTTTTTGTTTTAATTGTATAAGACTCATGATTTAAAATATCATCACAAAGCATAGATCCATCATCTTTTATAGCCTTGTATAATATCTGCTTATAACTAATCTTATTTTCATTACAGTGAGAAATAAGCCTACCTGCCAAGTCCTTTGAGTGCCATCTAGTCATAACAACTATAATTTTCCATTCATTGCCTTCTAAACGAGATAGCATTGTGTCTGTAAACCAAGACCATTGTTTATCCCTATTTAGAGAATTATTAGCCTCACTTGCATTCTTTATTAAGTCATCAATTACAATTATATTTGCACCAAAACCTGTTGCAGTTCCTGTTGGAGAAGTTGCTAAATAATTATTGTTCCCCTTTTCCAAACTCCATAGATTGGCTGCACCATCGCCTTGTTTTATGTTTGTTTGTGGAAAAATATCAGAAAAAATAACTTTATCCTTATCTGCCTTTTTCTCTGTGATAGAATCTCTTACCATTTTAGAAAAAGAAGTAGAAAGAGTTTCATTGTATGATCCAGTCATTATTTTTAAAGAGTTATCATTTCCTAAAAGCCACTGTATAAAGTGACCTATTGTAAAAGTCTTCCCATGTCTAAGCTACGGAGGCATATTAACTATGAGAACTTTTTTATCTGAATTTATAAAAGCTTGTAAACTATTGCAAAACTCTTTTAAATAAGCTCTGTCTTCCTTATAAAACTTTGGAGTTTTAAGTTGGCAGTAGTAATAAAAGTCTTTTCTTGCAAGAGCAAGTTTAGCTTGTTTCTTTATCTCATAGTCAATAGCCATAATAAACCTCCTAGTCACTCTTAATTAACTTTCTAAGTTCCTCTACACTCAAATCATCAAAGGGATTATTGGTTTTTATATTTCCTGTGAGATTAATATTTTCAATAAAAGCACCCTGAACCTTAGCTAGTAACTCACTAGTTTTAATTCTGTCCTTCATCTCAACTTCTTCATCTCTAAAAGTCTTAGTCCAGAATTCTTGAATTTCTTTAGCATCAGCAATCTTTTCTTTTTCAATTTTTTTATTGATCTCATTTATATATTCTAAAACAGAAGCTTTGGCAGACTTCGAATTAGAATTTAACCACTCAGCCGCCCTATCTCTTGCTGTACTTTCAGCAAAGCCAGCTTTAATTGCAGATTCAATTATTTTTCCAGTTCTGATGTACTCATCAGCAAACTTTTTATCTCTCGCATTTAATTTCATACACCATCACCTCCAAAAATAAATTTGTGCATAATAAAAGAGACCTGCCTCAGCAAGCCTCTCTTAGGGAGCGTTAATTTGATTGAAATCCATAATTATGAATCCAATAACTATTACATTCTTTCATAATATATACTAGCACACAAAAATCGCACAAAACGCACAAAATTATTTGCCATGGTCATATGCAGAATAATTAAAGTCAAACCCAAAAACATGGAATATATCTACACCTTCTTTATCGCTAGCCCCTGGTATTCTCTCTTTTATTCCAATAGCCCTATATTTTTGACGATTAAATCTTATAACAACCACTTTCTGATCTGGTGTTAAATCATAGTCATTAGGTTGAAATTTTAATTCAGAAGATTTCATACTTTCCATTCCTTTTTCTTTTGGAAGGCTCATAAAATCTTTCCATGTCATTTGTTGCATCTCACCTATTAAGTAAAATAATGCACCATAAGCTCTTTGTTTATCCTTGGATTTTTTAAAAAATTTTATATTATATTTATTACTTCTAGTAATATGTTTAAAAGAAAAAATCGGATAATTTACTATACTACCCGATTTTGTTACTATATTATTATCATTTATACTTTTAATATATTTATTTAACATAATGTTCCTTAAAATAATCTTTTATAACATTTCTATCTATTTCACAACTTTGTTTAGTTTCTTTCCATGGAGTCTCTTTATGAGTCATTTCTCTCAAACCCCATGCAGAGTATTTACCAAAAACATCATAAACTTCTTCCAACAAACCTCGAGTATCATGATCAATCTCTATATTTTCATGTGAAAAATCTGAAATACCAGAAGAACCATTATTTTTAAATTTATAATAAACATTTTCAACAACTGGACCGTGTTTCCATGCCATGATTTTTTCTGGGAAAAGTTGTTTATCAAAAATTGCTAAATAACAACCATCTGCATAATATAACAATTTTTGTAACTTTAAATTTGAAATATCATCTGTATCTTCGTCTTCGAACTCTCTTAACTGATAATTATAGTTCAAAAACCAGTTAGCAATATCCATTGCAGAATACTTAACTTCTTTATTATTTAAATTTTCTGTTACCACAATTATCATCTCCTTTTTATTCAATATATTATATCAAATAAAGTTTTTGTTCGACAAGTGGCACATTTAGTATGTCTATATATAGTAGGACGCTATTCTAAAAATCTATTATGAATCATCCTTGAATAAGACTCGTTTGGACTTCCTAACTGTTTAGAAATATATACCCAACTCTTACCCTCAATGTATCTAAGTTGAAAAACTAATCTTGTCCTAGAGTCTTCTATTCCCTCTATAAAATCTTCTATTTCGAGCCTAAGCTTCTTACATCTTCTAATTCTTCTGATAAGTCTTGCTCTTATCTTTTCTATGTACTTATCATCTTCATAACCCTTAATCTTAAGCTCATATTGGTTATAAGGAAAGTCAGAAGCAGATGCAAGGACTTTGTCAGTTACTTCTTGCCTTTTTAAATTGTTAAGCCTATTCTCTAGTTCTTTAATTTCAAGACATAGGCACTTATATTGCCCTAACTGCTCCTTAGTCATTATTTCCCCCTATAACAATAAATATAGCCTTCCCAAACTTCTATATAGTAGCCTCTTCTTTCATAATAATTTACAATTCTGATTCTATCCCTAAAAGTTTTATAAGGAATTAATAAGCACCTTTGCATTCATCATAAATCCTCTAATAAAATATAGACTTCTGCTATTCCATCTTCTACTGCTGTAATTTTTAGAATATATTCTTCATCACCTTTATATGTGCTGCATAAGACTTCGTCATCTTCATCGTACTCTTTTAATTTTTTTATTAATTCTTTTACAGTCATTTTTCGCTCCGTTTCTACTCAACTCTGCTGCGTTTTACTCAACTCTTAACTGCGAATTTTATAAAACACCGATTATTACCGATTATTTTATGTCACGTTAAAACATTAACATTTCTTAACATTTTCTATTTTCCAAGCTCTTCCAAATAAACCTCAACCCTTGGATTTTCCTTGTCATAAAGAACCCTTGAGCCATCATGTGACACAATAATATTTGCATTGTCATCTTCAATGACTTCAGCTGCAACTAAAATGTCACAAGTGGCTTCTAATAGGTTCACTAAATCAACCCTGTGTCTTGTTGGCATGTAATAAAGACACTGAAGGTTATACTTTCCACTAAGTTTTTGCTTGTATGGTCTTGTAATTTGCCTTAAACAGTCCTTTTCATAAGCAACATAAGCCTTTGAAGGCAGGAGTTTATGATACCCTCCACATTTAACAATTCTTGACGAGTTTTTCTTAGTTATTGGTCTTCCATAAAGTGTTAAGTTCACTAGATATCAACTCCTAACTTCTCAAATCCTGCTTTTTGTTTTTGCATTGCCATTTCTTCAAGGTCTTCTGCAGAATAGGAATCGGTAATCTGCTTAAAGTTCTTAAATTTATTTGTGTTCACAGGTTTAAAATCTCTAAATTTCCCATCACAAAGCTTTACCAAAAAGGAATTTGATGCAGTGTTAAGATCAAAATTATCGCAGACCCATTTGCTTTTAGAAAGCTCCTCAATTAGCTTATTCACGTTAATGTTTGAATTTATCTTTGTGAGGAATTTAGAATCAACCTTAATTTTGAGCATCTTATTTAATAAAGATATAGTGTTATTAGACACACTATCCTTTACTTTACTTTCCTTTACTTTACTTTGTGTATTAATGTCAACATTAACTCCCTTTGTTTGTGTATTGATGTCAACATTAACTCCATTAACATCATTTTTTATTGAATTGTCATTTTCCAAAAACTTATCTAAAACATATAAAGTCGGTTTTGGACTTTTTCTTCTTTTTGTAGCTTCAAAAAAATTTTCTTGGATCTTCTCACTAGTTAGTATCCCTGCCGAATGAAAGAGGTCTTTATCAAAAAATTCCCATAACACTAAGCGTTCAACTACATTATTGAGTAAATCCTTGCTAATACCTGGGAGTCTTTTAAGCATCTGAGCAATTATTAGGTCACTCCACAGAATGAAATATCCTTTTTTATATATCGCACAAAGCAGCTTGACTACAATAATTTCTCCCTTGATGCCAAACTCTCCAGATATAGCTTCAATTTTTTCATCTTCAAAAATATCTACATATAAAGGAAAATAATCCAGACCTTCTTTAACTGGTCTTGCCATTATTATTTCCTTTCTCTAAAATTTCTTATTCAAATGGTGTTCCTTCAAGATTGTTTTCTTGATTTCCAATTGGAAGGTTCTTCATCTCTTCAATTTCACTACAAATCTTTTCATAATCTTGCTTTTGAACTTCGTCAGTTCTCTTATAACCATACTTGTTGAGGATTGGCATAATTAAATCTTTGTTACCTTCTCCCATAGCATACATTCTTCTAGCTTGAGCCTTTGTTATTGTTCCGTCTTGATCTGTATAAGTCTTTTGATATTCGCTGGCTCTGTTTCCTTGTAAGTCCATGTCCTCAATATCTTGAGTAAATACATCAGATAAAGAACCCACTAATAAAGCAGCATCAACAAGTGCCCTCTTCTTAGCCATTTTTAAGACAGTGTTGTCTAGAGTGTATGGATCACCTTTCTTGTATTTAGTTTCCATTGTATTTGCTGCACCAATTCCCTCAGTTATTACATAGTCATCTTTTTTAAGTTGGCATTTTATTTGATATTGGAAAAATCCTTTTTCAAAATCTCTTGTAGATTCTAAAATATCAAATTCAGAAGTTAAGCCTAAAAGCATAACTATTTTCTCAGCTCCAGGCTTTAACATTGTTGGTTTGCTACCAGTCCCTGGAATTAAGCCATAATCATGACCTTGCTTAAACTGACTTTGCACTATTTGTTGGAATTGATTTATCTTGCCTAAAGTGTTTGAAACTGCATTAGCATTTATATTTTCAATGACACTTAAACTATCCATTGTTTTTACTTCAATTTCTTTTGTCATATTAAACCCCTTATCTTATTCTTAAACTTTCTGTTTGGACTAATTCAGCAGCATCTGTGAACAATCCGCTCTTTACCGCTTCTTTTAAATCATTCTTATTTAACTTTCTTTCAATCTTGTAATAATCTTCAGGAATCTTACTTTCATCTAAAATTCTCAAAGATGGAGCATTCTTTTGAATATTAAAAGAAAATAAATCTGTCTTAAATTTTCTTTTATCCAAAACTAGCATTGCATTTTGCAAGTATTCCTTTAGTTGCTTTTGCCTATTTTCAATGGCCTTCCTTTTCTTTGCTAGTCTTTCTTCTTCAGATTTCAGAGCCTCTATATCTCCGTCAAAGTCTCTTAAAACTTTTGCAATATTATCAGCCTTGGTTTCAATTTCATCATCAATATTTTCTAAGGCAGAATTAAGATCTCCCTCTTCAATATCCATGTCTTTTAAATTCAAGTAAATTTCTGTTAGTTCATATAATTGCATAATCTGCCTCCTCTTCTAGCCTAGTAACCTTTATTCCACTCACTTCTTGCGTGCCGTTGATGTTAAAGTTGTTTAAAATCCTATCTACTGTGTAGCAATAGCCGTTTTGTGTAAGCTCATCAACAGTGTGATTTTCAAGTAACATCTTCAAAATCTCTTGATCCTTAAAATCAAGTTCAAATTCAATTTTAAATTTCATAATTTCCCCCTTATTTGTGGTATAATAAAGGCAAATAAAATATATTTTTATTTACTCTTTAGTCCTGTTGTTTAGTCGCTGCAGGACTTTTTTCATTTGCCTTTTTTAAATTAATCATTTCTTCTTTTTTCTCCATAACTCAATGTTTGTGAAACCACATCTCTTGTACATGCAGATATACTATCCATGGCTACATTAATTAAAAGCTTAGCCATATACTCGTCACAAAAAAACACTTCAAAAAATTCTTCTTTTTCGTGATAAACAATTGCTTGCACTTCTTCATACAGCAAGTCTTCAATAATTCTTTGATAAAATTCTATGCTTGCTTTTCTTGGTCCTGTCACGTCATAAAAATCAAATTGTGACTCTAATATTTTGGATATCATCTTCTAGCCTCATCTTTATATTTTTCTAAAATATACTTGTCAACTTCTCTATAATCTTCAATTACTTCTATACCTTTTTCCTTACGATAGTTTTCTCGTTCACCTTCTAAAAACTTATGAAGATCAGCTGTCAAAAACCATTCCCCATCTGGAATATTAAACTTATTTATATAAACCATTAAAACTCCAGTAAAAGTCTTTCTATTGGCTTTCATTTTTTTGCTTTGTGCCATTCTTCCTCCTCTATTGTTATCTTTATAAATTTAATTCCCTTGTTTTTTCCGCTACTTCTTTTTGATATTAGATGACGGACACTGTCATAATCAAAACCACTCATCTTTGAGAGTTCTTTCAATGAATCAGCTACAAAAAGAGGTAGCTCATACTTATCAGGAGTAACTCCTAGATATAATTTCATGACACTAAAAGTTTAAAAAATCCATCTATAATTTCTGTGCCTGCATACAAAAGATAACAAATAAGCTTTACGCTAAATGCAAAAGCCCAGTATGCAAGAATAAAAAGAAGTAAAACTCCTAAGAATCTTCTAATTCCAATAGGTATCTTGTACCAACTAATACTTAAAAATTTCATGTGTATCTCTCCATCCAATCATCTAACCAAACTTTTCTGAAAATTCTTTGCTTGTTCTTCTCTCCGTCTCCCTTCGTCTTAAACCTAATCCTGCCAGATTCCACTTCCTTGTCGAAGGTAGTCCTGCCCATAGTTAAATATTGACAGGCCTCTTCTCTTGTGAAGTTTTCTTTAGGAATAGACATAGTTTCAATCAAAAAATCTAACTTCTTGTTGAGATTACTAATAATTTCTAGTAAATCTTCAGTACTTAAATTTTCCTTTAAACCTTCCATCTGCATCCCCCAATGCTTAATGTAGCTTTCCTAAAATTATTACTTATTAACTTGATATCTATTTATCATTTAACTAATGGTGCTATAATCATCTCAAGGAGGTGATTATATTGAAAAGAGACCTAGACTTAATTCGAGATATGTTAATCAAAATAGAAGATTTAACTCCTTCAAAAGAAGTGGAATTAGAAGATTTTTTAGACCTATCTTCTGACAAAGATAAACTTTATTATCATTTAGAATTAATAACAGATAATAATTTTATTTCATACAACTCCATACCTTGTATGGGAGCTAAATATAATTTATTTACAATTAACAGGTTAACTTCTCAAGGTCATGACTACCTAGATTCAATAAGAGATCCAGAAATATACAAAGAGACCAAATCTAAAATAGGTTCATTAGTTAAATCTTGTTCTCTTGCAGTCTTCCAAGCTACTGCTGAATCTATAATTAAATCTCAATTAGGCATTTAGCCTCATAACAAATAATTTCATTAAAGAGTCTTTCGAGTTTTGAGTACTTAGAAAATAACTCTTCATTTTCTTGATATATATTCGAGTTTATTTCCTCTCTAAGTTCTGTTTTATGTTTTTGAAGGACTCTTATTCTTTCCATATTCATTTCTATTAAAAGAAATGACTTACTTTCCATCTTCCACCTCCTCTCGCTCTGTTTAACAATTGGTTATTCTGCTATCAAAAAAAATTGTATTCACTTCATCATTAGATAAATCTAATGCCTTTGCTAAATTATCTATTTCAGTTCTAGTAAATTCTCTTTCTCCTCTTTCTTTGCGTGAATAAGTTAGTTCATGCACTCCAATAAGATTTGCTAATTGTTTTTGTGATAACTCTTTTTCAAGTCTTGTAATTCTTAATAATTTAAGATTCATTTAATCACCTCTTTCAATAACCATTTGTTATATATATTTTACTAACCGATTGTTATATTGTCAAGTGATTTTTAAAAATAAATTATATTTTTGGTTATACCCGTTTACCGAATGGTATATTTTGGTTATAATTTAATTACCAAAAGTTGTATTAGGTGGTGTGATTATGGATACTTTAGGTAAAAGAATTTTAAAATTATTAAATGATAAAAATTTAACTCAAAAAGAATTAGCAAAAATAGTTGGTACTACTGAAGTATCAATAGGTAGATATGTAAATGACAAAAGAGAGCCTAGTGCTACTATGTTAGCTTCTATTGCCAATGCTCTAAATGTTAGCACTGATTATCTACTTGGTCGCCCAGATGCACACCATATAACTAAAGAAAAATCCAAAGCAACAGAATTAGAAAAAGATTTTCCTGAAGGAGTATCTGTACTTTATAGAGCAAACAAAAACCTCACACCTGAGCAAAAAGAAATGATGTTAAGGATGATTAAGGCAACTTTCTTCGAAGATGAAGAGAAATAAAGAGGGTCTATAACATGGATTATAAAGACATAAATAATAAAAATGAATATATCCATTATAGAGATAATCAAATTTATAAATTAGAAAAGCTTGGTAAAGAATGGACAGATTCAAAATACAAGCAAGCTGTTTTGTTATCTTATTGGTATGAAACTTATGAAAAGCTATTAAGAAAAGAAGAAAACTTTAAACATCAAAAAAAATATTTCAAATATAAAAGAGGTCAAATTCTTTTTGTTAATTTTGGATATAGAATTGGCCATGAATTAGGAGGTAATCATTATTGTGTAGTTGTTTCAAATAATGATTCTACTCATTCAGGCAATGTAACTGTTGTTCCTCTTAGATCCTTTAAAGGCAAAATTAATAAAAGATTTCAAGTTAATTTAGAAGATTCATTGCAAATGTCAATAGCATACAATTTAAAGAAAACAATATCTAGTCTTAAAGAAAGTAGTGAGACTAATAGAACTATTGCTAATACTTTAGAGTATATTTTTAATGCTGAGAGTTCAGACTTAATTTTAGATTCTTTTGATAATTTATTAGAAGAATTTTCAGATGACTATAAAATTGTGAATTTAATTAATGATGTAAGATTTTACCTTTTAAATAACAATACAGATGAACTAAATAATTCTATTGATGATATTAAGTCATTTATTGAAAAAAGGCTTGAAAAAATTGAAAAAGAAATACCTTTAATGAACAATAAGTTATCAAAAGCCTTGGAATTAAATAAGGAATCAATTGCTGATATCAATCAAATAACTACAATAAGTAAATTGAGAATTCTCAATCCACGAAGGAAAGAAGATACCTTATCTAATGTAATATTAGATCCTAAATATATGGACCAAATAAACAACAAAATAAAAGAACTATTTGTTTTTGACAAAAAATAGTTTCTCTTGTATAATATACACATACAAGTCCTATAGGGACATAGTTGTGGGAACACAACCTATTAGATTTTGCGTTTTAGACGCATGGAGATACTTGAGAAATTGAGTATCTCCTTTTTTTATTATTGCTAATATATGGGATTTATTCCCTATATATTTTTTATCTAAAAAAGAACTAAGGTTTGTAATATGAATAATTTAAACTATAACTTGAATTACGCAGTTAGCATGGCACACTGCGTACACAAAAAAATTAAATATGAGGAGAAACTCCTGCCAATTAAGGTAGAGGATATTATCAAATATAGACCAGATATTAAGATAGAAAAAAAAGATCTCTTAGGCTTAGATGGATATAGCATCTATAACTATAAAACTAAAAGGTATCTTATAGCACTAGATGATGTTAACTATGACTTATCACGTCAAAGATTTACCCTTGCCCACGAACTTGGCCATATCTTTCTGCAGCATCACACAAAATATAAATATCTAAGCGACTATGTAAAAGAAAAATCTGCAGATGCCTTTGCAGGAGAACTCTTAATGCCTAGAGAAATGATGTATAAGACAGCAAAGTTTCCACCAAATTATGTCCTGGACTTATATGGAGTTAGTTACAGTGCCTACGAGCAAAGAAAAAGATTTTTAGAAGACATGGAAGGCTTTAGAAGGAAGATAGAAGATGAGAAGTCAGTTTCTTTAAATGATATTATCCAATATACAAAGCACTCATTGATTTTAGATAAATATAAGTTTCAAGAAGTTTAGTTATTCAAAGAAAGGAGAATGTTATGAATAAAGAGAACAATATGATACAAGTTTTTGAAAATAAGGAAGTCCGTTCAAAATGGGATTCAGAAAAAGAAGAGTGGTTTTTTAGTGTAGAAGATGTTGTTTCTGTTTTGACAGAAAGTGTCGACCCAAAACAATATATAAAAAAAATGCGTAATCGTGACAAAGAATTATCTAGCAACTGGGGTACAATTTGTACCCAGGTTAAAATGATTGCTAAAGATGGCAAAAAAAGAAACATCCAAGCTGCTGATATGGAAGGAATATTCAGGATAATTCAATCCATCCCATCTCCTAAAGCTGAGCCTTTTAAATTGTGGTTAGCTAAAGTTGGTAAAGAAAGAATTGATGAAACAATAGATCCCGAGTTGGCAATTCAAAGAGCAAAAGAAACTTATCTTAAAAAAGGTTATGATGAAAAATGGATACAACAAAGAATGATATCCATTAAGGCAAGAAATGAACTCACTGATCAATGGAAATCACACGGAATAAAAGAAGGAATAGAATATGCCTTGCTAACAGATGCATTAACCTTAGAGTGGTCTGGTTTAAAAACCAAGGATTACAAAAATTTGAAGAATATAAAAAAGGGGAATCTAAGGGACAATATGTCGACATTAGAATTAACTTTGAATCAATTAGCTGAAGCAACAACAACTGAGCTCACAAAAACATATAATCCGCAAGGGTTTGACGAAAACGAAAAAATAACAAGACAAGGTGGTAAAATTGCAGGAGATGCAAGAAAAGCCATAGAGGAGAAAACTGGTAAATCTGTTGTAACAAGTAAAAATGCATTAGACTTCACAAAAAATAACTTAGAACTTGACTAAGAATAAATAAAAAAATCCTTGACCCGCGACCAAACGAAATCAAGGAAAATGTCATATATAGAGACTTTCTGTCTCCTTTTATATAATACCATAATTTTATGGTAACTGCATCCCCCAGATGCAAATGTAGCTTTCCTACTAAAATTTTTAGGAGGATATATGTCATATAAAATTTTAAAAAACGGCAAAATTAAAATCATGGGAGACTATAACTTTAATGGCAAAAGATATAGACCCAGTAGAACAATTGGAACAAATTTAGATGGGATCCAATTAAAAGCATTAGTTGCAACTATAGAGGCCGAGTTGTATGAAGAAACAAAGCTAAAGGCATCTGATCCAAATAAAATCTCTGAGCTTGATATTATTGAAGCAAGAGAATGGTATATAGATACCAACGACCTTGAACAAAACACAATAGACTGGTATAGAGATTATATTGGAAAAAGAGTGGGAAATTACTTTAAAAATAAAAAAGTAATTACCTTTACTGAAGCAGATGCAAGAAACTTCTTTGAATTTCTAGAGACTGAGAAGGGGATTAATACCAATAAACCCTTAAGTCAAAAGACAAAGAAACATTATTTGACAGCACTTCATGCACTATTTGAAGAATTAGTTACAAAAAATGTAATAAAGGAAAATCCATTTAAAACTATCAAGATTAAGGTATCTCGTCGTTTAACAAAAAACAGATACTACAACATATCCGAAGTACAAAAACACTTAGAAATACTTTCTGAGCATGCTCCTGTAAGGTATTTCCTATTCTATGTCTTAACTGTAATGTGTGGCTTAAGACCTGCAGAAGCAAGAGGCTTGAAATGGAATAAAATCAACTGGATCGAAAGAAAAATATTAATTGATGAATCCTTAGCAGCAACAGATGCAGGCTATATAACAAAAGGCACTAAAAATGAAGAACCTAGAGAAATAGACTTGATTGATTTAGCAGTTACTTTGCTACAAGTCCATTATAAAAATGAACAAGAAAAATCAAAAGAGTTGAAGTTGAAAACTGATATATTTAATAATTATGTATTCACTAACTCTAGGGGAGAACATATAGGAGAATCCACCTTTAGAAATTGGTGGAAAAACTTTTGTGAAAGATACCATTTGAGGTATGTGCCACCTTATGGATTAAGGCATACAACAGCAACAATGCTTGCTTATAATAACATACCCTTGGCAAACATAGCACAGCAAATGGGACACTTAGACACTTCAACTACCCTAGTGTATATCCACGCAGTAGAAGAAGGAAAGAAAGATATCTTTAATGTTTTAAACGGAACTGTGAAGATGGATTTATTAAAAGTTGAGTAAATCCAAAAAAGTGGGGACTTAATCGCGGAATCAAAAAAGTCATCATCTTGAATGGCTATAAATAGACATTCATTTAAAAAAACAGGTGGGGACTTTAGGTGGGAAATTACCATCAAATACGGTTAAATATGGTTAATTGTCAACGCAAATAAAAAAACCATTCACTAAGGAATGGCTATTTCTACACAATATGGTTAACTGTGGTTAAGTATGAATGGTGGAGGCGGTGGGAGTCGAACCCACGTCCGAAGACTTCTTACAGAAAGATTCTCCGAGTGCAGACTCCTCTTAAATTTCCCCTGCATTACTAGAGTGTCAAACTCATACAGAGTATCGCCATTAACCCCCTCTGCTATGGCGCCTTACAGAGTTCGTTTGCCCGCTAATTTGAAACCCGGTTACAGTTCGCGGTGTCTGGCCGGATTGCTACCTAATTAGGCAGCTAGTGCGAAATTATTTTCGTCGTTTATTTTTTATAGACCATTTTTACGTTGTGTGATCCATCAACGACTCGCTACTTAAAGCTCAAAATCCCCGTCGAAACCATTTTCGCCCCCATATTTAGTTAGACTAAGATTATACTAAAACTTCCCTGTTTTGTCAATTTTAGTGCATCTCAGTCCTTTTTATTCTCCTTCTATTTTTCTTTGCAAACTTAAATCTTAAAATTTTCTTCCAAATAAAATATCCAATTACAGAACCAAGAAGGTTTAAAATTAAATCATCAATATCAACAGATCTTCCTATAAAAAATTGAATAAATTCAACAAAAAAAGAAGTAGCAAAAGTAATGCCAAGGATCTTTAAAATATTTCTCGTCTTTGGAAAAATTTCTGCAAGTAAAATTCCAAAGGGCACAAAAATTATTATATTTCCAAAAATATTTATCATTGTATGAAGAAATCCTGAATATTTTACGTAATTTCTTATAGTTCTAAAGGGAACTAAATTTACACCCCAGGCTCCAGATGAAATTCTATCTTTAAAATTTCCTACGAAGTCAAAATTTTCATTAGTTAAATTTATTCCAGAGTTGGCTATATAGGAATTTGGCGTAAATAACATTATAACTAAAAAGGCAAGGTAGCCTGCAAAAAGACTTAGTAGAAATTCTCTAAATCCACTAGAATTTATTTTTCTGTGGGAGAAAAACTTTACTCTCAGCATAGAAAAAACTAGGAAAGTAATCACAAAGGCAGGTATTGTCCTTACTGCAAAAAATAAAAATAATCTCATATATTTTTTAGTTCTATTAAATTTGTTATGGAATATTTATTTTCATCTACAACTATTTGCCACTTGTCCTTAGAATTTTCATCATACATACCTACAGTTTCAAGGCCTGCTCTTTTTGCAGTTCTAAGTGCTAAATAGGAATCGTCTATTAAATATATATCTTCTTTTTTTTCGCCTAATGCGTCAGCTATAGTTGTGAAAAATTTTTCTTCACCCTTAATGTGGCCAACTGAATCTGCTGTGTAAAGTCCTTCAATATATTTATCAATGCCATACTTATTTATTACAATTTCTGCAAAATGTTTTGCTGTTGATGTTCCTATTACAATTTTTTTCTTTTTTTCTTTAAAATAATTTAAAATTTCTAGGGCGTTGTCCTTTAATTTTACTTTGTTGGAATAAAAATCTATAACTGTTTTGCTAAATCCTTCATATAATTCATCAAAACTTTCTTCTAATTTATAATATTCTTTTAAATATTTAAGAGAAGTTACAAGGCTCATTGTAGTCATTTTGTGTTGTACTTCGTCTTCTATGTCTATTCCCTTAGTCTTCATGAAGTCACGAGAAACTCTCCTCCAATAACCCATAGAATCTACTAAGGTTCCATCAAGATCAAATATAATAGCTTTCATGTTACCTCCTTTTTTAATAATACTTATATTTTAGTTGTAATCTTTTTATAAATCAACTATAATAGTTTTCTAAGTGCTTTTTAAAATTTTTTAAAAAAAGCTTTGACAAAAATTTATTTCATGTTATAATAATATCTGTTCGAAAATTAAATATAAAGAATATAAAATTCTTGTAAAATTTTCATTGTCGGGGTGTAGCGCAGTTTGGTAGCGCACGTGGTTTGGGACCATGGGGCCGGGGGTTCGAATCCTCTCACCCCGACCATTTCTTTATTGTGAAGGCGAAAGCCTTCTTTTTTTGTGTCTTTAAATTATTTCCATCTAATTTTTGTTAGTAAAATTTTATAGCATCAAAGATTTTTTTCATTATCATTCTTAGAATTTCTTAATATTTTTATATTTTCACAAATTTTTAAATTTTTTACTTTTCTATAAGTTTTTGTAGGATTTCTTATTAATAAATTTACAAATAATATTATTAATTACTTAATATTTCATTTATTAAAGTTTTTAGTAAAAGTGTCCATACATATTTCTTCTGCAAACGGTTTAATCCTTGAAATTCTTAGGTTTTTTGCCTTGTATTTATTATTTTATTGTTCTATAATTGAGCTAAGAATAATAAAAGTAAAGGAGGATTTATATGTTACTATTTATTATTGGACTTATAATATTGCTTGGTGGCGGATTTTTCTACTCTAAATATGTAGAAAATCAATTAGCACCTGATGACAGAGAAACTCCAGCCGTTAGAAAAGCCGATGGAGTTGACTATGTAGTAATGAGCGAAAAGAAAAACTGGCTCATCAATTTACTTAACATTGCAGGTATGGGACCTATCATTGGACCTATCCAAGGTATTCTTTTTGGACCTATTGCTTTTCTAGCAATTCCACTTGGTTGCGTATTTGCAGGATCTGTTCATGATTACATGACTGGATTTATTTCAATGAGAAATGGTGGATCACAAGTTCCTAAACTCGTTGGAAAATACATTGGCGATGGAATCAGAAAATTCTACAATATTGTTATTGCAATTTTACTTCTTTTAACTGGTGTAGTTTTTGTCTACACTCCTGGAGACCTTATCGCAAATGATATTCTTAAAGTCGGCGCCGATTCAAATGTTATTTGGATTATTTATGCAGTAATTTTTGCTTACTACATAGCTTCAACTGTACTTCCTATCGATAAATTAATCGGTAGAATTTATCCAATCTTTGGTGGTTTCCTAATTATCTCTGCTATTGGAGTATTTATTGGAATCTTTATTAAAGGCTCTGGTGACTTAGCATTTAAAAATGCTGGACTTCTTGCAGAACACCCACTTGGACAAAAATTTATTCCATCATTCTTTATTACAGTTGCTTGTGGTATCTTATCAGGTTTCCACGGTTCTCAAGTAACACTTATTTCTAGAACTGTTAAATCTGAATCAGAAGCTAAGACAACTTTCTACTCAACTATGATCGCTGAAGGTTTCATCGCCATGGTTTGGGCAGCAGGTGCAATTGTTCTATTCTCTTCTGGAAAAGCTGCACTTGACACTCCGGGAACAATTATGGTTGGTCAAGTTTCTAAATACTTCATGGGTAATGTTGGTGGACTTCTTGCAGTTCTTGGTGTTATTGCACTTCCTATAACTTCTGGTGATACTGCTTTTAGATCTCTTAGACTTATCATCTCTGAAGAACTAAACATTGACCAAAAAGCTCCTTCAAAGAGAGCCGGTCTTTCTGCAGTATTATTTATCCCAGCTTTTGCAATTCTATACTTTGCAAAAACTAATCCTAATGGATTTAACCTACTTTGGAGATACTTTGGTTTCACTAACCAATTCGTAGCAACTTTTGCTCTAGCTGTTGCAACTATTTATTTAATTGATACAGGTAAAAATTATATTATTACTCTACTTCCAGGAATCTTCTATGTATTTATAGTATTCTCATTTATTATTAACATTAAAGGTCTTGGACTTGGAATGCCATTCTCAATTGCATACCCTGCAGCAGGTGTTATAGCAGTTTTATATGCTTACTTCGTAATTAAACTTGGTAAGAAGAATAAAGATAGAATACAATCTATAAATTTAGATTAATTATTTTAAAATAAGAGGTGGCTATGTGCCACCTTTTTTATTTAGGAGGTTTTATGAATTTTATAATAAGTGATAAAGCTTTAGATTTTCTCAAAAAGAAAAATATAAACAAAATTTTTGTGAATCCTGATGTTGATGTAAAAGCTTCTTGTTGCGGCGTGGGAAACTTTGACTTTGACATAAGCATAAGAGAAGACGAGGACACAAGTAGGTATAAAAAAGTTGATTTCTCTGGCATATCAATTTTTTATAATCCAACTCTTGAACTTTACCTTGAAGGTCGGGAAGACATGGATATAAATATTTCTGCCATAGGTCTTGGAAATTTTAAAAAATTATATGTTGAGAACGAAATAAATTCAATTGAAAAATGAAACGATTAGTGACTTAAATGAAAAATACAAAAATAGAAGACTTTATAAAAAATTATGAATTAGAGGAAAAATATAAAGAAAGAATTCCAAATCCTCACTTCTTTTATTCTGGCGACGAAATTTTAAAAGAGGCAGTTTCAGCAGTTTTGGCTGGCAAAAATATTCTTCTTGTTGGTGATAAGTCAACAGGTAAAAATGTTTTGGCAGAAAATCTCGCCCACCTCTTTAAAAGACCTCTTTGGAATTTGTCCTTTCACATAAATATTGATAGCTCCGTTTTAATTGGCGACGACACCTTAAAAAATGGAAATGTCCTCTTTCGTGAAGGACCTATTACAAAGGCTGCAAATTGTGGCGGCTTTGTTGTCTTAGATGAAATTAATATGGCAAAAAATGAAGCAATGGCAGTACTACACTCCATTTTAGACTATAGAAGAATTATTGACATACCTGGTTATGACCTTATTAAACTTCATCCTGCAACGAGATTTATTGCCACAATGAATTATGGCTACGAGGGCACAAGAGAGTTAAACGAAGCACTTCTCTCTCGTTTTGTAATTATAAAAATGCCCCTAATTTCTCGTGATAGACTTGTTGAACTTATTAAAAAAGAATATGCAAATATGAAGGAAGAATATGTGGGAAACATTGCCTTTTTCTTTTATGATTTAAAATTAAAGGCAGAAGCAGGAGAAATTTCACGCCATGCTCCAGATCTTAGGGGAATTTTTGACGCAATTGATCTAGTTAGAGAAGATCTTAGTTTAAATTCTGCCCTTCAGCTTACTATTGCAAATAAACTCTTTGATCCCTATGAAGAAGAAATTTTAAGGGATTTAATTAAGACGAGGTTTGAAGAAAATTTATATTTTAAAGATATTTTCCAAGAGTGATTTTTACTATGAAAAATAAAAATTCTAGAAAAGAAGAAAATCGAATAAAAAATATAATTTGGGACGGCTCCATGGACTATGACAATGAGCCTTTCATCACTGGCGAAGACATATCTGGCAATCCAGACTTTTATCTAAATTTAATAATCGGCATTTCAGCAAAATATTTTGGCAGTGAAAATTTGGAGAAACTTTTTGAAATTTGGGAGTACAATCTTAACAGAGATAAATTTGATTTATTTGCAATTTTTCTTTTAGAAGATTTTGTCTATGAAAAAGAAGTAAAGTCTAGGCAAGTCTTGACCTCTCTTAGAAAAATTTATGCAAAAAAATTTTTAGAAGATAAATACGACTTGCAGAGAAAAAATTTAGCCTTAAAAGAAAATTTATTTTTTGAAATGCAGCTTAAAAAAGTTCATGATATTTTAGGCATGCCCTATAAGTTAAGCGACAAGAGAAAAAAAATTTTTGAGTCTTTAAAACTTAAAAATGATACTGATGAAAAAAATTTAGAAGAAAGAATCCTAAATATTTTTCGTGAAAGCTTAAATTATACGGAAAATGAAGCTTTAAAATTCTCTCCCCTAAAAAATTTCACCCTCTTTGATTCTATGAGCTTTGTTAAACTTGAAAGATCTAATAATCCAACTCTTTTTGGAGATTTTCAAGGCAAAAAATCTTCTGGCATTACTGGATTTTTCTATTCCCTTGCCCTAAAAAGAAGAAGGGAAAAAGAAAAATACATTGAAGATACTTTTGGCAAGTCAATTTATTCTGATGATGAAATGAAAATAATTGAAGAGAAATATTTATATGGCGCCCACAAAAAATCAAAGCTTCACTACACAAGAGGTCAAATACACAAAAATCTTCATGAAGAAAACTTTGACGACGAAGCTGTAAATAGGCATCTTTTAAAATTTAAGAAAAATAGAAATTTTTACAACAATGAAATTAAAAGTCTATCTAAAAAAATTAGGCTTGCACTTTCTTCTCATTCTGGCATGGAAGACGTTGTAACAAATAGCGGAAAATTAATTTCACGTCTTGCCTACAAGTCTATGATTTCTGACAAGGTTAATATTTTTTCAAAGAAAATTCTAAATTTACATTCTTACTTAAAGGTGGATTTAATTTTAGACGCTTCCGCCTCCTTAATGGATTTAGAAAGTGACATAGCTATTGAGGCATATATTGTGTCTAAGTCCCTTGAAAATAACGAAATATTAAATCGTGTGATTTCTTATGAGACTGTCGGAGACTATACAGTTATCACAATTTTAAAAGACTATGAAGAAAAATCTGATATTGAGAAAATTTTTAGGTACAGGACAAGTGGTTGGAATCGTGATGGACTATTTTATCGTGCCTATGAAAATTTAATTGATTCTAAAAATGAAAATCATCTTTTAATTGCCCTAACTGATGCTCATCCTCGTGACATTAGACCCCTTGCTTCAAAAAACTTTTTTGGCTCAAAAAGTTATTGCGAAGAAGCATCTCTTGATGACACAAAAAAAGAACTTGATAAGTTAAAGAAATCAGGTCTCCATACTTCTGCAATTTTAAATAGTGACAAAGTTGATAATGCAAAATTTTTATTTGGAAGAAATTATATAAGGATAAATAATGTAAATGAAATTGCCAATGTGGCAGGTCGCTTTATTCAAAGAGAAATTGCAAATATTGAAAAGAAATAAAAAACTGCAGCTGTCTATGATGTGTACCCATAAAACTGGACACAATATTTAGTTAATTAATTGTAGTGGATGCTAACCTATACTTTGTAGGTGGCATCCATTTTGTTTTTGATTGAATTCTTTCATTATTGTAATAATCAATATATTCCTCT
>NZ_JAFBDH010000006.1 GCF_016908115.1 Peptoniphilus gorbachii
TACAACTGTACACATTCTTTTTTAAATTCATAACTATATTTCATAAAAAATACCCTCCTTACTGGTTTGTCCAGTAAAGAGGGTACATATCATTTTGTTACTTACAGCTTTCTTTTATTTTAAAAATTCTCTTAGATCTTTATTATTTTTTTGTCTTATTTTATTTATCTCTCTTCTACTTTCGTATCCGTCAATTACTTTTTTCTCTTCAAGACTTTCCCCAATAATTCCAGGAATTTTTCCTGGCTCAGTACCCTTACACTTAAAAGTCAAAAAGCAAAAGGCAGCCACTTCTTTTTCACCTGTCATTGGAGCTTCCTTGGTAAACTTTGTAAAAACTTCAACGGAAGAATTGCCAACGCCAGAAATAAAAGTTGTTGCAGTTAAAAAGTCTCCTTGATTTATTGGCTTTAAAAAAGTAAAACTGTCACAAGAAATTGTTGCAACTCTTCCCCTAGTGTGTCTAATGGCGCAAGTTCCTGAACTGTGGTCAGCAATTTCAAAGAGCCTTGGTCCATACATAGTGCCACCAGTATTTAAATCTGTTGGCATTACTCCATAGGTAAAAATTACTTTGGATTCAGAAACTTTTTTTGTCTTAGTAAAGGTATTTTGCAACTTCAGCACCTAATCTTGCATTATTTTTTACAAGGGCAATATTTGCTTCAAGAGATTTTCCTTCAGTTACTTCAAGAACTTTAGAAAGTAAGAAAGGAGTTGTTTCTTTTCCGTGAATTCCCTTTTCATCAGCTTCAACTAAAGCTTTTTCAATTGCAGTATTGATTTTTTCTTCATCCATTGAATCACTTTCAGGAATTGGATTTGTAAGAAGGATTCCACCTTGAAGTCCTAATTCCCATTGAGTCTTAGCTGCTTCTGCTGCTTCCTTTGGATTTTTTATATTGTAATCAACTTTAAATTCGCTCTTTCTTGCGAAGAAAGCTGGCATATAATCTGTTTGATAACCAAATACTGGAACACCTTTAGTTTCAAGATATTCAAGAGTATGTCCAATGTCTAAGATTGACTTACAACCTGCACAAACTATCATGATGTCATTTGCTGCTAATTCTTCAAGGTCTCTTGATATATCAAATGTAGTTTCAGCATGTCTGTGAACGCCACCAAGTCCACCAGTTACGAAGATTTTAATTCCAGCAAGTCTTGATGCAATAATTGTTGATGCAACAGTTGTAGCACCATTTAAACCACGAGAAACTATATAAGCAAAGTCTCTTCTTGATGTTTTTATGATGTCCTTTGATGTTGCCATAAATTCTAATTCTTCATCAGAAAGACCAATTTTAATTTTTCCGCCGATAATAGCAGTTGTTGCAGGAACAGCACCCTTTTCTCTAATGATTTCTTCACAAGCTTTAGCTGTTTCAATATTTTGTGGATAAGGCATGCCATGAGAAATAATTGTAGATTCAAGAGCAACTACTGGTTTTCCTTCTTCCATAGCTTTTTTTACTTCATCGCTATATTCAACATACTTTTTTAACATTTCATTACTAATCATAAAATCTCTCCCTTTAAATTATTTTCATTCATATCTTTTGAACATGAGTTAACACTTTTTAGTGCAATTCTTGCTGCAGCTTCAGCTGCTTTCATTCTCTTATCTATTTCAAAATCCTTGTAAAGACCGTAGGCATAACCAGCCATAAAGGCATCTCCTGCTCCACTGGCATTTGCAACTTTAACAGCTTCTGGCTTTCTCATCATTTTAAAATCTTTTTCAAAATAGAAGGCGCCTTTTCCTCCACAAGTTATGACAAGACTTTCTAAACCTTTTGCTATTAAGTCTTCTCCAAGTCTATCGATGTTTTCTGTTTCAAGACCTGAAAGAGCTTGAGCCTCGTAAATATTTACCTTTAAGAAATAAATTTTATCTAATAAATTTCTTATTTTCATTACCTTTTTTGTGGAAACTCCATCAATTAAAAACTTGCCCTTTAAATTTTTTAGGACATAGTCTAAAGTTTTCTCTTCTAGATTTGTATCCATTATTGTAAATTCTGCATTTTCAATAATTTTCTTGTTTCTGTCAACATAATCTTTATCAATATTTTTTAAGAGATCCATGTCGCTAATTGCCACAAACATATCCTTGTCTTCATCTAAAATTGCAAGATAGTGAGGAGTTATGCCGTCAGCAAATAAAATTTTGGAAGTATCCACGTTAATTCTATTTAGTTCTTCTAAAATATTTTTGCCAGCGTCATCCTTTCCTAAAACCGAAAGAAAAGTTGTGTTGACATCAAGCCTTGCCAAATTTTCGCAAATATTTCTTCCAACGCCGCCGCTAGAATATTCAATTTTCCCTGGATTTGAATCTCTTTCCTTTAAGTTATCAAAGGAATAACCAGTGATGTCCATGTTGCAACCACCAAGAACTGCCACATAAGAATCTTCTCTAAGAATATATCCTCTACCCAAAATATATCCAGAAGTCATCAAATTATTGATGTGAGTGGATACACCAGATCTTGTGATATTTAATTCATCAGCAATTTCTTGTTGTGAGATTCCTGGATTTTTCTTCAAAAGATTTATAATTTCTTTCTCTCTTGGAGTCAAAAAAATCACCTCTAATCATTTAATTATATTTTAATCAAATGATTAGAGGCTGTCAATACTTTATAAAAATTTTTCTTGGTTTTCTTTTAATTTATCTTCATGAATAGCTTCCCTATAACATGATCTACATAGTGGTTCATATTCTTCTACTGCTCCAAGTTCCACTCTCTTGTCACTTTTAATTTTTCTGTGAGACACCCAGGCATCTGTGCCACATCTCTTGCAAACTGCGTGATGCTTGTTTAAATAATCAACCTTGGGCATTATTTCCTTAACAATTTCAAAAGGTTTAGCCATATAATCCATATCAAGACCAGCCATTACAACTGTTATTCCCATTTCAAGAATTTTTTCTAAATTTTTCTCAACTTCATCCGGTGAGTCCTTTAAAAATTGAACTTCATCAATTCCTATTACTTCAGGAGAATTTTTCTCAGCAAATTCTAAAATTTCAGCACTAGATTCTACCTCTATTGCCTCTAAAGAAATCTTATCATGAGTTACAATTTCTTTTCTTGAATATCTTTTATCAATCATAGGTTTAAAGGCAACAACCTTATAATTTGCTATAGAAAATCTCTTTAAATCCTTTTCTAGGGAGCTGGTCTTTCCTGAAAACATTGAACCAGTGTGTAAAATCATTCTTCCTTTATATTGATGCATAATTTATCCTTGGAAGTCTCTTACTATTGCTTCTTCAATTACAATGTCAAATACAGGTTTATCCATAAAGCCAACCTTTGCCTTTGCAATATCATCAACTACATCCATTCCTTCAAAAACTTGTCCAAAGACAGTGTGTTTGCCGTCAAGCCAGAAAGCTCCGCCAACTTTTTCATAGGCATCAACAATTTCTTCTGGATAGCCTCTATCTTCTCCTGCCTCTCTCATTTGTAATAAAATATCGTCACTTAGTTTATCCCCTTGGACAATAAAAAATTGTGAGCCATTTGTATTTGGTCCTGCATTTGCCATAGATAAAGCTCCCCTAAAATTTCTAAAATTTGGATTAAATTCGTCTTTAAAGGGTTTTTTCCACTTACTTTCGCCACCGCGACCAGTTCCAGATGGGTCTCCACCTTGAATCATAAAGTTTTCAATAACTCTATGGAATATTATTCCGTCATAATATTTATCTTCAATTAGTGAAATGAAATTTTCAACAGCAAGAGGTGCTGCTTCTTCAAATAATCTAATTTTTATTTCGCCCTTATTAGTTTTTAATACTGCAATTTTTTCTCCAAGTGCAGGTTTTTCAAATTGTTTTAACATGCTTTCTCCTTTCAAACATAAGTCTTAATATTTATTCTAAAGCCATCTGTCCTTTTACGCAAATATAAATAAATTAAAGATAAAAATATTCCCTTTAGGACTGAGGATAAACTCATGGCTATCCAAATCCCATTTGCTGCGAAAATTGGTATAAAAATAAATGCAAGTGGAATTCTTGATATATTTAGAATCATGGCATTTATGGCAGGATATTTTGTAAGTCCAAGACCATTTAACATACCTGTTGTTCCAATTTCAAGAGCCATAAAGTACTGTGAAATTGAAACAATTTTTAAATAGTCGATTCCCTTTATTATAGCTTCAGGATCTCTTGGAATAAAAAGAGTAAATAAATTTTTAGCAAAGAAAAATAATAAAAGTGAAGTGGAAATCCCAATTATATTTACTATTTTCATTGCCTCTCTTCTTCCATGGTGAAGTCTTTCATAGTTTTTTGCTCCAAAATTTTGACCAAAGAAGGCAGAAAATGCTACAGAAAATCCGTCAGCTGTCATCCATGAAATTGACTCTATTTGAGATCCTATAGAATAAACTGCAATGTAGAGAGCTCCAAAACTTGCAATGTATTTATTTAAAACCATGCCTACCATAGCGTGAATTAAAGATTGTAGTGAAGCTGGAAATCCTAAACTTAAAATTGACCTAAAATATTCTTTTTGAGGAATAGTAAAATAATTAGTCCTCACAAAAATTTCTCTATCTTTATATCCAACATATAAATATAAAAGTGTTGAAATCATTTGTGCAAATACAGTTGCTAGAGCTGCTCCCCTTATGCCAAGTTTTGGGAAAATAGAAAGTCCAAAAATTAAAAAGGGATCAAGTATTAAATTTACAAAAAGTGAAATTATTGAAATTTTAAAAGTAGTAATAGAATTTCCCTTAGAAAAAAATGCAGCTGATAAAACTGGATTTAAAAAAGTAAAAATTAAGCCTGCACTTACTATTAAAAGATAGTCTGCTGCCATTTTGTGGACTTCACTATCAAGATTATAAATACCAATTATTTTATTTCTCATAGAAATATATAAAATAGTTAAACTTAGGCAAAAAATTAAATTTAAAATAAATCCTGATACCCAAACCTCTTTTGCACTTTTACTATCTCCTCTTCCATAGGCTTGTGAAAGTCCAACGGAAATTCCTGTCTTTGCAATAAGAGTAATAGATTGGGCAATCCAAACAAGAAAGGAACAAGTACCTACAGCAGCAACAGCTCCTGTGGAAAGTCTCCCCAGCCACATTAAATCAACTAAGGAATAAGCCATTTGCACAAAGGCAGTGCCCATTAGGGGCAGAGCCATCTTTAGCAGTGCAGAAAAAATATCCCCCTTTAATAAATTGACTTCCCTCATTATCAACAATCGCCTTGATCAGTAATAATTATTGGTCCGTCCTTTGTTATGGCAAGTTGATGTTCATATTGTGCAGAAAGAGAGCCATCGAGAGTTCTAGCTGTCCAACCATTATCATCAATTGTAAGTTCCTTTTTTCCCATGTTAATCATTGGCTCAATAGTAAATACCATACCCTCTTGAAGTCTTAGTCCACGACCAGCCTTACCATAGTGAAGGACTTGTGGATCTTCGTGCATTTCTTGACCAATACCGTGACCAACAAATTCTCTTACAACAGAATAACCATTTTCTTCTGCGTGTTTTTGAACTGCTGCACCAATGTCTCCAAGTCTATTTCCAATTACTGCCTTTTCAATTCCCTTGTACATACATTCACGAGTTACGCGCAAAAGTTTTTTTGCTTCTTCTGAAACTTCTCCTACTTCATAAGACCATGCAGAGTCTGCAAGCCATCCATCAACATTAACAACCATATCAACAGTTATTATATCCCCATCTTTAAGCACATATTCAGAAGGAAAGCCGTGACAAATTTCATCATTTACTGAAGCACAAATTGAATAAGGATAACCTTCATATCCCTTTTGTTCAGGATAAGCCCCTCTTTCCTTTAAATAATTTTCTACAAATCTATCAATTTCAATAGTTTTTACACCAGGTTTAATAAAATCTCTAAGCTTGTGGTGCACATCAGATAAAACTTTACCTGCAACTTGCATCTTTTTTATTTCTTCTTCTGTTTTAATAATAATCATTTTAACTCCTTTACAATATCACATAAATCATTGTCCGTCTTTGCCCACTTATAGGCATCCTTATTTATTTCTATTGCTATTTTTAATTCTTCCTTTGCCCTTTTTTTATCATTTAATAAAGAAAAAGAGCAAGCTTTATTATAGTGTAGATTTACAGAATTTGGAAAATCCAAAAGTCCTCTATCTAAAATATTTATAGCAGATTTATAATTTTTTTCTTCAATATATACTGCAGACATATTTAAAAATAAAAAGGGGTCTTCAAATTTGTCAATTGCCTCATAATAATATTTTAAAGCCAAAGAATTGTCGCCCTTCTTTTTTGATAGAACGCCCATATTGTATAGGGCTCTGCCATAATCTGGATTTATCTCCAGAGATTTTTTTACAAATTTTTCTGCCAAAGCATTTTTGTTTTCTATTTCATAAATTGAACCTAAATCATTATAAGTTACAAAATCATATTCGTCTATAGCGAGAACTTTTTTAAATTCCTCTATAGCAAGATCTGTCTTTCCAATTTTATCGTAGGCATGGGCCAGATAATAATGGGCTCTGTCATAATTTTCATCAAGTTCAATTGCCCTTTTATAATTTTTTATAGAATAATCTATATCTCCCTTAGAAAAATCATTTGTAATGGCAAGACCATAATAGGCTCCCGCCATTTCTTTTAAGCTTAAAATTTTTTCAAAATAAATTTTTGCCTCATGGTAATTTTCTTTTTTTAGATATATGTCAGATAATTCAAAATAGACAGAAATTTTCTCGTCAATATCTTTTTCACATGTGAATTTTAAAGATTTAAGCAATAAATCCTTTGCTTTATCTAAGTCTTTATCTAATAAAAATTCTTCTGCTAAAATTAAATAATTTTTAAACTTTAAGTCCATATAAACCTCAATTCTTATTATATTATATAGTATTTTTAATAATTTCAAAGTCATGGAAATAATTTTTAAAAGAATATATAATATATTTGGTGATTTAATGAGAAGATTTTTATCCTTTAATGATTTTTTTCGTGAATATTTTTCTGGGAAAAGTGTAAAACTTTCTTTAGATGCTGGTTTTTCCTGTCCCAATAGAGATGGAACTTTATCTGATATTGGCTGTATTTTTTGCTCTGATGAGGGAAGTGGAGAATTTGCTGCATCTAAAAATTTATCCTTAGCTAATCAAATAGATTCTCAAAAAATTTTTTTGGAGAAAAAATGGAAGGCAAAAAATTATATTGCCTACTTTCAAAATTTTACCAACACCTATGCTTCTCTTGAATCTTTAAAAAATATTTACGATGAAATTGCTAATAGAGACGATATTTCTGCAATCTCAATTGCTACAAGATGCGATTGTCTCGACAAAGAAAAAATTAAATATTTAAAGGAAATTTCTTACAAAAAAACACTGTGGCTTGAACTTGGCATGCAAAGTGTAAATGAAAAAACTATTAAACTCATAAATCGAGGATATTCTCATAAAATTTTCAATGAAACTATAGAAAAATTAAAGGATGAAAATTTATTATTTTTAATTCACGCAATTATTGGCCTGCCCTTTGAAGATGAAATTGATTATAAAAAAACTGTTAAATATATAAAAGATCTTGTTCCCTTTGGAGTTAAATTTCACAATTTGTATATTTTAAAAGACAGCCCAATATATAACTTGTATCAAAATAAAAATTTTAAAATACTGTCAAAAAAAGAATACGTGGATTTTTTAATATATGCCATAGAAAATATAGATCCTAAAACTGTAATACATAGAATTACAGGTGATCCACCTAAGAAAAAACTTTTTGAACCGAAATGGTGTGCAGATAAACTTTCTGTTATTTCTGAAATTGAAAAAAACTTAAAAGATATTGATAGAAAAATTGTAAATAAAGATGACATTAGAGAAATTGTCTCCTATTGGAAGGATAAAGACAATGCATTTTCCTGTAAAAGTTAAATAATTTTATTCTCTAGTGTATAATATAAGTTAATTTATAGACCTATTGTGAGGAGAAAAATGAAAAATATTTCTAAAGATATACTAAAAAAATTAAATGTAAAGTTTGTAATTCTTGGCTCTGATGAAAATGCCTATGGTATTGCTCGTATATTAAATGATAATTACGATTTAATTTCCAATGTTTTCTGCCAAAAAGCTTTACCAGCCACTGACAATTCAAAAATTTTAAAGAGAAAAATCATTGAAAATTTTTCTGATGATAAAATTTTTGTAAAAGAAATGATAAATTTTGCAAAAGAAAATAAAGATGCAACTCTAATAACAATCCCTTGTGGAGATGAATATTCAAAGCTACTTTCTAACAATAAGGAAAAAATTAAAGAGTATTATAGATTCAACACACCTTCAACAGAATTAAATGAAAAATTAGAAAATAAAATTGATTTTTATAAGTCTTGCCAGGAGCTTGGCATTCCTTATCCAAAATTTGCCATCATAAATAATTCTAAAGAAATTGAGTGTCTTGATTTACAATTTCCACTAATACTAAAGCCCAATGATTCTATTTCTTATGTGAAATTATCTTTTCCTAATAAGTATAAAGTTTATACAATTCATAATTTTGAAGAACTAAAATCTGTTGTAGAAACAATTTATGACGATAACCATTATGAAGGCACAATGTTAGTCCAAGAATTTATACCAGGACCTGCATCAAATCAAGCATCTTTTAATGCTTATTGTGACAAAAATGGAAAAGTACGAATGATGGTTTATGGACAAATTCTTCTTGCAGACCCTCTTCCACTTAGAATTGGAAATAACGATGCAATATATACAAAATATATGCCTGAACTTTTTAAATTTTATAAGGAAAAACTTGAATCTATTCATTATACAGGTTTTTCAAATATTGATTTAAAGTTTGATCCAAGAGATAACACTTACAAGGCCTTTGAAATGAATTTAAGACTTCCACAAAGCCATTATTTTATGGCTGTAGGTGGAGTAAATGTTTTAGATTTTTATTTAAGAGACCTTTTAGATTTGGGTTTTGAAGAAGAAGTTTATTATCACAAAGATACTTCAAAAATTTGGATGAATGCTCATCCAAAACTTTTAAAAATGTATACAGATAAAAAATACCACAAGACAATTGATGAACTTTTAAAAAATGGTTATGAGTTTACAATTAATAACAATAAAGACTTCAGTGTAAGTAGAAAAATTACTTATCTAAAGAGAAAGTACGGATCAATTAAACATTACAAAATGTATTATAAGGACGAAAAATAATAAATTTAAGTAATAAAAAAAACCAGTTTACATAACTGGTTTTTGTCATCTTTAAATTTTTAAATTATTTTTTAATTAATCTCTTGATTGAATGATAAAAGCTGAGCCATAATTTATTTTTATTGTCGCCTTATCGCCAAGCATAACATTGCTTACAGCTCTACTTGAATTTAGGGAATTTATTTCAAGATCTTCGACTTCATAATAAAGACCCTTAGTAGTAAAACTCATTTTATCTCCTGCATTTATAAGAGAAAAATATTTTTTATCAGACTTTTCAAATTCATAGACGCCTTCTTCTGCATATATGACTTCATTGTAATCGTCAATGATTTTTGCAGAAACTCCTAATTTATAAAGCATTTTTAAGTTAAATAAATTTGCAAGTTCGTGGTCAAGCCTTGTGCCAAGTGCACCAATAATAACTATATCCTTATAGCCTTCCTCTAAAAGATAATCCACACAAAGTGCAGTGTCAGTAAAATCTTTTTTTGTAGGAAATTTCTTTATTTTAATATTATGCTCTTTTATATAAGTAATTGCTTCATCATCAATAGAGTCTAAGTCTCCAAGTAGAAGGTCTGCCCCTATTTTATACTTTTTTAAAAGCCTTGCTCCACCGTCAGCTACTATAATGAATCTATCTGTATATTTTTCAATTAATTCTTTTGAAACCTGTCTTCCAGCTGAAATTAAAAGTGCCTTTTTCATAATATTTCCTTAAAAGCCTTGATATTTTCTCTAGTTCTGCCCTTTTCAAAAATTCCTGAACCAGAAACTAAAATATCAGCGCCAGCATCTAAAACTTCTTTTGCATTACCAAGTTTAATTCCACCGTCAACTTCTATTAAAGTCTTTAAATTTCTTTTTTCAATTAATTTTTTTACATCACTAATTTTTCTAAGGGCAGATGGAATAAATTTTTGTCCACCAAAGCCTGGGTTGACACTCATAATTAAAACTAAATCAATATTTTCTATATTGTAATCAAGAATATCAAGACTATCTCCAGGATTTAGTGCAAGACCTGCCTTTTTGCCATAAGATTTTATAAGAGATAAAGTTCTATCAAGATGCTTTGTTGTACTTGGATGAATTGTAATTATATCTGAGCCTGCCTCAACAAAGTCTTCAATAAAATTTTCTGGTCTTTCAATCATTAGGTGTGTGTCAAAAAGAATATCAGTTAGAGGTCTAAGCTTTTTTACCACTCCTGGACCGTAGGAAATATTTGGCACGTAATTTCCATCCATAATATCAAGATGAATGAAGTCAACTTTTTCTTCATTCATAATTTTAAATTCCTTTTCTAAATTTGTAAAATCTGCTGAAAGCAAGGAAGGTGAAAGCATTAATATTCTCCTTTTTCTTTTAATTCATTATAAATATATAGATAATTTTCATATCTTGACTTTTCTATTTCGCCCCTACCTACTGCATCTTTAACAGCACATTTGGGCTCTTTTATGTGATTGCAATTATTAAATTTGCAATTGTTAAACTTTTTAAATTCTCTAAAATAATTTTTTAAATCATCAGCTTCTATTTTTAAAGATAAGGAAGAGAAGCCAGGAGTATCAAAAATATAAATATCATCATTATAGAGTATTTCTGTGTGTCTAGTGGTGTGTTTACCCCTCTTAGTTTTTTCAGAAACTCTTCCTACTTCTACTTCTTTATTTAAAATTCTAGATGTAATAGTAGACTTTCCTGCACCAGATACTCCACAAAGGGCAACTGTCTTTCCGTGAAGATAGTCTCTTAAATCTTCTATGTTATCATCCTTATTTGAAATCATAAAAGTTTTAAATCCAGAATTTTTATAGATTTTTGTAAGCTCTTCTGCGCTACTTCTATCTAAGTCTGATTTATTAATAATTATTGCAAGATCAATACCCTGATACTCAGCTTGAATAATGGTCTTATCTATTATTACAAGATTGTACTTTGGATCTAGCACTGGTATAACAATAAGAGCCAAATCTACATTGCTTACCTTTGGTCTTGTGAGCATATTTTTTCTGGGATATACTTTTTCAATATATCCCAGAGTTTTTTCTTCATATTTAAATTCTACATCATCACCTACAATGGGTTCTACTTTAGTATGTCTAAAATTTCCTCTAGCCCTACTTTCAAAAACTTTGTCGCCAGATTTTATATAGTAAAAACCACCTGTAAGTTTAATAATTTTTCCTATCATTATTTTATTTTCTCAGTTTTAACAAGATTTCCATCAACATAAATGTTATATTCGCCAGGACCAATTAATTCAACATTACTGACATCTCCGCCATCAACATTGTAATTCCAAACTGAAGTTGCACCAATTTTATTTCCACTTCCGTCTTTTACTCTTTCAGCTGAAACATTGTGTGTTGATCCATCATCTGGAACTTTAACTTTGACATGGTTTACTTTGTTATAACTATCATCATTTTGTTTATTATCATTTTCATCATTTTCTTCTTGGTCATTTTTTGAACCCTTAGAAATGAAAAGAGTAACTGTTGATCCCTTTTCTACACTTTGATTTGGCTTTGGATCCATGTCATAAACTTGACCTTCAGCAACTTTGTTGCTGTATCCATTTTCAATTACAACGGTAAAGCCAAAACTCTTTAATTGATTTACAACTACATCTTGGTCCATTCCCTTGTAGTCGCTTAAAACAACAGGAGTTTTATCAATTCCCTTTGAAACTATAATCTTTACTGCTGTGCCTCTTTTTACAGAATAACCACCGTCTGGATTTGAATAGATAACTTTTCCTTCCTCAACTTCTTCGTTGAATTCTTCTTCAACAGATCCAAGTTTTAGGGAATTATCTTCAAGAGTTTTTTGTGCTTCTTCTTTAGTTAGTCCTTTAAGAGGTGGAACTGGAACAGAATCAGGAAGCTCATTAATTTCTAGAGTAATAGTTGATCCTTTATCAACTGATGTTCCTTCTTCAGGCTTTTGACCAAGCACAACTCCATCAGGTTCATTTTCATTTTCAACTGTATTTACATCTAAAACTAGTCCCTGTGCTTCAATTAATTCTTTAGCTTCTTCTCTAGTTTTGCCAATGTAATTTTCAACAGCAATTTTTTCTACTACATCGCTATTTTTCATTCCCTTTATAGCTTTAGGAACAACGTAAATTAATAAAGCAATTATTACTATAGCGGAAAAAATTCCTAGTATAGCCGGCGCTGCCGATTTTTTCTTTTTCACAACTTTTTTAGGTTTTTGTCTATCATTATCTAAATTGTTGGAATGATTTCTATTTTGTTTTCTATTAACCACTGGAGTTACGACAGTCCTATCATCTTCTTCATAATCTCTTTTTACAGAAAAAGTTTTGGCTCCAATTGTATAATCTTTTATATCTTTAATTAAATCAAAGACATCTCTATATCTATCATCAGGATTCTTTTCTGTCATTTTTAAAACTAAAGCATCTACAGAAGGATCTATACTCTTAATAAAATCAGATGGCTTTGGCATTTGTGATTGAACTTGCATAAGGGCAACTGAAACAGGATTATCTGCATCAAAAGGAAGTCTTCCCGTTAGCATCTCAAAAAGAACTATTCCTAGAGAATAAATATCTGATCTGTTATCAACTTTTGCACCTCTAGCTTGTTCTGGAGAAAAATAATGGACTGATCCCATTACAGCATTTGTTGCAGTAACAGTTGTATTATCAGCAACTCTTGCAATACCAAAGTCTGTAACTTTAATCCTGTCATCACGAGTTACCATTATATTTTGAGATTTAATGTCTCTGTGAACAATATGTTTTGAGTGAGCAACCTTTAAAGCTTCTGCAATTTGAATGCAGTAGTTTAATGCTCTCTTTTCAGAAAGTCTTCCCTCATCATTTATTAAATCTTTTAAAGTTTTTCCATCAATATATTCCATGACAATGTAATGAACTTCTTTGTCTTCAATTATTTCTGTACCAACATCATAAATACTTACAATATTTGGATGAGAAATACTTGCTGCCGCAAGAGACTCTCTCTTAAATTTTCTAATAAAATTATTGTCTTCGTTGTATTCTAATTTTAAAACCTTAATGGCAACAATTCTATCAAGCTTTCTATCATGAGCTTTAAATACATTACCCATGCCGCCTGTGCCAATTTTTTCTAATATTTCATATCTATTTGCTAAAATTTTATTTATCATTGTGCACCTACTCATTAAATACTAAAATAAATGTAATATTATCCATGCCGCCATTTTCAAGGGCGAGATCCAAAAGTTTATCCTTTACAACTTCAGGAGTATTTTCTTTTACTATTTTGAAAATTTCTTCATCAGGAATCATATTCGTAAGTCCGTCTGAACAAAATAAAAATATGTCATTTTTTTCTATCTTCAAAGTGTTTACTGAAACATCTATATCCTCTGTTGTTCCCATAGCTTTTGTAAGCACATTTTTTTTGGGATGAACTTTTGCCTCTTCTTCAGTAATTTCTCCGATTTCCATTAAATAGTTTACAAAGGAATCATCTCTTGTTATTTGTTCCATATCTCTATTTATCTTGTAAATTCTTGAATCACCAATATTGGAATATACTAAAACATCGCCAAGGATTATTCCACAAGATAAGGTTGTACCCATGCCTCTGTAATCCTCATGCTCTTCAGAGCTTATAAAAATTTTGCGATTGGCATCTCTAATAGAAGATGATAAAATCTCAATAGCATCCTCAATCTTTTTAACTTCCCTGGCATTTTCAAAATCTGATGCGATTATTTCCGTTGCCATCTTCGAAGCCCTTTCACCAGCAAGATGTCCACCCATTCCATCAGCTAAAATATATAAATTTTTTGATTCATTTATTAAATAACTGTCCTCGTTATTTTTTCTGTAGTTTCCTACATTTGTTGCTGACACAACTTTCATTTATTTCACCTCAACCTTGCGCCTTAGTTGTCCACATGAAGCGCTGATGTCTCTTCCGAGTTCTCGTCTAATTGTAACATTAAAGCCCTTCTTCTCAAGTTTTTCTTTAAAAATATTTATTTCAGATTTAGAAGGTCTTTTTTCATCAAATTCATCAATTGGATTTAATGGTATTAAATTAATATGACACTTCATATTTTTTGCAAAATTATAAAGTTCGTCAATATTTTTTTTGCTATCATTTTGATTTTTAATTAAAGTGTATTCAAAGGTTATTCTGTTATTTGTTTTCTTTATATAATATTCCAAAGATTTTTTCAATTCATCTAAATTAAATTTTCTATTAATGGGCATTAAATCTGATCTATCATTGTCATTTGTTTGATGAAGGCTCACTGCAAGATTAATTGGAAGATTCATATCTGCAAGTTCATAAATCTTATCTGCCACGCCGCAAGTGGAAATTGTAATATTCCTATAACTTGTATTGTGTCCCTTTTCATCATGGAGTAATCTTATAAATCTAATAACTTCAGAAAAATTATCTAGTGGCTCACCACTTCCCATTAAAATAAAATTAGAAACCTTAATGCCTAAAGTGTTTTCAATCTCATAAACTTGACCTAACATTTCTGCCGCCGTAAGATTTCTCACCAGTCCAGATTTTGTTGAGGCACAAAAATTACATCCCATTCTACATCCAACTTGAGTTGATATACACTGAGAATAGCCATGCTTATATTCCATGAGAACACCCTCTATTAAATTATCATCTTTTAATTTAAATAGAAATTTTTTTGTCTCATCTAATTTTGAATCGAAAATTTTAAAAATTTCAACTTTATTTATTTCTTCTTTTTTTATTATGGAGATTGCTTTATCTGAAAGATTTGAGTTTTCAATATCATATCTCTTTTTATCATGAAAAAATGTAAAAAGTTGAGAGCCTCTAAAAGCTTTCTCATCCTTATTTACAAAAAATTCACGCAGCTCATCTTCATACATAGAATTTAATTCCATTAAACCACCTATTCATCTTTTCATTATACCATTAGACTACAACAATTAAAAATATAATTAAAAAAATAAATTAAAATTTAAAAGACTGTGAATAAATCACAGTCCAATTTTTTCAAAAAGAGTAATAGAAAAACCATCACTTCCATCTTCTGATGGAAATAGTTTTAAAACTTCTCTGTCTCTTAATTTTTTAATTTTAAAATTTTTATTATTTTCTAAAAATTTATTTACTACATTTTCGTTTTCTATTTTAGATAAAGAACAAGTTGAATATAAAAGATTTCCACCATCTTTTAAATATTTACTTGCCTTATCTAATATTTCAGTTTGGATTTTAGAAAGCTCCCTAATGTCTTCTATGTCCTTATTCCATTTTATGTCAGGTTTTTTTCTGTAAAGTCCAATTCCAGAACAAGGTGCATCTACTAAGACATAGTCAAATTTATTTATAAAGTCCTCATTTAAAATTGTGGCATCATTAACTAGAGTCTCAATATTTTTTACACCAAGCCTTTTTGCATTTTCTTCAATTAACTTTATTTTTCCTTTAGATTTATCGCAGGCAATAATTTTTCCACTATTATTCATAATTTCTGAAAGATGAGTGGATTTCCCACCTGGAGCTGCACATAAATCTAAGACATAGCTATTTTCTTTTGGATTTAAAAAGCTTGCGACTAAAATTGAGCCCAAATCCTGCACATAAAAATATCCCTCTTCAAAGTATTTTGTGTCAATTATACCCTTAGGGTTTAAAATATTTAGGGCATTATCATAAATAGTTTCTTCTATTTCAAAACCAAGTTCAGTTAAATTTTTAATTAAATCACTTCTTTTGGTCTTTAAAGTATTTACTCTAATTGTAAAAGGTGGCTTTTCATTGTTGGCTTTTAAAAGCCTTTTTGTAAAATCTTCTCCATAATTTTTATAAAAATATTCTGTATAAAATTTTGGATGAGAATAATATACTGACAAATTATCTATACTATCTTCAATTTTTACTTGTGGTGCATCTTTTTTCGAAATACTTCTAAGAATTCCATTGGTAAAGGAAATTGAACCTCTATTGCCATAAATCGTTGCAAGATTTACAGATTCATCTACAATTGAATAATCTGGAACCTTGTCCAAAAAATACATTTGATATATAGCCATCTCTAAAATAGTCAAAATAATTTTATGAATCCTTTTAATCTTTACGCTTGAATTTATTTTTATTACATAATCTAAATAGGACCTATTTCGAATTACACCAGTAGTTATTTCTTTTATAAAATTGTAGTCTCTATCGTCTATATTTGATTTTTTTAAAATTTCAAGACTTTCTTCTAAAAATGCCCCCTTGTAGAGGACATCGTTAATAATCTGTAATGCTTTTTCTCTAGTATTTTTCATTAATCTCTTCTTCCAAATATGCTAAGTAATCTCAAAAATTGTCCTATAGCAACTATTGTTGATGCTACATAAGTAAGTGCTGCTGCACTTAAAACTTTTCTTGTACCTGTTAAATCTTCATCAGAAATAATTCCATTGGCAAGCTCTTTTTTTGCTCTATTTGAGGCGTTAAACTCAACAGGAAGTGTAACAATTTGAAATAAAACTGCAAAGAAAAATAAGGCAATGCCCAGTTTTGTAAAAAATACTGAGAAGAAAAATCCAAGTATTATTAAAAAGAAGGAAATTTGTGTTCCCAAATTTGCAAGAGGAACTAAGGCTGCCCTTACTCTTAATGGCACATATTCTACTGAATCTTGAATTGCATGACCTACTTCGTGAGCAGCAATAGAAACTGATGCAATAGAATTTTTATAGTAGACATCGCGAGATAAATTTAGAGTTTTATCTCTAGGGTCATAGTGGTCCGAAAGCTTTCCATCAACCATATTTATTTTTACATAATTAAGTCCATTTCTATCTAAAATTTCTCTTGCAACTTCAGCTCCACTTAAATTAGTGGATGATCCAATTTTACTATACTTTTCATAGGCTGAACTTATCTTCGCCTGTGCATACAGTGCAAGAATTAAACCTGGAAGTATATAAATAAAATAAGTGTAATCAAAACCGTAATAATATGGATACATTATTTTCCTCCAATCACATAATATTCTTCAAATTTATTTCCTCGAAGAAAATCGTCAATTCCCATGGCACGCTTTCCTGGTGCTTGAATTTTTTTTACAGAAATAGCGCCTTCTAAGCTTTTAATAATTAATTCCTTATCTGATTTTAAAATTGTTCCTGGATTTTTATCTGATGAATAATCTATCTCTTCTGCATCAAAAATTTTATAGACCTTGTCATCATAAGTAAACTTTGCTCCATAATGTGGACTAAGACCTCTTATTTGATTTACAATATTTTCTGATTTGTCATAAAAGTTTAAAAGTAAATCTTCCTTTAAAATTTTCTTGGCATAAGTTTTTTTTGAATCATCTTGAGGAGTAAAATTAACTTTATCTTCTTCCACAGCTTTTATAAATTCTTCTATAAGATCTGAACCCATAATAGAAAGTTTATCTTCAAGCTCCCCTGCATTCATATCTTTTATTTCAATTTCTTTTACTGAAGAAACAGCGCCAGAATCAAGACCTTCTTCCACTCTCATTAGGCTAACTCCAGTTTTCTCTTTGCCTTCCATTATAACTCTATTTATTGGAGCCGCTCCTCTAAGGTCTGGAAGTAGTGATGCATGAACATTTACAATGTATTTTTTTGGAAGTTCAATTATTTCCCTCTTTAAAATTTGTCCATAGGCAACGACAACTATTATGTCTGCATTTACTTCTCTTAATTTTTCTACGGACTCATCTGAATTTACATCATGAGGTTGAAAAACTTCAAGACCAAGTTCTTCTGCTTTAACTTTTACTGGAGTTTTTGTGAATTTTTTGCCTCTTCCCTTTCTCTTATCTTCTTGGGAAACTACAAGGACAACTTCACCTAGTTTATGAAGTCTATCTAAAATAGGAACAGAAAACTCTGGTGTTCCCATAAAAATAAATCTCATTATTCTTCACTCTCCGCTTCATACATTTCAATTGCCTTGTCTGTGTATAAAACCCCGTCTAAGTGATCAACTTCGTGTTGAATAATTCTAGCTAAAAAGTCTTCAGCTTCCATAATTTTTTCTTCGCCATCTATATCATTGTATTTTACTTTTATATCTTTTGCTCTTTTTACAGTGCCTTGTTTTCCAGGAACAGAAAGGCAGCCTTCCATAGAAACTTCTTCCCCTTCTTTTTCAAAAATTTCAGGGTTAATCATGTAAAATCTCTTGCCATCTTCTTCATCTCTATTATCTATTACAATAAGTCTTTTCAAAATTCCAACTTGTGGTGCAGCAAGACCAACGCCATAAGCTACATCCATAGTTTCATACATATCGTCAATTAAAACCTTTAGTCTATCGTTAAAATTTGATACATTTTTTGATTTTTTTCTAAGTATTGGATCTCCATCTGTTCTAATTTTTCTAATTGCCATTTAATCACCTAAATTCTATATTTAAAAATACTTTATTATCTTCTTCTATCTTACTGTTAATAATTACCCTTTTAAGCCCATCTATTAACAAAGGTAAATCCTTTGGTCTCACCTTTACTGAAAATTTAGTTCTATTTATGTTTTTTATCTTTGGCAGCTTAATAAATTTTGTAAGCATTAAATCTAAGTTTTTTATGTCAAGAGACATTTGTCTTAAAAATTTTTCTGCCCAAACTTCAGTTAATTTTTCGTCAAAAGATGAAAATTCAAGCTCAATTAATTTTGTATAGGGTGGATACAGAAACAATTTTCTCTCTTCAATTTCATAATTGTAAAAATCTTCATAGTCACCGCTTGCAGAATATTTTATAATTTCGCTATCTGGACTATAAGTTTGAATAATTACCTGTCCTCTTTTTGATGCGCGACCAGCTCTACCAGAAACTTGAGTTATAAGTTGGAAGGTCCTTTCCTTGGCCTTGTAGTCGGAAATATATAAAGACATATCTGCTGCCACAATTCCAACTAGAGTTACATTTTCAAAGTCAAAGCCCTTGGAAACCATTTGAGTTCCAATAATTACATCAGCTTCTCTATTTTTCACAATCTCATAAAATTTATCATAGGAATCTTTTTTTGTTGTTGTATCTCTATCCATTCGAAGAACTCTCGCCTGTGGAAATAATTTTTTTACTTCTTCTTCAACTTTTTGTGTTCCTACTCCAAACTGCTTAATAAATTTCGAACCGCAACTTGGACAAACCTTTGGAAGGGCTTTTGTACTTCCACAGTAATGACAGATGAGCCTATTTTTTGCCTTATGATAGGTCATTGATATATCACATTCGTCACATTTTATAACTTCTCCACAAGATCTACAAGAAATAAAATTAGAAAAACCGCGACGATTTAAAAATAAAATTATCTGCTCTTTATTTTTTAATTTTTCTTCAATTGCACTTTTGAGCTCTCTACTAAAAATAGAAATATTTCCCATTATTAGCTCGTCTCTCATATCCACAATTTTTGTATCTGGAAGAAAGGCTCCCTTTTTTGCCCTATTTTTTAATTCACATAAATTATAAAAATCTTTTTTTGCATAAAAATAGGATTCAACAGATGGTGTTGCAGAACCAAGGACAACTTTTCCCTTATTCTTCATCCTATTTATTGCAACTTCAATGGTGTCGTATTTTAAATTATCGTGAAATTCATAGGATGAGTCATGAGCTTCGTCAATTATTATCATTTTTAGATTTTTAAATGGAACAAAAACTGCGCTTCTTACTCCTACAACAATTTTAACTTCGCCATTTAAGACTTTTCTGTACTCGTCATATCTTTCTCCTGAAGAAAGTTTTGAGTGAATTATTGCAACCCTATCGCCAAACCTTCCTTTAAACCTTTCAATCATTTGGGGAGTGAGACCAATTTCTGGTACAAGAACAATAACCTCTCCGCCTTCTTCAATTATTTTTGATGACAGATTAAGGTAGACTTCAGTCTTGCCGCTTCCAGTTAGTCCATGTAAAAGAGATACAACTTTTTTAGTATTGTTAATACTAGTAAGCGCATTTTGTTGTTCTTCGTTTAAGACCAATTTCTCTCCTGAAAAAATTTTTTCTACTGGATCTCTTTTTATTTCTTTTTTATATTCACAAATTAAATCTTTTTTTATTAAAGTTTTTATTGGGGAATAAGAAATTCCAAGAAGAGACATGACTTCAACACGAGAGACATCTTTTTTTTCTTTTATAAAATTAAAAACTTGAGCCTGCTTTTCACTTAAATCCTCTAAATTTTTTGGGTCAAAATTTTCTGAAACTTTAAGGAAATTTACAAGCTTTGGCTTTACAACAACTAATGAGTCGTAAATGTATTTAATAAAGCCCTTTGCCCTTAATTTTTTTATAATTCTCTTTTCATCTTCATTTAAATCTTCAAAATACTTATTAAGGTTAATAGAATTTAATTCTTCAAGTCCTTTTCCCTGAGGATATTTTTCTACAATAATTTTCTTTTTTATTTTTTGCAAATTTCCTGGCGGTAAAATTGGTGCAAAGGCTTTTGAATAACCAATTAAATATCTATTTTTCATCCAAAGGCCAAGTTCAATTAAATCATTTGAAATAATTGGCTCATCATCTAAGACAGAATGAATTTCTTTTAACTTATCTAAATGATCACCAGAATAATTTTTATGCAAAAAAAGGACGATACCAACTCGGTAAGACTTGCCAAAATTAACAAGAACTCTCATACCTCTCTTAACATCATCATTAACTATATAAGTATAAAGTTTATCTATTTTTTGAAAATTATTTTCTATAAAAATATCTGCGAACATTCTTCACCTACAAAAGAGCTAGATTTCTCTAGCTCATAAGTTTTTTTACTCTATCTAAAATTTCCTTTGCAAGTTCTGATTTACTCATAATTTCTAAATCATCAGTATTATTTTTGCTAATAATAGAAACTATATTGGTGTCAGTCCCAAAACCTGCTCCCTTTTTCTTAATATTATTTACAACAATCATGTCAAAATTCTTTTTTACAAGTTTTTCTTTGGCATATTCATAAATATTTGTTGACTCAGCAGCAAATCCTACAATGACTTGATTTTTTTTCAAACTTCCATAATGAGCAGCTATGTCTGGATTTTTTTCCATTTCAATTAAATTCATTTGACTGTCATTGCCCTTTTTAATCTTTTCTTCACTGTAAGATTTAGGTCTATAATCACTTGGTGCTGCAGCTTTTATTAAAACATCACAGTCATCAAAATATTTTCCTACAGCATCAAACATATCCCTTGTAGTTTTTACCCTAACAAAGTTATCAACTTTTGGAATATCAATTTTTGTTGGACCGGAAATAAGAGTGACCTTAGCCCCTCTTTTTTTTGCATTATCTGCCAAGGCATATCCCATTTTTCCTGAAGAATAATTTGAAATAAATCTAACTGGATCAAGAGGTTCAACAGTAGGACCAGCAGTTATAACTACATGTTTACCTTCTAAGTCCTTTTCCATTAGAGCCCTATCTATCTCGTCAACAATTTCACTTGGCTCTAACATTTTTCCGCTACCATAATCGTTACAAGCCAATAAATCTTCTTTAGTATCTAAAATAATTATTCCTCTTTTTCTTAGAGTTTCCATATTTTTTTGATTGGCTTCAGAATTTAACATAACAGTATTCATGCCAGGTGCAAGCATAACTTTTGACCTTGATGCCATTAAAACTGTAGTTAGCATATCATCAGCTATGCCATTTGCAAATTTGCCAATTAAATTAGCAGATGCTGGTGCTATAACTATTATATCTGCCCATTTAGCTAATGAAATGTGCTCCACATCCATGTTTAGTAATTGATTAAACATTTCTGTGTGGACTACGTTATTTGACATAGTTTGAAAAGTTAGAGGTCTAACGAATTCAGTTGCATTTTTTGTCATTACAACCTTAACTTCAGCTCCTAATTTTCTAAGCAAACTGCAAATTCCCGGAGATTTATAGGCTGCTATTCCACCTGTTACACCTAGAAGGATTTTTTTTCCTTTTAACATTTTATTCCTCTTCTAGATCTTCTGAATTTAATTCTTTTATTTTTTCTTGTTTAATTTTTTCAATTAACTCTTCTTTTTCCTCTGCAATTTTCTTTTCATATTGAGAGTCAGATAATTTATCGCCAAATTTAATTTTTCCAGCCATTATTTCTTCAATTGCAATTGTTACTGGTTTTTCACTATCTGTATCAATAAGTGGTGGGTTTCCGTCAATTAATTTTCTTGCTCTTTTTGAAACTAAAATTGCAAGTTCATATCTAGAATCTGCCACTTCTTTTAATTCTTTAAAAGATGGTATTATCATTTATTTCTCTCCTCTTCTGCTTGAACTTCTTTTTTTATATCCTTGTGCCTTTTTACCCTTAATTTTTCTGCTGCTATAATAGTTTCAATATCCTTAACGGCATTATCTATTACATCATTAATAACAAAATAATCATATTCGCCAACAAAGTCAAGTTCCTTAAAGGCATTTCTATACCTTGTTTCTATTTCATCTTCCGTTTCTGTGTCTCTCTTAACAAGACGTGATTTAAGCTCGTCCATAGTTGGAGGAATTAAGAATATAAAAACTGCTTCCTTATATTTCTTTTTTACCTGTAAAGCCCCTTGAACATCAATTTCAAGAAGAACAATCTCACCCTTTTCAATTTCATCAAATACAAACTTTTTTGGGGTTCCATAATAGTTCGTATGAACAAAGGCATGTTCTAAGAGCTCATCATTTTCTACCATTTCTTCAAACTCTTCTCTTGTGGCAAAAAAGTAATTCTCGCCATTAACTTCACCTGGTCTTGGTGTTCTTGTAGTCACAGAGGTAGAAAAAATTATATCGTCATTGTTTTTCATGAGAGCTTCACTTACAGTTCCCTTTCCAGAACCAGAAGGACCTGATAAAACTAATAAAAATCCGCCGTCCAAATCATCACCATCCTAATAATAACTATTCAACATTTTGCGCTTGTTCACGCAATTTTTCAATTTCAGATTTAAGCATTACAACCTTACTTGTAATTTCGATGTCATTTGATTTTGAACCAATTGTATTAGATTCTCTATTGATTTCCTGAATAAGAAAATCTAATTTCCTGCCTATGGCTCCCTTTGACTTTATTATATCATTAAAATTATCTATATGTATTTTTAATCTAGTAATTTCTTCGTCAATGGAAAGTCTATCTAGCATAATTGCAATTTCAGTCAAAATTCTATCTTCATCTATTTCCTTTGAGTCTAAATATTCAGAAACTCTATCCCTAAGTCTTTTCTCATTTTCTTTAAGAGAAATTGGAGCTCTCTTTTCAATAAATGCAGTTAAATTTCTTATTTCTTCTAGTTTAACTAGAAAGTCCTCTTTAATTTTTTCGCCTTCAATGCTTCTTGCTTCTATAAAATCTTTTGATGCCATTTCAACTACCTTTAGAAGTTCATCTTTTATAAAGTCTCCATCAAATTCTTGTTTCTGAGCTTTAAAAATATTTGAATCGTCCATTAATTTTGAAAAGGAAAGGTCATCTATAACTCCAAATTTTTCCTGTAAATCTTTACTTATACTAATATACTTATTTAAAAGCTCATAGTCAACATCAATTTTTACATCACTAGAATCTAAATATTCAAAATTTATAAATACATCTACTTTTCCTCTTTTGATTTTGCTTTTTATAAAAGACTTTACAGATTCTTCAGCATACATAATAGAATTTGGCATCCTAACATTTATGTCAAGGTATCTATTGTTTACTGATTTCATTTCCACCTTTATATAAAAATCCTCGCTTCTCTTTTCAAAAAGGCCGTAGCCAGTCATGCTATTCATAAAAACTCCTCATAAAGAATGAAAAGCACTGTGTAGTGCTTTTCATTTTATTTTACAACAATATTTACAATCTTATTTGGAATATAAATTTTCTTAACAATTTTCTTTCCTTCAATGTTTTTCGCAAAAAGTTCATCATTTTCTGCAACTTCAAAGACTTTATCTTGTGATGCATCTCTTTCAATTTTTATTGTATATCTAACTTTTCCATTAAATTGAACTGGAATTTCAATTTCATCGTCTATAGTCATTTTTTCATCATATTTAGGCCAAACTTGTTCTGAAAGAATGCCACCTAAATTGCAAACTTCCCACAATTCTTCAGTTATGTGAGGAGCAACTGGATTTAATAAAATTAAGAAAGTTCTAAAATCTTCTTTAGTAATTTTACCTTTAGAATTAAAATTATTTGAAAGTGTCATAAGTTGTGCAATGGCAGTATTTGCTTTTAAATTAGCATAATCTTCAGTAACTTTTTTAATAGTCTTGTGAATTTCAGAAGCTAAATCTTCTGTATACTTATCGCCATCAACAACTATATCTTGTAAATTCCAAACTCTTTCCAAAAATCTTCTACAGCCCTTTACACCATTTTCTGACCATGGAACTGGCTTTTCAAAATCACCAATAAACATTTCATAACATCTAAGTGTATCGGCACCATATTCTCTTACAATGTCATCTGGATTTACAACATTTCCTCTTGATTTTGACATTTTTTCGTTGTTACCACCAAGAATCATACCATGAGATGTTCTCTTTTGATAAGGTTCTTTAGTTGGAACTGCTCCAATGTCATAGAGGAATTTGTGCCAAAATCTTGAATATAATAAGTGAAGTGTAGTATGTTCCATTCCACCATTATACCAGTCTACTGGCATCCAATAATCAAGAGCCTCTTTACTTGCAAGTTCTTTATCATTATGTGGATCTGTGTATCTCAAGAAATACCAAGATGAACCAGCCCATTGTGGCATAGTATCAGTTTCCCTTTTTGCAGGTCCACCACATTTTGGACATCTTGTGTTAACCCAATCAGTCATCTTTGCAAGTGGTGATTCACCTGAATCAGTTGGTTCATAATTTTCAACTTCTGGAAGTAGAAGTGGAAGTTCTTCTTCTGGAAGAGCAACATAACCACATTTTTCGCAGTGAACTATTGGAATTGGTTCTCCCCAATATCTTTGTCTTGAGAAAACCCAGTCTCTAAGCTTATAATTTATTTTTCTATCGCCAAGATTATTTTCCTCTAGGTAATCTATCATCTTAGCAATAGCATCTTTTACTTCTAAGCCATTTAAAATACCAGAGTTAATCATTTTTCCACTAGCAGTTTCTGTGTTTGCCTCTTCACTTACATCTGAACCTTCGATTACTGGGATAATTTTTAATCCGAATTTCTTTGCAAAGGCATAATCACGATCATCATGAGCAGGAACTGCCATAATTGCACCAGTTCCGTAAGTCATAAGAACATAATCTGAAATCCAAATTGGTATTTCTTTATTTGTAAGAGGATTTATTGCTTTAATTCCCTTTATTTCCACACCAGTTTTGTCTTTTTCAAGTTCAGTTCTTTCAAACTCACTTTTCTTAGCACATTCTTCTTTGTAGGCATTTATTTCATCTAAATTTTCTATTTTATCTGCGTGTTTTTCTATTAAAGGATGTTCTGGCGCAATTACCATATAAGTTGCACCATAAATTGTATCAGGTCTAGTAGTAAAAACTTCAAGTTTTTCATCAAAATCTTTTAAGGAAAAGTTTATACTTGCCCCTTCACTTCTTCCAATCCAATTTTTTTGTTGAGTGACAACTCTATCTATAAAGTCTAAATCGTCAAGGTCATTAATAAGTCTATCTGCATATTCAGTAATTTTTAGCATCCATTGACTTTTAACACGTCTTACAACTTCTTCGCCACATCTTTCACATTTTCCACCAACAACTTCTTCGTTGGAAAGTCCTACTTTACAAGAAGGGCACCAGTTTATTGGCATTTCTTTTTTGTAAGCAAGTCCATGCTTATAAAGTTGAAGGAAAATCCATTGTGTCCATTTATAATATTCTGGATCTGTTGTATTAATTTCTCTTGACCAGTCAAAAGAAAATCCAATAGATTTTAGCTGTTCTTTAAAATGTGCAATATTATTTTTTGTAACTATAGCAGGATGAATTTTATTTTTTATTGCATAATTTTCTGTTGGAAGACCAAAGGCATCCCATCCCATTGGAAAAAGCACATTATAACCTTGCATTCTTTTCATTCTTGAAACAATATCAAGAGCTGTATAAGGTCTTGGATGTCCTACATGAAGTCCTTGTCCAGATGGATAAGGAAATTCAACAAGTCCGTAAAATTTTTCTTTTTCCGAATTATTTTCACAGACAAAGGATTGATGTTCATCCCAAAAGTCTTGCCACTTTTTTTCTATTTCACTTGGTGTATATTTATTCATATTAACTCCTAAAATTCAGCATTTCCTACTGTTCTTGGAAATGGTATTACATCTCTAATATTTTTCATTCCAGTTATATACATTACCGCTCTTTCAAATCCTAAGCCATAACCAGAGTGAACAACTGAACCATATCTTCTTAAATCAAGATACCAATCGTAAGTATCCATATTCATACCAATTTTTTTCATTTTATCTTCAAGAACTTCAAGTCTGTGTTCCCTTTGGCTTCCACCAATTATTTCCCCAACACCTGGTACTAAAAGATCCATTGCTGCAACAGTTTTTTTATCTTCATTTTCATACATGTAAAAAGCTTTGATTTCCTTTGGATAGTCTGTTACAAAAACTGGTTTTTTATAAACTTCTTCTGTGATATATCTTTCATGTTCAGTTTGCAGGTCAATTCCCCAGCTAACTGGATAATTAAATTCTCTATCTGCTTTTTCTAAGATTTCAATAGCTTCTGTATAAGTTATTCTTGCAAATTCATTATCAACAACATTTTGTAGTCTTTCTAAAAGACCCTTATCTATAAAGTTGTTGAAAAATTCCATTTCTTGTGGAGCATTTTCAAGAACATAGGAAATAATGTATTTTAACATTTCTTCTGAAACGTCCATATTTACATTTAAATCTGCAAAGGCCATTTCAGGTTCAATCATCCAAAATTCTGCAGCGTGTCTTTGTGTATTTGAATTTTCTGCTCTAAATGTAGGTCCAAAAGTGTAAATATTTTTGAAAGCTTCTGCAAAGGCTTCAGCTTCAAGTTGACCTGATACAGTTAAATGAGTTTTCTTGTTAAAGAAATCTTTTGAGTAATCAACTTCTGTTGGCTCTGACTTTGCAATCTTATCTATATCAAGAGTTGTTACTTGGAACATTTCTCCTGCACCTTCAGCATCTGATGTAGTAATTATTGGAGCGTGAACATATACAAATCCCTTTTCTTGGAAGAATTTGTGAATCGCATAAGCAATTAGTGATCTTACTCTAAAAACAGCATTAAATGTGTTTGCTCTAGGACGCAGATGAGCAATTGTCCTCAAATATTCCATTGTATGTCTCTTCTTTTGAAGTGGATAAGATGGATCAGATGAACAAATAGCAAGGATTTTATTTGCTTGAAGTTCAAAAGATTGATTCTTACCTGGAGATTTAACAATTTTTCCTGTAACTTCTAAAGAAGAAGAAATTGGATACTTTTCAACTTCATCAAAATTATCAAGTTCTTTTCCATAAACTACTTGAATTGGTTTAAAAACTGTTCCATCTGTAAGTTCGATAAAACCAAAATTCTTTGAAGCTCTACTTGTCTTTATCCAACCACTTAATACTATTTCTTTATCTAAAAAATCTTCTGGATTTTTAAAAATATCTCTAATGCTAATTGACATAATTCCTCCTAATTTGTATTCCTTACATAATGTTTAAGTATATAATTAAATCCCACATTTGTCAATTTAACTCACTTTAAAGAGTCAAGATAATTCCTTATATTTATTTCATAACCAATATTTTTAGGCTCATAATATTTATTGCCAATAAAATTATCTGGCATATACTTTTGCTCTACATAAGAACTATCATAATTATGAGGATTTAAATATTTTTCTTTAGTTTCATTTTGGGGATTGTTTTTATCTCTTATAATTTTTGGAATATTTATATTGTTTTCATTTTTTACATCTTCCAGAGCTTTATTTATTCCAAGATAAGATGCATTGGATTTTTCTGAAGAAGCGAGATAAGTTACCATTTGTGCCAAAATAATTCTAGCCTCAGGCATTCCAACAGTATTAATGCTGTTAAAACAAGCTGAAGCCATTATCATAGCCTGTGGATTTGCATTTCCCACATCTTCTGATGCAAAAATTATAAGTCTTCTTGCAATAAATTTTATATCTTCTCCACCTTCAAGCATCTTTGCAAGATAAATTAGTGCTGCATCAGGGTCAGCCCCTCTCATAGATTTTATAAAAGCAGAAATTGTATCATAATGCTCATTATTATTCTTATCATAATTTACATTTTTTATTAAAAGAGAATTTTTTATTACATTCTCATCTACAAAAATTTTCCCATCAACTTCATCAGTTGATAAAATAGCAATTTCTAAACTATTTAATAAATATCTTCCATCACCATTGGAATTTTTTATGAGTATATTTTTTGCAAGGTCTGTAATTTCAATATTTTTACTTCCAAAGCCTCTTTCCCTATCCTTTAATGCCATATCAAGCATTTTATAAAGATCTAAATCTTTAAGCGGAAGTAAATTTATAATTTGCATCCTAGATAAAAGGGCTCTATTAACTTCAAAATATGGATTTTCAGTTGTGGCTCCTATTAAAGTTATTACGCCTCTTTCCACAAAGGGCAAAAGTGCATCTTGTTGACTTTTATTAAATCTGTGGATTTCATCAATAAAAACTATTGTAGAAATATTGTGAAACTTCATAGAATCTTCAGCTTTTTTCAAAACTTCACGCAGTTCTTTTAAATTTGAAGTTACAGCAGAAAGTTTAATAAAATTTTTGTTTGTTGTCTTTGCAATTATTTCTGCCAAAGTTGTCTTGCCAACTCCTGGAGGTCCATAAAATAATATTGAACCCAGTCTGTCACTTTTAATTAACCTTGAAAGGTATTTTCCATCTCCAATTACATGATCTTGACCTGCAAATTCATTTAAATTTCTAGGTCTCATCCTGTCGGCAAGTGGAGATGACTTCATTAAATTTTTTTCCATGCTAAGTTCAAATAAATCCATTTTAATTCTTCTTTTTTACAAAATTTTCAAGCTCATCAACAAAAGATTGAAGGTCCTTAAATTCTCTATAAACTGATGCAAATCTTACATAAGAAACTTCATCTAAATCCTTTAATTCTTCCATTACCATATCTCCTATTTCAAGAGATGTAATTTCTCTTCTCATTGAGTTTTCAATTTTCTTTTCAATATTATTTACTGCTTCTTCTATTTCATCAGCAGAAACTGGTCTCTTTTCACAAGACTTTATCATTCCTCTAACTATTTTGTCGCGGTCAAAAGCTTGTCGATTCCCGTCTTTTTTAATAACCATTACTGGAGATTTTTCAATCTTTTCATAAGTTGTAAATCTTTTTTGACATTTTAAACATTCACGTCTTCTTCTAATTGTATAACCTTCATCTGTAGGTCTTGTATCTAAAACTTTTGAATCATCATATCCACAAAAAGGACATTTCATTGTCTTCACCTCATTTAAGTAGAGTCTCTAGGACTATTTAGATTTATGATATCACTTAAATTTTTAATAATCAATTAATGACTTTATAAAACAAAAATCTATTTTATTAGCTTTAAAATTTTTATATATAAATTTATTTTTAGAATTTTAAAAATATTTTTTTTAATTAATTTTAAGCAAAAAAAAATTAGCAACAATTAAGTTGCCAATTTCTTTTAATTATTTTCTATTAATTCTCAAGAAAGAAGGGATTTTAAGTTCTCCATTATCTTCTTCATCATTTTCTTCAAGTGATGCAATGGGATTTTTACCTGTAAGTTCAGTTTTGTTTTCCTTTTTATCTTTCTTTTCGTCTTTATATTGGTCAAATTCTGTAGCAATAACAGTGATTTTAACTTCATCTTTAAGTGATTCGTCAATTCCTGCACCGAAGATAATATTTGCATCTTCAGATACACAATCTCTAATTAAATCAGCTGCTTCATTAACTTCAAATATACCAAGGTCTGATCCTGCTGTAATGTTTAATAGAACAGATTTTGCTCCTTCAATAGAAGTTTCTAGTAGAGGAGAATTAATTGCAAGCTTAGCTGCTTCAGTAGCTCTGTCATCGCCAGACGCACGACCGATACCCATGTGAGCAACACCCTTATCATACATAATTGTTTTAACATCTGCAAAGTCAAGGTTAATTAAGTTTGGAACAGATATTAAATCTGAGATACCTTGAATACCTTGTTTTAATATATCGTCAGCCATTTCAAAAGCTTGAGAGAAACTTGTCTTTTTATCTGCAATACTTAGAAGTCTGTCATTTGGAATTATAACTAATGTATCAACTTTTCCTTTTAGAGCATTTATTCCTAATTCAGCAGATTTTGCTCTTTTTCTACCTTCAAAAGTAAATGGTTTAGTAACAACACCTACTGTAAGTAGACCTAATTCTTTTGCAACATCAGCAATAACAGGAGCTGCACCAGTACCAGTACCTCCGCCCATTCCAGCTGTGATAAATACCATGTCAGCACCTTCAAGAGCTTCTCTGATTTCATCAATTGATTCTTCTGCTGCTTGTTCTCCTACTTCAGGATTTGCACCTGCTCCAAGACCTTTAGTGATTTTTTCACCAAGTTGAATCTTATTTTCAGCAAGTGAATTTTTAAGTGCTTGTTTATCAGTATTGAAAACTAAAAATTCTACACCCTTTACACCTGCATCAATCATTCTATTAACAGCATTATTTCCGCCGCCACCAACGCCAACAACTTTAATTTTGGCAAATTCGTCTTGGTCCATATCGAATTCCAACATAAACATCCTCCTCGTATACTATATAATTGTTTTTATATTCATTACTATTATTTTATAGAAATACTCTTAAATAGTCAATATATAAAGGTCATTTGCTAACTTTTATTTACTCCTAATCAGTTTTTTCCTTTTCTATATAACTTTTTTCATTGTTTTCTTTATTATATTCTTTGTTTTTTTCCTTACTGCTCCTGTCACTATCCTCTTTTTCACCATCTGTTATAAGAATTGGGCTTTCCCCTTTTTCCATTTGAATAATTACAGCATTTTTATTTGTCTTTTTTATGTCATCTAAAATAAGAGATAACATTTTTAATTTGTAAGAAGAATTGCTATAAGATCCAAATTCAACTTTTATTCCATCAACTGTTGTAAAGGTGGCTATTGAATCCATAAGTTCAATTTCTCTAATATTTCCATGAAGAGAATAATCATCTTTTTTTAATTCAATAAGAAGGTCTCTTTTTTCTTGGTCTTCTGCATTAGATAAGATATAATTTCCAGCTTTAAGATTATCAACATTAAATCCAGTTAAATTAACTAAGTTATCATATTTTTTCTTGGAATTTTGTAAAATTCTAAATTCTTCATCTATTAAAAGGTATCCATTCGAATACATTTGATAATATGGAGTTCTTTCAGTTACATTAACTTTTACATTACCTAAGATGCTGTGAGAAATCTTCGCTTCTTTTATGTAAGGAAGAGACTTAATTCTTTTTAGTCTTTCCCTTTTTGAAATAAGAAAATATTTATTCCCTATCTTTAAATCAGAAACTTTTTTTATTGTAGCTCTGCTTATATTTTTATTCCCTTCAATTGTTACATTTTTAATGTTAAATAAATTAGAATTTTTTAGAGCAAAAATTATCAAAAAAATTAAGGAAAAAAATATAAAAAACCTAGTAAAGATTCTAAAATATTTCCTTTTCTTATTCAGTTTTCTTTTTTTCTTTTCCAATTTTTTCATAAAATCACTTTAAAATTATATCAACTATTTTAGAAACAGCTTCTGGACTTGCTAACTTTTTGGAGTTATCTGCCATAAGCTTTCTTTCTTCTTCATTCTCTAATATTTTATTTATTTCTCTAAGTAGAGATTCTCCATTTAAATCTTTTTCTTCAATTACTGCACTGGCACCCATATTACTGTAACTCATGGCATTATAATACTGATGATTTCCAGCTGTATAAGCCTTTGGAATTAGAACTGATGCTATTCCAATAGCAGAAATTTCTGCCAAGGTCATGGCAGATGATGATGCAATTACAAGGTCTGCACTGGAAAGATAATCATAGACTCTGTGTGTGTAGTCTAATATTTCTACATTTTCTGGAACTTCTTTTAGTTTTTCCATAAAATAGTCATAGTGTTCTCTACCAGTTACATGTGTTAATTTAAAAGGTAATTTTTCCTTTTTGTTTAGAATCTCTAGAATTGCATCGTTAGTAGACTCTTGTCCACCACTACCTCCAAAGGAAAATACAAATTTTTCATTATCCTTTATTTTTAATTCTTCTCTTGATTTTTTTCTATCAAGATGTGAAAAAACGTCTCTAATTGGATTTCCTGTAAAAATAATATTTTCATTGCTTAAATATTTTTTGGCTTCCATAAAGTTTATAAAGACATAGTCTGCTTTTTTTGCCAAAATTTTGTTAGTCTTTCCTGGATAAGCATTTTGTTCTTGGATTGCTGTCTTGATATTTTTTTGTTGTGCCTTAAAAACAATTGGAGCACAAACATATCCACCAGTTCCAATTACAATATCTGGCTTAAATTCATTTAAAATCTTTGTGCACTGTCTCAAACCTTTCATCAAATTATAGAAAGTTATAACTGTGTCTTTATTTAATTTTTTTCTAGGAAGTCCAGAAATATCTATACCTTGAAAATCAAAATTATATTTTTTTGCTAGTTCTTCCTCTAGTGAGTTTTTTTTGCCTACATATAAAATTTTTGCTTCTTTATCTTGTTTTTTTATTTCTTCTCCAATGGCTAAAGCTGGATAAATGTGTCCTCCAGTTCCGCCACCAGATAAAATATATTTCATATAGTGCCTTCTTTCGAAATTTTCAGTAAGATTGCTGTAGATGCAATTGCCATTACTAGTGCAGTTCCACCATAGGATATAAAGGGCAGTGTGATTCCCGTAACAGGAAGTAATTTTGCACATACACCCATGTTAAAAAATGCCTGAATACCAACATAAGTTGTCATACCAATTGCTGTAAATTTATCAAAATAATTTGTAGCCTTAAAAGCAATCATAAAACCTCTATAAATATAAATTATAAAAAGTAAAATAATTATTAAAGTTCCAATAAATCCAAATTCTTCTGCTATTACAGAGAAAATAAAATCTGTGTAAGCTTCTGGAAGATTTGTATATTTTTGACGAGATCTAAAAAGTCCAACGCCAGAATATCCTCCAAGGGCAAAGGCATAAAGAGACTGCCTAGCTTGATATAAACTTGATGATTGATAATTAGTAGAATCAGATACAAAACCTAAAATTCTCTTAATTCTAAACTCATTCTCTGGATCTTTTAGAATTAACCATATGAAGATAATACCCATTACCACTAAAAATAAAAATTGCTTTTTGTCAATTCCAGCTGCAAGAAGTATTGCAAATAATGCGACACCTATAACAACAGCAGTAGAAAAGTCCTTTATCATTATGGGAACAACAGATATACCCATTATAGCAACTGCAATTAAAAAAGTTTTAGCTTCTCTTAGTGAGTAAATATTTCTTGAAAGATATTTTGATAAGTATAGTATTGATGTTAATTTTAAAAGATCTGATGGTTGAAATTTTATAGGTATTACTCTAAAGTCAAGCCATCTTGCTTGCCCCTTTGTAGATGAACCGAGTGGAGTCCATAATAAGAGAATTAATACTACACTAAAGGGAAATAGCCAAGTAATATTTTTATAAATTACAGACCTTGGCACTCTCATTATAAAAATAAAGGCAATTATTCCTAAAATTAAAAATACTCCCTGCCTAATTAGATAATGAAAACTATTCAAATTGTATTTTTTTGCAGTGGGAAAAGATGCTGAGGTTACTGCTATTAAACCAATTACTATTAAAAGTATCATGGTAATTAAAAGCACTAAATCTACATCTTTAATATCCCTTTTTAATTTCATTTATACCAACTCTCTAACTAAATCTTTAAAATGTCTTCCTCTTGCTTCATAATTACTATACATATCCCAAGAAGCACAGGCTGGAGAAAGAAGTACATCTTCTCCTTTAACAGCTAATTTTTTTGCCAGCTCCACTGCCTTGTTTAAATCTTTTACAATGTAAAATTCTACATCTGATTTTTTGCAAGAATTAGAAATTTTGTCAGCAGTTTCACCTAATAAAATTACAGTTTTTAATTTATCCTTTGATTTTTCAATTAAATTATCAAAGTTTGAATTTTTATCATAACCACCTGCAATTAATATTACATCTCCATCCATTGCTGCTATTGCAACTTCTGTTGAGTCAGGATTTGTTCCCTTTGAGTCATTATAATATTTTACACCATTAAGTTCTCTAACAAATTCAATTCTATGTTCAACTCCAGTAAAAGAGCTAATGCTTCTTTTTATAGTATTAGAATCAATTCCAAAAAGTTTGGCTATTATAATAGCAGCCATTACATTTTTTATATTGTGAACTCCAGGAATTTTTAAATCTTTTACATCCAAAATCTCTTCAGTACTTTTGCCGTCATTATAATAAATTTTTCCATCTTCAAAATAAGATCCCCTTTCAGAAATCTTTTCCATAGAAAAATAATACTTTTGAGCCTTAATGTTGTGTTTTTTTGCAAGATTTCTGTCTTCATAATTTAAAATTGCAAAATCATCTTCATCTTGATTTGCAAAAATTTTAAACTTGGCATTTACGTAATTTTCCGTAGTTTTATGCCAATCTAAGTGATCACTTGTTACATAAGTTAAAAGTGCAATATGTGGTTTAAATTTTATTGTATCCTCTAATTGAAAGGATGATGCTTCTATTACAACAAAATCATCTTTTTTTGCTTCTTTAGTAATTTCTAAAATTCCCCTGCCAATATTTCCAACTACAAAGGTCTTTGCCTTTCTTTTTAAAATATCGCCAACAATTGTAGTTGTTGTTGTTTTTCCATTTGTGCCTGTTACCGCAACAACATTATCTGTTTTTAAATATCTGTAGCTAAGCTCAATATCAGAAATTATTTCAATATTTTTTTCTCTTGCCTTTACTAGAAGATCGTCGAAAGGATAAATTCCAGGGCTTTTTACAATTAAGTCAATTTTGTCTAAATCTTCATCTTTGAAAATAATAAAATCTTCATCTACTTTTAAACTTTGAAGATCAATTTTTTTGTCATAAATATAAATTTTTACTGGAAATTCCCTTAAAAATTTCAAGCTTGACTTACCCGTTACTCCAAAACCCATTATTAAGATATTTTTGTTTTCTAACATGTATATCACCTAAAATAAAATTAAATATGAAAGTATACAAAGTATAAGTTCGACTAAGGAAAATACTGCTACAACTTTTTTCTCATGCCAACCCTTTTGTTCAAAATGATGATGTAGGGGTGACATTAAAAATACTCTCTTACCTCTTGTTTTAAAACTTACAACTTGAATAATTACAGATAGAGTTTCTATAAAATATATTCCACCAGCTATAGGAAGAATTAAAGGTACATTTAAAAGAAGTGCTATTGCAGAAATAGCTCCACCAAGTGCAAGAGATCCTGTGTCTCCCATAAATACCTTGGCTGGATATTTGTTGAAAAATAAAAATCCAATTAAAGCTCCAGCAAGTACAAGTGAAAATGCTGCTATTTCATATCTTTGAAACTTTACAGCCACGACATTAAAAAATAATAGACAAATAATTGTAACGCTTGTTGAAAGCCCATCTAGACCATCAGTTAAATTAACAGAATTTACAGTTCCAACTATAACAAAAATTATAAAGGGAATATAAAAAACTCCAATAGATCTATAATCTTTTAAAAAAGGAATATATAAATCTGTGCCCATATGTTTAGAATTATATTGATAAATAATTAAGATTACAGCAGTTAAAATTTGTAAAAATAACTTCTGATAAGCACGGAGTCCTAAATTTCTTTTCATTACAACTTTTATATAGTCATCTACAAATCCAACTGCTCCAAAGGCTAATGTAGAAAAAAGTATCATGAATACAGAAACTTTAAAATTTCCTGTTAATAAAGTTGTAATTATTGCAGAAAATAAAAATATAAGTCCACCAATAGTTGGTGTTCCACTTTTAACCATGTGGCTCTTAGGTCCCTCTTCTCTTATACTTTGTCCTGCGTGCAATTTTTTTAATACTGGAATTAAAATCTTTCCTAAAATTAATGATAGAATTAATCCCAATCCTATATTTACTAAATAATTCATATTACTTCTGTCCTAGTCCTTTTTAATTTTTATCCTCTTTATTAGATTTTTTATTAATTGAATTTTCCTTTAAATTATTTTTATTATTTTTTAACAATTTTTTCTTTTTGTGAGAATTTTTTTCTTTTAAATTCTCATTATTTATAATTTTCTTATTATTTGTTTTTAAATTTCCTTCATTTAAAGATTCTTCTGAAGATTCTTCATAATGAGATTTTTGATAATTTATAGTAATTGTTTCATCGCCAGTTAATTTTTTTCCTGCCATAGGGCTTTGGCTTACAAAGTCGCCATTTCCTTTGATATTATACTCTATATTCATTGAATTTAAAATAGATTCAGTCTCTTTTCTAGTTTTTTTAGATAGATTTGGCATTATTAAAAGTCCGCTATCTTTATCATTAATTGCAAGATCAACTATAGTATCTTTTATTACATTAGATCCCTTAGATGGACTTTGGTTTATTACTACAGAATAATTTTCTACCTTTTCAGCATTTGTATTAAATCTTAAGCCTGCTTTTAATAAAATTTTTCCAGCATCTTCTAAAAGTAAACCTTCAACATCAGGAACTGATATAAAATCTTCCTTCTCATCCACTTCTTCAGTTTTTTGAATCTTCATATAGTTAAGTGATTTACTTAAAACTTCTTGAACTACTGGTGCTGCAACTGCTCCACCGAGGATTCCTCCCTTTGGATTATTTACAACAACTAAAACTGTCAATCTTGGATCATTTAAAGGTGCAACTCCAACAAAAGATGAATTGTAGGCTTCTAAGTATCCTGTTGGTGTTGCAATATTGGCAGTACCAGACTTACCTCCAACTTGATAGCCAGGAACTTGTGCAAGTTTACCAGTTCCCTTATCTACAACTCTTTTCATCATATATTTCATCTTTTCAGATGTTTCTTCTGAAATCACTCTTCTTCTAAGCTCAGTTTTCTTTTTTTCAATTACATTTCCATTGGCATCTACTAACTCTTTTACAAGAGTTGGCTTGTTTAAATATCCACCATTTGATATTGCACTAACTGCATTTATTAGTTGAAGTGGAGAAACTGCAATTGAATGTCCATAAGACATTGTGGCAAGTTTTACTTTACTAATATCCTTAGCTGATGATGGAATAAGTCCAGTTGATTCTCCATATAACTCAATACCTGTTTTTTTGCCAAAACCAAAAGCATTAATATATTTTAAGAATTTTTCAGCTCCTAAATCTCTTCCAACTTGAATCATTGTCATATTACAAGATTCTTCTATTGCCTTAGCAAGGCTCTTCTTTCCTCTAGTATGACTTGTACAAGATAATTTTCTATCGCCAATTTTCATACTACCTTGACAAGTATATTGTGAATCTGGCTGAGATGTATTTTCTTCTATTGCAGCTGCTGCTGTTATTAGTTTAAAAGTTGATCCTGGTTCATATTGATCATTTACATTAAAATCTCTCCAATTTTCATAGAGGACATCCATTTTCTCATCTTCATCAAGATTTTTCCATTCTTCTTCTTGTTTTTCATTAATCGGACCTCTTGGATCATTTAAATTGTAATCATCCTTAGTTGTCATAGCCAAAATTTCACCAGTCATAGTGTCTTGAACAATTACAGAAACTCTGTCGGCTTCATTTTCTTTTTTTGCATTTTCTGCAGCAGTTTCTGCAAATTGTTGGATATTTGAATCAATTGACAAAACTACTGAATAACCTTCTTTTGGAGCATAAGTTTCTTCATCTGTAAGCGGAATTTTATTTTGAGCATTGTCCTTTAAAGAAACACTTTTCCCTGATATACCAGAAAGTTCTTCATCATAACTTGCTTCTATTCCATATTGTCCTACGTTTTCGTCATTAGTAAAACCTATTATATAGGATGCCAGATTGTTAAAAGGATAAAGTCTTCTTGTAACATCATCAATTGAAATAGCCATTAAGTTATATTTTTTATTTTTCTTTTTACTTTGATTTTCTTTTATGATTTTTGTTCTAAAGTCCTTTAATTCATTCGCCTTATTACGGTCAATATTAGTTGCAACTCCTACAACTTTATCTCCTACCATTTTATCTCTAATTTCATCAAATTCTAAACCAGTTATATCAGAAATAATTTTGGCATCTTCATCATAAATTTCTTTTTTTCTATTTTTAAATTCGCTATCACTTTCATCTTTTGATTGTTTCAAGTAATCCATATTATAAAAAACATTGCATTTAGTTATATTAACTGCTAATTCTTTATTATTTCTGTCATAAATTATTCCACGATTGGAATTTATAACTTCTGTTCTTGTAAGCTGATTTAAAGCAGCTATAGTTAATTCTTGTGACTGAACAACTTGAATATATAAAAGCTTAAATATTAGTGCTACAAATAAAAAAGCTAGAAAGATAAAAAATATAAATATGAATTTATTGGCATTATAGGAGTGCCTTATAAATCCACCTTTCTTTTTTCTATCTCTAGCTTTAATTTTATTATTTTTCAATTATATCCTCCTAATCTCTTGTAAAGGATCTAAGGACTGAAACAATAGGACTCAAGAAAACATTGTAATTAATATCTGCAAGATTTTTTTCTTCTCCTGAATCTATATAAACTATTTGATCTTCTGATGGATAAACCATGCCAAGTTTATACATAGCTTCTTCAGCAATTTGTTCAGAAGATTTAATAGCTTTGATTTCTCCTACAAGAGTTATCTTAGTTTTATTTAATTCATCAATTTCAGCCTTTTGTTTTAAAATTTCTCTATCAAGACCTGCAATTTGTGAATACAAAATTAAAATCGCAACAAATACAATTGTAACAATTGCCACGGTGAAAATAAAAGGCTTATTATTTAAAATCTGATTCTTATATATATTATAACTTTTATTTGAAATTTTAGTTAGTTTTTTTGCCATTTTACACCTCTAATTTTTCGGCAATTCTTAGTTTTGCAGAGTGGGATCTATTGTTTTCTTTTAGTTCATCTTCACTTGCAGTAATAGGCTTTCTTGTAATAATTTTTATTTCTCTTTTTTTATCGCATGTGCAAATTGGAGAAGTTGGTGGACATATGCAGTCTTTTTCCAAATATTTAAAGGAATTTTTAACAATTCTATCTTCAAGAGAATGAAAAGTAATAATTGCAATCCTCCCACCAGGATTTAATCTCTTTACAAATTTATCAATAGAATTTTTCAAAACATCAAGTTCTTTATTTACTTCAATTCTTAAAGCTTGGAAGGTTCTCTTTGCAGGATGGGGACCATTTCTTCTTGCTGAAGCAGGAATTGCATTTTTTATTATTTCAACAAGATCAAAAGTTGTGTCAATGCTTTTGTTTTTCCTCTCTTCTACAATAAATTTAGAAATTCTCGAAGCCCACTTTTCTTCACCAAAATCCTTTATAATTTGTGTGATTTCACCTTCACTATATGTATTTACAATTTCTTTTGCAGAAATCTCAAAATTTTGGTCCATTCTCATATCTAGTGGTGCATCAAACCTGTATGAAAACCCTCTCTCTGGATTGTCAAATTGATAAGATGAAACTCCAATATCAAGTAGGACTCCGTCGATCTTATCTATGCCAAGTTCATCAAGAGCTTTTTCAAAATCTATGTAATTTAAATTAAAAAATTCTACATTTTTAAAATCAGAAAGTTTTTCTCTTGCAGCTTTAAGAGCTTCTTCATCTTGATCAATTCCTATTAAAAGTCCAGTTCCATCAAGCTTTTTTAGAATTTCATAACTATGGCCTGCGCCTCCAAGAGTTCCATCAAGATAAATTTTTCCCTTTCTAACATTTAGTCCTTCAATTGTTTCTTTTAAAAGAACACTTTTATGTGAAAAATCCATTATATTCCCAACTCCGACATCTTTTCAGCAAGCTCTTCATAAGAAAGTGCTTCTTCTTCATTGTATTTATTCCAATTTTCTTCAGACCAAACTTCTGCACGATTGGAAAGTCCAATAATTACGCATTTATCCTCAAGATTTGCGTAATCCCTTAAATTTTCTGTTATGAGAACTCTCCCCTGCTTATCTAAGACGCAATCAACTGCACCAGAGAAAAATGTTCTCACAAAGGAACGAACTGCTTTATTAGTCATTGGAAGTTCCTTTAATTTATTTTCAATTTTCTCCCATTGATCCTTTGGATATAAGAATAGGCAATCGTCTAGACCCTTTGTCATTACAAATATAGAAAGGTCATCTCTAAATTTTGATGGAATTGTAATTCGACCCTTTGGATCCAAGTTGTGTCTAAATTCACCTATTAACATTTAACTCTCCACTTTATTCCATTTATATGAATTATTACTCCACTTCGCTCCACTTAACATAATTTTACTACATAAACTATCTATTTTCTAGTCATATAAAAGCTTTTTGAAAATGAGGACTAATGGCATTATTTTTTATTTTTTATTAAATAATGTCTTATATTAAATACATTTTTTATTATTTTTTTAGAGCTAAGAATTTTTATTGAAAAAGAAATTACTTATAAACTTTTTAAATTTCTTGGAAAATAAAATATTAAATAAGAAAATGTTTCTTATTTTATAAAATTTAGGGCATAAAAAAATCGACTATTTCTAGTCGATTCTTAAAAATTATTTTCTATTTATTTGCAATGAAATAAAAATCCGATCCTTCATTTATTTTTGAATGAACTCCATATTTAAATCCGTGAAGATCCATAATAGTTTTTACGATATAAAGACCCAGTCCTGTTCCTATTTCTGGTCTAGTGTGATTATTCCTAACCCTATAAAACCTATCCCAAATTCCTTTTATATCTTCTTCTTTTATTCCTATTCCCTTGTCAATGCAGTGAAATTCAGTTTCCTTTTCATCTCCCCTAATAAGTATTTTAATATTTTTATTAACTGGAGAATAATTTATTGCATTATTAATAAGATTATAAATAACTTGATTTATTTTTGACCTATCTCCTAAAATTCTCGTGTCACCACTTGATTGAATTTCAAATTTATAATCAGAATAGTTTTTATTAATTTTAAATCTGTTAAGGACTTCATTAAGGGAATCCTCTAGGTCAAATTCTTCTTTTCTTATTTCATCAAGATTAGATTCAATTTTTGAAAGATCCAACAAATCATTTACAAGGTCTGTCAAATTATCTGCTTCACTTATTATTGTTTCAAGATGTTTATTTCGTAACTTTTCGTTTGAACCTGAAATATCTCTAATCATCTCTCCATAAGATTTTATAACAGTAAGTGGCGTCTTTAAATCATGACTTACATTTGCAACTAAATCCTTTCTCATTTCAATTGTCTTAGTTAATTCATTTTTTGCATAGTTAAGTGTGTTGGAAAGATCGTCAATTTCGGTGTATTCGCCCTTCCTAAACTGAACTTTATAATCTCCTTTGGCAAGTTCCTTTGCAGTGTTTGACATTCTTACAAGAGGTCTTGAAAGTCTTCTTGAAACAAAGTAAGCAGTAATAGATGCAAAAATAAGTGCCAAGAAAGAAATTATTAATAACATTCTTCTTATAACATCTACTGTGGCATCTACTGGTTTTAAAACAGAATTTATGTAAAGATAATAATCTTCACCATCAGTATTTCCAAGATATCCAGCATAAATAATTGAAGGGTCCTTTAAATTTTCATATCTAACTGTATAAATTTTATAAATCCTATTGTCTCTTTTTAAGGATCCAAAAAACTTGTCAAAATTTTCCCAAATCATTCTCGGTCTTTCCACAAATTCATCAAATAATCTCAAAGGAAAAACCCAGGCTCCTTTTTCATCAAGAACTTTTATCTCAAGACCTTTTGTATTTGCATAGTTTGAAAGTTTTGTCTCAAAATCTTGTGATTTATAATCATTTCTTAATTCGTTACCAACCTTTGTTACTTCACGAATTTTCATAGTTTCATAAAAGCTTGACAAAAAAACTGTTTGAAATAGCCAAATAGAAATTAAAATTAGTCCAGCAAAAAAGACAAAGGACTTCCATAGCTTAAAGAGGATGCTATTTTTGTCGATCTTAACTCTCCTAATTTCTTTAATTTCTTGTATCAAATTTATATCCCACTCCTCTTACAGTAATTATAAATTTTCTGTAGTCCTTAATTGAATTTCTTAGCATTTTTATATGGGTATCAACTGTTCTGTCTTCTCCATAAAAGTCATAACCCCAAACTTGATTTAAGAGTTTGTCTCTTGAAAGAGCTATGTTTTTATTTTTAACCATATAGACTAAAAGATCATATTCCTTTGGAGTTAAATCTACTATTTCATCATCGACAAATACAACTCTTCCGTCTAAATCAATTTTTAAGCCTTCAAATTCCATAGTATTATTTTCTTCAACCTTATTATTTCTATTTACTATAACATTTAATCTTGCCATTAATTCCTTTGGAGAAAAAGGCTTTGTAACATAATCGTCAATTCCAATTTCAAAGCCAAATAATTTATCATACTCCTCATCTCTCGCTGATAGCATTAAAACTGGAATGTTCTTTATTTTTTTTATTTCTTTGTAGGAAGAAAATCCATCTAGTTTTGGCATCATAATATCCATTACTATTACATCAAAATCTTCTTCACGAACTTTATCAATTGCTTCAAGGCCATCTCCTGCCTCCACAACTTCATGACCTTCAAATTCTGCATAAGTTCTAATTACTTCTCTTATGCTTTTTTCATCATCAACAACTAAAATTTTAAACATTTAATCACCTGCTTTATTATAATAAAAATTTGTGAATAATCAATGAAAGCTTTGTTAAGTATAATAAAAAGTATAATTTGTATTTTATTACATTATTATATCAATACTTTTAGGAATTTGAAAAAGAATTTATAATTTAAAAATTATATAAAAAAATAAGGTGCCATCTCGACACCTTTTTAAAAAATTATCTTTCCTTTAATTTTTTAACAAGCATTTCATTTGCAATCTTTGGATTTGCCTTTCCTCTTGATTTTTTCATTACTTGTCCAACTAAAAATCCTAGAGCCCTGTCCTTGCCTTCCTTGAAGTCAATGATTGACTGCTCATTTTCGTCTAGAACTTCATCTACAATTTTTTCAATTGCAGATACATCGGTCATTTGAACAAGACCGAGTCTTTCTATTATTTCTTTAGCTCCGTCGCCTGTTTCAAACATTTGACGAAGAACTTTTTTACCAGCATTGTTGCTAATTTTTTCGCTTTTAATTGAATTTAAAAGTTCAATAAATTCTTTATTTTCAAAAGGAAGCTTAAACTCTTCTTCATCAGAAATTTCAACTCTTCTTAAAATTTCTGTTTGAATCCAATTTGAAAGAAGTGTATAGTCTTTAAAATTCTTTGCAAGGTCTTCGAAGAATTTGGCTAGTTCTCTTGATGATGCAAGAACTTCAGCATCTTCTCTTGTTATGTCATAATCTTTTACAAATCTTTCAATCATTTGATCTGGAAGTTCTGGCATTTTATCTACAATTTCCTTTATCTCTTCGTCAGTAATATGAACTATGGGAAGATCTCCTTCAGGTGCAAATCTGTAGTCGCTTGCAGTGTATTTAACTCTCATTAAAATAGTTTCATTTTTTGCATCGTCCCATCTTCTTGTAGTTCTAATTTCTTCTTCATTATTTTCAAGAAGTTTTATATGTCTTTCAACTTCAAAGTCAATTGCTTTTTCTACTCCTCTAAAGGAATTTAGGTTTTTAACTTCAGTGATGGCAGTTTTTTCTCCTGTCTCCATATCTTTAATGTTGACATTTACATCACATCTTAAAGAGCCTTCTTCCATTTTACAGTCAGAAATATTTAAAAATCTTAAAGTTGATTTTAATTTTTCAAGAAATACGCGGGCTTCTTTACCACTTGAAATATCTGGTTTAGTTACAATTTCAATTAGAGGAACACCACATCTGTTGTAGTCCATAAGTGTTTCATTTTCTTCTGTGTGAAGGCTCTTTGCAGTGTCTTCTTCCATTTGAATTTGGAAAAGTCCAATTTTTTTAGTTCCTTCATCACCTTCAATTTCAAGATAACCATCAGTACAAATCGCATTATCATTTTGTGTTATTTGAAATCCCTTTGTTAAATCTGGATAGAAATAATTTTTTCTGTCAAATTTTGATTTATTGTTAATTTTGCAGTTAAAGGCAGTACCAGCCATTACAGTGTAATTTACTACATTTCTATTTAAAACTGGCATACCACCAGGTAGTGCCAAGCAAACTGGGCACACATTTGTATTTGGTTCATCTCCAAAGGAGTTCTTGCATGAACAAAAAGCCTTTGTCTCTGTGGAAAGTTCGACGTGAATTTCCAAACCTACAATTGTTTTATATTTCATTTATTTAAACTCCTTTCAAAAGCAAATGACGCTTGAAGTAAATCTTTATCCTTAAATCTCTTTGCACTAAATTCAATTCCAACAGAAAGTCCGTCATCTCCAGCTGGCATTGGAAGTGAAATTGATGGTGATCCAACCATATTTGCAGGAATTGTAAATAAATCTGCTTGATACATTTCTATTGGACTCATGTCATCATCAATTTTAAAAGGAAGAACTGGGAAAGTTGGACAAATCATAAAGTCGTAATCCTTAAACATCCTGTCCATGTCTCTCTTTATAAGTCCCCTAACCTTTAGGGCCTTATAATAAAATTCATCGGCATTTTCCATGGAAAGTATGTGAGTTCCAATCATTATTCTTCTCTTAACTTCTTCGCCAAAGCCTTCTTGTCTTGATGCACGATACATTTCTTCAACTGTATCAAATTTTTTGTCTGTCCTATGACCGTAACGAATGGAATCAAATCTAGCCAAGTTAGATGCAATTTCGCCATTTACTAAAATATTATAAGTTTCAATAGTGTGATTAAGTGAATCAATATCGTAGGCTTCTACTTTTGCTCCATTGTCCTTTAAAATTTCAATTGCCTTATCAAGTTCTCCTCTTACTCTTTTATTTAAATCCATATCTAAATAAGTTTGAGGTATAGCAAATTTTTTGCCCTCAAGATTTTTTATTGCATCTTCAGAAAAATCAAAATCAAATTTTAGTCCAGGATTACCAACAGAAGTTGCATCTTTTTCGTCACGGCCTTCTATAACATTAAACATCATAGCAAGATCTCTTACATCATTGGCAATAACACCTGCTTGGTCAAAAGTATTTGCCATTGATGCCACGCCAAATCTTGAAATAGAACCATAAGTTGGTTTCATACCAACAGTTTTACAAAAACTTGAAGGTTGTCTAACTGATCCACCTGTATCTGTTCCTATAGAAATTGCTGCCATATTTGCACTAACTGAAGCTGCAGATCCACCTGATGATCCTCCAGAAACTCTTCTAGTATCAAGTGGGTTTTTTGTAACTCCAAAATAAGAAGTTCTAGTTGTTGCACCCATGGCAAATTCGTCCATGTTTACCTTGCCAAGGATTACTCCATCCTTATTTTTTATTTTTTTTACTAAAGTTGCATCATAGGGTGAAATATAATTTTCTAACATTCTTGATGCACAAGTCATCTTTACATCCTTAACAGAAATATTGTCCTTTATAGAAATTGGAATTCCAGCAAGGGGAGATACTTCTTCTCTGTTGTGAAATTTTTCATCAACTTCTTTAGCCTTTTTCATTGCCATTTCTTCAGTAACAGTGATGTAGGCATTTATTTCGTCATCTTTTTCTTTTATATTATCTAAAAATTCTCTAGTAACTTCCTCACAAGAGAAATCTTTATTTCTATATCCTTGGGCAATTTCCCAGGCTCTTAAATTGCTAAAAGTCATGAGTCCCTCCTAATCAACAAACTTAATAAGTTTAAAATAACCGTATTTTTTAGTAGCGGCATTTTCAAGTGCCTCTTCCTGTGAAAGAGACTCTCCAGTTTTATCTTCACGAATATTATTTTCTGTTCCATTGACTTGAAAAACTTTTTCAACACCTTCTGTGTCAATTTCTTTAATTTTATTTACAAGTTCAATATTTTCATCAAAGCTTGGTGCAAATTTGTCAAGCTCTTCATCAGTAAAATCAATTTGAGCAATATCTGCAATATGCTTTATATCTTCCTTATTCATTTAAACCTCCTACTAATTTATAAAGTTCATCTAAACTTAAAATTTTTATATCTAGGGACTTAGCCTTGTCATACTTTGATCCAGGATTTTCGCCAGCAACTACATAGTCTGTCTTTTTGCTGACAGATCCTGTTACTTTAGCTCCAAGAGAAATTAATTTCTCTTCCAATTCTTTTCTCGGTATATCTAGGCTGCCAGTTATAACAATAGTCTTGTCAAGAAGTGGCTTTGGAATGTCTTTATCATCTTCATAATAAGGACTTACACCTAATTCAAAAAGTTCATCTACAGCTCCAACAATTCTTTCATCATTAAAAAATTGAACAATTTCTTCTGCCGTTATATTTCCAATATCACCAATTGAAATTAATTCTTCTTCCTTAGAATTTTTTAACTTTTCAAAATCTTTAAAGTGATTCGCTAAATCTCTTGCAGTTTTTATTCCTACATTGGGAATCCCAAGTGCATAAATAAAATTTGAAAGATGAACATTTTTTGAAGCTTCAATTGCTTTTAAAAGATTATTTGTCCTCTTTTCCTTAAATCCCTCAATTTTTATAATGTCCTCATACTTTAATTTATAGATGTCAGGGATTTCTTTTAAATCAACGGTTTCCATTAATTTTTCAATTGTCTTTTCGCTAAAGCCATCTATATTCATAGCATCTCTCGATGCAAAATGAGTAAGCCTTGAAACAAGTTGCGGCACACAAGAAAGTGTGTTGGGGCAAAAGATGTGAACACCATTTTGATAAAGGTGTGACCCACAATAGGGGCAAGTCTTTGGCTTTTCAATTTCATGAGTTTTATTTTCTGATGGAAGTGTTCCAAGTATTTCGGGAATTACATCATTGGATCTCCTAATTAAAACTCTTGAACCAATTTTAACCTTTTTTCTCAAAATGTCATCGTAATTATTTAAGGTTGCCCTCTTTACTGTTACTCCGCCAATATCTACAGGTTCAAGTATTGCCGATGGTGTAACCTTGGCGGTTCTTCCAACATTCCAAACAACATCTAAAAGAGTTGTTGAAATTTCTTCTGCCTCAAATTTATAGGCAACAGCCCATCTTGGAAATTTATTAGTGTAGCCCAAGGCTTTTCTCGTCTCAATATCATTTACCTTAATAGTAACTCCGTCAATTAAAATATCAAGCTTATCTCTATTATCTCCTATTTCATGAATCTTATCTATGATTTCCTGATATTTTTTTACTTTAAAATTATATTTGGAAACTTTAAAATTATTTTCTCTTAAGAAATTTTTTATGTCATCGTCAGATTTAAATAAGTCCTCTTCAGTATAGCCTACATTGTAAAAGAAAGCTGTAAGATGTCTTTTCTTGGTAACTTTTGGATCTAAATTTCTAAGGGCACCTGCTGCTGCATTTCTAGCATTTTTTAATTTTTCTTCATTATTTTCATTGTATTTTTTAAGTTCAGATAAAGGCATTAAACCTTCACCTTGCACTTCAATTTTACCCTTATAAGAAATTCTAAGAGGAACAGAATAAATAGTTTTAACTTGCTCCAAAATTTCTTCTCCAATTATTCCATTTCCCCTTGTAGATGCCATTACAAGATTACCATTTTCATAAGTTAAATTAATTGTAAGTCCATCAAATTTTAATTCCACAATAAATTCCGGTTCTGGAAGTTTATTTACATGATCTAAATTGTAATCTCTCACAAATTTTTCTATTCTATTATACCAAGCGAGAAGTGCATCATCCCCTTGTGCCTTATCCATGGAATAAAGCCTTGCAAGATGAGTGTGTTTTACAAATTTATCTAAAATTGCCCCGCCAACTCTTGTAGTAGGAGAATAAGATAAAACTGTTCCACTTTCATTTTCAAGCTTTACTAGTCTATCGTATAATTTGTCGTACTCCCCGTCAGATAAAAGTGGATCATCTAAGGTATAATAATGGTAATTTAATTTGTCGATTTCAGCAATTAAACTATCCATTTCTTTTATTTTATCATCCATAATTTTTCACCTAGTCAACTAATTTAATTGGAGCAACAGAAAGCATAAGTCTTTTTAGACCCTTTTTATCAAAGGAAATTACAACTTCATAATCGCCATTTTTTTCCTTCTTTTGCACTACCATACCCTTGCCAAATATTTTGTGCTTAACCTTATCGCCAACATTAATATTTTTATCATCACTTGATTTTTTACTTGTTTCAACTTTTTTATCAATGCCAAAGAATTTTTTAGGTCTAGTTACTGATCTATTTCCCTCATTATAATCTAGAACTTTAAGTAATTCTCTACTTTTATCTTCAATAATTTCTATTTTGTCGCCCATTTCTTCAATAAATCTACTTCTCTTTGCAGGAGTTAATTTTCCATACATGGATCGAGTTCTTGAAGATGAAATAAATAAATTGTTGCAAGCACGAGTTACGCCTACATAGCAAAGTCTTCTTTCCTCTTCAACTTCTTCATCACTTTCTAGAGCTCTACTTGTTGGGAAAAGTCCTTCCTCTAATCCAACTAAAAATACTGTTCCAAATTCAAGTCCCTTGGCAGCGTGCATAGTCATAAGGTTTACTCCACTGTCTTCAGAAGTTTTATCAACATCTGATAAAAGAGAAAGGGTATTTAAATATTCAGCAAGTTCAACTCCCTCTCTGTCATATTCCATAATATTTGAGTGGAGTTCTTCAATATTTTCAAGTCTAGTCTTTGCTTCAATAGTATTTTGATTTTTTAAGTCGTTTACATAGCCACTTTCATATAAAACCTCTTCAAAAAGTTTTCCAATAGAAAGATTTTCTGCCCTCTCCTTTAAGATTTTTAAAATACTTCCAAAATCTTTAATGTTTTTTCTCGCTCTAAGATTTAAGTCTTCAAATTTATCTATATTTGTGACAACATCATAAAGAGAAAGTCCTTCTTTATCTGCATAGTCCAAAAGATCAGATAGAGATGTTTCTCCAATTCCCCTCTTAGGCCTATTTATAATCCTTGCAAGGCTTACATTGTCATCAGTGTTATTTAAAATTCTTAAATATGCCAAGACATCTTTAACTTCCATTCTGTCATAGAATTTTAGTCCGCCAACTATTTTATAGGGGATTCTTTCTCTAACAAGGGCTTCTTCAAAACCTCTTGATTGAGCATTTGTCCTATAAAGAATTGCCATATCCTTAAATTCTTCACCCTTATAATTTAGGGCAATAATTTTATTTACAACGCCATATTCCTCTTCATTTGAGTGAGGAAACTCTCTATAAATTACATTTTTTCCTTCATCTCTTGCAGTCCAAAGATTTTTTTCAATTCTCGTAGTGTTATATCCAATAACCTCATTTGCAACATCAAGGATTTTTTGCGTTGAACGATAATTTTGCTCAAGCTTTACAATTCTTGCACCTGGAAAATCCTTGTGGAAGTTTAAAATATTGTTTATATCTGCTCCACGCCATTTATAAATAGATTGGTCATTGTCTCCAACTACAGTGAGGTTAGGATTTTTGCCTGCAATTAACTTTATGAGCTCGTACTGAATTTTATTGGTATCTTGGTATTCATCAACAAAAATATACTGAAACTTATCTCTATAAAAATCTCTAACATCATCTTCAGACTTTAAAATATCCACAGTTTTTATTAAAAGATCGTCAAAGTCTAAAGCATTATTTTTTCTAAGTTTTTTCTCGTATAAATCATAAATTTTGCCAAGATTTTCCTTGAAAAAATTGTCCTTATTAGTTTCTATGTATTCAATTGGACTTATGCCTTCGCCCTTAATATTTGAAATATCATTTACAATTGACCTAGGCTTATACATATCCTTATCAAGTGTTATTTCTGCAATAGCTTCCTTAACAACAGTTATCTGATCATCTCTGTCGTAAATAGTAAAGCTAGAATTATAGCCAATTCTTTCGATATTTTTTCTTAATATTCTCACACAAATTGAGTGAAAAGTTCCTATCCACATTGAGGAGATGTCTCTATCAATTAGCTTTTGAACTCTGTCCTTCATTTCTTTTGCAGCCTTATTAGTAAAAGTTATAGCCAAAATTTTCCATGAAGGAACATTTAATTCTTCCATTAAGTATGCAATTTTTGAAGTTACAACTTTTGTCTTTCCTGATCCTGCTCCTGCTAATATTAAAACTGGACCTTCTGTTGTCAAAAGTGCTTCTCTTTGTTTATCGTTTAATGTATTTATATCCATGACTTCTCCTTACTGCTAATTATTATATGTTTTTTTGGCTATCATTTCAACTTTTTAAGATATCAGAGATCACGTAGGATGCTAAAACCATGCCACAAACAGGTGGCACAAAAGAAATTGAACCTGGAGTCCTATCTCCTGTCTTTATTGGGATTTCTTTTGAGCAAACTACCTTTAATTTTTTTATATTCATTTCTTTTAATTTTTTTCTCATAATCCTTGCCACTGGATCATTTTTCGTCTTTTCAATGTCTAGGACTTCAAATTTTGTCGGATCAAGGCGATTGCCTGCTCCCATGGCAGAAATTATTTTTATATTTTTTTCATGTGCTGCCTTTATTATTAAAAGTTTTGATGTAATAGTGTCAATGGCATCGACAACATAATCATAGTTTTCAAAATCAATATCTTTTATATTTTCTTCTGTAATAAATAAATCGTATTTTTTAATTTTAACTTCTGGATTAATTTCCAAAAGTCTTCCTTGACAAGCGTCTACTTTTCTCATGCCAATAGTTTTTGTAGTCGCAAAAACTTGTCTATTCACATTTGTAATTTCGTATTCATCGCCATCTACAATTCCTACTTTTCCTATACCAGAACGAACAAGTGATTCAACCGAGGAACCACCTACTCCTCCAAGTCCAAAAACCAAGACAGCTTTTGAATTAATTTTTTTTATATCATCAGATGAAATCATTCTTTCAGTTCTACTTAAAAATTCCAATTTTCCTCCAATTTGAAAGGGCCGTTATAAAACAGCCCTTAATCATCACTTTAATTTTATATTTGTTAAACTATTTTCGCCAAAAATTCCAGACCCCTCAACAATATCATTTTTATTGTGATTTCTAAAAGTATTGACTGTTATAATATTTCCTGGCGTAAATTTATTTGAGTCAGACTCAGTTATTTCTACTCTAATATATTTAACTTTTCCACCATCAATTACTTCAATAACTTTACCCTTAAAATTAACTGTAAAATACTCTTCAGCAGGCTTTAATTCTTCTCTTATTTCTGTATCTTTTTTATTTTCAAAAATTAAATTATTATTTTCATTGTTGTTATTATTATTGTTGTTTTGATTATCTAAATTATTTACTTCATTATTTTTTTCTTCTGTATTATTTATTAAAAGATCATTAGCTTCAGTAGGATTTACTTGATTTTTTATTTTATCTTTATTAAGTTCTACATAAGAAAGACCTTTTGAAGTTATAACAGCAATTTCACTTCTTCTAATGGCAAGATTTCCGTTAAATTTACCATCAGAACCTGTACTTGTAAAAATATTATAATTTACAAGATTTGGAAGATACTCTAAAGTATGAGAATTAATATTATTTAAGTCCTTGTATTTTAAATTTGATAGGTCAGTATTTTTTTCAATTTTAAAGGCTCTAGCAAAATAAACTGCAATAGTATTTCTATTTGGATAAACTTTGTTTTCCAAAAATCCTTTTTCACTGGCGACTTTTAGAGTTTTTTCAGTAATTGTTCCTTGATAAAGATTGTAACATACTGCATCTTTCGCCCAATCAAGAACTCCATTTGAATTTACAAGTTCAAGATAAGTATCCTTTGCTGCTTTTATTTCATCTTGACTAGGATTTAAAACAGTTTTTAGAATTTGCATAATTTCCAAAAAGCTTACTGGCTTATTGGGTTTAAAACTTCCATCTTCGTAACCCTTTAAGATGTTTTTATTTGACAATTCATCAACATAATTATATGCCCAAGCACTTTTACCATTTTTACTTAAATCTTTAAAAGATTTTGCAAAAAGACTAGCTGGTGCTAATAAAATAATTAAAACTAAATTTATTGCTATAATTTTTTTCTTCATTTCATCACTCCGAAATGTATTATAACATAAATTTGGGCAAAAAAAATAGAAACCACTAAGGGTTTCTACTTAAAATTATTAATTAAAATGATTAAGATTGCTTAATCCTTCACCATTTCTATTATTATAGTAACTATTATTATTCAAGAAATATTTATAGTCTTCAAAATCGCTTTTTCTTGTAGTTCTATTAGCATAATTTAAATATTGTCTAGGATTTCCAAGAATTCTATTATTTGAATCAGAAATTATTTCTCCATCATTATTCAAGTAACCATCAAAGGATAAAACATCGTATAAATCTAGATTTTGACTTGTTTGGAAATAAAGAGTTTTTCCAGGTTTTAATCTTTCATTATCAGATTGGATAACTCTAAGTCCTATTTTATAGATATTATAATTATATCCAACATTTTCTTTGCTTACAACTTGGAACATTCCACTAAATTCTAAATTTGAATCAATTAAAGTAATAGTTTCAACTTCTTGAGATTTGTTGAATGTCAAGATTACATTTTTGCCCCTTAAATAGCTTTCAGTAACTTGACTTTGTCTAAATCCATCATAAGTTTTTATATCAAATTTATAAGCAAGATAATACTTATTGCGATATCCATCTTTATTTATAATTTCAATGTAGCGATTCTTATCTGAAAAAGATGATTCGTTTCCACTATAGGCAACAACTTCTCCAGATACATCTCCATTTTTATTATAGTTAGATGAAAGACCCATTACAACTTTATAGTTAACATAAATATTTACATTGTCATTTAAAGTAATTCTATCTAAATCCTTAGTTTCGCTTGTGATATAAAATTCGTAATCTTTATTGTCTTTAAGTCTAATCTTTAAATAAGCTTTATCCTTATTTGAAGTGTCAAGAGAAATAATTTTACCACTTATTTGAGCTTCTTTAGGGAATACTGTCATTTCTGTTATTTTGCTGTCAGAATTTGTCTTAAATTCAACTAAATCATCAACTTTTATATCTTCAAGTTTTAAATCTTTGCCATAAGCTTTGATTTTAACATTTGAATCAAGTGTGAAAGTCTTTGTGTCAGATGTTGAAATTTTTGAAGTTGTTCTAAAGTTTAAAGAATCTGTTTTATCTCTATATCTAAGAGTAATTTCATTAGTTCCTTTAGAATTTACATATCCAACCATATCAAGCATTGCATTTGTAACATTGATTGTCTTTGCAGTGCCTTCTCTGTCATTGGAATTGCTCTTAAAATATTCAATTTCTACTTCTTGACCTGCTTTAATATCTTCTAATTTAATATCTTTGTCTTTTATTTTATATTTTGTATTGTTATTAATATCAAAAGAATATTTTTGATTATTTGCTTCGATTATAATTACATTTACATTGTTTAACTTAGAAGAAAGGATTACAGTACCTTTTTTCTTTTCAGTTTTAGCATTTAAATTATTCTTTTCAAGATAATCAAAAGATGCCTTAGTAATTATTGCAGTTTCAGCACGAGTAATAGCTCTTTCACTTTTAAAGTAACCATCAGATCCAGTTGATGTAAAAATACCTGCATCTACAAGAGAAGCTAAATAGCCCTTTAAAGTATCACTCAATTTATTTCGATCTTTATGTTTTAATAAACTTGTGTCACCATTTGCCTTTAAATTAAGAGCTCTTGCAAAGAAAATTGCAATATCTCCTCTGCTTGGATATTCTCTTGAAGAAGTTTTGAAAAATCCCTTTTCAGAAGCTTTCTTTAATGCAGCTTCATCTAAATAATTTCTATCAAGAGCTAAACAAACTGCATCTTCCGCCCATGAGTTAACACCATTTTCCTTTGCCATCTTAGAATATTTATCACGTGCAGCTTTTAATTCATCAGCACTTGGATTTAAAACTTGTTTTATTAATTGTAAAAGTTCTTCAAGAGATACTGAATTTCCTGGTTTAAATTCTCCATCAGGATGCCCGCTAATTACATGCTTATCACTTAATACATCGATTGCATTGTAAGCCCAAGAGTATTTATTGTCTTTTTTAACATCTTTAAACTCTTTAGCAAAAGTTGCACTTGGTGCAAGCATAATTGTAGCAAGGCCAAGAGCAGCTACTCTTCTTAAATTTTTAGATTTCATTATAAAACCTCCATTTTTATAAGCTTCTTTATAGCTTCTTTATCCTATTATAACATATATTATACCCATATAATTTTAGAAATATTAAAATTATATTAAATTACTTATTAAAAGTTGCAAATAAATCAATAATCTGCTTAAAAAACCTAATATTTGGTATAATTAATTTAAACGTTACATATTATTGTAAGAAAATTTAATATAAAGGAGTGATATTATGCGTTACCTTCCAGTAAGTGTTGACACTTATGAAAAGAAGATTTTAATTTTAGGTGGCGGCTATCTTGCCCTTTCTGCACTTAAATCTGTAATTGATACAGAGGCAGAAATATATATGATTGCAGATAGTTTTACAAAAGATATAGAAAAAAAGTCTGAAGAATCTCATGGCAAAATAAAATTAAAAGAACACAAAATTGAAAAAGATTTTAAATTTATGGGATTTGATTATGTACTTATAGCTACAGAAGAATTTGAACTAAATGAAGCTCTAGAAAAAAGAGCAAATTCAAGGAATATGATTTATCAAAGATTCGACATTTTCTCAAAATCCTTGATGTCAATTAATAAATCCATTGAACATGGACCACTAACATTTTCCTTAAATAGTTCAAGACTTAATCCAACTATTACAGACATAATTTTCGAAGACTTGAAAAAATTCTGTCAAAAATATAATTTGGAAAAATTAAATATTTTAAGTGAAATAAGATCTGAACTTGTTCGCAAAAATTCACAAAACATAGATGAAATTATTCGAAAACTTTATGAAAGTGAAACAATAAATCTATCAACTTTCTTAGAAGAAATGCCTGAATATAAAATTGAAGATTTAAAATCTTCCGAGGATTTAATTAATCACATTGAAAAAGGTAGCGAAATTAATTTAGAAAAAGAAAGTAGCTTAGAAGATGATCAAATCATCAAAAAAAATTTAGATGATGCAAGAGACTTATCAAGAGATAAAGATCTTAGTAATAAGGATTTAAACTTAGAAAGTTTTCATGATTTAGATAAATTTAAGAAATGAGGTAATTAAATGATCGGTTATGTAGGAAGTATGCCTGGAAAAGTTTTTAGTGAAAAAGAATTTACTCTAGTAAAAAAAGTTTTAGCTTCTGGTGAAACTATTGAAAAGCACAATCACCCTGGCTTTACTGTTCTTGTAACTATTGTAAAAGGTCAAATTAAGGTTATATTAAACGATGAAGAAGATAGAGAATTTGAACCAGGAAAAGTTTTAAAATTTGATGGTGAAAATTTCATAGCCATTGAAGCATTAAAATCAAGTGAATTTTTTGTTACTCTAATAAAAAAGGAAGATTAATTTGAAAATTAAAATAACAGATGACGCACTTAAATATCTATCTGAAAAAAATGCAAGTGAAGTTACTGTTGATTATGTTACATCAAACCAGTGTTGTGGAAGTGGTTTGCCATCTTCAGACACCTATGTTTCTAGTCCAAAAAGAAGCGAAAGACAATATGAAGTCTTTGAAAAAGGTGGTCTTAAAATAAATATAGATCAGTCACTAAAATTTAAAGATGATGTTTGTATTATAGATTTAGTTAATCTTATCTTTACTAAAAGCTTAGTTTCAAATTTTTTAGACTATAACAAATTAATTTAATTAAAATAACTTTATAAAAACTGTTGAAATTTATGTGCCAACTTTTGTACAAAATTCAACAGTTTTTTATTTTAAATATATTTATAAAAATATTTTTCTATAAATATGTTTTATAAATTTTTTATATATACTAAACAAATTTTCTTTTTTTCTCCTAAACAATTGTATTTTTCGCTCAAATGTTCTAAAATATAAGTGAATAAACTTGTGTTTAAATATATATTTTTTTAGGAGCTGCTTTATGAGTATTATTGATTATTCTTTGGAGCCAAAATCTGATATTGCTTTTGTTGATGTAAAATCTTTTTATGCCAGCGTGGAATGTGTAATGAGAAATCTTGATCCCCTAACTACTTCTCTATGCGTCATGAGTAGGTCTGATAATTCCAATGGGTTAATCCTTGCTAGTTCTCCCACTTTTAAAAGAGTTTTTGGGAAAAACAATGTTGGCCGTTCAAGAGACCTTCCCTTTGATGTTGAAACTAGAAAGTTTAGTTTTGAAAAGGCTAGAAGGCAAAATATTGAGATTACAAAAAATTACATATCTTATATAGAAAAATGGGCAAAGAATACTTTTATCGTTCCCCCAAGGATGGCTTTTTACATTAAAGAAAATTTAAAAATTCAAAAAATTTTCCAAAATTATGCATCAGATGAAGAAATTCTTCCCTACTCTATTGATGAAGGCTTTATCGATTTAACTAATAGCCTAAATTATTTCATACCCAACAAAAGTATTTCTCGCCGTGACAAGTTGGACTTAGTATCTTCTATGATTCAAAGAGAAATTTGGGAGTCCCTTGGTCTTTATTCTACTGTTGGTATGAGCAATGCCAATCCTCTTCTTGCAAAGCTTGCCCTTGACAATGAGGCGAAAAAAACTAGGACCATGCGTGCCAATTGGTCCTACGAAGATGTTGAAAATAAAGTTTGGGGCATTAATAATCTCACAGATTTTTGGGGCATTGGAAATAGAATGAAAAAGAGGTTAAATGATTTATATATTTTTTCTATCAAGGACCTTGCTAATTATAATCCCGATATTTTAAAAAAAGAGCTTGGCGTAATTGGTCTTCAACTTTGGTTTCATGCAAATGGTGTGGATGAGTCAAAAGTAACCCTTCCCTACAAACCTAAGTCCAAGGGTCTCGGCAATTCTCAAGTTCTTCCACGAGATTATGTAAGTCAATATGAAATTGAACTTGTTTTATCAGAAATTGCCGAGCAGGTTGCCATTAGAATCAGAAGAATTAAAAAGAAGGCTTCTGTAATTTCTATTCATGTTGGTTTTTCTTACCTGGAAAATAAAAAATCCATAAATGCAAGGAGAACTATTTCTCCAAGTCAGTCCACTCGAGTTTTATGTGGCGAGGTTTTAAAACTTTTTCGTGAAAGATATAAGGGCGGCGCTGTAAGAAATCTCGGCGTTACTTATGATAATTTAGTTGACGAGTCTTCTACGATTTTTAATTTTTTTGAGGGCTATAGAAAAATTGAGTGCGAGGAAAATCTCGACAAGGCAATTGATTCTATTCGCGATAGGTTTGGCTTTACTTCTATCCAAAGGGCGACTTGTCTAATGCAAGGCTCTCGCGTTATTGAAAGAAGCACTTTAATTGGTGGTCACTGTGGTGGCATGGACGATACTATTTAATTTGTGAGGTGTTATATGGTTAATAGAAACTATTTGCCCTTTAAATCTACAAGAGCTTATGTTGACAGAGGCATGGCAAAGTGGATGGGATTTTTTATTTCTGAACACACTTCTGCCCTTTCTCACATGGGAGATGTTATAGATGTAAGTGAAGAGATGAGCCGAGATGAAATTCTTCTTGCCCTTAGTCAGCTCTATGTAAATGGTCTTAATGTCATGGTCTACACAAGGCTTAGACTTGATCCTTTTGTTGGTAAAATAAACGATATTTTTCAGGACTCTTTTTATTTATGTGGTCATGACGCTCTTATTATTTCTTTTGAGGATATTATTAAGCTTGTTCTTTTGGAGGAATTATGAAGGATTTAGAAAAAAGTTGTATTCAGTTTGATTATTTTTCTAGCAATTATAAAAATTTCGAGGAAGATTTTTATAAATTTGCAACTATAAATATTCCCCTTACCTTTTTAACTGATGATCTCTTGCTACACATGGTTTCAACGGGACATAATTATTTTAGACTCAATGCAAAAAATTCTGTAGACGAGAAAGATCATTACTTTATTTTCAAAAAATTAAATAACAAAGATAATAAATATATCAGCCAATTTGAGTATCTTGGAAATCTATCTACTTTAGAATTTTTTAACTTGTATTTCAGTAAATAGATTTCAGCCTCTGGCTGATTTTTTTTGCAATCTTTTATTCTTCTTTTAATTTAATTTTAATAAAATTTTATACTCATAAATATTATTTTCTATTCAATGAATTTTACGTCTCTACCTAAAAATATCTGCTAGAGTTTTTTTCCAGCAGATATTTATTTTTATAAAAAAAATTTGGCTATATCCTTTGATATAGCCAAACTAAATATCCACACCGCTTTGGTATTATTGGTTAGCGGATTTTTCTTTAACTTCTCTAATTTTTGCCATAGATTCAATAATAGAATCTGCAAGAGCTTCCATGTCATTTTCGTTAGCTTTGTTAAGAGCAGAGTTAAGTGTAACTCTTTCAGGAAGAACGTCGAACATCTTAAGATTTTCGTCAATGTATTCTTCAATCTTATCGCCAACTGTACAAGCCCAAGTACCATTTTCAATGATACCAACTGTTCTGTTTTGAACATTAAGAGCTTCAAGATCCATTAAGAAGTTCTTCATTACAGGATAAATACCTAGATTGTAAGTTACTGATGCAATTACAATGTGAGAGTATTTAAATGTGTCTGCAATTAGATAAGACATGTGAGTGTTACTTACATCGTGAACTACTACATTAGTCATTCCCTTGTCACAAAGTCTTGATGCAAGGGCTTGTGCAGCTCTTTCAGTATTTCCATACATTGATGCGTAAACAATCATTACGCCTTCTTCTTCTGGTTCGTATCTTGACCATTTGTCATATTTTCCAATGAACCAACCAAGATTATCTCTCCAAACTGGTCCGTGAAGTGGACAAATCATTTTAATGTCAACAGTTGATGCTTTTTTAAGAACATCTTGTACGAATGGACCATATTTTCCTACGATATTAGTTAAATATCTTCTTGCACTGTCAAGCCAATCTCTTTCAAAATTAACTTCATCAGCAAATAATTTTCCATCTAGTGTTCCGAAAGTACCAAAGGCATCAGCTGCAAATAGTACTCCGTCTGTTGTATCAAAAGATACAAGAACTTCTGGCCAGTGAACCATTGGAGCTTCTAGGAATACAAATTCGTGTTTACCAAAGGAAATTGTATCTCCTTCTGCAACTATCATTGCTTGTTCTTCATTTACATGGAATCCATATTGACGCATGAATTCAAAACCTTGTTCACTTGCAATAACCTTAACATCAGGGTATCTTAAAGTGATTTCATCAATAGCAGCTGCATGGTCTGGTTCTAAGTGGTGGATTACAAGATAATCAAGATCTTCTCCATCAAGAACTTCAGATATGTTTTCTAGATAATCTTTTACAATTGACCAATCAACTGTATCAAATAATACATTTTTTTCGTCTTTTAATAAATATGAATTATATGTTACTCCTTCAGGAATAGGAAATATATTTTCAAATAATTCTAGTCTATGATCATTGCCACCAACATAGTAAAGATCATCTGTAACTTTTCTAACAGTATACATTATATCCTCCTTTATTTTCTATCAGCAGGGAAATCAGCTTCAATAAAGTTTTGCTTTTCTTCTTGACATTCTGGACAAGTCCAGTCATCTGGTAATTTATCGAAATCTGTACCAGGATCAATTTCGCCTTCTGGATCGCCATAGTTTGGATCATATTCATATCCACAACCTGGACATACCATTACTTTATAGTTTGGAGCTAGTTTTCTAGGTTTAGATCTTCTAACTTTCTTCATTGGAGGTGCTGGTTCTTTTTCGCCAGTTCCAAGAGCTTCTGCAAGAAGTGGCATAATTTCGAAAATATCTCCAACTATACCATAGTCACAGTTCTTGAAGATTGGAGCACCTGCATTTTTGTTGATTGCAACAATTGTTGATGCGTTTTTAATACCCTTTAAATGTTGGCTTGCTCCAGAAATACCACATGCAATGTATAGGTTGCCATTGAATTTTTGTCCAGACATACCAACATATCTTTCAAGAGGTACAAGCTTTAATGTTTCAGCAACTGGTCTTGAAGAACCAAGAGCAGCACCTGCAGCGTGAGCAAGTTCTCTAGCAATATCCATGTTTTCTTCTCCGCCGATTCCCTTACCAACTGAAACAACCCTTTCAGCATCGTAAACAGGAGTGTCTATATCAATTCCAACAGAGAAATCATATCCATCTTTCTTTAAGTTTTTAACTAAAATTTCAACAGCTTCTTCTGCTGTGTCAGCTTTAATTATTTCTCTCTTTCTATCTCCAGTGATAGGACCTGCTTTTTTATCAATTGCAGCAGCTCTACCCTTCTTCTTTGGAGCTTTACCAACAAGGTGACTTGCAACTACAACTCTTTGGATTTCAGAAGTACCTTCATAGATAGTAGTAATCTTAGCATCTCTGAAGAATCTTTCTACATCCATTCCCTTTAGATATCCATTACCTCCGTGGATTTGAAGAGCTTCATTTACAACCCACATAGCAACTTCAGATGCAACAGTTTTTGCCATTGCAGCTTCCATTGAATAATTTTCATGATTTTGTTTCATTTCAGCAGCTGAATAAATCATAAGTCTTGCAGCTCTAATCTTAGTAGCCATATCAGCAAGCTTAAATGCAACAGCTTGTTGTTGAGCAATTGGTCTACCAAATTGGATTCTTTCTTTTGCATAAGAAAGAGCAGCTTCAAAAGCACCTTGTGCAATACCAAGAGCTTGTGATGCAATACCAATTCTACCACCATCAAGAGTTTGCATTGCAATTCTAAATCCTTGACCTTCTTTACCAAGTAAGTTTTCCTTTGGAACCTTAACATTGTTGAATTGAAGTTCAGCAGTAGTTGAAGATCTAATACCTAATTTGTCATAGTGATCTCCAAAAGTAAATCCGTCCCAGCCTTTTTCTACGATGAAAGCTGAAATTCCGTGAGTACCAATTCCTGGTGTAGTAACTGCGTATACTACGTAAGTATCTGCAGCAGGAGCATTAGTAATAAAGATTTTATTACCATTTAAAATATAATAGTCACCATCAAGCACTGCAGTAGTTTCTGTACCGCCTGCATCAGAGCCTGCATTAGGTTCTGTTAAACCAAAAGCACCAAGTTTTTTACCTTGAGCAAGTGGTTTTAAATATTTTTCCTTTTGTTCTTTTGTACCAAAAGCTTGTATAGGATAAGAACCTAGTGATGTATGTGCTGATAAAACAACGCCGACACCTGCATCAACTCTTGATAATTCTTCAACAGCGATAGCATAAGAAATTACATCCTTACCTGCGCCGCCTTCTTCTTCAGGATAAGGTAAACCCATCCAACCGTTTTCGCCAATTTTCTTGATGATTTCTTCTGGAAATTCATTGTTTTGATCAAGTCCAAATGATAATGGCTTAATTTCTGCTTCTGCAAACTCTCTAATAGCTTTACGAAGAGCTTCATGTTCAGCAGTAGTCTTATACAAATTTGACATATTTTCCTCCTTTTTAAATTAAAGAATACTTGAAATATTTTTCACTGAAATTGTGAAAAATAAAAGATACACCAAAGCGGTATACAATAATTAAAGTATACATCAACTTATCTAAAGTGTCAAAACATTTTCATAAAATTTGAGTTAAATTTTTTAAAAATTTTTTCTCGCATTATTATATTCTTTGACTAAAGTATGTATACCCCTTTTTAGTAAATAAAACATGAAATTATATAATTTTAATAATTTATTTGTAAAATAATTTTTTTGCTATAAAATATAAAGTTAATAAGAAAAAAATTTATTTTAATGGAGGAAAAAATAAATTTACAAAATTTATTAGAATGGAGGAAAAAATGAATTTACAAAATTTATTAGAATGGAGACGAAGCTATAGGAAGTTTGACGAAAGTAGGTTAATTTCAAAGAATGATATTGATGAAATTTTAAATTCCATTAAATTTGCCTCTTGTGCCAACAACAGGCAGTATCTTAGATTTATTTCTGTTGAAAATAAAGATAAGGTTTTAGAAATTTTTGATAATACTAAATGGGCTGCTTCCCTTCCTAATAATATAGGACGTCCTAAAGAAGGAGAAAGACCAGTTTACTTTATTGCAATTTTAAGTGACGAAGCTAAAAAGCTTAGATTTAATGGACTTGATGAAGGTTTAGTTATTTCTAACTTAACTCTTACTGCTGCTGAGAAAGGCATTGGCTCTTGCATTATTGGAAGTGTGAATGATAAAAAGATGCGTGAAATTTTAAATTATAAAGATAATTATTCCTGTGAAGTTGTAATTGCCTTTGGATATCCAAAAGTTAAATCTACTATAAAAGAAATAGATTTAGAAGAAGATCAATCTTATTACCTAGACGAAGATGGCAACTACCTTGTGCCAAAATATAAAAAAGATGACATTGTTAGGAGAATATAATGACAGAAAAAAATTTTAATGAAATCGTAAAGAAGAAAGCAAAGTTATATTTTATTGACGCCCTTGGCGCCATGGCCTTTGGTCTTTTTGCCACCCTTCTTGTAGGAACTATTTTAAATACTATTGGAAAGAGTTTTAACATTTCCTTTTTGACAGATGTACTTTGGCCCTTGGCACAAAAAGCCACGGGACCAGCCATAGCAGTAGCTATTGCAACGGCAATGTCTGCACCAAGTCTTGTTGTCTATGCTGCAACTGTTGTTGGTATTGCTGGTAACGAACTTGGTGGACCAATGGGAGTTTACATTGCCACAATTTTTGCCGTTGAATTTGGAAAACTTGTCAGCAGAAAAACTAAAATTGACATTATAATTACACCTGCTGTTACAGTTTTAGTTGGTGTCTTTATAGCAAACTTCGTTGGACCATACATAGGTGCCTTTATGAATCTTCTTGGTGCAATTATTATTAATGCTACAGATAAGGCTCCATTTTTTATGGGAATTATTGTATCAGTTATTGTTGGAATAGTTTTAACCCTTCCAATTTCATCTGCTGCCCTCTGCATGATGCTTTCTCTTTCATCTCTTGCAGGTGGAGCTGCAACTATTGGCTGTTGTTGTCAAATGGTTGGCTTTGCAGTTATATCCTACAGGGATAATAAAATGGAAGGACTTGTGGCACAAGGTCTTGGAACCTCAATGCTACAAATGCCAAATATTGTAAGAAAACCAATAATAATTATTCCGCCAATTATTTCTTCAGCAATCTTAGGACCAGTTTCAACAATGGTTTTTAAACTTGAAAACACACCACTAGGTTCTGGCATGGGCACAAGTGGACTTGTGGGACAAATTTCTACTTTCACAGCAATGCCTGATGTGCCTTTTATGAAACTTCTCGGTATAGTTTTACTTATGCACATAATTTTGCCAGCTCTTGTAACCTTTGTTTTTTATGAAATATTTTATCGCAAGGGGCTAATTCAAGATGGCGACATGAAATTATATTTTAAATAAAAATGACGAGCTCAAGGCTCGTTTTTTTTGTGCAAAAAAATTGGCTCATCATCTTGATGAACCAAAATTTTATGAAATATAAAAATAAAAGGCAATAAAGTGAATTATTGACGCTGCTAGGACAAAGAAATGCCAAATTACGTGATTGTACTTAAACTTTTTCGATTTATAAAAATAAGTTCCTGCAGTGTAAACAACTCCACCTAAAACTAAAAGGAGCATAAACTTCCAAGTGGCTTGAGTTACAATTGGCTTAATTAAAAATACAGAAAGCCAACCCATGGCAATGTAAATAATAACAGAAATAGTTTTTAACTTGTCATAATTTTTGTATGTAGCAATCTTAAAAACTGTTCCAAAAATTGCTATTGCCCAGATTAAAACTATAAAAAACAATCTAAACTTTCCCTTTGTAAGTAAAAGTATTATGGGTGTAAAACTGCCTGCTATAAAATAATATATGGACACATGGTCAAAAATTCTAAGAATTTTTTTTGCTCCTTTGTGCTGAATTGCATGGTAAATTGTGCTCATTAAATACATAAATATAAAGCATCCACCGTATATAGAAAAGGCAATTGTCTTTAAAACCTCGCCATTTTTTGCACTTGGAATAATTAACATCAACAAAAAAATAATTCCAAGAATAACGCCAATACCATGGCTAATAGAATTTGCTATTTCAATTAAAATATATTCTTTTTTTGATTTAGACTTTTCTGCCATATTCTCACTTCCTTTTGCTAATTATACTCCTTTAAAGCGTAAGCGTAAATAATTTATTAAAAAAGATGGGCAATGTCTCACCCATCTCATTTTTAAGCTCTCACATCGTCAAAGTCACTAGATTCTAGTTTTTTGTGAACATAGGAGCAAGTTCCCTTTATTTTTTTATTTTCATTTCTTGCATCTTCTACAAGCTTTTTTACAAGCTCTCCTGCAAGGCCTTGACCACCGAACTCAGGTTTTACAATAGTGTGTGTTGCATCTATTACATCACCCTTTTCTTCGTAAGTCAAAATTCCCTTATAATTATTTTCATCTTCTCCTATATAGTAACAATTATTTCCTTTTTTAACTTCCATAATAACCTCCTTAAATTAGTCTTACTTTTGTAATACCCAATTTTTTGGATTTTTACCTTATTTTATTTTTTCAATTATTCTATATTTAGTATCAAAACCATCAGAAGTTCCTGTAAAAGATGAATCTTCTTTTGAAAGTTCAGACATTGTGTCTACAATTTCTTTAAATTCTGGCAGTTCTTCTGTCTTCTTATCTAATTCGTCAATTCCCTTTTGTTTAAATTCTTCTAATTTTTCTGCGAAAATTTTCATGTTATCGTCAATTAAATCTCCGCCATCTTTTAATTCAATAGCGCCAGAGTTTAAGTCTATAATTCCATTGTCTAGCTTTTTAATTCCATCTCTCATTGGAACTATGCCTTCAGTTTTTAATCTTGGAAAATCTTTAAATAATACAGATTTATCTCTGAATTCTAATAATCCATCAGTAAGTTCACTGGCACCAGAATTTAATTTTGGTGAATTTGAATCCAGTTCAGTTATTGCATCTGTAAATTTATTTACTGCTTCTTCACTTTGTTCTGTACCTTCTCTTAATTTTGATGATCCGTCCTTTAATTTTCCTGCTGCATCGTCAAGTTTTACAAGAGAATCTGATAGCTTCATAAGTTGTGAAGTATCAAGTTTTGATGCTGCTTGTGAGATAGCTTTTTCAAGTTCTGAATTAATTTGATTTGCTCCATTAGAAAGTTCTGTTGTTCCTGACTTTAATTGTTCAAGACCTGCAGGAAGTTGACTTGCTCCAGCGTTTATATTTTTTGATGCTGAGGCAAGTTGATTCATTCCGCCTTTTAATTGTTCTAAGCCTTGTAATTGCCCTGACATTCCAGTTAAAGCTTTTAATCCTTGGAAATCAGCTCCAACTTTTTTTGCTGATCCACCAATACTTTTTGCATCTCTTCCTAAATCGCCTGCACAATCTCCTAAAATTGCAATAGCTTGATTAATTTGTGGATTATTGTCAGCATTTGCTTCTTTTAGCATTTGAATTGCTTGTCCAATGTCTCTTGCTGATGCTCCAACTGATTGTGCACCTGCTCCAATATTTTGAAGATCTCCTTCAACATTTATATTTCCAAGTCCTGATAGATCTGGCACATTCATTGCTTGAACTTTTCCATTTAACATTTGGAAATTATTATTAAATTCACTTTCTCCTGCTGCAAGTTTATTTGCACCTTCATAAGCCTTACTTGCTCCTAGCTCAAGTTTTTGGGCGCCAGCAGAAAGCTGTCCTATTCCAGATTTTAATTCTGCCAACTTCTTTAAAGCTTCTTCCTTCATTTCGTCAATCTTACTTAATTTACTTGAACCTTCTCTAAGTTGTAGTGTTGCATCTTTTAATTTTCCAAGACCATTATCAAGTTCCACTGACCCATCATGAAGCTTTTTGGCACCATCTCTCATTTCGCCAGTTTTTTCATTCATCTTGCCCACTGCTGAAGTGTAGTCGCTAATTCCAGAAGTTAATTTGCTACCACCTTCAAACATTTCTTGTGCTGCACCTGGAATTGGCTCAACTTTTTCAATTACCTCATCTAGTTTATCTTCAAACTCTCCTGATTTATCGTAAAGTTCTTTAGATCCATCTTTAAGTTTAACAGTTCCATCGCCCAGTTCACTAATTCCATCATTTAATTTGCCTTGGGCATCAGATAATTTTGTAGAAGCATCAACTAATTTTTTTGAATTATCTTCAAGCTCTCTTACTCCATCACGAAGCTTGTCTATTGTTTCAAGGTCTGCCTCATTTTGGAATAATTCATTGGAAATAACAACATAGGCCTCCACGGGATCGTAATCTTTTACATCCATTTCCACAACTGCTTCACTTTTAAATTCTTCCATTTGTCTATCTTCTAAAATACTTTCAAAATTTTCTCTTAATCCTGGAGTTAAAACTGAAGTTACAATTTCATTTTTTCCATCTTTTGCGATTTTTGCATCATCAGATTCGATGTTTGATGCAACTTCTTGTGGGAAGGATAGGGCTGCTATAACTGTATAAGGTGCATAGACCTTAGTTTTTTTGCCGCCAATATTCTTTATAAGGTACTTATTGTTTTCAGTAGAAATAACTAATTTAAGGTGGCCAGACTTGCCCTTTAATTCACTATTTTCCATTTTTTCGCCGTCAAGATAATAATCAATTTTTACATCAATTGGAATATTTTCTTCGCTCTTTCCTTGGTAGTAAATATCCTTTACATTTTCATCCCAATAAATATAACCATTTTTATTTTCAACTTTTTCATCAGTCTTCAAGTTTTTAACATTTTTTAAATTGGACTTGTCCTTGCCCTTGATGTTTTCTTCTGAACTTAACCAAACTGAGACAGTTTTGTCTTTAATATCGTCATCCTTTTTTAATACATATACAGTTTCACTTTTATTTATGACTTCTGATGCAGCAAAAGCTGTGTTTGTCAAAATCATTGAAGATAATACAACTGTTATTACACCTTTTTGAACTTTTTTATTCATATTTTTCTCCTTAAAATAATATTAATCTAAACCCTTAGTAGTTTTCTTTATCAGTGGAAAACTTACAGAAATAATTGCTGGCAATAATAGTATGATTACGCACATACTTATAATTGCACCCCTAGCTAAAAATGTACAAATTGTCGATACAATTTCCATTTTTGAATAAATACCTACACCAATTGTGGCTGCCATAAAGGAAAGTGCAGATGCAACAATTGATTTAGAAGTTTCTTTTACAGACACTTTAAGAGAACCATCTACATCCTTTGACTTTTTATATTCTGCCAAAAATCTATCTGTCATTAAAATTGAGTAGTCAATTGTGGAACCAAGCTGGATTACCCCAATTATTATTGACGTGATAAATGGTATTGTGTGATTTAAATAAAATGGAACACCCATATTTATTTGAATTGCAAGTTCAATTGCGGCAATTAAAACTAGGGGAATACCAATAGACTTAAATACTATTGCAATTATTAAAAATACAACTGCAATAGAAATAATATTTACAATTTGAAAGTCTCTATCTGAAATAACTGTTAAATCATCTGTTAAAACTGCTTCTCCAGTTAAATATCCCTCATCGTCATATTTATTTATAAGACTTTTCATTTCACTAACTTGTTTTTTAACTTCAGGCGATGCAGTTTGATACTTAGAATTTGCCATAATCATCTGATAACCATTTTTTGAAAAGTTATCTTGAATTTTTTCAGGCAAAAATTCACTTGGAATAGTGTATCCAGTAACAGAACTTGCACTTAAAACAGAATTTATACCATCAAGAGCCTTTAAATCGCTTATAAGACCTTCCAAATCTGAATTTGAAAGATCATCTTTAACAACAATAAAATGAGTACTGGCCATATCATAATCTTTTTTCATTTTATTTAAGGCAACAATTGAATCTAAATCCTGTGGAAGGGACCTGTCCAAATTGTAATAAAGTTTTGTATTTACTGAACCATAAATTGCTGGAATAAAAATCAATACAAAAGCTAAAAACAAAGTCTTTTTGTGCTTTATAGTAAATTCAGACAATTTATTAAATTCCGGAAGCATGACTTTGTGATTGTATTTATTGACTAACTTTTCCACAACAAGTAACATTGCTGGAAGAACTGTAACTGTTGCTATTAAACCTATTAAAACTCCCTTACTCATTACAAGACCAATATCTTTTCCTAGACCAAGTCTCATAAAAATTAAAACTATAAAACCAGCAAAAGTTGTAAGTGATGATGCAAATAAGGAAGAAATAGTTTCTTGAACTGCCTTATCCATAGCATCATTTTTATTGTCAAAGTTTTTCTTTTCTTCAACATATCTGTGATACAAAAATATTGAATAGTCCATAGTAACAGCAAGTTGTAAAACAGCCGCTATAGCTTTTGTTATATAGGATATCTCACCTAAAAATACATTGGATCCAAAATTATACAAAACTGCATAACCAATAGTTAACATAAAGACAAAGGGTACAATAGTAGATTCATTTGTTAGAGATAAAATAATTAATCCCAAAGCTACGGCAAGAGCAACATAGATTGGTGTTTCTTTGTCGATTAAATCCTTCGTATCCTTTACAAGAGATGAAATTCCACTTAAATATTTTTGATTTGATTCTATTTTTCTAATTTCATCTATAGCATTCATTGTCTGTAAAGAAGATGATGAATCGCTAAACTTTACAATCATTAAAGTAGAGTCTTCTGCATAGAAAACATCTTTTATCTCGTCAGGCAAAAATTCACTTGGAATCATATCTCCAACAGTTGATGATTTAGAAATCACATCTTCTACTCCATCAATTTCTAGAATTTTCTCTCTCAAAACTTCTGCTTCATGGTCAGTTCCCTCAAGGATTAACATTCCTGTTGCAGCATTTTTAAAATCTTTATCCAAAATCTCTTGACCCTGAGTTGACTTTAAATCTTTAGGCAAATAAGACAAAATATCATAATTAACTTTAGTAAGTTTATAGCCTAGTAATGAAGGAATTAGAAGTAGGGTCATGACAAAAAGCACAAATTTTGGCTTGTGAGAAATAAATTTTGTAAATCTTTTCATCCAACCACTACCTAAATATCCTATCTACAATTTTATAAAGAACTGGTTTCATATCTTTTACACTTAGAATTGAATCTTCCATTAATGCCGATTCGCAAGTAGAAAGCACAATATTAATTGAAAGAGATAAAATAAATAATTTTTCTTGAGCAGATAAAATTGCTGGGAATAAATCTTCAAATTTATTTAAAATAAAATTAAGAGAATTTTCCGCCTCTTTAAATCTATTGTCATTTTCAACTTTTGCATAAAGAGCCCAATTTAAATTATTTGAAATAATTTTTAACTCTAATGGATTTTTTATTAAGTGATCAATTATATAATCAAAAAAGGAAATCAACCTCTTTTTAGAATCCTCACCTTTACACTTAGCTTCGGCACTAACAATTAATTCTGTCATAATATCTAAAACAATTTTTTCTTCAAGATCTTTTTTGTCCCTGAAGTAGAGATAAAAAGTTCCAAGTCCTAAATTCGTTCTATTCATTATGTCCCTAATTGAAGTTGCCTCAATTCCCTTTTCTTCAAAAGAAGAAAGAGCAGCAATAGTGATTTTATTTTCTTTTTCTTTTTTTCTTTCTTCAGACTTTATCATATATACTCCTTACTTTTGAACATTGTTCATCTTCGTAGAAATATGATAACTCTTTTGTGAACAAAGTTCAACTATTTTTTATTTTAATTTAAAAAAAGACTTTGCATTACACAAAGCCTAAAATTATAAATTTTATTTAATTTAAAAAATAATCAAAAGCAAAAATAAGAATTTAGCTTATTTTTCTTCACAAATAATTTCTTTATAAGATTTTTTATCAGTGTCTCCTTCTGTGGAAATACAAAGCACAACAGAATCTTTATCTAGACCAATTTTTTCTCTATAATCTTTTAAACTATTATCAGTCATAAGGCTATAAACAATGCCACTTGTTACAGCACCAGATTCCCCAGAAATAATTTTTTTATCATCAGAAATATTATTAGCAAAAAATCTCATCCCAATTTTAGTAAAAATATCATCAAAATTAAATTTATATTCATATAAGCCAATTTTCTCTCTTATAATATTAGCAATTGCATAACTAGCACCAAGAACCTTGAAAGCATTTAAGCCAAATCTATAAGACTCATCTTTTACAAAAAAACCTTTAAGTCCAATTTCTTTAGTCAAATTTTTGATCTACTAGGGAAGTTTTTTCATAATTGTCAAAGGACTCATGAAAATTATTTACAGTTTTGCCTATTCATAATCAAAATCAGAAATATTTGTATTAGACTTTTTATTTTTAATAAATGTTAAATTAATTTTTCCATAAAACACCTCTATAAAATATTTTAAATCTATCAATGGTTTAACATTTTAAAACAAAAAATGATATAAGATTCTAATTTTTTAAGTTTTAAGTCTTATTTTTACAAAAAATAAATCATATAATATAATCTAATATAGATTTAAAAATTGGAGGAAAAATGAAACTAAAAGCACTAATAATTCTTACTTCCTGTTTACTATTACTTACAGCTTGTAATAAGATTAATTTAAAAAATAGTTTTACAGCTCAAGAAAAAGAAGAAATTCAAATGTCTAACATGAATAGTGAAAAAACTTTATCTTTTGTTAAAGATTCATTAAAGGGGATAATTAAAGATGAAAACGCAGAGAAATTTATAGATCTCGTAAGAGATTATAATGATTCTATTTCTACAAATTTACTATCTTCTGATTTTTCAAATAACCTTCATCCTGATTACGACATAGGAAAAATAATAAAAAAAAGAGACAAGATAAATCACAAGTATCTCAATACAAATTGTAGAATTAACACTTTTCTTCTTTTAAAAGATAGTATAAGTTTAAAGAAAGATGTAGATATTGATGATTCTATACTTTTTATGGACACAGATATAATTGAAAAATTAAAGCTATTTAATGCAGATGAAACTAAAAAATTTAAGCAGCTTTTTAGCAGAGTAAAAACTATTAAAAGCAAAAATCCAAAGAAACATGCTAAAGTAATGTCTGACTTCTTGTCAAATTTTAATTTTCCAAAAAATTCAAAAATGATTTCTGTTGTAATTCATGATAATTTAGATGGAGATTATCTTTTTATTGGTCATGTTGGAGTCCTTCTTCCCATTGAGAAAGGCTATTTATTTTTAGAAAAAATTTCTTTTGAAGAGCCCTATCAGGCTATTAAATTTCCTGACAAAAAATCTTGCTACAAGTATTTAAAAGAAAAATTTAAGGACTATAAGGATCCCAATGTAGCAGAACCCTTTATTATGGAAAATGATGAATATGTAAATATTTAATATTAAGGATTTAAAAATTATTTTCTAAACTATAAATAAAATAATAAAAGCACAATCATAACCACCGGCTAAGCCGGTGGTTTGTTTTGCCCCTATAAGGGACTATTACCGGCAGCATTTCATGCTTTGAACTTTCTTTCTCGTGCACCAATTTTCACAGCTGGTGCTAAAGCACCTTATTTTTTGCTTTTGTTTACTTGCTCACCCGTAAACGGGTCTACAAATTCTTTAATGCTTATTTGATCTGCCATGTAATCTTCTTTTAATTGATTTTTTATATATTCTTGTATCTTTTTCACATTCTTTCCTGCTGTGTCTACATAATATCCTCTACACCAAAAGTGTCTATTTCCATATTTGTATTTTAAATTCGCATGGCCTATCAAATATTATTAGGCTACTTTTTCCTTTTGAATATCCCATTGTTTGAGATATGCTGTATTTTGGTGGGATTTCTAACAACATATGAATGTGGTCTGGACAGCATTCTGCTTCTATTATATTTATTCCTTTTCTATCACATAAATCTCTTAATATTTTTCCTATATCTTGTTTTAATCTTCCATAAATTACTTGTCTCCTATATTTGGGAGCAAATACTACGTGGTACTTACAATTCCAGGATGTATGTGATAAACTATTTTTATCCATTTTAGGATACCTCCCTTTTCTATTTATGCTACTGCCAGTAACATTAATAGTTTATCACGGGAGGTTTTTTGCTTGAAGCTAAAGCTTGTTTTCCTACCACCAGCATAGCTGGTGGTTTATTCATGCTAAAGCGTACAAAAATTGCCCCATACTGATATGGAGCAATTTTTCTATTGCTAATAATATTAAAAGATACAATGATAGATATAATCTAAAAAAAGCGAATCAATGTTGCTCTTTAATACATTTTTTAATAAACTTAGTAAATTATCAATAGAAAGTTTAACAGAAGAAAAGAAGAAAAAAAGAAAACTCCAGAATATAAAATAAGTGCTACCAGGGAATAGAAACAAATAAATAAATAAAGAACTAAGTTGTTATCATATAGAACAACATCCAGATTATTTGCTAGTAAACACGCTACAGAAAGAGAAATGCTAGAGCTTATGGAACTTTTTTATAATGAAAATCCTAATGGGAATAGGTAATTTTATAAACTTTTAATAATTTTATATAGTATAATGTATTTAGGAGGTGTTGTTTAATGGATGGTAAAAATAGTATTGGAAATAAGGTTATAGCAGCACTTATTATGATTACGGTTTGCTTTGTAGCACAATTTTTTATTCAGGGTGATGAATTAATAGTACTTATGATAATATTAGCTACGGTAATTTTAAAAGAATAATAACTATAAATCTACATTTAAATATTTTTTGTATCAATTGAGAATTCGAGATATATTGAGATAAACATTTATTTTAATCCTAATATAATTGTTTTGAAGAAATCATAATCATAAAGATATTTAGAACAAGAAAAATCAAAAATGCAGTGTCGCATGATGATTTAAAATCATCATGCGACACTGCATTTTTGAAGTAATTTTATATTAATATTCTTTAAAATAGATTTTTAAAGAACATTAATGAAACATCGCAGATCTAGATCTGAAAATATCAGCATTACCACTTATATCAATAGATGGACCAGACCAACTTACAGAAACTCCACCAAAATTAATTGTTGGATGAGCATATGCAAATGTTATTTCTACACCATCGACATAAGAATCATAACTTTTTAGTTGTAAGTAAGCTCTTCCTGAAAGAGCGACTTGACCATTGTCGGATAATCTAAAAGTACTAGAACATCCAGAGTTTGCAGATGAATCTGTTATATAGTTGAAAGTTTCATCTCTAATATATGTTCTAGTGTTTATATCACTTCTTTTCAATCTAACATTGTATCCAGTCCTTGTCATATTTTTCCCCCCATCCAAAAGCAATAGTATCATGTAAACCAGCAAGTACAGGAGCTTTATCCCATGACCAGTCATATATTACAAATCCTGAATTATTTGCGTCTAGGGTTCCGTCACGAGGAATTATAGTTAATGATGCAAACAAAGCCCTGTATTGTGTAGAAGTAGGGCTTATTTCATTAGTTGAAATTTTTCTTATTAGATTGATAGAATCTTCATTGTAACCCATATTTTGAAGTTTTAAATCGTCTAGTTTATTAAGTTCTCTAACTTTAGTATAAGCTAATTCATCTCTTGATAGTGTATAATCTTTAATTAAAGATTTAGAAATACTATCATTATGGTTAATAGATTTAATGGTAATGTTTTCATTTTCTTTATCCAAGTATATTTTTTCTGGTAAAGAATCATACTCATTTACAGTTATTGCTGCTGGATTTTTTGACATTTCCGAAAATGTTAAAATAGGTTCATTTAAAAATGCATCCATTCCTTCATCGGTTATTGCTTTCACAGGTAATGCTGAGAATAACATACAACTTGCAATAGTGATTACGCTAAATAATTTTTTCATACTAACCTCCTAAAATATATTATAAATAGTAATAGCTTACAATTAGAGGATAGCAATTAAAAAATCTAATTACAAGTCTATTAATTTTGGGAAAAATTTTATATACTAAAAGGTAATACAATAAATAGTGAATATATTTTCACTAAAAATTTTTTCTAAATAAGGTTGAGTATAAATAATTTTTTATTAAGTTAAATTTAATAAATATTATTTTCACTATATATTCAATTTACCTATATTATTTTAATAGAAAGAATTTAGTAATCCCTGATTTATTATCGGGATATCATTAAAAAGTTTTCTATTAATTTAGTAAATCAAAATTTGCACTAAAAAATTGCCCCTTTTGGAGCAATTTTTATTTTGCCTAAAATTATATTTTTATTCAGCTACTTTGTTTCCCTTATTTATCTTGTCTTCTCTCAATTTTAATCTGTTAGCTTCAAGTTCTCTCTTTCTTTCGAAAGCGTGAAGAATAAGTGCAAGAGTTACTACACCATAAGAGATAAATGTTCTGAAATATTCACCCATCATAGCATCTCCTGTTAAAACTCTTCCTGCTTGTGGAAGAACTATAAACATCAAGTGGAATAATGCAGTACCTAAAATTACATTTGGAATTGATGCCTTAGATACAGATGCACCACCTACAAGTATTGATGCTGCAGCGTAAAGTGCTGCTTGGTCTTGACCTGCATATGTTGCAAGTGTACCAATATTTTGAAGATAAATAATTTGACCATAGCAAGCAAGAACTGTTGACATTACTATTGATGCAATTCTAATTTTGTCAGAATTCATTCCTGCGTTAGAAGATACAAATTGATCCTGCCCTACTGCCTTCATATCGTGACCAAGTTTAGTATTTCTAAACCATACGATAAATAGACAAAGTAATGCAATAATACAAATTGTAACTACTGGCACGTCAAATAAAATTTGATGTTTTGCAGTTATAGGAATATTGATTCTGAACTTTAAAATATTATCAAAACCTTGAGCTGAAGCAAGAGTTATGGAGTTTTTAATACCATAACCAGCAGAAAGGACCATTGCTTTAGTCTTCATTGGAATTAAAGTTCCACAGAAATATAATAGGAAAAGCATGTACCAACCTAAGATAAAGAAGGCAAGCATCATTGATGTAATCATTTCTCTTCCTCTGGCTCTATTTAAAACTCTTCCTGAAAATTGTCCAAGTAAAACTGCAATTGGTGTACCAATAAGAGCAGCTATTAATAGTCCAGTAGCTCCAGTAAAGCCCCAATCTTGTGCAAAAATTATTCCAATTTGTCCCGCCATTGCTCCTAGTGGAATACCAAAGTTAATTCCCATACCAGCAATGATAGGTATGATTAGAGAAAGTACAAGGAATGTATTTCTTACCATTCTCTTGGAAAGTTCATTTGTTATATAAGATAGTGGTGGTTTTGCAATAATTAGTCCTGCCACAACTATAATTATAAACAAAATAGGAACCATAAATCTGTATAAAAATTCTTTTAAATTAAATTTCTTATTCATCTTTACTCCTCCTTGTTAGTGCGTAAATTATCATTCCATTTGTGATTATCATTCTTAGTATTTCTGAAATATCTATATTTAATGCACCATTTATTACAGTAGGAGTAAGAGTAATTACACCTTGGAATAAAAATGTACCAATTATTACATTTGGAATTGATGCCTTATTAATACTTGCACCACCAATTAATAGTGCAGCTACTGTTTGGAATGTAAAAGAAAGTGGCGCTTGGTAAAGTTGTATAAAACCATAGGATTGTTGATAAATAACAATTCCAATAGCAGCAATTACTGTTGAAAGAATTACAGATACAAGTCTTACTCTGTTAATATGAATACCAGAAGCTTTTGCATATTCTGAGTTAGATCCAACAGCTGTCATTGCAGTACCAGTCTTAGTCTTGAAAAATGCCCATACAATAAATGCCATAAGTGCAAATAATAAAAACATACCCATAGGAATTTGAACACCAAGTATATTAATACTTAAAAAGTTATTTAATACACCAACAGTTACCTTTGTTCCATCTTCCAAAATTTTTGACTTCATCCAATAATCTGCAACTGGAATTTGTTGGGATAGTCCCTTTCCTCCATAACTTAAAACAGAAACTGGATTCTTGTAAGGAAGAATTAAGTAGGCAATACACATAAAAGCTGTAAATGAATATCCAACATATGTTGCAATAAGCATTTCATCGCCCTTAATTCTATTTAAAAGTAGTCCGTAGAAAAATCCAAAAACAACTGCTATAAGAGATGCAAATAGCATTGCTATAAAAATCCCTTTAAAACCTGTAAAACCAAATTCAATTGAAGTTACCCCACCAAGAATTCCAGCTACAACTCCAATTGGGATACCAAAGTTAAGTCCACAACCAGATTGTACCATTGGCACAAGGGATAAAACTAAAACTGAAAACATACCAAATCTTGAAAGAACATTGTCAATAGAATCGACTAATGAAACGCCAGCCATTGGAGCTGCAATAAAGAGAATTAATAAGAAAACTCCAATGATAAGTCGTGGAATTCCAATTTTGTTAATTAAACTATTCTTTTTAGTCATTTACTGCCTCCACTTCTCCACTCATTAGAAGTCCAAATTCTGTTGCCTCAGCATCTGCTGGTAAAATACCTGCGATTTTTCCTTCGCAAATAACAGCAATTCTATTACATATACTTCTAAGTTCTTCAAGCTCTGATGAAACCATGACAATAGTTGTATTATCCTTTTCATTGCTTTCTTTCAAGGCATCAAGTACTAGTTCCTTTGCACCTATATCAATTCCTCTAGTAGGCTCAGAAACAAATAGAAGTTCTGGTTCCATGGCAAAAGCTTTGGCAAGACAAATCTTTTGTTGGTTACCACCAGATAAATTTCCTGCCTTTTGTTCTGGTCCCGTTGTCTTTATATGAAGAGATTCAATGTATTCATTAGATAGCTCTTTCATCTTAGCTTCATCTCTAAATTTAAATCCAAGAACTCTTTTTATAAATTTTTCTTGAACTTGCATTGCATTAAAAGCTATATTCCAGAAAATTGGCTCTTCCAATAAAAGACCTACTCCTCTTCTGTCTTCTGAAACAAAGGCAATTTTATTCTTTAAAATATCTAAAGTATCACCAAGTTTTAATTCCTTGCCATTATAAATTAGCTTGCCACCTACAGGATAAGTGCCCAAAATTCCATTTGGAATACCAAGCTTACCTTGACCAGCAAGACCAGCAATACCTAAAATTTCTCCTCTGATAACAGAAAGACTTACATCATAGACAGCTTCGCCAGGCATGTCAACCCAGAGATTTTCGATTTCAAGAATGTGGTCATTTTCATCTAAATCCTTATCCACCTTTTCTACAGCTATCTTCTTTGATTCATCATCTCTACCAACCATCCATTTAGCAATTTGTTCGATTGATAGATTTTCGTTCTTTTTGTCTTCAATTATTTCACCATCTCTAAGGACAACTACTTGATCACATACACTTATGATTTCACGGAGTCTATGAGTGATGAAAATTATAGATATACCAAGATCTGCAAGAGTTCTAAGAGAACTTATAAGGTTATTGGCCTCAGTCTCAGTAAGTACAGCAGTTGGTTCATCCATAATTATTAACTTAACATCTTTTCTTGTCATTTCCCTTGCAATTTCAATAAATTGCTTATGACCTACAGGCATTTCGGAAACAAGTGCACTAGTATCAATGCTAACTTCCAAAGTGTCAAGAGACTTGCCTGCAATTCTAATATTTTCCTTAGAATCAATACTCTCTAGTTTTTTACCAAAAATTTTAGATATTACAGAGGAATTCGTCTTCTCCATATCGAGAGTAATATTTTCTGCAACTGTAAATCCAGGGATTAAACTAAATTCTTGATGTACCATACCTATGCCTGCATTTAAGGCGTCAATTGGGTTTTTAAAGTCAATTAATTTTCCGTCAAAATAAATTTCACCGTTATAACCGCCAGTGTCTTTAATAACTTCCATACCGAAAATTATATTCATTAAAGTTGACTTACCGGCTCCATTTTCACCAACAAGTCCTAAAATTTCTCCCTTTTGAAGAGTGAAATTAACATCCTTTAAGACGGCATTATCGCCAAAACTCTTGCTGACATTCTTGACTTCAAGTAAACTGTTTGTCAACAAAATCCCTCCATCTTTTTAAAATAATAAAATTAAAATCAACGGTAACCCGTTGACTTTAATTTTTTTTTATAAAATAATTATTTAGCTTGTCCTTCAGCTTGTTCTTGAGCAGCTTCAATTGCATCTAAATCAACATTAAGATTCAAATACTTTTCAGGTACTTTTACTTTATCCATTCCTAGGTAACCTCTACCATATACATAAGTGTCTTGAGAAAGTAAGAAGTGATTTTCTTTAGTTTCTCCAGAAGCTCTATCTATATAGTTTTCAACCATCCATTTAGCACCTTCAGTGTATTTTTCAATAGAAGATACAATTTGTTCTTGGTTAAGAAGTTCGCCTTGTCCCTTTAAAGTGTCCATTACATGATCAAGAGCACCAAGAGTTAGTGAATAACCTAGTGAATAAGCCCAAGTACCCATTCTCTTGTCGCCGCCTTTTTCAATAACAGCTTTTTCAACAGCAGCGTTGATTGCTTGCCAATCTCCTGCCATATCTTTAATATCAACTGAGAATGCCTTTGGATAACCCATGATTGGAGATGGTAAATCTTGTTCTACAAAGATAGCTCCACCAGCTGCAACACCTCTAAGAAGTGGTTCAGTATGTGCATCATTTGTACAGAAGAAAGCAGTATCCTTACCATACTTATCAATCCAAGGTTGAATATTTTCAGCTACATATTGTTGCGCTCCTGGAATACCAATATCAGTTGTAGGATCAGGTGCATTTAATGAAATAAATTCAAGTCCTAGGTCTTTACAAGCTTCTTCCATGATTGCACGTCTAAGAGCTAAAAGTTCAATGGACATATGTCTTGGGAATGTGATGTGAGCAAATTTTTTAGCTCCCATTTCTTTAGCAGCAGCTATAATTCTGTAACCTCTGGAAACATTATCTGCATCCATTACTAGGTCAGCTGCTTTTTCAACCATTACTGTATCTTCTTGTGCAACTAAGTTTACAAGAATGATATCAGGTCTTTTTTCTCTAATTTGATTAAAGGCTGCTACAGTTCCTGGAACTGATTGATTTACAATTACAGCTTTCATTAGAGGGTCATCTGCCATAGCTACAATCTTTGAAATTGTAGTTTCTTGTTCAGCTTCAAATCTGTCTGGATAAGTATCGTGTTTAATAACTCCACCTTGATCAGCAGAACCATAAAGTTCAATAGCTTTTTGTGCAGCACGGAACTCATCTTCGCCTTGTGATACTGTACCAGTTATAATTCCAACGTGGAATTCTTCGCCATCTTTTAATGTTTCGAATTGTGCTTTTACGCCATCTTCTTTAACATCGGCTGAAGCAGTTGTTTCTTTGCTATCTGCTTTTTTAGCACCATTGTCTACTTTTTGACAACTAGTGAAAGCCATAACTGCTAAAAACAGTATCATAATACCCATAAACCTTTTAAATTTTACTTTCATTTTTTACACCTCTTCTAATTTATTTATTATTGGTTTATAAATTATAGTGATTTTATCACATTAAACAGTAAAGGTCAATAAAATTCTCAATATATGAGCATATATATGAATTTTTAAATACAAAATTTTTACCTAATATTTACAGAAAGTAAAATTTAATTTTGATATATTTTTGAAAATTAATTTTCTTGTAATATACAAATTATATAAGATTTTTTTCAACAATTTAAAAGGAGCTTTTTTTTAAATAAAAAGTATTAATAATATAAATAATATTACTAAAAGAATAATACTTTTTTTATTTTCTACTTTATATAAGTAAATTATTGTAAAATAAAAAAGGCTGAACAAATATTGCTAAGCCCTTGAAATAACATAAAATAATAAGATTTTTAAAATATAAATTAAAATAGTAGATACAAATTCTCATTAACAATGAATAAAATCCACGACATATATTTAGGGATACTATACTAAACTTACTATCATTAATTATTTTTACTTATAATAACTAAAAATAATTTAAAGTGAAATTTAAAACGATTTCATAGTCCATACTAAAGAATAAAAACTTAAATATAGCAAAATTCTTTTCTTATGTAAAATTTTAAAAAAATTACTATTCATAGCAAATTATTTTTAAAAACTATTTTTCTCTATCTTCAAAAAATAAAATTATAAAAGAAATTGTAAGAAAAGCCGCTGCAATTAAAATTGACTTTATGCCAAAATAATCTGATGTAATGTAGCCAAGAGCTGCACCCATGCCAAAAATAAAAATTACAGTATAATATTTTTTTGAATTTTCTAGATACTTTCTATCCTTAGTTATGTGATACTTTGAAAGATTTTCTGTTGCACTTCTTAGATTTCCTATGCACATTGTAGTTGCAAAGTTAAGACCATAAATTTTTTTAAAGGCATAAACTTGCATGGCACAAGAAAAAGATAGTAGTGCATTGGCAAGATTATTTAAGTTTTCAGGAATTATTGAAACTACAATCATAATTATTATTTCAAAGGCAACTATATATTGGCGCCAATGTAGGATTTTTTTCTCAATGGCATCTTCAAAACGCACAGCCACATATACACCAAAGGCAAAGGATAGGACTGGTATTAAATATGATAGAGATGCCTTAAAATTTAAATCAACAATATTTTTAAAGAGCAGCACAATATTTCCCGTCTGTGCATTTGCAAAGACTTTTCCCCTCATTAGATATGAATAGGCATCTTGAAATCCACCTGCAATTGTTATAAATACTAAAACTAAAAAGGTTTCGTGTAAATTTTCATAGGTTTTTATCTTCAAATTAATCACCACTTATAGTTTAATACAAATAAAATTTTCTGCAATATAAAAGATGCTATGAATTTTTATCACAGCATCTTAATTAATTTAATTTTATTTAGTGCCAATGTCTTTTCTAAAATAAGCTCCATCAAATTTTATTTTTTCTACATTTGCATAAGCTTTTTCTCGAGCTTCCTCTAAATTTTTACCTAGAGCTGTAACTGATAGGACTCTTCCACCATTTGTGTAAAGAGCATCAGATTTTTTTGTTCCATTGTGGAAAACTATTATGTCCTTATCCACATTTTCTAATCCAGTAATTTTCTTTCCCTTTTCATAGGATCCTGGATAGCCGCCTGAACACATAATAACTGTAAGACAAGTTTCATCTTTCCACTTTATGTCTTCTTTCTTTAATTTTCCATCAATAGTTTTATTTAAAAGATCAAATAAATCACAGTCAAGTCTTGGCATTAAAACTTCTGTCTCTGGATCGCCAAAGCGAACATTAAATTCCAAAACCTTTGGCTTATCTTCTTCAATCATGAAGCCAATAAATAAAATTCCCGAATAAGATAATTTTTCCCCATCAAGCCCATCTTCAATTTGTCTATAAATTTTTTCAAGATTTTTTTCCAGTTCAGGGCTTGCTGCTACTGGTGAATAAGTTCCTACACCGCCAGTATTTGGACCCTTATCGCCATCAAAAATTTGCTTGTGGTCCTTTGCCCTTTCTAGTGGAAATAATTTATTATTTGATACAAGACAAAGTACAGAAGCTTCTTCGCCTCTTAAAAATTCTTCTATGACAACAGTACTACCTTCGTCTCCAAAAATTTTATCCTTAAATATTTTATGAAGAGCGTCTTTTGCTTCCTCTATATTTTGACAAATGATTACGCCCTTTCCTAGACAAAGTCCATCAGCTTTTACTACAAGTGGATAGGAAAATTCAGATAATCCCTTTATAGCGTCGTCATAATTTTCAAAACTTCTATATTTTGCAGTTGGAATAGAATATTTTTCCAAAAACTTTTTTGTAAATTCCTTTGATTTTTCAAATCTTGCACAAGCTTTGTTAGGACCAAAAACTTTTAAGCCATTTTCATTAAAGGCATCTACTATTCCCATGCAAAGTGGATCTTCTGGACCAACTACTGTTAAATCAATCTTTTCTTCACTGGCAAATTTTAAAAGTCCATGAATATCCTTGGGATCAATGTCAAGATTTTCACAAAAATCTTCTGTGCCACCGTTTCCTCTTGCCATGAATATTTTATCAACGCTTTTACTTTCACTAAGTTTCCATGCAAGGGCATGTTCTCTTCCGCCATTTCCAATAACAAGTACCTTCATTTGTCCTCCTAGTGTCTGAAATGTCTTATATTAGTAAAGACAAGACAAATATCATGCTCATTTGCATAGTCTATAACTTCTTGATCTTTAACAGAACCGCCTGGCTGAACTATTACATCAATGCCAGCCTTATCGAGAAGTTCAATTGTGTCTCTAAAGAAAAATCCATCAGATGCAAGAACAGCTCCCTTAGCTTTTTCTCCAGCTCTATCAATTGCTTCTTCAACAGCCCAAGATCTTTTTGTTTCACCTTGACCAAGAGCAAGTGTGCCGCCATCTTTAGCAATTACAACTGAATTTGAGAAAGTTGTCTTGCAGCAAGTAAAGGCAAATTTTAATTCTTCTAATTCTTTTTCATTAGGTTTTCTATTAGAAACAAAGGAAAGTTTATCATCATCCCAAACTAAATCATCTGAATCTTGTATGATGATGCCATTTAAAACTTGCTTAAATCTCTTTCCAGCTTCATAAAGTCTTTGGAATTCAGGAATTTCAACAAGTCTTATATTTTTCTTTTGACTTAAAATATCAAAGGCTTCCTTAGAAAAACTTGGTGCAACAACAATTTCAAGGAAAATTTTTGAAAGATGTTCTGCAATTTTTTTGTCAACTTCCCTATTAAGGGCAATGATTCCACCAAAAATTGATTCATCATCACATTCATAGGCTTTGATGAAAGCTTCTTCAAGATTTTCCCCTGTTCCAATTCCACAAGGATCAGTATGTTTAATAGCAACTGCAGCTGGTTTTTCAAAATTTACAACTGCATTAAGGGCAGAATACATATCATTTAAGTTGTTATAGGAAATTTGTTTTCCATGAAGAACCTTGTATTCAATTTTGTCTGGAGAATAAGAGTCCTCGTAAAAAGCTGCCTTTTGATGTGGATTTTCTCCATATCTCAATTCTTCTGAAAGTTTGTAGCTCTTGTTAATATATTTAGGAAATTCTTCAGGAAGTCTCTTTAAGAAATAATTTGAAATGACAGCATCATAGTGAGCTGTGTAGTTAAAGGCCTTTTTTGCAAGATATTCTTTAAATTCTAAATTATCTCCCTCTAAATTATTAAGTACATCTTTATAATCACTTGGATCAGTTACAATAAAAACATCTCTGTAATTTTTAGCAGCAGCCCTAATCATAGAAGGACCACCAATATCAATGTTTTCAATCATTGTTTCGTGATCTGCTTTATCAAGTAATTTTTCTTCAAAGGGATAAAGATTATTTACAACCATATCAATTGCATCTATTCCCTCATCCTTTAAAGTTTCCATGTGTTCTTTTATGTCGCGTCTGGCTAAAATGCCACCGTGAATTTTTGGATTTAGGGTTTTAACTCTTCCATCTAAAATTTCTGGAAAACCTGTTACAGAATCCACAGAAATTACATCAATTCCTGCATCTTTTAATTTTTTAAAAGTTCCGCCAGTAGAAATGATTTCCCAATTTCTATTTGCAAGTTCCTTTGCAAAATCTACAATTCCTTCTTTGTCAAAAACTGAAATAAGTGCTCTCATACTAACCTCCGATCACAACTTTTCCATTAAGGACTTTTAATTTATCTTCACAAAAATATTTTACAGAAAGAGGCAAAATTTCATGCTCAATCTTTAAAACTTTTTTTTGAAGTTCTTCAGGAGTTTCATCTCCCACTTCAGTAATTTTTTGCATGATAATAGGACCCTCATCTGCACCCTCATTTACAAAATGAGTAGTGGCACCAGTGTATTTTACACCTTTTTTGATGACGGCCTCATGTACTTTTAATCCATAATAACCCCTGCCACAAAAGGCAGGGATTAAAGATGGATGTATATTTATTATTTTGTTTTCAAAAATTTTGGTAATTTTTTCTGGCAAGATTTTTAAATATCCCGCAAGAACAATTAAATCTATTTTATTTTCAGATAAAGTGCTTATAAGTTTTTCGTCGTCTTTTATTACTACAGCCTTTATGCCTGCATTTTTTGCACGAGTAAGCCCATAAGCATCTTCTCTATTAGAAATGACAATTTTAATATTTCCATTGATATAATTATTTTTTGTATTGTCAATGATGGCTTGAAGATTTGTGCCACCACCTGAAATTAAAACTGCAATATTTTTAGAAGCTAAGTTCAATTTTATCTTCTCCAGTTACAACTTTTCCAAGCTCATAAAGCTTCAAGTCGCTATTTTTAAAGAAATTAGTAACTTTATCTCTATCTTCTTCTTTAACTACAAAAGTAAGTCCAACTCCCATATTAAAAGTAGAATACATATCTTTATCTTTAAGATCTGCCCACTTCTTTAGAAGTTTAAAAATTTCTGGAGTTTCTACAACAGATGCGTCAACTTTTGCACAAAGCCCATCTGGAATCATTCTTGGAATGTTTTCGTAAAAACCACCACCAGTAATATGGCTCATACCCTTGATGTCAACAAGCTTTAGTAGTTCAAGAATTTCTTTTACATAAATTCTTGTTGGTTTTAAAAGTTCTTCACCTAAAGTGCAACCTAGCTCATCAAATTTTTCACTTAAATCAAAGTTGCAGTGATCAAAGACAATTTTTCTAACTAGAGAATAACCATTAGAGTGAATTCCATTAGAAGAAAGTCCAAAAATTAGGTCTCCTTCTTTAATGTCTGAACCGTCAATAATTTTATCCTTATCAACAATACCAACAGCAAAACCAGCAAGATCATATTGATCTTCTTGATAAACTCCTGGCATTTCAGCAGTTTCTCCACCAATAAGTGATGCAGAAGACTGAATACATCCTTCAGCAACTCCCTTAACAATTTCTTCCATTTTTTCTGGTACTAATTTGCCAGTAGCAATGTAGTCCAAGAAGAAAAGAGGTTTTGCCCCTTGACACAAAATGTCATTTACACACATTGCAACGCAGTCGATACCAATAGTATCGTGTTTGTTTAACTTGTGAGCCAAAATAACTTTTGTACCAACTCCGTCAGTTCCACTAACAAGAACTGGATTTTTAATTTCACTTAAATCTAAATTAAATAGACCTGAAAAACCGCCAAGGGATGATAAAACATCCTTTGACTGAGTTTTTGCAACAATACTTTTAATTAATTCAACTTCTCTTTGACCGGCATCAACATCTACGCCTGCGTCTTTATAATTAATTGCCATCTCCGCTCCTTTTATCCTTCGTAAACATAATCGGTGTTTGCAATTTTTTCTGACATGTCAGATCTAAATTTCTTTAACTTTTCCTTTAAATTATCATCAGAAACAGCTAAAATTTCTGCTGCTAAAATTGCAGCATTTTCTCCACCATTTATGGCAACAGTAGCAACTGGTACTCCGCTTGGCATTTGAACAGTGGAAAGAAGGGCATCAAGTCCGTCAAGAGTTGAACTCTTAACAGGAACTCCAATGACTGGTCTAGTTGTAAGAGCTGCAATTACACCACCAAGGTGAGCAGCTTTTCCTGCAATTGAAATGAAAACTTGGCTTTCATCTTCTGCATTTTTTACATAATCTTGCAATTGATTTAAGGCTCTGTGAGCAGAAATTACTTTGGCGTCATACTCAATTCCAAATTCCATTAATTTTGCAACAATTTTATCTGCAATTTCTCTGTCAGAAATTGAACCCATTATAATTGATACTCTCATTTTTTCTCCTTAAATATTTAAATATTTTGAAACATCAAGTGGTTTTACATATTCGCCATCTTTATAAGCTCTCATGTTTCCACCACTTACTTCGTCAATTAATACGATTTCGTCAGAACCTTCAAGTTTACCATATTCAAATTTGATATCGTAAAGGTCAAGTCCACTTTCAGCTAAAATATCTTTAACAACATTAGCAATTTTTTTATTCATTTCAACAATCTTATCATATTCTTCAGTTTTTAGAATACCTAGAACAGCAAGACCTTCTCTTGTAATTAGAGGATCGTCTCTTCCATCATCTTTTAAAGTTATTTCAGTATATTCAGGAAGTTCTTGACCTTCTTCAACATAAAGACCATATCTTCTGTAGAAAGAACCTACTGCTTTAAATCTTGTAATAACTTCAAGACCCTTGCCAAAAACCTTTGCTCTTTTTACTTCCATTAAATTATTATCAACATCTGCAGAAATGTAGTGAGTATTAATTCCAGCTTCGTTAATTTTTTCGAAGAAGTATTTAGTAACTTTTAAGCACTCTTTTCCTGCACCTTCAACACTACCAGCTACTTGGTTTCCACCAGTATCAAAAACTCCGTCAGTTCCTGTCATATCATCCTTAAATTTAAGGTAACATCTTCCATCTTCTTCTAAAACATTCTTAGTTTTTCCTTGGTAAATAGTCTTCATAATTTCCTCCAGTAAAATAAAATAAAGCCCAAAGAGGCAGATTTTTGTAAAACCTACCCCTCTGGGCTTTTTTCCCTAAGGTGTGATACTTAAAAAAAGTACCCGTACCGCTCGGTCCTTGGCAAAGCCCGGATCCCTAGGCACACTTTCACTCAAAATATGAGCTCTCATACAAATAGATATTAACAATTTTATTTTTAATTGTCAATAGTTTTTCAAAACTAATTAAACCACTCATACAAAAGGATGCAACAAATAGGATTGCCTTAATTGTAGTGAAAAACTGTATTTTTAATATTAAATTTTAGTAAATATAAAGTAAAAAAACTTTTTTAACCTTTAAATTTTTTGTTAAATATTTTTTATACTTACTGATCTTTCACTAGAATCCCACTCAATATTTTGATCTATTCCATCTTCTGTATTTCCATTTGTAAGACCGAAGGCCTTAGAAATATTTGTAATAGGAAGAAATATTCTATTATTTTCGATTTTTACCTTTGAATATAAATTTTCTCTCACTCCATTTATTTCTATTTCAGAAGAATCAATTTGTACTTTTACAAGTCTACCTTCCTTAGTAAAGCTTGCAAGTCTCTTATCTTCATCCCACTTGACATCAAGGCCCAAGATTTCTGCAATAAGTCTCATAGGTAAAAGAGTCCTATTATTTTCAATCATTGGAGCTACATCAACTTTCACTTTTTTACTTTCGCCCATATTTAGAACTTCATAATAGCTTTTTCCTATATAAAAGTTACAAGTCTTTTCTTCTCTTTCTTGCACCTTTTTATTTTCTATTCCTTTTTCCCTGTCATTTTTTTCATCCTTGCCAGAATAATTTACAAATACAGGATAAGTCTTTTCTATATTATCTCTATGTGTTAAAGAGTCGTAATTATTTTCATATACGTCAACTATTTCAGCATTATCTTCTATATCTATCCAATGAATTTCACTATTCTTTTCATCTTCAGAATAATTAAATTCAATTACTTGAACTGTTCCTGAAACTTCATTTGCTACTAATACTAGAGGCTTTCCTGTTGGAGAGTCTTTTGCTTCTATGGCACACAAACCTTCTGGTCCAATATTTCCTCTTTTTTCAAGTCCAATTTCTTCTTTATCATTTACAGACTTAATAAAAATTCTGTTGTTAAAATAATCTTTATAAACTGGATTACTTGGATCAGTAATATCATAAATCATAATTCCTGAAATTCTTTCAAGACCAACTATGGCATAAGTCTTATCCTTTATATTTAATACAGCTATATTTTCAGCTTCAGGTCCTTTTTTATTTGATCTTGCATCTAATTTATCTGGACCTTTATCCTCGTCATAACTTGTATTAAAGAAATCAGGAAAAATTCTCGCTGTGATTTTTTCAAAGTCTGAGCCAGAATTGTAAACTCTTGTCAAATCACTTGCATCATAAATTGAAAAAGATCTGCCACCTAGAAGATAAATTTTATTTTCATCTAGTCCATCTGTCTTATCATTATCAAGGTATTCAGTTTTCTTGTTAGCTTTTTCGTCAAACTTTTTAGATTTTGTATTTTCGTATTTATTTTTCTTTTTGCCCCATTCCCTTGCATCGCCTTCATTGGCAGTTAATATATAATCTTTTCCATCCTTTGATAGAAAGGCAATACCATCTGGCATTGGAGTTCCAAAAAAATTGTCCCTCTTTATATCAATCTTGGCATTGTCACCCTTTCCTCTAACTGCATCAATTTCATTACCAGGTAAACTGTGATCAATAAAGCCAAGACCCTTTACATAATTTATTTTTCCACTTTCAATATCAATTGAAGCTATGGCATTATTTTCTTGAAGTGATACATAAGCAGTCTTATTATCATCAGAAATAGCAATATATTCTGGCTCAAGGTCTTCTACTGGATTTGAATCTTTCTTTAAAAGAAGACCGTCTTTTAAAGCTTTATCTCTATCAATATTAAATTCAACTTTATTTGTGCTTTTATCTTCAACATTAATAATTGTTACGCTGCCCTTGGGGTCCACTGCTCCCTTATCATAGCCTTCTCTTGGCTCACCTTCATCTGCTGATAAAATATACTTCCCGTCTTTTGTGAAAGTAACCATGTCAGGCTGTACTCCAGATTCATATGCTTCTACAAAATTTCCATCTTTATCTAAAATTACAATGTGACCATTATTTTTGTAATCTTCATCTTGCACTGCAACAGCAAGTAAATTTTTTTCATTGGAATAAGAAACTGAGGTCATATCTCCTACATTTATGTCTTGACCTTTTAAGGCATCTCCTATATTTATTCTTTTCTTACACTCTGTACTTCCATCACTATTAATTTTTACAAGGTCAATGCTTTGTGTCACGCCACTTACAAGATAAAAAACTTTGTCTTTTTTGTTGTAAGTCACAATTTCAGCAACTCCACCATTTGCATTTGCTCTTCCCACTGAATAAGAAGAAAGCTCTCTTACAAATCCTCTGTCGCTATCATTTTTTTGATAAGTTTCTGCAGCAAAGGCAGGTACAAATAAGGACATACATGTTACAGTGACAAGTCCTAACTTTAAAATAATTTTTTTCATAAGTGCCTCCAATACTATTTCTTAAATGTTATAAGGGAAATGTATAAAGTTTTATAAAAGATAGTAAATTATTGGTAAAAAAAACTTCTAGGTAATACCTAGAAGTCCAATATTAATTTATAGATTTTTTATTTTTTAAAAATTTTTAATAATTTGCCAAAGAAAGATTCTTCTTTCTTTTCTTTATTTACAACTTTTTCTTTTTCTTCAACTATTTTTTCGACCTTACTTTTTGCAGCAAAATTTTTCTCTTCAGCTTCCATTACAAAATATTTTTGAGATGAAAATTCTTCCTCATCTTTTTTTATCTTTTCGTATTCACCACTGCTATTCATAAGTCTTGCACTGACATTGTCCTTAATTTGAATTTCTAAATATTTTAAGATTCTTTCTTTAATTTCTGAATCTAATATTGGTGTTGCTATTTCCACTCTATTTTCTGTATTTCTAGTCATTAAGTCTGCAGAGGAAATATACATTACTGGGTCGTCTTTTCCAAAAACATATACCCTTGGATGTTCCAAAAATCTTCCCACAATAGATCTAATTCTAATATTTTCACTTTGATCTTTTATGCCTGGAAGTAGGCAAGAAATTCCTCTTATAATTAAATCAACCTTTACTCCCTTTTGTGAAGCTTCAATAAATTTTTCTATAAAGTCCTTATCAGTTAGTGAATTAAATTTACAAAGTATATATCCATTTTCTCCCTTTGCAATTTCATTTTCTAAGTGATGCATTAAGCCCGTTTTTAAAGTAGTTGGCGATTGCAATAGATGCATATATTTTCCATCTAAATTTCCTATAGACATATTTTTGAAAAAGTCTGTGGCATCAAGACCAATTTCTGGGCTTGCTGTCATAAGAGAAAAATCTGTGTATTGCTTTGCTGTTGACTCATTATAATTTCCAGTTCCAATTTGTGTAATGTAAGTCAAATTTTCTGTCTTTGGATTTCTAAAAGTTATTAAGCATATTTTAGAATGCATCTTGTACTTATTAAAGCCATAAATAATGTTACAGCCTTCTTCATAAAGTATGTTTGCATAATTTATATTAGATTCCTCATCAAACCTAGCTTTTAGTTCAACAAAAACTGTAACTTCTTTTCCATTTTGTGCAGCTTCTGTTAAATATCTTACAACTTTAGAATTTTTTGCAAGTCTATAAATTGTTATTTTTATTGATTTGCAATCTGGATCATTGGCTGCTTCCTTTAAAAGACTTATAAAGGTGTCCATGCTCTCATAAGGATAGGATAAAATTCTATCTTTATGTCTAACATCATCAATTACACTTTTACTAAAATCAGCTGGGTTATATTGAATTAAATCCCTATAAAGAAGTTTAGTTTTTATTGCATTTGGTATTTCATCAATTAAAGAAAAGACATATTTCATATTAAGAGGTGACTCAAGAGGAAAATAAGCATCTTGAGTTAATTCAATTTTTTCTAGTAAAAAGTTAAGTGCTTGTTTAGAAAGTTTGCCCTCTGATTCTAGTCTAACTACATTAAGTCTTTTTCTCTTCTTTAAGATGCTCTTCATGTATTCAGTATAATCATCAAATTCTTCCCAAGTGTCTCTATCATCGACAAAGTCAGTATTTCTTGTAACTTTTATAATGTTTTTTGATAATATTTTATATTCTTTAAAGATTTGATCTATTTGATTTAAAATAATTTCTTCCATCAGTATATATTCAACATTTTCACCTGGAAGAAGTAAATATTTTGGATAAGTATTTCTAACGGGAACTATACCAAATACTTTTTCTTTATCTTTTTCAAGATGTGCAAAAGCATATAATTTTGTGTTTTCTAAAAAAGGAAAGGGATGATTAATATCTACAATTTGAGGAGAAACCAATTGGTCAATTCTCTTCATATAAAAATCTTCCACAAATTTTTTTTGTTCCAAATTTAAATCGCTGTAATTTAGTTTTTTAATATTAGAATTTTCTAACTCTTCACTTACTTTTTTAAATATTTCGTCTTTTTCCCTATACATTTCTGGCAATGCTTTTAAAATTGCACTAATTTGCTCTTCTGCATTCATGCCAGTTTTATTATCCTTGACTTCTTTTTTTAGAGAAGAAAGATCATGAAGAGAACCAACTCTTACCATAAAAAATTCGTCTAAATTCGAAACAAAAATACTTACAAATTTTAATTTTTCAAGAGCTGGCACGCAATCTTCAGTTGCTTCCAATAATACTCTCTCATTAAATCTAAGCCATGACAATTCTCTATTTTGAAAATAAGATTTCATTATTACCTTCCAATACTTTATAAATTAAATAACCTTCTCTAAGACCATTATCAGAGACTTCAATTTCATCTATCCCAAATTTTTCCATTAAAATTTTTAAAATAATAATTCCAGGAACTATTGTGTGAATTCTAGCAGGATTAGTCCTTATAATTGACCTAATAGTCTCAGTATTTCTATCCTTAATAAGATTTAAGAGCTTGTAGATATCTTTAAGAGTAAATTTTTTCTCATCTTCATTCCATAAATCTGCTATAACTTTTCCCGTAGTTCTTATTGTTCCACCAATGCCAATTAATTTATTTTCTTTGCTTGAAAAATGTGAAGAATTTAATTCTCTAATAACTGATTTTTCAATTGCACGAATTTCGCTTTTCTTTGGCAAAATTCTTGATACATTTTCTCCAAAAAGTAAAAGTGAACCCGTCTTTAAATTAATATATTCGCGAGGCCCATCTTCTTCAAAATAAACTACTTCTGTACTGGCACCACCAATATCAACTGATATACCACTGTCTACTTTGATCTCACTTCTAATTCCAACATTTCCAAGGAAAGCTTCTTCAACTTGTTCTAATACATCAATGTCGATGTCAAGATCCTTTTTTACTTCTTCTAGCACTTCTTCTGTATTTTCTAAATTTCTTAGTGATGCTGTTGCAAAGGGCGAAAAAGTATCAACATTTAATTCAATAACAATGTTTTTTATACTAGAAAGGGTCTTAATAAGTTTTTTTATTCCCTTGCCAGAAAGTTCGCCATCATGCACATAAGTAATAAGTCCAGCAGTGTACTTCTTGTTTAAAACTTTTTTAAAATTTTTTTTGTTTTCATTAATATCAAATACAATTAATCTAATTGTATTTGAACCTATATCTACTATTGCGTGTCTCATAAATCCCCTCACCAACATCTTAAACTTTAAATGTAAATTTTTTGTAAAATCATTTTGTAAAATCCGTAAATTTTATTATTTTATTTATATCCAATTTTAGAATTTTAAATAAAAAACACGGCATAAACCGTGTTTAAACTAATAAATAAATCTTTTCAATTCTTCTACTGCAGCCTTATTGCCGCAAATTATGCCTCCTTGTCTCTCACATTTTACTTCTTCTCCATGCATATTAACTACAAGACCACCTGCTTCTCTTACAATTAATGTTCCAGCAGCATAGTCCCAAAGATTAAGTGCGTCATCTATAAAAGCATCATATCTGCCACAAGAAGCGTAACACATTTCCAGGGCAGCAGATCCAATTCTTCTTAATCCATTGGTATTGTCAAAGATAAATCTTAAGATCTCAAAAGTTTCATCTGAACGATTAACTCTTCCCCCACCTGTACCTGCTCCAATTAAGGTATCAGAAAATTTTTTGTCAGGAGAAACACTTATGTCACGTCCATTTAATTTTGCCCCTTCATTTTTTATTGCAGAGAAAAATTCATCTCTAAAGGGATCGTAAATTGCTCCAAGAACAATTTCAGATTTTTCTAAAAGTGCAAGACTTATTACAGAGTGATTAAAGCCATGAACTAAATTTGTTGTGCCATCAACTGGATCTAAAACCCAAGTATATTCCTTTAAATCTTCTTTAGACTTGCCCTTTTCTTCTGCCAAGAGATTGGAGCCACTTATTAATTTTAAAAGATTTTCCTCTAAAAATTCTTGAACCTTAAAATCAACTTCTGTAACAAAATCATTTCTGCCCTTCATCTCAAAATTATTTTTTGGATCCAGGTCAAAGAAAATTTTTGAGGCTTCTTTCATTAATTTTTCAACTTTTTCTAGTATTTCATGATAATTAATAATAAAACCTCCAACTATTTAATTGATTTGATTTCTTTAAATAGACTTGCATCTTCTCTAATTATACTTTCACTGCCAAAGGCTGCTAAATAATTTTTCTTCATGGCCTCATCAAATACTTTTCCATAAGAATTTAATTTTTCCACATTAGTTTCCAAGGCTTCTTTCTTAGATTTTTCTATATCTTCTGCTGTAAGTCCAGTTATAAATCTTGATAAATTAATATCTCCAATTTGTTCTGGCGATAAAAGTGGATCAAAGGCATTCATAGATCCAATAATAAAGTCTTTTAAATCTTTATCAGAAATTTTTAAATTTTCAACAAAATTTCCAATATTGTCATAAACATCAACAGTATTTTTTAAATTTGGATCCCTGTAAGAATAAGTTGCCATGTCACCATTTCTTCCAATAGTAATTCCTGCACCGTAGGCACCACCCTTGGCTCTTATTTCATTGTGAAGATAAGATGAATTTAAAATATTTGCAAGAACTGTAAGGTCTCCTGTGTATTTTATTCCAAGTTTTTCAAGGTCATATCCCTTAGAAACATAAACTACATTTGAAGTCGTGTAAAGCCCTTCATTTTTATTGTCACTAGAAAATTCATAAGCACTTCTTTTTATATTTTTAACTTCTAATTTTTCTATATAATTTTCAAATTCATCCTTAATATTATTTAAGTCAGAAATATTTCCTGTTGTTGAAATAATTAAATTATCCCTTACAAATAATTTTTCATAAATTTTTTCTGCTGCTTTCTCAAAGTCTTCCCATTTATCTTCAAAGTTTTCCACTAAATCTATCATAAATTCATAATAATCTAGTCCACCAAGCTGAGATTGAAGCTCTGCAACTTTAGAATAGTAGGATTTTAAAATTGAAATTATAAATTGATGTCCATTTTGTAACATTGTGGACTCAACTCTTGATTTTAAAATATTTAAAAGTTCTTTAACTCTTTTCTTTGAATCAATAAGAGAATTATACATAATTTCATCAACTATTTCTAAGCCTCTTTTTAGGTTTTCTGCAGTGGATTTCATTTTCACATTCATTCTAAGTGAATATTTTTCCTTATCCTTTGAATCAACATAAAGAGTTGGATTAAAAGTTATGCCGCCAGTTGCCTTATAAATTTCGTTATTTAATTCTTCATAGGAATAATTTTTTGTGTCAAGAAGTCCAATTAGTGAAAGAAGAAGGGACATTGTCTCAATTTCATCTTTTTCAATAAAAGATATGTCGTGAGAAATTGTTGTGTAGACTATGCCATTTGTCTCTTGATTTGACTTTAGATAAATTACACCACGAATTTTATCCTTTTCCAATTCATAATCTGTAACCTTTTTTTCTATGTCAGAAAGTTCAAGAGAAGGAATAGTTTTTTTTGCTTCAAGAGAATCTTCTTGGGTTTGATATTTTTCCAGTTCAAGACTTTTTTTAATTATTTCTTCTCTTTCTTCATGAGACATTTTTTCCTTTAGGGCTCTTAATTCTTCTCTTAACTCTTTTTCTTCTTTTTCATTTTTATCAAGAAGAGGTCTTGCAGATAAATTTACAGAATAATTATTGTCAATTAATTTTTCTTTAATATAATTTTCTACAAAATTATCATCAATTTTTTCCTTAACTTCACTTAATACATCATTATAATATAGAGCATCAAGTGGAGACTCGTCATAAAGCCATGAATTTAGGGCCCTTATATAATAAATAATTGCCTTTTGTGTGCCGCCACCTTCTCTAAAAATAAATTCAAATTTATTTAAAGTTGCTTCAAGTAAATCTCTATCGATTCCATTTTTTACTAAGTCTCTTAAAGTTTTATCTAAAATTTTTAAAAATTCATCTTTTTTATCTGCGTCAGTATTTTTTAAGACAATAGAAAGGTCTAGCGGTAGTGAAGATGAAGTTTCTGAATAGACATCTTCAGCAAGTCCTGATTCAAGAATTGCCTTTTTAAGTGGTCCAGCCTGTGCATCAATTAAAAGTTCAGCTAATAGATCACGCATAAAGACATCCATCTTTGAATCAGCATAGCCAATAGTCCAACCCTTAGATAAATAATCTATTTTTTCCTTCATCTCTTCCTTTGAAGCAGAAAAAGTAATTTCAACATTTTTAGTTTCTTTAATTTCATCATTTAAAATTATTTTTGAATTAATTTCTTGTCTATCAAAGTCAGCTAAATAATTTTTATCTATAAAATCTAGAGCTTCTTCCATATTTTGATTCCCGTAGAGATAGATGTAAGAATTTGATGGATGATAATAAGTTTTGTGATAATTTTTAAATTCTTCATAGGACAAACTTGGAATTAATTTTGGATCTCCACCAGAATCAACTCCATAAGATGAGTTTTCATGAAGATTAAAAATCATGGCATCAGAGACAATATTTTCTGAAGAAGAATAAACTCCCTTCATTTCATTGTAAACAACGCCATTGTATTTTAATTCGTCATCCTCATTTTTTAAATCGTAATGCCAACCTTCTTGAAGAAATATTTTTTCTTCTTCATAAATACTTGGATATAAAACTGCATCTAAATAGACATCCATTAAGTTGTAAAAATCTTTTTCATTTCGACTTGATATTGGATAAATAGTCTTGTCTGGAAAAGTCATGGCATTTAAAAAAGTTTGCAGTGATGACTTAATTAAATCCATAAAAGGCTCCTTAGTTTTATATTTTCGTGAGCCAGAAAGTACACAGTGCTCAACAATATGGCAAACTCCATTGCCCTTTTCAGGTGGAGTTCTAAAGCCAATGCCAAAGGCCTTGTTTTCGTCATTATTTTCTAGTGTTAAAACTTTTGCGCTAGTTTTTATATGAGAATAGACTTTGCAATTTGATGCAACTTCGTCTATATATTTTTCTTCGATTAATTTATAATTTTTCAAGTTAATCCCTCCATTCCTTATTATACTTGTAATAAAACAATTTAACAAATTGAATTAAGTCTTGTAAAAATTGGGTAAAACTAAATCGAGGTGAGATTATGTCAAGAAAAGATGACATCAAAAAATTAGCTATTGCAGCTGCAACAATTTCTGCTGCTATTTTTGCTGCAAAAAAAGTTTCTGACGATGAAGTTAAAATTTTAATGCCTAATCGTGACGAAAACTCAAAAGCTTACTTACTTGGCGATGGCTTTGGAAATTTATCCCTTGCCTATGCCCTAATAAATCACGCAAATTTAGATCCAATTAATATAAATATTTACACGAAAAACTTTAACGAATTTATAAAAATTAGTGAAAATGAAAATAATTACGAGACCTTTGACAATAGATTTTCAGAATTTAATTTTAAAAACACCTATGAAATGCTAAAAAATATTTTAGATGAAGATGAATTAAATAAAATCTCTGAAAAAATTGCAAAAAAAGAAAATCCAGTAATCTTGGATCTATCTTTAAATCAATTTTCTAAAGTTAGTGAAATAGATGAAAGTAGCAAAAAGAAATTATATAAACTCCTTTTATCTCCCATGGACTTTGACGAAAAAAATTCCCTTGAACAATATTTTTTGTTCACTGACTTTTTAAACTCAAATTTATTTTATTACTTGGCTAGCATTTATAACTTGAAATCAACTTCTCCTGTCCTTGAATTAAAGGAAGCCCTAATGGATTTTATGGGTTCAGAATCTTATTTTGACCTTGATGCAAATGCAATTTACAAATTTTTAAGAGATTATTTAATTGAGCTTGGCGTAAATTTTTATGATGATTACAAATTTATCGACTTTAGCTCTCATGAAAATTATGTAGACAAATTAACTTTTGAAAAAAATGAGCAAATTGAGGAAATTTTCACTGATTTAAAGGATATTATTTCCATTGAATCGCCAACTTATTTGACAAATTTGGCACTTGGAAATACTACAAAGATTCCTGAAAAAATATTAAATACTTATTATTCAAAAAATAATTTTACTTCTCAAAATATTTACAAGGAAATTGAAGGAAAAACCACTGATTCATCAATTTTATTTGTAAGTTTAGAATTTTCTGACGATTCTTTTATAAATAAGCTAAAAGAAAATTTGCAAGACAAGGACTTTTTCATTTTTAAAGTAAAGTCTGGCATTTCTGCAAAAGTTGTTGACAATAAAGTAATTTTAAAAATTTTAAATCCTAATAAAAATTCTATTTTTGTCGGCGATGCCTTTAAAGCCTTAAATGGCGAGGGCTTTTTCTTTGAGCTAATTAAATTATTTAATCTTGAGGAAAAGTATGCAGATCTTAGATTTAATTTAAAAAATGTAGGCATTTCAGTTTTTGAAAACTATAAAAAAATCCCTGGAGAAAGTTACAAGAAAAGCGTAAATAACATTTGCAATTTATTCTTCATCTCTTCTAAAAATTCTGACTTTGGAGAACTTTATTCTGTTGAAAAACTTGTCCAAGAGGGTATAAAAAATGCCCACGACATCATGGGCATTGACCACTTAGAAGTTTTTGAAAATAATCTTTCTAAAATGGAAATTTTAAAATTTATAAATAATTTATAAAAGGTGCAGGGATGCACTTTTTATTTTTTTGAAATTTACTTTAAGCCTAAATTTGGATTTGCAAAATTTTCTTCGTCAACTTTTCCTGCCCTGTACTCATAATAGGCAGCTGATGCAATCATGGCTGCATTATCTGTGCAAAGTTTAAGTTCAGGATAGAAAATTTTTATATTTTCTTTAGATCCCCTTTCTTCAAAGGCCTCTCTAATTCTTGAATTTGCAGAAACTCCACCACAGAGAACAATTTTATCCATATTCTTTTCACTTGCAAGTCTAAAGGATTTTTCAAGAAGGACATCAACTACTGCCTCTTGGAAGGACTTACACACATCTTCAACGACAATTTCTTCTCCACGAAGTCTTGTACTATTTAAATAATTTAAAACTGCAGTCTTTAAACCGCTAAAGGAAAAATTATAATTATCTTCCTTTATCATTACTCTTGGAAATTCAATTGTTTCCTTTCCTTTTTTTGCTAAAGCATCAACTACTGGTCCACCTGGATAGGATAGACCAAGAGATCTTGCTACTTTATCAAAAGCTTCACCAACTGCATCGTCAACAGTTCTTCCATGAAGTGTAAAGTCAACATAATCCTTAACTTCAATTAAATAAGTGTGACCACCAGAGATAATTAGCCCAATAAAGGGTGGCTCTAAATCTTTAAAGGAAATATAATTTGCACAAACATGACCAACTATGTGATTTACTCCAACAAAGGGCTTGCCTGTAGCAAGTGCAAGAGCCTTTCCTGCACTAAGCCCAACTAAAAGTGCCCCAATAAGTCCCGGTCCCTTTGTGGCTGCAATAATATCTATGTCACTTAATTTTACGCCTGCCTGGTCAAGTCCTTCCTTTAAAACCGTATTTATAGCCTCAACGTGTTGTCTCGATGCAATTTCAGGCACAACACCTCCAAATTTTTTGTGAGTGTCAATTTGTGATGCAATTACATTTGAATAAACTTCTCGACCATTTTCAACAACAGCAACTGAAGTTTCATCACAGGATGATTCTACTGCCAAAACTTTCATCTTTTCACTCCCTCCACATTATATAGGCATCTCTGTCAATGCCGTAATAATTATTTCTTTTTCCTGAGATTTTAAAATTATATTTTCTATATAAATTAATTGCAATTTTATTTTTCTCAGCAACTTCTAAAGTTATTTTTAATTTTTCCTCATCTGCTTTTTTTGTCAAAAAATCAAAAAGATTAAGAGAAATTTTTTGCCCACGAAATTCTCTTTTTACTGCAACATTTGCTATGTGAATCTCATCAAAAACTATCATATAAGAAATGTAGCCTACAAGAGTTCCATCAACTTCAGTAATTACTATGTCTTGCAAGTCATCATTAATAATGGAATTTTCTATGGAATTTTTTGACCAAGGAAATTCAAAGTTTGCTGCTTCGATTTCATAAATTCCATCTATATCATTTTTATTTGCTAGTCTCGTTATTCTTTTCATATTGTGCTTCTGCCTGAGAAATTTTTAAATAATTTGGCACTAAATTAAAGACGTCCATGGGACCATTCTTTTTGTAATCTATTAAACCAAGCCTTGCTATATTTGAGCCTCTCATTGATTTATTTTTTGATAATTTGCCATTATCAATTTCTCCAATAAATTTTTCGCCATCAAGTCCTGCAATAGTTATATCATGATATTTTTTTACTTCATCCTTGAATTTTTCAAAGGGTAAAATTTCATCTTCAAATAAAACTTCTGGCTCATCAGAATTTTTTATTATTGATGCATAGACATTGCCACGTCTTGCATCAACTATTGTAGAAACAAGACCATAATCAGACATAGAATTTGCAACAAGAGATGAAACTCCAATAACATCAACATCGAGGGCAAAAGCCATAACCTTTGCAATTGTTATACCAATACGAAGTCCTGTAAAAGAGCCTGGTCCTATGCCAACTGCAATTAAATCTATGTCTTCTAATCCAAATTCAAATTTTTCAAAAATTTCATGAATCATATCTGTAACAGATTCTGAATGAGCCACTCGTCCTGTTAAATTGTAATCACAAAGGACTTCATCGTCTTCAATAAGTCCTATAGCTGTTGTTTTTGTTGAAGTGTCAATTCCCAAAACTTTCATTTATTTTCTCCTTCAGCTTTTCAAATCTATTGCCAATAAAATTAATTTCAAGTTCTCTATTATCTCCCCTTGATGAAATATTTATCTCAATGTATTCTTCTGGAAGAGCCTCTTTAATTTTATCTGCCCACTCAACAATTGTCACTCCATCAGAATAAAAATACTCATCAAAGCCAAGATAATCTACATCAACTTTGTCGTCAAGGCGATAGGTGTCAATGTGATATAAATTTGTCTTGCCGTAATATTCATTAACTATGGTAAAAGTTGGACTTGTAACATAATCATCTATGCTAAGCCCAAGGGCAATGCTTTTTGTTAAAGTTGTCTTGCCTGCTCCTAAGTCTCCATTTAGGCAAAGTACATCTCCTGGATTTAGATTTTCTCCCAAAAACCTTCCAAATTTTTCCGTTTCTTCTAAATTATTTAAGCTTATCATGTAAATCCTCAAATACATTTTCAGAATATTCAAAGGGAATTTTTTCTGATTTTTCTTCTGCAGGATGACCTATGCCGATTATACATTCCACATCAAACTTGTCTTCTAAATCAAAAAATTTATGCAAAAATTCTTGAGCAGAAATTCCAGATTCATGCCTTGCATCAACTACATTTGCCCAAGTCGCACCAAGATCTAAGTCAGCTGCGGCAAGTAAAATAAAAGTTGCAGCAATAGATGCATCTTGGTGGTTGGTATTTGGTGCAATTTCTGTGTCTGTTACGACAGCAATGGCAAGATCTGCACTTGCAAGAAACTTAGCCGAATTTTTCTTAAAGTTAGAAAGTTCTTCTAGTCTTTTTTTATCTCTAATTACAATATACCTTACTGGATTTCTATTTTTTGCCGTTGGGGCATGAAGTGCAATAGTTAAAATTTCCCTTAAGTCTTCATCAGAAACTTTTTCGTCAGTAAATTTTCTTATACTTCTTCTCTTTTCAACTAATTCTAAAAGCATATTATCACCTCAAAACATTATAACACATGTTAAAATCAAATTTAAAATTTTGCAAGAAAAAAGAGGGACTCGCCCCCTTTTTATAATTTTCTAATATTTTCTAATATCTTTATCTTAATAATTAAAGTCTAAAGCTTCCTTTTCTTCAGTTACAAGATCCTTATACCAAGTTGGAAAATCAGTAGCATTATCATATACCATTTTTTGCCAATCTTCGTCAGTTAGCCTTTCCTTATTTAAAAATTCGTAGTAAGAGAAAGTTGCGCCTCTACCCATATAAAGTTTTCCTTCATGAGGATAGATTACAAAAATTTCCATAGGCTTACCTGTTCCAATGCTAAATATTTCATCCTTAGGAAGGCCTACGCTATTTTCTACAACTCTCATTAAGTCAACTACTACTGGCATCCTCCTGTCAGTTGCATTTTGTATTTCATACCAGCTAGTAATTTCATTTTCATCAGATGACTGAACGAAATCAACCATTAACATTTCCATTTCTCCACCAATACATAACAAGTCGAATATTTCATCATCTGAAAGTGGCTCATTTTGAAGTTCCTTTATAGAAAGGTCTCTAAACTTCACTACCATAGCTTGGAACTTATTTATTTTTTCTTCATACTTGGAGCTTAGCATGTCACGATTTTTTAAATTGACCTTTGTAAATTCAAGTAGCCAGTTTAATTTTTCGTATAGCTCAACATTTGGTTCAACATAGGATTTTGGAATTTCTATATCTCCTCCGCCACCCATTTCTGCCATGACTGCTTTTCCATAAAGGACTGTGTCGTGTTTTAATTCTGCAAAGGAACCTAGAGCTGATACTAAATCCTTTCTTTCCCAGGCATCATTTCTCATAAACATTGGATAGCCTTCGCCAAATTTTTGGTCATAGGACTTTAGCATCCATAGCCAGCCACGATACATATTTTTTTGCCAGTCAAGATCTTTCATTTTTTTAACAGTAGAAATATTTTCGTCAGTTCTCTCTTCATATTTATCCCAGTGAGAATTATAAGGATCTTCATTTTGAATTTCCAATGCCTTTTCATTACCAAAGGAAGTCATAAGGTCAAGACCAGAATAAATTGGTCTATCAGATGGCTTGTCATCCCTTGCTATGTCAACTACATTTTGCATTAGTACGCTATCCATAACAGCTCTTTGTGGCATAAATCTAAAGGACTTGCCCATAAATCCAGCAACTTGTGGGTCTGGATATTTTTTCAAAACTACATAGGCATTTTTTAAATTTTTCTCATCATCTAACTTATTAATGTCAAAATCTTTTCCATAAATTCCATAAAGTGTCCTTGCATACTCTCTAATAGAAAGGTCGTCAGCAGATTCTACTAAAAAGTCAATTGGCTCAACTAAATCTTCCCAAGTCTCTAGAATTTCAGGATTTTTATAAATTGAGTGTGTTAAAAGTAATCCCTGCAAGATACTGTCTTCATCAGGCTTATCATCCTTATCAATAAATAGTCCAACTTGACCAAAATACATTGTTCCTTTGAAATATTTTTTTAATTCCTCGCTGCGAGTGTAATGGCCTCTTGGTTTAAGTTGTGAATAGTCAATGTCCCTTCCACTTATAACAGATTTTGAAACTCCCTCTTGGGATACATTTTTCATTTCTTCATCAAGAAGAGTCTTTGCTTCTTCTGGCAAATTTTCTGGCTCAATTCCTAAGAGTTTTAGTCCACTTGCTATAAAGGCAATATTTTTTATTTGTAGGTCTTTTAATCTTTCATTTTGTAAGTCATCATAAAGACTTATGTTTTCAGCAAGCAATTTTTTATTTAAGTCAATAGATTTTGGATAAAGCTCATCCTTTTCCAAGTTTCTCAAAAATCCATCATAGAAAATGTGGAAGATGTGAGTTACTGAATCAGTGGTAACAAAGCTTGCTAAGTTTTTATACTCGTTGTCTTCATAAATTTGATGAATTTGGTCAAATTCATAATTCCAAGGCTCTTCCATGTATTCATTATCTTCTAAGTTTTTTGGCTTAGTGATTACAAAGCCATTTTTTAGAAGCATTTCTTTTTGCTTATCTGTAAAATTTCCATATTTAGAAAAATTAACTACATTGGAAAAATCTTCTGCAATTTTATAATCTTTCACACTTGGTGTAAACTGAGAAAGCTTGTAGTCAATGTAGGTAGTTTTATTTTCCATTTCATCTAAAAATTTTGTGTCCTGCATTTCAATTTTTGCTTCTTCCTTTGGACTTTCTTCTACTTTATCTTTTTTACAAGCAGTTAGAAGTGAAAGCCCTATAAGTGAAGCAATAAGTATTTTTTTCCTTACTTCCATTTAATTTCATCTCCTTCTAAATATAATTCTCTCTCGCTACCAGCTATTTCAACTTTTTTCTCCTTATCTAAAAACTTTGGCTCATCCTTTAAAATTATGCTGCCGTGGTTTCTTTGAAAGGCAAAATTAGTCCAGTCATAAACTCCAAATAAATAATTTCCATCAATATTTTTTTCGATTGAAATAATTTCGTCGTAAGAGTCGCCATCAATATCACACAAATTAAAATCCATAATAGGATTATATAATCTTGAAATTCTAAGCTTAGGTTTTAATTTTTTATTTTTAAAATCAATATTATATAAAAAACATCTCCTATTGTATTTTGGATCAAAAGGCGTCTTTTTATATACACCAAGGGCAAGCTCAATTTCACCTCCGTCTACATTACAAAAATCAACTTTCCAAGCTTTAAGGTCCTCAACATCAATATCAAATTCCTTCTCCTTAGATTTAATTTTTAAATCATACCCAAATTTTTTGTCCTGTGAAATAATTTCTGCACTTATATTATTTGCAGAAGCTGAATCAATGAGAGTATCCTTTGCGCATGCCGTCAATAAAACTAATAATAAAAATATGTACTTCATGTCTTTATTATACCACAGTAAATAATTATTTAATAAATAATTACTGGTCTTGATTAGTTTATCCTAATGCCTTAAAATAAATCGAGAGGTGTAAAATGAAATTATTAGAAGATAGAATTATAAATGATGGAAGAATTTTAGATGGAAATATTGTAAAGGTAGATTCATTTTTAAATCACCAATTAGATATAAAATTTTTAGATAAACTTGCTGAAGAAATGGCAAATTACTTTAAAGGTAAGAAGATTAATAAAATACTTACAATTGAAGCAAGTGGCATTGCTCTTGCCACAGTTGCATCAAAGCATTTTGACGATGCCATGGTAGTCTTTTGCAAAAAACAAAAAACTTTAAACATAGGCGATGATGTCTATGAATCAAAAGTTGAATCCTTTACCACTAAGAAAAATTATACAATTACAGTTTCAAAAAGATTTTTATCTCCTGAAGACAATTTACTTATAATAGACGACTTTCTTGCAGAAGGAAATGCTCTTAAAGGATTAATTGATGTTGCAAATCAAGCAGGGGCAACTATATCCGGAGTATCTGTTGCCATTGAAAAGGGCTTCCAAGATGGTGGAAAAATTATAAGAGACATGGGCTACGATTTACTTTCTCTTGCCATTATTGATTCAATTGAAGAAGGAAAAATTAGCTTTAGATAAATTTTAGAATATAAAAAATATTTTATGACAAAAAATTGCCGAGAAGATATCTTCTCGGCTTTTGTCATTTTATTAAGTTTTTTAAATTCTAAATTATTTATTTGCAATTTCTATTAGTGAAGACTTTAAGTTTTCTTCAATCTTTCTTAGTTCAAGTGATGCTTCTTCACGCTTCTTGTGTCCTTCAATTTGAATTTGACGAACATCATTTAGAGCTGATATAAGTTGGTCATTTGTGTGTTTTATTGTTTCTATATCAACTATTCCCCTTTCAGAAAGCCTTGCAGTATCAACTGTAGTTTGCTTTAGAGTCTCTGCATTTTTCTTCAAAAGTTTATTAGTTAAATCAGTTACTTCCTTGGTGCTTTTGGCAGCTGCCTTTGAGTGATTTGCACCTAGGGCAATTACCATTTGAGACTTCCAAAGAGGAATTGTATTTACAATTGTGGATTGAATTTTTTCAACCATAACTGTATTTGACGATTGCACCATTCTAATTTGTGGCGCCATTTGAATTGAAACCATTCTTGTTAAGTCCAAATCGTGAAGCTTCTTTTCAAACCTACTAATCATATTTACATAATCATTTGCCACTTGTGCATCTACAGGTAGGTTTGTCTCCTGTGCCTTTGCTTGAAGTTTTGGAAGTTCAACATTTGTAGCTTCTTCCAGTTTTTTTCTGCCAGCAAGTATGTACATACTTAGTTCCTTGTAATAATTTTCATTTAGTTCATACATCTGGTCAAGCATGGCGATATCTTTCATCAAAGTGACTTGATGATCTTCTAGAGTTTTTATAATATTGTTGACATTTTTTTCTGCAGAATCATATTTTGTTTTAAGAGAAGTTACTCCATTTAATTGTTTTTTGAAAAAACCAACTAATTTGTTGTCCTCTTCATCTATATCAAAGCTTTTAAGTTCATTTACAACTCCAGATAATAAATTTCCAACTTCGCCAAGATCTTTAGTCTTAACACTTTCAAGAGTTTTTTCTGAAAAATTAGAAATTTTTCTCTGTGCACCAATACCATATTGTAAAACTATATTTGAATTTGTGATATCAATAGTCTTTGCAAATTCTTCAACTTGTTTTTCTTCTTCAGGACTTAATTTCACTTCATTTTTTTCGTCAACTAATTTTATTTCATGCACTTCATTGTCTTTATTTAGATCTTCGAAATCATCTGTTAAGGATAATTTTATTTCTTTATCCATTTTATTTTCCTCCTAAATTAAAATTATCTTGGTCTAAAAGTCCTTCTTGTCTAAGCATTGATTTTAAAACGCTCATGTCACTAGATAGATCCATGATTTTTTCTTGGTAAATATTATCTAACATTTTCATAAATCCATCATTTACTAAATCCATAGTTTGCTCCATAGATTTTAAAGACGATTTTACTGAATCTGTTGGTTTTTCACTAAGCTGGATGTAATTATCCATGAGCTTTACTGTAGTTGGCAGGTAAAAATTTATGACCTTATCTAAATCCTTTGCTGTATTTGGATTTTCCTTTAAAAGTTCAAAAATCTTTCCAACTATTTGTAAAAATTCACTTATCTTAGCTTTCATTGGTTCTCTAAGTTTTGGAAGCATTTCTGTTAAAGTTGTGACATCTTTTTTGGCCTTAGCTGAATATTCTTCTACAAGAGCATTGTTTTCCTTTTCCTCTAGCTCCTCATACCTTTCTTTGGGGTCGCGAAGCATTTCTTCCTTGTAGAGCTTATAGGTATTGGAATCTAATATAAAAAGTTCTCCATTTTCTACAATGCGAGCTTGTCTATAATAATCTTTTTCAATCATATTTAAGAGGTCATTTATTGTAAAATCAATTGGCTTTGCAGTTATAGCAGCAAGGTCAGCTGTTGGTATAACTGTGTTATTTCCAATTTCACGATTGTACTTTCTAAACCTAATTATTTGGTCTTTAGCTTTTTTTACTTTGTAATTTAGATAAAAAGAAATTACAAGGGCAGGTAGAACCCAGAAAATTAAAGCTGGGAGATCTTCTCTTACAGACCCGTAAGTATCAAACATATCCATGAGAAAACCAAATAAAGCAAAAAGATGTCCCACTATTGAGACTTTTGCGACAAAGCCCCAAGTCTTCACTCTTTTAACAGTTTTTGGGTTTTGGTTTATTATTCTGTCATCATTTTGCACGCTATAGGGCAAATTTCTCTTGTTTTTATTTATAAATTTGCTAATAGAAGACTTAGTCACATCAATAGCCGTGTCAATTCCCTCGCCTATTAAATCGCCTATTTCCTTAAAATTTTCTTCTCTAAAAGCAGTATTAATTTTTTCTTCAAAATTTTTTTCATTTTCGCTTTTTCTCATAATTCACCTCAAAAACCTATGACAATACCTCCAATGTCTGCGTAACCAGAGGAAAGCCCATTAGTATGTCTCACGTGAACTATTACACCTTGGTATAGTTCTTCAATTTTATCTTTAATTTGCTCTGCACGCTCTTTGTTTTTGACATAGGAAATTGTAATAAGATTTGGTGTGCCTACTTTGCATTCACTTCCAATTGCCTTAATCATCTTATCAAGGGATTTTTTTATACCACGATTGATTTCAAATAGTTCAATATCTCCATCCTTTGAAATCATAATAGGCCTAATATTTAAGACATCGGCAATGAGACCAGCAGACTTTTTTATTCTTCCATTTTTTATTAAATTTTTCATGCTTTCAAGGACAAACATAGTTGTAGAATTGTTAACTTCACTTTCAATGGCAGGCACAACTTCTTCAAAACTTTTATCTTTAACTAAATCTAAAAGTTTTAAGACAATTCTTGTGTGTCCAGCTGAAGCAGCTTTTGTGTCGATTACATGAATTTTTATGTTCTTAAACTTTTCCCTTGCTTCCTGTTCTGCAATTTTGGCAGAATTATAAGAGCCAGATAATTTTGATGAAATTGTAATTAGATAAAGATCCTTGTCGGAATTTTCTTCAATAATTTTTAAATAATCATATGGTGATGGACAAGCTGTCTTTATTGCATTTTCTGTCTTTTCCATTTTGTCCAAATATTCTTCAATATTTAAATTGTCATCATCTTCATACTCAACGCCATCAATGGAAATTTTAAAGGGTACATATTCAATTCCCAATTCTTTTATTTCTTCTTTTGATAAATCACAACTTGTATCTGATATTATTTTGTACATTATATGCTCCTAATTCAATTTTTCTTCAATAATTTTTACCAGTTTATCAGCATCTTGTGAAAGTTTATAAGTGTCTTCGCCTTCTATCATAACACGAACAAGAGCTTCTGTACCAGATGGTCTAATTACAACTCTTCCACTTCCGTGATAAGCTTTTTCCACTTCTTTTATTGCCTTAATTATATCAGGAAATTCTTCATATCTATTTTTTAAATCATCACGAACACTTGCATTTTTTAAAACTTGAGGATAATCCTTCATCAGTCCATTTAATTCTGATAATTTTTTGCCAGTTTTTTTCATAATTTCTAAGAGATGTATTCCTGTTGCAAGTCCATCTCCAGTAGTATTGTAATCAAGGAAAATTACATGACCAGATTGTTCTGCACCAATTACATAATCATCCTTTAACATCTTTTCCAAAATATACCTATCTCCAACTTTTGTTTCTATAAAATCAACATCAATTGTTTCAAGATATTTTTTTAGTCCCATATTTGACATAATAGTACCAACAGCTGCATTATTTTTAAGTTTATTATTTTCTTTTAAATAAGTTGCAGCAATTGCCAAGATGTGATCTCCATTTACAACTTTACCCATTTCGTCAACGGCAATAATTCTATCGGCATCACCGTCAAAACTCATGCCAATATTTGATTTTTCTTTTTTTACAAGTTCTTCAATTAATTTTGGATTTGTAGAACCACAATTGTCATTTATATTTTTGCCATTTGGCTCATTATTTATAATTTTTACACTTGCCCCATATGACCTTAAAACTTCTTCAGCAATAAAGGATTGAGCTCCATTACCTGCATCGATAGCAACTTCAAGGCCATCAAACCTCTCATCTGTTAAACCCTTTAAGTAAGAAATATATTTTTCAGTGAACTTATTAGATCTATTTACTCTTCCAAGTTCATCACCTATTACATCTTTATAAATTTTTGTAGTGGAAAGAACTTTTTCTTCAATGTCATCTTCAACCTTGTCATCAAGTTTAAGTCCCTCACTTGAGAAAAATTTTATGCCATTATATTCAAAGGGATTGTGTGATGCAGAAATTGAAACTCCACAAAGGTAGTCCCCAGTTCTTGTTAAGTATGCAACTCCTGGTGTAGGAATTACTCCAGCCACATCTACATCAAGACCAATGCTCATAAAACCTGCAATTAGAGAAGATTCTACCAAATCTCCTGAAAGCCTTGTATCTCTTCCAACTAAAACTTTTCCCTTTTTATTTTTTGTAAGGACAAAAGCTGCTGCCCTTCCAATATCGTAACATAATTTTGGAGTTAATTTTTGATTGGCAATGCCACGAACTCCATCTGTCCCAAATAATCTTGTCATTTTATCACCTATAATTTTTATTTATATATTCTAGTAAGTAATCTTTTTTGTTTTTCTCTGGGTCATCTAAAACTAAATTTTCAAGATCTTTTAAAATTTTTCCAATAATCTTTCCCTCATTAAAACCCAAAGCTTTTATGTCATTTCCATCTATTTCTAAAAACTTTTCAGTTTTCATCTCTTTTTCGTCTAATAATTCTTTTACCCTATTTTTCCTATTTATAATAAAGCTTGCATCGCGATCTATTCTTGTGCACTTGCAGTCGGCTATAAGTAAGTCGTAGAGATCTAATACATTTTCTCTTCCCACTCTTTTTATTTGCCTTCTCAGTGCCTTATCTGTCATTTCGCTATGGACCTTCATGTGGTCTAAAATTAAAATTTTAACTTTATCTATAATTTTATTAGAAACCCTTAATCTTTTTAAAATTTCAGAAACTAAATCTGCCCCTAAAATTTCGTGACCGTAAAAGTGTCCCCTTCCATCTTCTCCAATGGATAATGTATCAACTTTTGATATGTCATGAAAAAGTGCAGCAAGTCTAAGAGCTAAATCTGGCTTTACTTCATCCATTACACAAATTAAGTGGTCAAAGAGTGTTTTGTCGTGGTAGGGAGAAAATTGTGAAAATCCTACTGTCCTTTTTAATTCAGGAAAAATTACATCGAGAACTCCTGTCTCTTCCATAAGTAAAAGATAATAAGAAGGTCGATCTGATGTAATCATCTTAGAAAATTCATCAAAAATTCTCTCAGGAGAAATTTTTTTGAGAAGTTTTCTTTCAAAGGAAATTGCATCAAAAAGTTCATCGTCAATGTATAAATTTAACCTTCCTGCAAATCTAATTGCCCTTAAAATCCTTATGGCGTCTTCTTTTAATCTTTCATTAGGTCTTCCAACAGCTCTTAAAACTTTATCCTCTAAATCATTTTTTCCGCCAAAAGGATCGTAAAGTTCTCCCTTAGAATCCATTGCCATGGCATTAATAGTAAAGTCACGTCTTTTTAAATCTTCTACTAAATTTTTTGAAAAAATTACATTTTCTGGTTTTCTAAAATTTTTATACTTGCCATCAATTCTAAAAGTAGTAACTTCGTAAAGAGTTTCATCAATAAGAATGCCAATTGTACCAAATTCTTCGCCAATTAAAATAGTTTTAAAATCTTTAAAAACCCTTTTGATTTCTTGAGGCTCTGCAGAAGTTGTGATGTCATAATCGTGAGGAATAAGACCTAGAAGTTTATCTCTCACACATCCACCTACAATGTAAGCTTCGAAACCTACTTCATTTAATTTATTTAAAATAAATAGCACTTCTTTTGGCATTCTATCACCCTTTTTATTATATCATATTGTACTTAATTTAAAATTATATAATTATTCTTCATCTTATTTATGATATAATGAAGAAAATTGGAGGTATTGTATGAAAAAAATATTTATTGTTTTAATATCTTTATCTTTAGCACTTAGCTTAGTAGGATGCGGCAAAAAAAGTGCTAAAAGTGAAAAAAGTAACAATGCAAAAGTTTCTTCTGCTGCAGTAGAAAAAGAAGCTGATGAAGAAGAAATTACTACATCAAATTTTGATAAGGAATCTGTAAATGAATTAATTAAAAATTCCGACTATATTTCAAGAATTAGGGTTTCAACTTCTACTGCTGAAGGTATGAATACATCTTTCTTAAAAGATTATAAGGGCGACCTTTCACAAATTGAAATAAGTTTTCCAAAAACTTTAAGTCCAAATAAGGAATATATTGTTTTTTATAAGGATGATGAAAAGGGCGAAGTTTCTCCTACTGAAAGAGATGGATCTTTTATTGAGCTACAAGGCGACAAAGATTCTAACTTAATTTATATTGAAAAACAATTTGACCCAAATTCTTATACATCTTCATTAAAAAGTAAATAAAAGAGGAGAGTAAAAAATGAAAAAAGTAAAATCAATTTTATTTTCACTGATCTTATTAATTTTTATAAGTTCAAATGCAATTGCTGCTAAAAGTCCAGAAATTCAATACAATGGAAAAATAGTTAAATCTGATGTTGCTCCTTTTATAAGAGATAACAGAACTCTTGTGCCAATAAGATTTATTTCAGAAACTTTGGGATATGAGGTTTCATGGGATAATAATGAAAGACTTGTAAGTGTTAAGGGCAAAGATACTAAAATTGAATTAAAAATCGATTCAAAAAAAGCAAAAGTAAAGGGTAGCGATGTTGAACTTGATGCTCCTGCTCTTATAAAAGACAATCGTACTTTTGTTCCCCTAAGATTTGTTGCTGAAAATTTAAAAGCAGAAGTTAAATGGGATAAGGAAAATTTTAAAGTTATTATTAATGACACTACAAAGACTTCTTTAAATTTAAAAACTGACGAAGAAACATATGTAAAAGAAATTAAAAATTTGCAAAATGATTTAACTAAGTCTATTGCAACTTTAAAATCTAGCTTTTTTGAAAATGCAGCAAATCTTTCTGATCAAGATTTAAATGCTGCCTACGAAAAAGCAGATTCAGAAATTAGAAATATTGTTGATAAAATCAAAAACACTAGTGTGCCAGAAAAATTTAAAAATTCTCACAATTACACTTTAAAGGCAAGTGAAAAGGCTTTAGAAATTTTACCAGGTCTTAAAGAATCTATTATCACTAAAAATGAAGATTCTGCCAAAAAACTTATTGTTGAACTAAATGATTTCCAAGTGAAAATGCAAGAAGCAAAAGACTCCTTTGAAGCTGCAATAAAGGGAGAAGATTATAAGGTGCAAAAGGACATCCAAGTTTACAATGACGAAATAGAAAAGAAAGATAGGACAGATAATTTATTGCAAGATGAAACTTTTAAAAATATTTTTAAGAAATTTTAAAATCAAAAAATCATAAAAAATCCCCTCATCTCTGAGGGGAAATTTTTTGTCTTTTTTTACTTTTATCAATTTAAAAACTTAGTGTTTTAAACTTGCTGCCTTTTTTAAGTAGCCTCTATTGTATTTGTTTTCTCCTTCTTCCATATTTCTCTTTGCTTGTGAAAGCATTAATTTTATTCTGTTAAATTGATTTACTTCAGAAGCTGAAGCATCATAATCTATTGGAATAATATTTGCTCTATCGTAGGAATTTCTTATTGCCTTTATTACACCCTTGCCTGTTATATGATTTGGAAGGCATCCAAAAGGTTGTACGCAGACAATATTTTCTACCCCTGACTCAATCAATTCTACCATTTCGCCAGTTAAAAGCCAACCTTCTCCATATTGATTGCCAAGGTCAACATATTTTTCTGCATATTCAATAATATCTTCAATTTTTTCTGGAACAATAAATCTTGTAGGTTCAAGAGCCATTCTAATATATTTTCTATAGGATTCAATGTAAGAAATTCCCATTTCACAAATAAAAGCTGTAAGTCTTGATTTAGAAAGTTTCTCAGCCTTTGCCCTTGCATTTTTAAAGGAATACATCATAAAATCTGTAAGATCTGGTATTACAACTTCAGCTCCTTCTTTTTCAAGAAGTTCTGCCACATGATTATTGGCAGCTGGGTCATACTTAACTAAAATTTCTCCAACAATTCCAACTTTTGGCTTCTTTTCATTTGTTATTTCAAGTCTATTAAATTCTCCAATCATTTTATTTATATTGGATATAAAAGTTTTTTTGCTGTAATTTAAATTTTCTGATGTAGTAATGTCAATCCATCTGTCACGCAAAATATTAGCTGAACCCTTTATAACTTCGTAAGGTCTTGTTGCTTGAGTAAGTCTCATAATAAGATCGGCATAAAGCATTCCTTGAATTAATTTTCTGCCAAGCCTTACCAATTGTTTTTTATCAAATTCAAAACCTGTGTGCTTTTCAATTCCTTGGAAGGATAAACCAATTACTGGCACATGACCATAGCCTGCATCCTTTAGGGCCTTTCTAATAAATCCAACATAGTTTGAAGCTCTGCAAGCTCCACCAGTTTGACTCATAAGAAGTGCCAAGCGATTTGTGTCATATTTTCCAGATTTTACTGCATCTATAAATTGTCCAACTACAAAAATTGATGGATAACAAGCATCGTTATTTACATATTTTAATCCTTCATTTACAACTTTGTGACCAGAATCTTCTAGAAGTTCAATATTTATTCCCTCTTGTCTTAAAATTGGTTCAAAAATACTAAAATGAAGTGGAGCCATTTGTGGCATTAAAATTGTATAATCTTTCTTCATTTCCTTTGTAAACATTACTGGATTGTCATCTAAAAGTCCTTCTAATTCTGCATCAATTTTTTCAAATTCTCTTTTTTCTGCTGCTTCAATTAAAGATCTAATTCTGATTTTTATGGCACCTAAATTTGAAACTTCATCAATTTTTAAAACTGTATAAATTTTATTATAGGCCTCTAAAATATGTTGTACTTGGTCTGTTGTAACTGCATCAATTCCACAACCAAAGGAATTAAGTTGAACAAGCTCTAAATTTTCATGTTCACCAACAAATTTTGCGGCTCTATAAAGTCTAGAGTGATAATTCCATTGATCTAGAACTCTTAGTTTTGAATCAATTTCAACATTTCTTGCAATTCCATCTTCAGAAATTACAGCAAGACCAAGGCTTGTAATAAGTTCAGGGATGCCATGATTTATTTCTGGATCAATATGATAAGGTCTACCTGATAAAACTATTGCCCTTTGATTTTTCTTATTAACTTCTTCTAGAATTCTATTTCCTTCATTTAAAATGTCAAGTCTATATCTATCTTGTTCTTCATAAGCTGCACGCACAGCTTTTTTTACTTCATCTTTTGGTATAAAGTGGAAGACTTCAGAAAGTCTCTTTTCAAGTTTTTTTCTGTCATCAAAGGATATAAAAGGATTCATGAATTTTACTTTGCCATCAATTATTGCATCGACATTATTTTTTATTACTTCAGAATAACCTGCAACTACAGGGCAGTTTAAAGTGTTATCGGCATTTTTAAATTGCTTTTCTTCATAAAATACAGCTGGATAAAATATAAAATCTATTCCCTTTTCTATTAAATCTTCTATATGACCATGAGAAATTTTGGCAGGATAGCAGGCAGTTTCACTAGTAATAGTTTCTATCCCCTTTTCATAAATTTCTCTTGATGATTTACTTGAAAGGACTACAGAATATCCAAGTTCTGTTAAAAATGTGTGCCAGAAGGGATAATTTTCATAGATATTTAAAACTCTAGGAATACCAACTATACCACGTTTTGCTTCTTTTTCTGGAAGAGATTTATAATCAAAAACTCTTTCATATTTATAGCGATACATGTTTGGAAGTTCATCTTCCTTATTTCTTACGCGACCTGCTCCCTTTTCACACCTATTTCCTATAATATACCTCTTTCCATTTGGAAAAATATTTACAGAAAGGGCACAATTATTTGTACATTGTCTACAATTTGTAGAAATTGATTTGTATTCAAATTTTTCTAATTCTTCTTCAGAAATTAAATTAGATTTACCTGTGGATTTTTCTTTAGAGATTAGTGCCATGCCAAGGGCGCCCATAAGTCCTGCAATATCTGGTCTTGTTACATCAACACCAGTTAAATTTTCAAAGGCCCTTAAAACTGCATCAGACAAAAATGTTCCGCCTTGAACTACTATGTGTTCTCCTAATTCCTTTGGATCTCTAATTTTTATTACTTTTTGTATTGCATTTCTAATTACAGAATAGGCAAGTCCTGCAGAAATATCTGGAACTGATGCCCCTTCTTTTTGTGCTTGTTTTACATTTGAATTCATAAAAACTGTGCAGCGTGAACCTAAATCCACTGGCTCTCTTGATAATGTGGCTTCCTTTGAAAATTCTTCTGCACTCATACTTACTGAATGGGCAAAAGTTTCAAGAAAAGAACCACAGCCAGCAGAGCAAGCTTCATTTAATAAAATAGATTCTATTACACCATTTTTTATTTTCATGGACTTCATGTCCTGTCCACCAATGTCTAAAATAAAATCAACTTCTGGATCAAAATACTTAGCAGCAGTAAAATGTGCTATAGTTTCTACTTCTCCAAAATCTAAATTTAGAGCTGCTTTTAAAAATTCTTCACCATAACCAGTTGTACCACAGCCTGCAAAATATGCTTTTTCATTTTTTTCCTTATAAATTTCTTTTAGATTTTCTATGGCAATTTCAAGTGGGTTTCCCTTATTTGAGCCGTAGAAACTATATAAAAGTTCATTTTTATCAGAAATTGCAACAAGTTTTGATGTAGTTGAACCTGAGTCAATGCCCAAATAAATTGGTCCCTCATAAGTTTTTAAATCAAGTTTTTTTAAGGACTTCGTCTTATGTCTTTCACGAAATTCTAAAACTTCTTCATCACTTGTAAAAAGTGGCGGCATTACTGTACTTTCTTTTATATTTATATCTGCCTTATTGTTGACCCTATTAAAAAGTTCAACAAAAGAGATTGGTTTTGAATCAAAACTTGAAAGTGCCGCTCCAAGTGCAACAAAAATTTGTGAATTTTCTGGAGAAATTATTTCATCTTCACTTAAATCTAAAGTTTCCACAAATCTTTCCTTTAACATTGGCAAGAAGTGTAGAGGTCCACCTAAAAAAGCAACATTTCCCCTAATAGGTCTACCACAAGCAAGATTTGAAATAGTTTGATTTACAACTGATTGAAAAACAGAAATAGCAATATCTGATTTACTTGCACCTTGATTTATTAAAGCTTGGACATCGGTTTTTGCAAATACACCGCAACGTGATGCAATTGGATATAATTTTTTATAATTTTTTGCCATTTCATTTAAGCCAGATGCATCAGTTTGAAGAAGAGAAGCCATTTGATCTATAAAGGCTCCAGTTCCTCCAGCACAAATGCTATTCATTCTTTGTTCAACAGAACCTTTTAAATAAGTTATTTTAGAGTCTTCTCCACCAAGCTCAATGGCAACATCAGTCTTTGGAATAAAACATGATATCGCCTCTCTTCCTGCCACAACTTCTTGAATAAAATCGATATCAAGGAATTTATGAACTGATAATCCACCACTTCCAGTTACGTTTACAGTAACTGTATCATATTTAAAATCATCATAAACTTCATTTATTACATCTTTTACAGTTTTTCTAACATCTGAAAAATGTCTTCTGTAAGTTTTGTACAAAATATTCAATTTTTCATCTAATATTACAAGTTTAACTGTTGTAGAACCAACATCTAATCCCATATGAATTAGCATACTCTACTTCTCCTTTCAAAATAAAAAATAAATAAGTATAATTTATTTTTAAAACCTTTTTAATAATTTATTTGAATTAAGATAATTTTTATTAAAATTATTGAAAAATAATTATTGCACTTTAGAAGCACTTAATCAATATATTTTTTAAATAAAGTTTGATATTTATTATAAAAATATTAAACATTTCTTAACATTTCGTCTTCCTCTATTATAAACCACTTTTGTGTTTTTTAGTGAAATATTTAAATTCTTTTAAAGTTTTTTGAAAAAAAAAGAGAAAGTTAATTCTCCTCTTACAATTTAAATTTAATTTTAAAAATAAAAAAAGATAGGCCCATAACCTATCTTTCTTTTAAATAATTAGTCTTCAGGATTTGGAGCTCCAACTGGACAAACAGCTGCACAGCTACCACAATCGATACATTGAGCTTCGTCAATTGAATAAATATCTCCTTCAGAAATACATCCAACAGGACATTCTGGTTGACATGCACCACAAGCGATGCAAGAATCATTAATTACATATGCCATTTTATTTACCTCCATAAAATTATACCAAAATTTATGAATTTTTATATTCATAATGTTCTGTCATAATAATAACATAATAATTTTAAATTTTCAATCATTATTGTTCTTTTTTTATGATTAAATTTTTATTTTTCTATGCCTTTATATTAATTTCCCCAAATTAATGAGCTTTTATAAGGCTTTTAACTTTTAAAATTTTTAAAAAATTTATTTTATAACTTTTAAACTATTCATTAAAACTAATAATTCATAGCATTTTACTATGTTTTATTCTTCCCTAAAAACTCTAAGAGAATTTAATATACAAATTAAGGCAACTCCTACATCTGCAAAAACTGCAAGAGGCATAGATACATATCCAACTGCACCAAAAATTAAAACTAGAACTTTTAAAAATAAAGCTATAAAAATATTTTGGTAAGCAATCTTTTTTACTTTTTTTGCAATGTCAATTCCTCTTACAACAGAAGAAATGTCATTTTTTAATAAAACTATATCAGAAGTTTCTATTGCTATATCGGATCCACTGCCCATACTTATACCAAGATAAGCACTTGCAAGAGAAGGTGCGTCATTAGTTCCATCTCCTACAAAGGCAATTTTTTTATTTTTTTCAATTTTTTTAATTTCCCTAACTTTATCATCAGGAAGAAGTGAGCCCTTGTAATAATCTATTCCAACTTCACTTGCTATTTCCTTAACTACATTTTCTTTATCACCAGAAAACATATAAGTCTTAATTCCCCTATTGTGAAGATTAATTACACTTTCTTTAACACCATCTTTTATCTCATCTTTTAATTTAATTATTCCTAATATTTCCTTCTTATCTGCAACAAATACATCTACGTAATTAGAATTTGATTCATTTTCAAGTTTTAAAGAAAAATCATCCATTAATTTTTTATTTCCAACAAGATAAGTTTTTCCTTCTAATTCAAATTCAATTCCCTTTCCACCAAAATTCTTTAAATCTTGTGGAATTTTTTTCGTTTCAAAACTTTTTACAATTGCCTTTCCAATTGGATGTGTTGAATACATTTCTCCAACAGAAGCAATTTCTAAGATCTCATCTTTGGAAGCTTTTATTTCTTCAACTTCTGCAATTGTAAATTCTCCATTGGTAACTGTACCAGTCTTATCAAAGGCAATCCCCTCTATATCAGTTAGAGCTTCAATAGAATTTCCACCCTTTACAAAAATTGATCTTCTAGAAAGTGAACCTATTCCAGCAAAAATTGTCAAGGGAACAGAAATTGCCAAAGCACAAGGACAAGATATTACTAAAAATATTGCCGCCCTATAAATTGATTCTTTAAAAGTTAGTGAACTTGCAAAATTTAAAACTAGGAAAAGTAAGACTGCAAGTCCTATGACAATAGGTGTGTAAATTTTTGCAAATCTTGTGATGAATTTTTCAACTTTTGCCTTGCTACTACTAGCGTTTTTAACCATATCTATTATTTTTGCAATAGTTCCCTCTTTATATTCTTTTGTAACTTCAACTTCTAAAGAGGAATCTAAATTCACAAAACCAGAAGTTATTTCATCTCCAACTTCAAGAGAAATTGGTGCAAATTCACCAGAAATATTTGAAGTGTCAAGATTTGATGAACCCTTAATTATTTTTCCATCAAGTGGCACTTTTTCTCCAGGCATAATTACAATAATTTCACCCACAGAAACTTCTGCAGGATCAACTTTTTTTATTGCATCAGCTTTTTTTAAATTTGCAAATTCTGGTTTTAATTTTAAGGCTTCTCTAATTGATTTCTTTGAACTATCTACAGCCCTATCTTGAATTATTTCGCCAACAGTATAAAATAGCATTACAGCAACAGCTTCGGCATATTCTCCAGCAATTATGGCTGCAATAGATGCCACAGTTATTAGAAATTTTTCATCCATAAAATTTCCAGTAGCAATTTTTGAAATGGAAGCTTTAACTACGTCGTATCCAATAATTACATATAAAACTATATAAGAAACAAATCTAATTTTTTCAGGAAGATTTAAAAAATGTAGAAATATTATTCCAAAAAAGACAAAGATACACTTGTAAATAGAAAAGTTTTCTTCCTCCTCTTCTTCCTCAATCTCTTCATTTAAATCTTCTGTAACTGTTACGCCATCTTCTATGGAGTCAACTATTTCTTGAATCTCACTTTTTAAATCCTTAGATTCTTTTTCAGATTCAAAAGTAAGCTCATCATTTAAAAAATCGTAGTTGAGATTTATCATGCCAGGCGTATCTTTAAGTTTTTCTTCAATTTTTCCTGCGCAGTTTGCACAAGTAAGTCCCTTTAAGTGAAAAATATATTTATTCATAATTACCTCCCAAAAAATATAATTCGATACTTGTTCATATATTCATTATATGCCATTTAAGATTATTGTCAATACAAATTAAACTTTAATTTTAAAAAATATATGAGATAATATATAAAGAAATTTCCATGTGAAGTTAGTCTTTAAAAACTTTTTAAATTTTTTGTAAAAAATAGTTGACAAAAATCAACTGGTCCGTTAGAATAAATAAAGTAAGTTGCTAAAGAGTGACCTTCGATTTGGAGAAATACTCAAGTGGCTGAAGAGGCTCCCCTGCTAAGGGAGTAGGTCCCGATAGGGTCGCGAGGGTTCAAATCCCTCTTTCTCCGCCAATGGTGAGGGCCTTTAGCTCAGTTGGTTAGAGCGCCCGGCTCATAACCGGTAGGTCCCGGGTTCAAGTCCCTGAAGGCCCACCATTAACTTGCCCAGATAGCTCAGTCGGTAGAGCAGAGGACTGAAAATCCTCGTGTCGCTGGTTCGATTCCGGCTCTGGGCACCATAAAGAGTACCAATTCTGTTGGTACTTTTTTTTTTCAAATATAACTTAATAATATAATTATATTAAAAACACACTAACATTTATTGTCAGTGTGTTTAAATTCCTCATCATTAATTTTTTCAAAAAGTTCTGGTGGATACAAATAATCTTACTCTTCTTCATCCACAATTCTATACCAACCCTTTTCAATGCTTATTACTTGATAAATCTTTCCATGAATCATATAAACTGGATCAGATTTACCTATATATTTAAATTTCATAAGCTATCTCCTATACTTAGCTTTAATATTTACAAACTATAAATTTTATTATTTTTTACATTAGAATAGATTATTTATTTGTCAAATATTCTAAGCATATTATTCCAATTACTTATCCCTATAACGAGGACCAAATTGAGCTATTAAAATTGTATTTTTTTCAACCCTATAAACAATTCTATTCTTATCGTCAATTCTTCTACTCCAATACTTTGATAGGTCTCTCCTCAATGGTTCAGGTTATCCAATTCCTTCCTAGGGACTTCTTTCAATGTTCTTTATAATTTTTTAAAATTTTTTTTAAAGTTTTTTTATCTTCCTTCAGCTAATAATTAAAATCTTCCCAAGCACCATCAGACCATGATTTTATCATCAAAATCTAGCTTATGAATTTTTCCCTTCCCTTCTTCAAGCTCTTTTATTGATTTCCCAAGTCTTTTAATATTTTCTTGAGAATAAAAGGGATCAGCTAATATTTCAAAGGGGATTCTTTGCTCATTCACCAACTTAGTTACATATACAGTAAGTGCTGAAGTCATATTAAGTCCCAATCATTTACAAATATCTTCCATTTGTTTTTTTAGTTCAGAATCTATTCTAAAATTTATTGTAGCTCGACTCATAAAGCCACTCCTCGTATATATATCACGACACATTGTGTATAAAACGTTATAATAAATAAAATAAATTGAAAATATTAATTTAAATGATTTTAATATGACAGGACTCCATAACATCTATTGCAGATTTTTTCTTTTCATCTGTGAGTCCTTCTGTTAAATTTTTATATAGATAAATATTTTTTTCTGGCAAAAATCCCTTTACAAGTAAAGCATTTGAAACTACGCAAATATCTGTTACAAGACCTAAGAAATAGATACTATCTATTCCCTCTTTTTCATCTAAATTTTTTAAATAGTTTCCAAGTTCAACTGAAGCAAAAGTATTTTTTTCAAATTTTTTCGACTTATCAAAAGATTCTGTCTTTTTTAATTCATCTGCAATTTCGTGACCCCAGCTTCCTTTTATACAGTGCTCTATTGGAAGATTTTCACCTTCCCTTGTCTTTAAATAATCTTCATAATGGGTGTCTAAGGTGTAAATTACTTCTCCCTCAAATTCCTTTACCTTTTCAACAACCTTATCTAAAAGTTTTTCTGTCTTTTCTCCCTTTAGAGATCCGCTAATAAAATCATTTTGCATGTCAATTACAACTAATACCTTCATATTCTCACTCCTTTTCACTATGATACAATAAGTTTTACATAATTAAAAGTTAACTGTATAATATTTTGGGGTGAATTATGAAATACAAGAGCACTATAAAGGCAGAATTTTTATACAGAAAAAATAGATTTATAGCAATTTGTAAAAAAGGTTTTTTAAGCTTAACAGTTTATGTTCCAAATACTGGCAGGTGCAAGGAACTTCTCACAGAGGGTGCAACAGTTTTTCTAACTTATGATGACAATCCCAATAGAAAGACTTCTTACACTTTAATTGCTGTTATGAAGGGCGAAAAAATGATAAATATTGATTCCCAAGCTCCCAACCAAATTGTGGAAGAAGCTCTATTAAAAAATAAAATTGACTTAGGATTTAAATATAATAAAATAAAAAGAGAATACACTCATGGCGATTCACGCTTTGATTTTTATTTAGAAGGGGAAAATAAAAAGGCTCTTTTAGAAGTTAAGGGCGTAACTTTAGAAAAAAATGGCATTGTCGCCTTCCCCGATGCACCAACATCAAGAGGTCTCAAGCACATAAAGGGTCTCATAAATTCAAGGGATGAATATTTAACTTACCTTTTATTTGTAATTCAAATGAAAGATGTAAAATTTTTCACGCCAAATTATTTGACAGATGAAAATTTTTCAAAGGGACTTTTAGAGGCAAGTAATAATGGAGTTAAAATTCTTGCTTATGACTGCCTTGTTAGGAGAAATTCTCTTGAAATTTCAGAAAAAGTGCCTGTGATTTTGGAGGAAAAATGGAATTTAGACTAGCAAAAGAAATAGATAGAGAAAAAATAGAAAAAATTTATGAAGATGGTTCCCTTAAATTAAAATCTCTTGGCATAAATCAATGGCAAGGAAAGGAAAAACCAAATCTCAATGATTTTACAAATTTAGAGGACAATAAAATTATTTATGTCCTTGAAGATGAAAAAGAAATTGTCAGTACCCTAATTATTTATGATCACGATGATGATTATGAAAATAATCTTCATGGAAAATGGAATAGTCCAAAGCCCTACCTTGCTCTTCACAGAATTGCAACTTTAAGCTCTCAAACAAAAAAAGGCTACGGAAGAAAAATTATTGAATTTGCTGAATCTTATGCAAGAGAAAATAATTTTAAATCTGTGAGAATTGATACCCATAGAGAAAATAAGTCTATGCAAAGTCTTTTAAATTCTCTTGGCTATTCTTATGTGGGCATAGTTTATCTTGGTGGCACAAGAGAAAGATTTGCCTATGAAAAAATATTGTGAGGTTAATATGTTTAAAGAAAAAGAAGACAAGAGGTTTATAAAAATTTTTAAGGAGGGCTCTCTTACTGAGTCAATACAAACTCTATTAGACACTGAAACGGGAGTTAACTATATACACCTAAGCGCAGGCTACGGAATCAGCCTCACTCCCCTTTTAGACAGCGATGGAAAAGTTGTAGTTTCAAGTCAAAGAGAGATACAAAATTATATTGAAAGAAATTAAAAAAAGCCACAGCTTACTAAAAATCTTAAAGTAAACTGTGGTTTTTATTTAAATTAAAAGTGGCAAGAAAACTGTTGCTAAACCTAAGAATATGAAAAAACCAAATACATCTGTAAAAGTTGTAAGAAAAATTGATGATGCAATGGCTGGGTCCACCTTTATCTTATCTAAAATAAGTGGAATTAAAAATCCCATGGAGCAGGCAATTATCATATTAGCAATCATGGCTAGAAATAAAATAAATCCTAAATAAATATTGTGATGCCAAAAAACAAAAACTGCCGCTGCTAAAATTCCTATAATTGCACCTTCAAAAAGTCCCAAAAATATTTCCTTAAATATGAGTTTATAGTCTTCTTTAAGAGATAATTCTCCCCTAGCAAGAGATGTCAGTATAATTGAAAGAGTTTGTGAGCCAGCATTTCCGCCCATTCCCGTTACAATTGGCATGGCTGCAGATAGGACTACAACTTGCGAAATTGTGGATTCAAAACCCTTAACAACTGAAGATGCCAAAAAGGCTGTCAGTAAATTTACAATTAACCATGGAATTCTTGATTTAAAAGAATCCATCAAAGATGAATCGTAAACTTCGTCTGCATTTACACCGTGCATCTGCAAAATATCTTCGTTGTGTTCTTGATCAATTATGGCGATAATGTCTTCTGATGTTATAACACCTAAAATTGCCATATTGCTATTTACAACTGGCAAAATATCTAGTTCATACTTACTAAATAAATTTGCGGCAACTTCTTGATCGTCTGTTCCATATACATAAAAGTCTACTTCTTTTAAAATATCTTTAAGTGGCTTTTTTGCATTGGAAACTAAAAGATCTCTTATTGTAACTATGCCTTGAAGTCTGTGATAATCATCTGTTACAAAAATTTCGTCAATAATTTCTGTCTCTGGCGAAATAGCTCTAAGTTTTTTTATAGCTTCTTCTGCCGTCAAAGTTTCTTTTAAGGCAATAAAATTTGTGGTCATTATACCACCGGCAGATTCTTCATCAAAGGAAAGAATCATCTTTAAAGTGTTTTTCTCTGCACTTTTCATTGAATATAATATTGCCTTTCTCCTAACAGTAGAAAGAACTCCCAAGAGGTCGGCTACTATAGAAGTTTCCATGTGAGAAAAAATATCTATTAAATCATCATCAGTAAAATATGCCATCATCCTTGCACTTAAATCATCTTCTGCCGATTCAAAAAGTAGTGCCATGTTTTCCTGGCTTATTAAACTTAAAAAAGTTTCCAGCTCTTCATCTTCTAAATCTTCAACTTCAAGGGCAATATCAACAGGGTGATATTCATCAAAGAGACTATTTAAGAGCATCCCATCTTTTATATTTATTATTTTTTTAATTTCTTCATTTAAATCCATTTTTTTCACCTGCCAAAGTTTCTAAATCTGTTACAAAAGAAGAAATATCATTTTTCATTCCATTTGTATAATGTGAGTACATCAAATATAGTTCATTCTTTGCCCTAGTCATAGCCACATAAAAAAGTCTTCTCTCTTCACAAAAAAGCTCCTGGTCCTCTCTTATTGCATCAAGGCTTGTAGTAGATGGCAAAGTTCCCTCATATAAGTCTACAACAAAAACCCGCGAAAATTCAAGACCCTTGGCAGAATGAATAGTGGAAAAAGTTAAATTTGCCTTGTCACTTCTTGGCTTTAAAAGATCGTACTCCAACTCCTTTAATCTTCCAATAAATAAATCAAGAGAATTTGCACTTTTTCCAATTAACTTTAAATAATATAAATATTCATTTAAAGTCGCCTCTGTCTCCATAAATCTCTTAGAGTTTTCCCTTAAATATTTGCCATAACCCATTTCCTTGTCTATATAATTAATTGCATCATAGACATCACTTCTTGCAATTTTTTTAAATCCAACTAATAATTTATTGATGTTTTTGTGGTAATAAGAAGGAAGTCCTGGATAGTCCTTTAAAATATTAAAAATATTTTTTCCACGATTTCTCTTCATATAGTCAATATGTTTTTTGGAAATATAACCATCTAATTTAAAATAAAATTTTTCGTAGAGATCAATATCTGATAGGTCTCGTGAAAAATTCAAAATATCTAAAATATCACGAGTAATAAAATGGGAAAAGAACTTAGTTTTTTTGTCCTTAATATTAAAATTATAATTTTTTCTCTCAAAATACTCCACAAGACCAATACTGGAAAGATTATTTCTATATAAAACACAAATATCGCCAGCGTCCTTTTTCATTTCCTTTTCAATAAAGGCATATTGGTCTTTTGGTTCCTTGACCTTAATTATGTTTACAGGTTTTGCAAAAGGATTTTCTGTTATTACAGTTTTTTCAAATCTATTTTCATTTTGTGCAATAAAAATATTTGAAATATTTACAATATTTTTTGTAGAGCGAAAATTTTCTTCCATATAAAAAGTTGCTAGGTCAGGATATTCTTTTTCCAGCTTAAAAAGTTCTTCAGTGTTTGCCCCTCTAAAACCATAAATTGACTGGTCATCGTCAGCAACAACAAATAAGTTGTTATCAGGTTTTGCAAGAAGTTTTAAAACTTGAAATTGGCTCCTACTTGTGTCCTGACCTTCATCAAGCTGAATAAACTTAAACCTGTCTCTATATTTTTTCCTGATAGAAGCGTCACTTTTTAAAATCTCATAGGAAAGATTTATCATGTCATCAAAATCAATTAAATTTTTATCTTTTTTATATTTCTCATAAGTTTCGTAAAACTTAACAAAATTATCAGTGTCGCATCTTTTTGTTTTTGCAAAAGAATTGGGACTAAGCATCATATTTTTGCAGTAGCCAACTTCAGAAATTGCCATCTCAATACGCTCTTCTGTGGGATAAGTTTTATTTACATCTCTATAAATGTCCCTTAAAATTTCATATTTTTTCTTTAAATTTGAATCAATTAAACTTAGAGTTTTGCCAGATTTTTTTGAATAATCACGAACAATAGAATAGCAAAAGGCATGAATTGTAGAAAATAAAATATTATTCTCGCCAAACATTAAGTTGTAACGCATTTTAATATCAAGAGCTTGTGCCTTTGAAAAAGTTATAGTAAGAATATTCTTTGGGTCTACTCCTCTTTCTAGTAATCTCTTTGTCCTATGTAAAATCATCGTTGTTTTCCCTGCACCTGGAACAGCAAGAACAAGACCAGGTCCTTTAAAATGTTCTACTGCTTTTAATTGATTAGATGTTAAATTCACTTTCTGTCCTCCCCTTCTAGTGTAAACTATTTCATAATTATTTCAAATCTATTTTTTTAACATTGACATTGTGATATAATTTAAATATAAACTGGTTTAGGGGGTATTACTATGTTAATGACAAATTTCTTGCAAAAAAGAAAGTCTGTCAGAAATTTTAAAACGGACACAGTTCCAAGAGATGTCTTGGAAAATATAAAATTACTTATGGATGAAATGGATCGTGAAGAAAGTGGCATAAGTTTTTCTCTTTATGAAAATGGAAAAATTGTCGCAGATGGACTAAAAGGTAAAGCAGGCTACGCAGGAGTCATGATAGAAGCTCCACACTACATAGCCTTAGATATTAATGGAAAAAAACCACTTAACATATTAAAGGGTGGCTATTGTCTAGAAAAATTAAATACAAAAATAGTTGATCTTGACCTAGACACTTGTTGGATAACAGTTGATAGCGTTGATGAAGATACAAAGAAAGCAATTTTCGGAGAAAATGGAACTGGAATAGATTATTTAATTGCCATTGGCTATGGACAAAAGAAAAAATTATTTGATCCAGAAGTTACAAGTTCAAGACTTACTGTAGAAGAAATTGTTTTCGCAGAAACTATTGGACAAGCAATTTCTATAGAAACACTTGAAAATTATGGACTATTTGATGTGTTTTCATCAGTAAGATATGCACCAAGTCACAAAAATTTCCAACCATGGAGATTTGTCCTTAAAGGATCAAATGTAGAAGCTTATATGGTAAAATCTGAAGAAGACAACAGATCTTTTATAGATATGGGTGTTGTTTTATTCTACATGGAAGAAATGCTAAAAACAATTGGCATAAATAAAAAATGGACAATAGACTTAAAGGATGCAGGAAAATACTATTATATTGGATTCTTTACAATATAAATTTTAATTCACTATTTTAAAAATATAAAATCATAACCACCCGTAAAACGGGTGGTTTGATCACGGGCTATAAGCCCGAGTGATACCAACCAGCGTCTCAAGGCGCTGGTTTTCACTTTGTT
>NZ_JAFBDH010000007.1 GCF_016908115.1 Peptoniphilus gorbachii
TATACAACTGTACACATTCTTTTTTAAATTCATAACTATATTTCATAAAAAATACCCTCCTTACTGGTTTGTCCAGTAAAGAGGGTACATATCATAATCCACAGTCTTTTTCTTTTTTATATTTTATAAATTTTTCGAAGAAAAAGTATCCCATTCTGATAGGTCGCCTGCTTCGTAACCTTTTTTAAACCAGCGAGTTCTCTCTTCGCTAGAACCGTGAGTAAAGGACTCTGGTCTTACATAGCCTTGAGCTCTTTTTTGCAAGGTGTCATCGCCAATGGACCAAGCAGCTGATATTGCTTCGTCAATGTCTCCTGGGTCAAGATAGCCCTGGTCCTTTTGATATCTTGCAACAACTCCTGCAAGATAATCTGCTTGAAGTTCTAGTCTAACTGTTAGGGCATTTCCATCTTTTTCAGATAATTTCCCCATCATTTCTTGATACTGACTCATAATTCCTGTAACTTCTTGCACATGGTGACCAACTTCGTGACTTATTACGTAGGACAAAATAAAGTCGCCTTCATCGGCACCAAAATCTTTTATAAGTGAATCATAAAAGGAAAGATCCATGTATAGAGTCTCGTCTCTTGAACAGTAAAAAGGTCCCATACCTGAGCTTGCAAGTCCACAACCAGATTTTACTTGACCCTTAAATATTTTTAACTTAGGCTCTCTATAATTAATACCTTCCTTTTTTAAAATAGAGTGCCAAGCATCTTCTGTATCTGCAAGAACTACGGCTGAATAATCGTATAATTCTTGTTCCTTTTCTGAAAGCTCATAATTTTGCGTACTTTGTGGCTCACTGCTTCCTCCAAAGCCAGATCTAATTGCATCTCTTGGACTTCCTGTAATTAAAAAAACAATTAGTGCTATTAAAAGTCCACCGCCACCAAGGGCTACTCCGCCGCCTCTACTTCTGCTGACATTTGAACTTTGTCTTCGTCCTCTCCATTTCATAATATCCCTCCTTTTTTTATTTTACCCAAAAAGCCATAAAAGAACTCTATTGGAATAAATTTGTCCATATAATATAATTAATTAAGTGGTGAATATGAAAAAACTTTTTATAATAAGTTCTAAGTCTGGCAGGTCTTATGACGAGAAATTTGAAAGAGAACTTTTAAAATATTTTGATAAAGATGAAATAAAAGTCACAAAAAAAGCTTGTGACACAGTAAAATTTGCACAGGACTTTAGAGATAAGGGCGGCGAAATTTTATACATAAGGGGTGGCGACGGTGCCCTATCGGAAGTTGCCTCTGTCCTTTGCGGAAGTGGGACTGCCCTTGGACTAATACCTGGCGGCACAGGTAACGACTTTTCCAAAAATTTTTCTTACCATAATTTTAAGCTAGAAAATATTTTTGCTTATGAAATTTCTCCCATTGACCTAATAGAAGTTAACGGTAAAATCTGCATCAATGTCACAAGTCTAGGCTTTGACACCAATGTCTTGAAATACACTTACCAGCTTTTGAAAAATAAAAAAGCAAGTGGCAAGCTGGCTTATCTCTATGGAGTCTTAAAATCTGTAATAAATTTGGAAAATTTAGATTTAAAAATTTCCTGCCTTGATGAAAAAAATGAAGAAGTGAATTTATCTGGCAGTTTTTTAATTTCAGCACTTTGCAATGGCTCTTATTATGGCAATGGTTTTAATCCTTCACCTAGAGGAAAAATTGACGATGGCATTTTAAATTTAATTTTGGCAGAAAAGATGGGTCCCCTTAGGATAGCAAGCTTATTTACTTCCTATAGAAAGGGAAAGCATCTTGGTAAAAGTGGCGTGAGAGAAATTTTAACGAGATCAGGAAAAATTTCATCGGACAGAGAATTTTTATATAACATTGATGGAGAAATTTATTCTGGAAGGGAAATTAAGTATAAAATTTTGGAAAAAAAATTAAAATGGATTTATTTTAAAGGAGTGAAAAAATGAAAGTAGGAGTATTTGCAGGGACTTTTGTTGATACAAAAATGGGAGAAGAAATTTTAAGAGAAAGGGGTTTTGAAACTTTAAGCTATCCAATTTCTAAAAACCCAAAGGATCAATCTCTTCTTCAATATTATTCAAGAGAAGAGCTTACAAATATTGTTGAAGAAAAAATTATTAGGGCAAAAAATAGTGGAGCCGAAAAAATTTTCATCTACTGCAATTCTCTTTCTGCTTCAATTGATTTAGATAAAATATATAAGAGTCAGGGCATACAAATAATTAGTCCAATGGATTTTTATGAAAATTTAGATGCTAAATACCAAAAGCTTGTAATCCTTGCTGCAAATTCAAAGTCAGCCCACGAAGTTGATAAAATTATTTCAAAAAAGATTTTTAGGGACACAACTTCAATAGGTATGCTTGAAATTGTTGAAGAAATTGAGAAAAAAACACCGCCAGAAGAAATTGTAAAAAAACTTGGCATGAAAGAACTCTTTAATTTTTTTAATTCCATGAGTAAAAAGCCAGATGCAATAATTCTTGCCTGCACTCATTTCCCATACATGAAAGACGAATTTAAAAAATTGACAGACATAGAAATTTTAGACCCAGCAGAAGACATGATAAAAAGATTAAAAAGTGCATAATAAAAGAGCTGTTTTCGCAGCTCTTTTTTTTTATCCACAAATCTTGATAACTTTTGACAAATTGTGGATAAAATTGTATATTTATTGTAAAAATCTAGTTAAAAATTTGAAAATATAGACATTTTTTATGTTTAATGATAATTTTTTCAAAATGTGCATGAATTGTGCACTATTTTTTAAGAGGGAGCTTCAATTATCTGTGGATAATGTGCATAACTTTGGGGATAAAGTGGTTATCACAAAATTAGCTGTGGAAAAAATTTTTTAAAATCTTTTAATTTTCTTCTAATTCCATCCAAGATTCATAAAGCTCTTCTAAAGTGTTTGCAAGGCTTTGACGCTCTATTGATAAATCATTTGCTAGTTGATAATCGCTGTAAGTCTCTTGATCTTGCAGTTTTTCATCTATTGTGGATAACTTTTTTTCTATGTCGGCAATTTCTTCTTCAAGCTTTTCTTTTTTCTTGCGAAGGACCTTATTTTTTTTGCGTTCTTCTCTTTCTTCCTTTTTTTCCTTGGCAATTTCTGTCTTAGACTTGTATTCATCATCTAAAGTTTCAACTTCTGTTGTTTTTTCTAAGTAATAATCATAGTTGCCTAAAAATACATTTATGCCGTCCTCTTTCATTTCAAAAATCTTGTCCACAGTTTTATTTAAAAAATATCTGTCGTGAGAAATAGAAAGGACAGTGCCTTCATATTTTAAAAGAGCATCTTCTAATATTTCCTTTGAGTCAATATCTAGGTGGTTTGTTGGTTCGTCAAGTACGAGAAAGTTTGCACCCTTTAACATAATTTTTAAAAGGGATAATCTTCCACGTTCACCACCAGAAAGTTCATCAACAGTTTTAAAAATATCGTCGCCTACAAAGAGAAATTCTGCCAAATATTTTCTTACTTGAAAATGTTCAAGCTTTGGAAATTCGTCCCATATTTCATCCATAACAGTTTTTTCTAAACTTAAATTGTCAAGTTCTTGGTAGAAAAAAGCTATATCAACATTGGAACCAATTTTAACCTCTCCAGAGCTTGGATTTAATTTTCCTGCAATAATTTTAAAGAGGGTGGACTTGCCAACACCATTTGGGCCAATTAAACCAATTTTGTCCTGTTTATAGACAAAGGCATTTAAATCGTGAAAAACTAAATGGTCATCGAAGGATTTTGACAGATCCTTTATCTCTAGGACGTCTCTGCCAGAAGTTTTATTTGTGGCAAAGGAAAGATTTGTTTTTTTATTTGATGTAGGCATTTCGATTTTTTGCATCTTATCTAGCATTTTTTTTCGGCTTTTGCCCTGCTTAATAAATCTGTCACGACCAAGGTTCATGTATCTCTTTATAATTTCTTCTTGTCTTTTTATTTCCTTTTGTTGGTCATCGTATTGTCTTTTCAAAACCTCAAAATCTTTTTTTCTCTGTTTAATGTAATTGTCATAGTTGCCAGAATAAGTTTTTGTAGCACCATTTTCTAGTAGGACAATTTTTGAAACAATATTATTTAAAAAATATCTATCGTGGCTAATTATAATAATTGCCTTGTCCACATCCTTTAAATATTTCTCCAGCCAAGAAATTGCATCAATATCTAAGTGGTTGGTAGGTTCGTCAAGAAGAAGTAAATCTGCATCTTCAAGTAGGAGCATGGCAAGAGCAACACGAGATTTTTGCCCACCAGATAAAGTTTTTATGTCCTTATCAAAATCATCTTCACTAAAACCAAGACCGATTAAGGTTCCCCTAATCCTTGAGTGAAAAGAGTAGCCATCTCTTTTGTGAAACTCGTCTTGCATCCTTTGATATTTATTTAATTCCTCTTCCAAATTTTCTGGATTTTCTGCAATAATATGCTCTTGGGCTCTAAGATTTTTTTCCAGCTCAATTAAATCAGAAAAAATATAAAGGCAGTTGTCATAAATGCTGCCCTCTTGATGAAGACTTAATTGTTGCTCCAAGTATCCAATTTTTAAATCTTTTTTTCTAAAGATTTCCCCATCATCATAGGATAGATTTTCTGTAATTATATTAAAAAGAGTGGACTTGCCACTGCCGTTAATTCCAATAAGGCCAATTTTGTCGCGGTCTTCCACTATTAAATTTCCATCTCTAATAGTTTCCTCGTCTATGTAGGATTTTTTTATATTCGTTAAACTAAGTATTGGCATAATGACCTCCTATCTATATTTTAACAAATAATGAAAAGCATTAAAAGACGGAGACTTGTGGACCAGTTGACAAAATAAAATGAAAAAAACAGCAAATTTTGATTTTATTTTGTTTATTCTAACAAATAAAATCAAAAAAAGGCAAAATTTTGATTTTGTTTTGACTTTTCTGACAAATAAAATCAAAAAATGAGAGACTTTTAATTTTATTTTCCAAATCTATCAGCAAAAAATTAAAAATCCATAAAAAATAATAAAGCAGAAAAAATTAAAAAACCAAAAAGTTTTAAGCGAGCAAAAAAATTTATGCAAATAAAAAAGTTGTGCCCTTGACACAACTCATAATAATATAAATATTAAGCTTCAGAATATCCAAGATTTTTTGAAAATTCTATGCCGCAGTTTTTTACCGCTTCTATATATTCTTTTTTTGTAGCTTCAGTAACTCTTTCCTTTGGAATTACAACTCCAATAGCCCCAACTAAATTATCCTTATAATTAAAAACTGGAGCGCCAATTCCAATGGCATCTTCAATGTATTCTGAATCAGAAACTGAAATTTTTTTGTTCCTAATTTCCATTAAATCTTTTCTTAAGGCATCTTTATTTACAGGCGCATCTAAATAATTAGAAAGATCTTTTTTTAAGTAATAATTGATGTATTCTTCAGGTTGAAAAGCTAAAATTGTCTTTCTAATTGCTCCCTTATGAAGATCTATTTCAATTCCAAAATTTTCTACGATTTTTAGTGTATGTTTGCCTTCAGCCTTTGAAAGCATAAGGCCCTTATCTCCAGATTTTATTATGAAGAAAGAATCTTCCATAGTTATTTCAGATAAATTTTCAAGGACAGATTTTCCAACAGCTTGTGGATCTAGCTTTGAGGATGCCTTTATGCCAAGAGGGATAAGGGCTGGACCAAGGGCATAGAGGTGGGTTCTATCGTCTTTTGATACATAGCCTACTTCAATTAATGTAGATAAAATTCTATGGGCTGTGCTTGGTGGTATATTTAAAAATTCAGAAATTTCTGCAATTGTAAGTTCGCGATTTTCATTTTTTAATATGTCTAAAACATTTGCTGCTTTAACTAAACTTTGGATCATTTTTTCACCTTCCATTAAAATTATATCATATAATGGAAAGTATTTCACTAAAAGAAATAAAAAACATATTTTAGTAGTAACATATTATAAAAAAATATAAAGATATGCCAGATGTATAATCTGGCATATCTTTTAATATAGAAAGGTTAACACGCGACTTAACGTAATTGACAAGTGTCAACTTATTTTTAGCTTTGTCTATTATAATAAAGTCCCATCCATTAATATAGCTATTGCAATAGTTATTTGTATTTAACTTTTTATTCAAAAAGAATAAGGTTATTAGAGAACCTTCTTGAAGGTTATTTTCTAAATATGATTGTAGATTTAGATGGGACAATATTAACATAAAGTTATTGTCTTTTTTCAAATTATCTAGTTCTTTTTTATCAAAAGAACTAATAGAATTGTATATTTTTTTATCACGAATTCTAAATTCAAATATATTTATTTCATCTGAAGTATTATAAAGATAAAAAGTTTTTTTATCTTCAAATATTAAAGATTTTTTATCTTTTAAATTTAAAAGTCTATAAATATAGTTATTTTGAAAATAAGAATCTATTGGTAATAATAAAAAATTTAGCAAGATAATTAAAGTTAAAAATAAAAAAGTTTTATTTTTATCCTTCATAATAAGGTAATTGTTCCTTAAATCCTTTTTTATCATTTTGGTACCAATACTTTAAATGTTCTATTGCTTCATGAGCTTTAGATTTTGCAGCTAAATCAGAATTGAACCCTTGATGGGCTTGTACATAAAAATTTTCTTGTAACGAAATTGAATTGTTAATAATTTCTTTAGCAGCTAAAACATCGATATTATTAGATGTATTTTGACTTCTTAAGTCTTCTGTTAATTCAGCTTCATGACTAAAAACATCTAATCCTAAACCGAGTATTTTATTTTCTCTATATAATTTTAAAAGAACATTTTCAGGAGCAATTTCTCCTCTAGTAACATTGATAAATATAAAATTCTTTTTATTTTTTCTCAAATATTCCTCATTAAAATAATTTACATTGTAAAATTTAGAATCTTTTATTTTTGTTAAATTCATTACATTTACTATAATATCTGATTCTAATATGGCATCTTCTTTACATATAAAATTAAAATCTTTATATTTTTCCATAGATTTTAATTCTTCACTTCTAATGTCTACGGCTTGAACAGTAAAACCTATATCTTTAAAGTATTGGTATACTTTAGAACCAATTTTACCAACACCATAAACTGTTACAATTCTGTTTTTACTAATTTCAATAAATGAATTAGTTTTATTCCTTTCAAAAGACTGAGTATTTTTAATATATTCGTTTAACAAACCGCAAGTACATAGTCCAAATTTTAGAGCAGTTTGAGCAACAGCATTGACACAATATTCTCGAAGAGATGCAATATTCAACTTGTCTTGATATTCTTCAAGATGATCATATCCAGCACTTCTTGTAATAATATTATTTTTATGTGTACTGTTAATATATTTATCAGGTAAAATAGAGTGTGTTTTTGTAGTTATAATTTCAGGTAACTCTATATTATTTTCTGATAAATATTCTTGAACTGTTAAAGGAGTTATAAGCGAGTTAAAATTTTTGGGTAAAACATTTTCTTTAATTAAATTATTTGTTTCTATTTCTAGATAGTTAGCTTCTTTTCCCAAAGCTTCAAAATGTATAATATCATAACTCATAGGGCACCTCATTTATGTTGATTTCCTTGCATTTTTCCTGGTGTCCACCATTTAAATACAAGAGCAATAACTGTAAGCACAATAAAAGCAGCCCACATTACTAGAGTTGTGTACATAGGGTATTTTCCACCAAAACTTATAAAAAGTGGTGGTAAAACTTGTAATGCAATAGCTATTGGACGATTTAATAAATCAGTAAGTCCAGTATCTTCCAAACCTCTAGATTTTTGATCTGGGTCAACAACTCTATTTAATAAAACACCAGTAGCAACAACCCCATTTGATCTACCAAAGTTTAATATTCCTCTTTCAAACCAGTTTTTAGATGAAGCATATTTACTAACATATAAGAACCACATTACATTTAGAATAAATCCAAATATAAATGTAATTGCTAGTGGTGCTAGATTTGATGCAATTACACCAAGATTTAATGAAGAAACAGCAGAAACTACTAATAAGTCTGTAGAAGAACCACTAATTCTTTGCATTGTAGATCTGTCTACATACTCCTGAGTTCCAGTAACTTTAATAATTCCTTGAACTAAGTAACCAGCAGCTAAGGCTAGAACAAATACAGGAATTGACAACCAATCTATCTTGCTTTTTATGAATACAGAAGCAACTCTTCCCAAATATGCAGCAAATAATGCTATGGATAAGTGGAAAACTAATGAATCTAATGACATATTAGAAACAGTAAGATTTCCAGAAGATTTTTGTTTATCTTTAGGAATTAAACCTTTTTTTATTTCTTCTGGTAGTTCTTTTGGAGAATCAACAAAGTTTGTATACTTCTTTCTAGTTCCCCAGTTTATTAACATCATTCCTACAATAATACCGCCAACTAAACCAACGGTAGCAGACGTATTGCCTAGATCCAAAAATTCAGGGTATCCCATTTCCTTATACATAGCACCAAGGGCTGCAGCAGTTCCATGACCGCCATAGAAGCCTGTAGCTAAAACAAGACCGAAAGAATCATGTAGATTCCATATTTTATTCAATATGCCCAATGTTAAAGCCATACCAGCTGCATATTGAAGGATTAGAATACCTGTATTTTGATAGAAGAATCCTCCTACTCCTTTTAAGTCTTCTTTTGTAAAAGAATCATCTCCAATAGGAGTGCAAGCAAAAACGATTGCTATAAGTACACCAGAATATTTAGACAATTGATCAGAGAAAGGTAAAACATTAAAGCCACTAGGACCTAAAGCTAATCCTATGAATCCTCCAATCAATGATGCTGGCATAAGTAAGCTTTGGAAAATTTTTACTTTTGCCCTTAAAAATTGACCAATTACCATTAATAAGCCTAGTAAAGCAGCATCTTGCAATAAGTCCCATAATGAAAATTCCATAAATTCACCTCAAAAGTAAAATTATCCGGATATTTATAATTTTTATCTTTAATTAGATAAAGAATAGAATTCTATAAAACTATTATAATGTGACATAATGGAACTTGTCAAGGGAATAATCAAAAATAATCGTCAATACGGAACATAAGTTAAAATAAAAAAATTATTGTGATATATTTTAGTTAGTTTTTATATTAGGTGAGTTTATGACGTTTGGAGATAATATTAAAAGTCTAAGAATAGAGAGAAATTTGACTCAAAAAGATCTTGCGGGGAAATTAAATTTATCCAGACCAACCATTGGGAGATATGAAACTGATGAAAGGTTTCCAGATAAAGAAACAATAATTAAGCTTGCAGAATTATTTGATGTTTCCATAGATGAAATGTTTGGCAGGAAAAATTCTAAAAACAATCATGTTTTTATGGAAGAGCAAAGTTCATTTAAAGAAAATAAAATTTATAATATACTTTGTCAAAAAGATATTGATAGAACTTTTTTGAATGACGAAACTTTCATAGAAGATCTTATTGAATTTGGTTATAAAGCAGCTATAAAAATAAAATTAGCTAAAGAAAAAAATAAATAATATATGAAAATCTACAGTTAGCTGTAGATTTTTTATTTTGTGACTTTAGTCAGTTGAGCACACGCAACGCGTGCGAAACATAAAACTACCCGCTATGCGGGTAGGCAACAATAGGTTATACCAAAAATCATCTTCGTATTATAATAGAGTTGTTCAGACCTAAAATAATAAGAGGTGATTAATATGGCACAAAAGGCAAATTCATTATCACACACAAAATGGATGTGTAAATATCATATTGTCTTTACACCAAAGTATAGACGAAAAATAGTATTTAATCAATACCGAGATAGTTTGGGAGAAATATTTAGGACATTATGCAAATACAAAGGAGTAGAAATAATAGAAGGACATTTAATGCCAGATCATGTGCATATGTTAGTTAGTATTCCCCCAAAAATATCAGTGTAAAGTTTCATGGGATACTTGAAAGGAAAAAGTGCACTAATGATGTTTGACAAGCATGCAAACCTAAAATACAAATTTGGAAATAGACATTTTTGGGCAGAGGGATATTATGTAAGTACGGTAGGATTGAATGAACAAACAATAGCAAAGTATATAAGAGAGCAAGAGCAACACGATATATCAATGGATAAATTGAGTGTAAAAGAATACGAAGATCCATTCAAAAGGAGATGAATAAAGCCCTTTCGGGGCTGGCTAAAGAGGCAAAAACAATAAGGTTTGAACAAAGTGAAAACCAGCGCCTTGAGACGCTGGTTGGTATCACTCGGGCTTATAGCCCGTGATCAAACCACCCGTTTTACGGGTGGTTATGATTTCTAATTCGAAATAATTCAAAATAGAGTTGACTTTTATTAAAAATTTTATATAATTAAATTAAATATTTAGATAATTATCAAAATAGATTAGAAGGTGTAATATGTTTTCTGACACTTTTAAGGCCCTATCAGACCCTGTAAGGCTTGAAATTTTAAATATGTTAAAGAAAAATGGAAGGATGAATGCAGGAGAAATTTCAGATAAATTTGATCTTTCCAAGGCGACAATTTCCCATCATTTAAAAATTTTAAGAGAGCAGGATTTGATTTACGAAGAAAAAGAAAAAAATTTTATTTATTACGAATTAAACACTTCTGTATTTGAAGATATACTGACTTGGATTGTAAAATTTAGAGGAGAAGACAATGAAAAATAAATTTAGATTTAGGAAAAACAGCATAGTTTCAATAATTGCATCACTTGCAATTTTAATAATTTTTAATGCCCTCTTTTATAGCAAAATGCCAGCCGAGCTTCCAACTCACTGGAACTTTCAAGGGCAAGCTGATGACTACGGCTCAAAATTTCACGCCATGGTAACGATTCAGGGATTTTTAGTCCTTATGAATTTATTTCTCTGCTTTATGCTTGATAACGACCCAAAAAACGAGAGGCAAAACAATTTTTTAATGACTTTAAGCAAGATGTCCTTGCCAATAATGATGATAGTAATTTATGTCATAACAATTTTAGCTGGCCTTGGAAAAGATATAAATACATCAGTTATAATTTCTATTTTAATGGGAATCCTATTTATAGCCATTGGAAATTATATGCCAAAGGTCAAGAGAAATTACACTATGGGCATAAAACTTCCTTGGACCTTAAATAGCGACGAAAATTGGAGGAGGACTCACAGGTTTGGCGGTCTTTGCTTTATATTTATGGGACTATGTTTTTTTGCTATGCCCTTTGTCAAAAGCGAATTAATAATAATTATACCTATTGCAATAGTTGTAGTTCTTCCAATGATTTACTCCTACTATCTTTACACTAAGGGAATCTAAAAAAAAGCCAGTGCATCTCGCATTGGCTTCTTTAAATTATTTTTATCTTTAAAAATTATTTGCTATCTTAAAATATTTTTTAATACAACTTTCTATTATTTCTTGAAACTTCTAGGGGAAGTTTTTCCCTTTCTCTCTTTACTTTTTCATTTTCCAATTTTATTACAGCAAGATTTTCTTCTTCGTCAAGGTCTACTATTATTTCTCCGCCTGGTGACACACATAGGGAGTGGGCGTAGGCATTTTTTGAAAGGTCAGCATCTCTTGCCATGGCAGGAGAAACTACATAACACTGAGCATCTACTGCACGAGCTCTATTTAATAAGTGGAAGTGTCTTTCGCCAGTTTTTTTCATAAAAGTTGATGGGACAAAAATTACTTCTGCACCAAAATCTCTGAAACTTTGGAAAAGTTCTGGAAATCTAAGGTCAAAACAAATGGCAAGACCAAAAATTCCATATTCTGTTTCAAAAACGCCTAGAGACTTGCCGCCAGAAATGGTATCAGATTCCTTGTAGCCTTCAATATCAAAGAGGTTGATCTTTGAATATCTGTAAATTTCTTTTCCATCTCTATCAAAAACATAGGAGCGATTGAAAATTTTTTCACCAGCTTTAATTGGTATTGAGCCGCCAATCAAGTAAATTTTATTTTCTTTTGCCACTTGGCTCATTTTTTTATAAGTTTCACCAAAATCTTCCTCTGCAAATTTTTTAAAAAAAGAATTGTGGTAGGGGCAGTTCCACATTTCTGGAAGACATATTACATGAGCCCCTTTATTTTTTGCCTGAGATACATATTCTTCCATGGTCTTTAAATTTTTTTCCTTATCAGAAGTAGCTGGTAGCTGAATTATTCCTACATTAAAATCTTTCATATTCACCTCAAATTATGTTAAAAAAGCCAAGGCATAAAACTACAAGTCCAAGGACTATTCTGTAATAGCCAAAGGGAATGAAGTCATGTTCACGAACATAGCCAAGGAATTTTTTAATTACAATAAGGGCAACGATATAAGAAATTACGCCACCAAGTAGAATTAAAAACCACTCCTTTAAGCTAAAGGAAAAGCCAATTTTTAAAATTTTAAGGGCAGTTGCTCCAAGCATAGTTGGAACTGCTAGATAAAAAGAAAATTTTGCTGAGCTTGTCCTTGAACAACCTAGTAGCATGGCACCAATAATTGTTGCTGCAGAACGAGATGTTCCTGGCACCATGGCAAGACATTGGAAAAATCCAATTAAAAGTGCAGTCTTTAGTCCAATGTCATTTAAGCTTTCATACTTAAAAGCCTTATTTTTATTATTTTTTTCCATGAAAATAATTATTATTCCATAAAAAATTAGGGCAATGGCAACTGTAATTGGATTAAAAAGATGAGCGTCTATAAAATCATCTAGTAAAAACCCAAAAAAGGCTGCGGGAAGAAATCCCACGATTATCTTTGCAATTAGCCTCATAGTTTCAAGGTCTCTGTACTTAAATTTTTCCTTAAAAGATAAACTATCGTACTTTTCTTCGCCAAGAACTGGTGCAAGCTTTCCCTTGGCAATGGGATTGATGTCGTAGAAGTATAAATAAACTACGGCAAGAATTGCGCCAAGCTGAATAATTACGCTAAAGGCATTGGAAAAGGACTTTGGCTCAAGTTTTATAAAGCTGTCTGCTATTATTAGGTGACCTGTTGATGAAACAGGCAAAAATTCTGTGAGTCCTTCAATAATACCAAGGACAATTACTTTTATTATGTCTAAAATCATATTTACCTCCAAAATTTATCAAGGCTATTATAACATTTGATTGTAAAAATATAAATAAGGCTCTTGTCACAAAGACAAGAGCCTAAATTTTATTCACTTCTTTGTAAATTTAAGAATTTTGTAAATTCTTTCTTAAACATTAATTCAACTGTTCCCGTAGGACCATTTCTGTGCTTGGCAATAATTACTTCACCAATGTTTGGCTTTTCTGATTCTTCCTTTGTGTAATATTCATCTCTATATAAAAACATTACTATGTCGGCGTCTTGTTCTATGGCACCAGATTCACGAAGATCTGATAAAATTGGTCTGTGGTCAGTTCTAAGTTCTGGGGCACGAGAAAGTTGTGATAAGGCAATAACTGGCACTTCAAGTTCCTTTGCAATAGCCTTTAAATTTCTTGAAATTGCAGAAATTTCTTGTTGTCTTGATTCAGCACGTGAACTCATTTGCATAAGTTGAAGATAATCTATTACTATTAAGTCAAGTCCCTTTTCTACCTTCATCCTTCTACACTTGGCTTTTAGTTCTAGTGGGGAGATACCAGCTGTATCGTCAATTTCCATTTTTAAATTGGAAATAATTGGCATTGTGTTAATTATTTTTGTCCACTCTTCTTCGTTTAAGTTACCGGAAATAACTTTTTGAAGATCTACATGGGCATTTGATGAAATAATTCTTTGGAAAAGCTGGTTTTTACTCATTTCAAGAGAAAAAACTGCAACAGATGCACCACCTCTTAGGGCTGCATTAGTGGCAATATTTACCATGAGGGCAGTTTTACCCATGGAAGGTCTTGCTGCAAGTAAAATTAAATCGGACTTTTGAAGACCTGAAATTTTTCTATCAAGATCTACAAAGCCTGTTGTAAGTCCAGTAAGGGCATTGGGATTTTGTGCCTTTTTTTCCAAATCAGAAAAGGATTCAAGGGCAATATTTTTTATATTTACAAGCCCATTTTTTGTGGAGTCCTGAGTAATATCAAATACAGATTTTTCTGCAAGCTCAATGATAAGATCTGCCTTAGCATCAGAAGAATAGGCAGCAGAAATAATTTTATCAGAGGCATTTATCAATTCTCTAAGTATTCCCTTTTCCTTAATAATTTTGCAGTAAGATCTAATATTTGAAACTGCAGTTACATTAGAAGACAAATCAGCAAGATAAGTTATGCCGCCAACTTCTTCTAGAGAGTCAGTTTTTTTCAGTTCTTCTGCAATAGTTATTACATCAGCAGGTTCATTTCTGTTGTAAATATTTAAAATTGCATCATAAATTTTTCTATGAGCATCTTGATAAAAATCTTCAGTTTTTAAAATTTCAATTGAGGCAGTTATTGCCTCTTTTGAAAGCATCATAGAGCCAAGAGCAGATTCCTCTGTCTCTAAACTGTGAGGTGGCATTTTTAAATTTTCTAGTGAATTTAAATTTAGTTGGTCCTTTGCATCCATATCAATCAAGATTCCGGTCTAACATTTACCTTTAAAGTTGCAACTACATCTGGATATAATTTGATGTCTATATTTTTCATGCCAGCTTCTTTAATATTTTCAGACAAGTCAATTTTTTTCTTGTCTACTTCAATTTTATATTCACTCTTTAAATTTTTTGCAATATCTGCTGAAGTTATTGCGCCAAAAAGTCTTCCGCCTTCGCCAGCCTTTGCCTTAATAGTAAGAGTTATTTCTTCAATTTTTTTCTTAACTTCATTTGCCTTTGCACGGTTTTCTTTTTCTAATTTTTCTTCTTCAATTTTATTTTTCTTCCAGATTTCCATATTTTCTGGAGTAGCTTCAATGGCAACTCCCCTTGGGATTAAAAAGTTTCTAGCATAGCCAGTTTTTGCGTTAACTATGCTTCCCTTAGCTCCTAAGTTTTTGTCGTCCTTTAATAAAATTACTTTCATGTTATTCCTCGCTTTTATTTTCTTCTAAATATTTATCAATTGCGTCTATTAAAATCTTTTCTGCTTCATCTAAATCAGTAGTATCAACTTGGGCTCCAGCCATATTTAAGTGGCCGCCACCTCCGATTTTTTCAAGAATAAGTTGCACTGAAACAACTTCTCCACGAGACCTGCCTGATATATGAGTTTTGCCATCGTTAATTGTTAAAACAAAGGATGCATCAATGCCATTTATATCAAGTAGGGCATCGGCAGCTTGTGCAGCCACAAGGACGGAATTTTTTGCCGCCTTTTCAAATCTCGACACAGCAATATTGTCGTGGATAATTTTTGTATTGTGAATTACATCTGCCCTGTAAAGCATTGTGTCTAAGTCATCTTGGAAAAGAGACTTAACCTTTAACATATTTGCACCGGCTCTTTTTAAAACAGAAGCAGCTTCAAAAGTTCTCACACCAGTTTGGAAAGAGAAATTTTTTGTATCAACTACTATACCACTCATGAGAGCATCAGCTTCAAAGTGAGTCAAATTTAAGTCATCAGACATATAAGATAACATTTCAGTTATTAATTCACAAGTTGAAGAAGCATAAGGTTCCAAATATGTTAAAACTGGATTTTCAACAAATTCCTTGCCCCTTCTGTGATGGTCGATTACAACTATTTGACCAGTTTTCTTTAAAAGGTCAGGATACTCTGTAAAGGATGGCTTGTGATTGTCTACTAAAATTATTAGAGAAGAATGCTTTATAGTATTCATGGCAGTATCTCTAGAAATCACCTTTTCATAAATTTCTGGCTCCTCTTCCTTCATTCTATCAATTAAATTATCAATTGATGGATTGGACTTTTCAAGAACTATAAAGCCTTCTTTATTTCTATTTAAAGTGGCACGAAGACAACCTATGGCTGCACCAATGGCATCCATGTCTGGATTTTGGTGGCCCATAATATAGACATTTTCAGATCTGTCAATTAATTGTTTTAGGGCTTCACCTATAACTCTTGCCTTAACCTTATTTCTCTTTTCAACAGCCTTGGACTTTCCACCAAAGAATTCATAATTGTCATCAACTTTTACAACAGCTTGATCTCCACCACGTCCTAGGGCAAGATCAAGAGATGAGTCAGATTCAATATAGGCATCTTTAAAATTAAGTCCAAAGGAAGAAACTCCAATAGATAAAGTTATGGGAATTGAATTCCCCTTATTTAAGTCTCTCAAATCATCTAAGATGTCAAACCTCTTATCTTTTAAAGAATTAAGGGATTTAAAAGTCATGACAACAAGATATAAATCTTCGTCAACTTTTCTAACTAAAGCGTCATATTCTTCAAAGTATTGAGAAATAGTGGAGTCAATGTCTGCTATAAGTAGGGGTCTAATTTCTGATGGAGCAGAACTTACTGCCTCAGAGAAATTGTCCACTTCAATTTTTGCAATAATTGGATATTCAGAAATGTATTTATCCTTTAAGCCTTGGTAGGCAGTATTATCTACAAAATAAAGTAAAACAGACTTACCTTCATTTTTTTCAGATTTATTTTCCACAACATTTGTGTAGACGCTAAAGGATCTCTTGTTTATCTCAATGGGAAGTGTATTTTCACCATTTTTATTTAAGATATTTGAGATATCAATATCTTTAACTAAATTTTCAAGGTCTTTATCAATTAGACTCTTTTCATTAAATAAATTTATAAAAGGAGTATTGTACCAGAGAATTTTAGCCTTTTCATCAGTAACTACCAAGGGAAAAGGCATATCAAAAATAGCTTTTTTAGTCAAAGAATCAAATTTTTCATTTAAATTTTCAATATGTTTTATTGTCTCTTCATTCTTATTTTTGATATCAGAATAAGTTACATAAATAACATAAGCTAAAGCAAAAACGGAAATAAGACCAAGAATTGGCTTTAGAAATATTAAAACAATAACAACTGCTATACCAAAAATAAGATAGGGGAGAAAATCATTAATTTTATAATTATCTTTCATATTATTCCCACTTAATTTATTTTTCTAAAATTAATAATTTGGTCAAGAGCGCCAAGTATCATAACAAATATTTGTAGTGTTGATATAGCTAAGCAAAGACCAATTAATAAAAATTGTAAAAAACTTTTAAAAGCAAATCTCGTCATGAAAAATTTAAGGACACTTATTCCAGCTACAAAAAGCATAAAATAAAGTAAATTCATTAAATTTAAGGTAAAAATTTCACCGCTTGTTCCAAAATAATCACCAGCTAAAGCAAAAATTGCAAGTGTTGCAAGAGATAGCAAAATTATTTCTCTTGGAAATTTTAAAAATTCAAGAGAAGATGGTTGCATTATAAACTTTCCCTTGGAAAGGAGAGTTCTGCCAGCTGTTGTATAAGTTATATATGAAGTAACTACAGATAAAATTATTAAAATAGAAGGAAATATTTGTAAAAATCCCTTGTAATAAATTTCTGCACTTTGAGAAAAAGCTGTTAAATCACCTTGAGAAAGACCAGCATCTTTTGCAATATTTGTATAAAAACTTGTAATTGCATTAATAGTTTCCCTTGAATTTAAAACTTCACTATTTATGCCAAAGGCAAAAAATAATACCATTATAGATGTAAAAAATATAAGAGATGTTGCAAGAATTGTAGCTGCAACAGATCTATTTGTAGATATCATATAGTGAAAAATTAAGATGAAGGGTCCAAAAATTGTAAAAATTATTATTGCTTCAATTGGTCCTAAAATAGCACCGATTAAGAAGACAACTGCAATTAAAGTCGCCATCACTTTTATAATTCCTTCTTTTACAGATTCAACTACATACATAGAAGGAAATAAAATATAAAGAAAGGGAAAAATCATTCCAATCATGGAAATAATTATAGACCTGGTAAAAAGTCTAAAGAGTCCCTTAAAATCAGTTTCTTTTTCCAATAAATCAACTCCTGTCCTCTTCATTTTACCACAGAATTAGAATTTGATAAAGAAATCTAAATTTAGGTAAAAATTATAAAAATAAAAAATAAAGTTGGCGATAAAGTCTTGGCAAATTTTATAAAAAAAGCCAGGGCAATCCCTAGCTTTAAAAATTAGTAAATAATTAAGTTGTCGCCATCCTTATACATAAAGAAGCTGTCGTAAATTCCATCAGGGCTGTTCTCTAAGTCCAGTAAAAAGTCCTCTATATTTTCCATGACTTCATCAGTAATTTCCAAATCCTCGTAGCGAAAAGTAATGCCCGATAGGATAATTTTCTTTTCCTCCATAAATTCCTTCCTTTCTCAAAAAATAATTAAAAAACAAAAACTACACTTAATAAATAACTTAAAAAAGAAAAAAATTATATAGAAAAAAGTTCCCCTAAAGGAACTTTAAAATTAATTGCTAAAATATGCAAGGAAGAGGGCACCTGGACCTGTATGAGTGCCAACAACGCTTCCTATTTGTATAAATTCTGGAGAAGAAATTTTATCTTCCCAAAGATCTTTTGTCTCTCTCAAATATTTTTCAATCTTTTCACTGTCTCTACCTGTGTAGCCAAGTTTTAGAGGCATAGAAAAATCAATTGACCCATGTTTTTCTATTTCGCTAATAAATAAGTTGTTGGCATTTTTTATTCCCTTTGCCTTGCCAACAGATTCTATTGCACCATCTTCCATGGAAAGAAGTACCTTGACAGAGAAGAGTCCACCTATAAGGGCAGATGCCTTTGAAATTCTTCCGCCTCTTTCAAGATATTCCAAGGTGTCAACTAAAACTACAAGTCTAAGTCTTTTCTTTGCTTCCTCCAAAAGTTCGGCAATTTCTCTTGCAGATTTACCTTCTCTTACAAGTCTCATGGCGTAATCAACGAGAGCTCCCTCTGCATTTGAAACATTTAAGCTATCTACAATAAAAATTTTATCTTCAAGACCCTCACTAGCTATCTTTGCACTTTGATAAGTTCCAGATAATTTTGACGATAAAACAATAACTACAGCTTCATCACCCTTATCTACAACTTCTTTGTAGGCCTCAATAAAAGCCATAGGAGTTGGTTGACTTGTCTTTGGAAATTCTTCTTTCCTTTCAAGCCTTTCATAAAATTCATCCTTTGTAATATCAACTGAATCTAAAAAGTCTTCCTCTCCAAAAGTAACATGAAGAGGAACTACAATTAAGTCCTTCTTAATATTTTCTTCTATGTCACAAGTTGATCCTACAATTATTTTTACTGCCATATATTTCCTCACAATTATTTATATTTTATCCATTTTACTATTATACATAATAAATATTAAAAATCCTTTTATAAATTATTAACATTTCATTAATTATTCACATATTTACTATCTTGTGTAAGCTTTAGTATAAAGAAAAGTATCTGAGCTGTCAATATAGATACAAAGGCATCTATAAAGTTTTTGTGGTAAAATATTAAGTGAAATTGGTTTTATTTGGGGAGATGATTTTATTAATAGATATTCAAAAATTACTAACAAGACAAAGAGAGAAATTGTCCTTTTAAAGGCTAAACCCTGCAAGTGGGGCAAGTGTACTTTTTGTGATTATATAGAAGACAACGAAGTGGACAGTAAAAAAATTGACGAGATAAATTTTGAAGTCTTAAAAAATGTTACTGGAGAATTTGGAGTCTTAGAAGTCATTGACTCAGCCTCAGTTTTTGATTTGACAGAATCTACTCTTAGAGAAATAAAAAGAATTGTTGAGGAAAAAAATATAAGGCGCTTATTTTTTGAAGCCCACTGGATTTATAGAAATAGGCTTCATGAAATGAGAGTTTTTTTTAAAGTTCCCATAACTTTTAAAACAGGCATAGAAACTTTTGACAATGACTTTAGAGAAAAAGTCCTAAAAAAGGGTGCAGACTTTAAAGATTATAGAGAAGTGAAAAAATATTTTGACTCGCCTTGTGTAATGGTTGGCATAAAGGGACAGACGAGAGAAATGATTGATCGCGACATGGAAATTATAAAAAACTTCTCCCACGCAACAGTAAATATTTTTATGAATAACTCAACTGATATAAAAAGAGACGAAGAACTTGTAAAGTGGTTCGTAGAAAAATATAGGTATCTTGAAGATGATCCAAGAGTTGATATTTTATTTGAAAATACAGACTTTGGTGTGGGCTAAAAAAGACGCTGTAGATAAACAGCGCCTTTTTTCATTCATACTTCTTATATTTTAATATTTTATAAATAGTTAAAATAGATAAAGAACTAAGAAAAATAAAAACATGATTTTGTGGTGATTCAGATGCCATTGGAGAAATAAAATCTCCTATAAAAAATTCTAGCAAAACTAAAATAATATAAATTATAGCAAGACATTTTATATGGTTACTAAACTTAAAACTATAAAATTTTTCAAAAAAGCTTAAAATAACTAAGCTTAAAACACTATATATCAAGACAGCTATTTTATTTATTGGATAAAAATAGTTTGCAAAGGAAAGTGCTATAAAGACGAATAGATATAAGATGTGTAAGTTTTTATTTTTTAAAAAATCCATAATAAATCCCTTTCAATTAAGATAGTATTATTTTAACAAAAAATAGGGATTTGTGATTTGAAAATTAAAATTTATAGCATAAAAAATACCCGGTGGAAAATTCACCGAGTTTATTTTTATTGAGAATATTTTATTTTAGATAAATAACATTGTTATCATGTCTTGGACATGAAGTGGTGCTTCTGGTCCAACAGGAAGTCCTATTAGATACCATACTATCATTAAAATTGTCCAACCCAACAAGAAGAACATTGAATATGGAAGCATCATAGATGTAAGAGTTCCAAGTCCAGAGTCCTCGTCGTATTTTTGCATGAAAACAACGATCATTGCAAAGTAAGACATAAGTGGTGTGATGATATTTGTTGAAGAGTCACCAATTCTATAGGCAACTTGTGTAAGTGCAGGTGAAAGTTCAAGATTATACATCATTGGCACAAATATTGGAGCCATAATTGCCCATTTTGCAGAAGCTGATCCCATAAATAGGTTTAAGAAAGCTGAAAGCAAGATGAACATAATTAATAGTGGGAGTCCCTTTAAGTTAATAGAATCCAAGAAGTCTGCTCCGTTTTTTGCAAGGATAAGACCTAAGTTTGTTTTATTAAAGTAAGATACAAACTGTGCAGCAAAGAAAGCAAGAACAAGGTATCCACCCATGCCCTTCATTGCCTTTGTCATTGCATCCACAAGGTCGTGGGAAGTTTTTATAGTTCCAACAGTTTTACCATAAGCGATACCAGGAATCATAAATAATAGTAGCATAGCTGGTATAAGTCCGTGACCTAAGAAAAACTTAAGAGTTTTAATGTCTTTTCCATCTTCTACTGCTCTAAATGGGGCATTTGCTGGGAACATTAAGACTGCCATAACCACAACAAAAATTATAAAAGCTATAAGAGCATTTCTAAGGCCCTTCTTTTCCAAATCAGTTAGTGGACTTTCGTCAGCCTTGTAAGATCCATGGTATTCTCCTAAGTTCTTTTCTACAATTCTATTAGTTACAAGAGTACCAATTATTGTGATTAAGAAAGTTGATACAAATAGGAAGTACCAGTTACAAGTAGCGGCAAGAGTCATATCTATACCACCAGCTTTTAGGGCTTCATTTGTAATATTTGTAAGTAGTGGGTCAGTTGTACCAAGTAATAAGTTGGCAGAAAAACCACCACTTACGCCTGCAAAAGCTGCGGCAATACCGGCAAGGGGATGACGACCTGCATTTGCAAATATAAGTGCTCCTAGTGGAACTACTACTAGGTATCCAGCGTCAGATGCAATATTTGATATAACGCCAGCAAATACAACTGTGGCAGTTAAAAGTGTAGGGTTTACATTTGATAGAAGTCTTTTTAAAGTTGCATTAAAAAGTCCACTGTTTTCTGCAACACCAACACCAAGCATAGCTACAAGAACTGTTCCTAGTGGAGCAAAGCCTGTAAAATTTTCTGTTGCAGAGTTAAAGATATAAGCAAGGCCTTCCCAATTTAATAGAGAAACAGCTTCTTTAGTTACTTCTTCTCCAGCTTTTGCGTCGAAATATGTAACATTCAAGCCTGCTTTTGCTGCAAAATGTGATACTATGATTACGATTACACTAAGTATTGCAAAAATCATGGCTGGATGAGGTAATTTATTACCAATTCTTTCTACGCCTTTCAGAAAACCGCCGACATCATTTTGGTCTTTTATTTTTTTGTTTTTTTCTGTCATATAATCCTCCTTATTAATAAAAATAATATTCTCAAATTTTATATTATAGTATATTTGTTATACTTGCAACAAAAAATTAACAATATTACCGTTTTTGGCATTACTTTAATAGATTAAATTAAATGATTTATTTTAAAACAAAAGTAAAAACATTTATAAACTTCTATTTGCTTATAAATTTGTAAATTCTGGGAAGGAGAAGAATAATTTTATTTCCAAATTTTAACACTTTATGCTAAAATAGACTAAAAGAAGGTGACAAATAAATGAAAGAATACAGTTCCTTTGAAATTCTTGGACCCATAATGGTTGGTCCATCATCATCTCACACTGCAGGCGCTTGCAAAATAGCAAGAGTTGCAGCAAAAATTTGTCCTAATAATTATGAAAGTGTAGAATTTTATCTACACGGTTCCTTTGCATATACGTATAAGGGACACGGAACAGATAGAGCTCTTTTGGGTGGAATTATGGGCTTTAAGACATATGATAATTCTATTAGAAGGGCTTATGAAATTGCAGATGAAAGAGGGATTAAATACTCTTTTATTCCAATGAATTTGGGAGAAGAATATCATCCAAATACTGTTAAAATAAAATTTAATTATAAAGATGGAAATAGCGAATACGTAATTGGCTCTTCAATTGGAGGAGGCAATATGATAATCGTTGATATAAATGGAATAAAAGTTGAGTTTGACGGAAAATTCCCGACATTTTTATTCCAATACGACGAACAAAAGGGCGTTATCGCCGAAGTTTCAACAGCTTTAGCTAATGATAACTACAATATTGAATCTATTAACACAAGTAAGGACGAACTTACAAATATTGTAACTCTTACAGTGGAATTAGACGAAAATGCCAATGAAAACTTAAAAAATCTTTTGTTAAATAATCCTAGATATTTAACTTCAAAATATGTGGAGGTTTAAATGTTAAATACTGCTAAAGAAATTATAGAAGTATGTGAAAGTGAAAATCTTCACCTTTATGACTTAGTATTAAAGGGAGAGACAAAGGCCCTTAAAATGACTGAAGAAGAGATGAAGAAAAAGCTACAAGAAATTTTAGATGTTATGAAAGCGTCATCTCATGAAACACTAGATAAAACTTATGACACTGAATATAAAATGATAGACGGCTTCGCAAAAAAGATGAACGACTATCAAAAAGAAAAAGATCCTTTAACTAGTAAATTTCTAGTTAGGACAATGGCTATGGCCTTTTCCACATCGGAAACCAATGCAAATATGGGAACTATTGCAGCAGCGCCAACTGCTGGAAGTTCTGGTATTATGCCTGCAGCCTTAATGGCAGCAAGGGACAAATATGGTTTAGATGATGAGACTTTAATAAATGGACTCTTGACATCAATAGGAATAGGGCAAATTATTGGTAAATATGCAACATTCGCCGGTGCTGAAGGTGGATGCCAAGCTGAATGTGGTTCTGCCAGTGCTATGGCAGCTGCCGCAGTAACTGAAATGCTTGGCGGAAGCGTAGAAGAAGCACTAAATGCAGCCAGCATTACACTTATTAATGTAATGGGGCTAGCCTGCGATCCAATAGCAGGACTAGTAGAGTATCCATGTACTTTTAGAAATGCCTCAGGAGTTATGAATTCTTTCATATCAGTTGATATGGCCCTTGCAGGTATAAAATCTATTGTACCTTTTGACGAAGTTTGTCAAGCAATGGGTGAAGTAGGGCATCTACTACATGAATCTATTAGGGAGACTGGTCTTGGCGGACTAGCAGGTACAAAAACCGGACAATGTATTAGAGCCGAGTTTTTGAATATTAAGGAGGATTAAAATGACAGAAAAAAAGAAAAAAATAGGTCTAATTCCTAGACTTATTATTGCTATTGCGCTAGGTATTCTAGTTGGACAATATTGCCCTGCAGTAGTAACTAAAATTGCAATCACAATCTCTGGATTATTTGGAAAGTTCTTAAATTTCATTATTCCATTAATGATCATTGCCTTTGTATCTAAGGGTATTGCAGACCTATCTGAAGGTGCTGGTAAACTTTTAGGAGCTACAGTTGCGCTTGCCTATGCATCAACACTAATTGCGGGATCTCTATCCTACACTATGGCAAGAAACATATTCCCAAGCTTTATTAAACCAGAACTTGCAGAACAAGTTCAAAAAGCAACTGCAAATGAAATTGCACCTTTCTTTGAAATTCCGCTAGGAGCTTTCATTGATGTAACTGCAGCACTTGTACTTGCATTTATGCTAGGACTTACAGTTTCAGCACTAAGAGCAAAGGGAAGCGGAGAAGTTTTCTATAAGGGAATTAACGAATTCAACGAAATCATAAATTTAGTATTAGCAAGATTCGTAATACCTCTACTTCCATTCTTTATCTTTGGTAACTTCTGTAACCTATCATATTCAGGTTCAGTATTTGCAATTCTTGGAATATTCTGGAAAATATTCCTATGCATTATTATTTTGCACTTACTTTATATGGTTATTTTATTTGTTGCAGCAGGATCATACACAGGAAGAAACCCATTCAAATGCTTAAAAGCAGCAGTTCCAGCTTACTTAACAGCTGTAGGAACTCAATCTTCAGCAGCAACTATTCCTGTTAACGTTGCTTGTAACAGAAAAATGGGCGTAACAAGACAAATTAGAGAATTCTGTATCCCACTATGTGCAACAGTTCACTTAGCTGGATCAATGATTACTCTAACAGCTTGTGTATTTACATTACTTACAATGTTCGATATGCCTCACTCTTTCCCACTAATTCTTAAATTTATTTGTATCCTAGGAGTTGCTATGGTAGCAGCACCAGGAGCACCAGGTGGAGCAGTAATGAGTGCACTTCCATTCTTACCAGTAGTAGGAATTGATTCATCAGGAACACTTGCTACAATTTTAATTTCACTATATCTAACTCAAGACTCTTTTGGTACAGCAGCTAACGTAACTGGCGATAACGCTATTTCTATGGCAGTTGAAAAAATCTATTACAAGTACATTGTAAAAAGACCTATTCCAGAAGAAAACTTCGAAGAAGAAGCAAGATTAGATATTTAACAAAAATGCATATTTACCTAGAAAAAGCTATGTCAATGACATAGCTTTTTTGTTTATAAAATATATTTTTTAAACAATTAAAGAATTAAAATAAATTTGTTATAATAAAATTAAAGGTTGGTGTTATATGAAAACTGTACTTATAACAGGTGCCTCAAGAGGAATTGGAAGAGATATTGCAAAGAGGCTTGCAAAAGAAGATTACAGAATAATAATTAATTATAATAAATCAGAAGAAGAAGCAAAAAAATTAGAAGAAGAAATTAGAACTATGGGAAAAGATGCCCTTGCAATAAAGGCAGATGTTACAAAGTTTTCTGAAGTTGAGAATATGTTTAAGGAAGTGGCAAAAAAATTTAAGGGCGTTGACATACTTATAAATAATGCAGGAATTTCTAGCTACGCACTTTTTCAAGATATTGATGAAAAAACTTGGGATAATATTTTTGATGTAAATGTTAAGGGAGTTTATAATTCCATTCACGCAGCTCTTCCCTATATGTTAGAAAAACATTCTGGAAAAATTTTAAATATGTCATCTATTTGGGGTATAGTTGGTGGATCTATGGAGAGCCACTATTCTGCAAGTAAGGGTGCCATAAATGCCCTTACAAAAGCTTTGGCACAAGAACTTGGCTACTCTGGCATAACAGTTAATGCTATTGCACCAGGGGCAGTTGATACACCAATGACAAAGGAAATAGGAGAAGAAAATTTGTGTATTCTTTCAGAAGAAATTCCCATGGGACGACTTGCCACAACTGAAGAAATTGCAGAGCTAGTTGCCTTTATGGTTTCAGAGAAAAATTCTTATATGACGGGACAAATCATTTCTCCAAATGGTGGAATGATAGTCTATTAATTTATAAAAAAGAGGTATTTACAATGAAAATTTTATTTATTTACAATCCAAATTCTGGCGACGAAAGTGGAGAAGAGTTTATTGGAGAAGTTCAAAAGTATTTAGAAGGATATTTTGAGGAGATAATTTTAAAGGGAACAAAAAAAGAAGGCGATGGCACAAAATTTGTCCAAGAGACAAAAGATGTAGATGCCATTGGAGTTTATGGTGGAGATGGAACTGTAAATGAAGTTTTACTTGGCATGAATAAAGTTTCTTCAAAGGCTAAGCTTTTAGTCTTGCCAGGCGGAACTGGAAACTTATTTGCCAAAAAACTTGGAATTGATGATGACAAAGAAGCTGCTTTAAGATCCATTGATTTTACTAAGTCAAAAAAGGTTGACCTTGGAAAAGTTAATGAGAATATTTTTAGCCTTTTTGCGTCAATAGGTGCAGTGCCAGAAGCAATTCACGAAGTCTCTTCAGAAGAAAAATCAAAATTTGGGGGACTTGCCTATATAAAGAAGTCCATAGAAAAATTAGCTTCATCAGAAGAATATCAGTTTCAAGTGAAATCTGATGCTGGAAATTATTCTGGACCAGTAGATCACTTAATAGTTGGCTTATCAAATAAAATTGGGAATATAGAATTTACAAGTGAAAATGAAGAAATGGATAATGGAAAGGCAAATTTATTTATACTTACAAGGGACAGCATTAAAGACAGACTAGAAGCTTTAAAGGATTCTATTATTGGAGAAGTTGAAGAAGGCGAAAATGTAGTTCACTATTCTGTAAAAGATGTGGAAATAAATTCAATAGATGGAGAAGATGTTACTCTTGATATTGATGGAGATAAGGGTCCAAATTTGCCAGTAAAAATAGAAATTTTAAAGGAAGCAGTGGAAGTTTATCTCCCAAGAGAGGTGCAGAATGACTAAGGTTTTATATGCCAAGGATTATGTTGATAAAAAGAACAAGGAATTAATTGAAAAAGTAAAAAATTTAAAATCTAAGCCAATTATTTCTATAATTAGAGTGGGCAATGACTACGGCAGCCTTGCCTATGAAAAGGGAATAAAAAAGACGGCTGAAAAAATTGGAGTCCAAGTTGATTCAAATGAGTTTTCAAAAGATTCAAGTGAAGAAGAAGTTATTGAGAGAATAAAAAAGTTAAATGAGGATAAAAAAATTGGGGGTATTCTAATTTTTAGACCTCTTCCAGAAAATTTTAATGAGGAAAAAATTTCTCTTGCCCTTGATCCAAAAAAGGATATAGATTGTATGCACCCAGTAAATATGGCAAAAGTTTTTAGCGGCGATGTAAGTGGATTTACTCCCCTTGCTCCAAAGGCTTCCTACGAACTTTTAAAATTTTATGGCTATGACTTAAAGGGAAAGGAAACAGTTATTATAAACCACTCTAATGTTGTGGGTAAGCCTCTTGCCATGTTTTTATTAAAGGATCTTGCCACAGTTACAATTTGTCATGTTGGCACAAGGGACTTAAAAAAGCACACAAAATCAGCAGATATAATTTTTACAGCCATGGGACGTGCCGAAAGTTTAGATGATACTTATTTTAATGAAGATGCTATCGTAATTGACATTGGAACTTCAAAAAATAAGGAAGGAAAATATAAGGGCGACTTAGACGAAAAGTCTGTAGATGGAAAAATAAGTGCCTACTCACCAGTTCCTGGAGGAATTGGCAGTATTACAAATCTTCTTTTAATTGAAAATGTAGTAAATTATTATTAAAAATTTCAGCTCTCCAAATTTTCTGGAGAGTTTTTTATTTTTAAATTTGTTATAATGAAAAAAAGGAGAAAAAAATGATAACAAATAATGTAATATTAGTTAGGCCCTATGCCTTTAATTTTAATAAAGAGACAGCCGTGGATAATGTCTACCAAGAATGTCCAAAGAAAATATCAGAAGATGAAATAAAAAATAAAGCTTTAGAGGAATTTGACCAAGCCCTTAGGCTTCTTCGTGAAAATAATATTCATGTAGATGTAATAGAAGATTTTGACGAGACTACGCCTGATTCAATTTTTCCCAACAATGTCTTTGTGACTTTCCCTGGAAAAGTTTTTATTTCACAAATGTATGCCAATAATAGAAGTAGAGAATATAAAAAGATTTTACCTCAGCTTAAAAAAATTATTGACTACAATAAAGCTCATGTAATTGATTTTAGAAATGATGAGGGAAAAGTATTAGAAGGGACAGGCGCCCTTGTCATAGATAGGTGGAAGGGTATTTGTTATGGAAGCCTTTCAAAACGCTGTGACAAGAGTGAATTTTTAAGGTTTGCTAAAATTTTTAATTTAAAGCCAATTTATTTTAGGTCAGAAGATAAGGGCAAGGACATTTACCACACAAATGTGGTCATGATGGTGGCAGAAAAATTTGCAATTATTGCAGATAATTTAATAGTAGAAAATAAAGAGGAAGTTCTAAAGTCCCTTAGAGATTCTGGCAAGGAAATTATTTCTTTAGGGGAAGATGAATTTAATAATTACGCAGCAAATGCTATTGAATTAAAAGGTCATGACAAAAATATTCTTGTGCTTTCAAAATCTGCCTATGACGTCCTTAGCAGTGAACACAAAAAAATAATTGAAAAATACGATAAAATTTTAGCCATTGATGTTAAGACTATAGAAAAATATGGCGGTGGCTCCATAAGATGTATGATTGCAGAAAATTTCTTTGACATAAGGGAGCTTTGATATGAAATTATTAAAATTCTTGCTTTTTATATTCTTTGCAATTTTTTGGGCAAGGGAAATCCCTGAAAATTTTAAAAATTATAAAGAAGACAAGTCTAGGAAAAATTTATTGCCACTCTTAGGACGACTTATAATGGTTATAGATTGTATGATTTTAGCAGCAGCGATTTATCTTTAAAAGTTAAAAACCGAAAGGGAGATAAATGAAGAGAAAAATAATAAATATAATAGAAATTATTCTTGCCATAATCTTGCTGGCAAGCCTTTATAGGATTTACAACTACAAGAAGGAGGACAGGGCCTTTAAGTCTGCCACAAGAGAAGTCCAAGAAAAATTTGAAAGGGAAGAAGTAAAGGCTGATTCCAAAACTAAAGAGAAAGAAAAAAGGGACCAGGAAGCCATAGAAAAATTTGAAGAACTTAGAAAAGAATATCCTTCTATTGTGGGATGGATTAGGGTTGGTGGAACAGAAATAGACTATCCTATTGTAAAGGGAAGTGATAACGACTACTACCTAAACCACAATTACAAGGATGACTACAATGTTTTTGGCGCCATTTTTATGGATTATAGAAATAAGGAAGATTTTTCAGACCAAAACACAATTATCTACGGCCACAATAATGTTAGGGCTGGAAACTTTAAGGACCTTCACAAGTACGAAGAAGAAAATTTCTTTAAGGAAGATAAGTTTATAGAAATTTATTCTCTTTCTGGTTACAAAAAATACAAGGTCTTTGCAGTTTATAATGCTGACCCCTATGACAAGTTTAGGAGTCCATCTTATTCAGAAGAAGATGGGAAAAAACTTATTTCATACATTAAAGAGAGAAATATTTTAAAGACAGAAGTGCCAAGTGAAATTAAGGATATTTTAACTCTTCAAACTTGTTCTCCAAAAGACACAAGACTTGTGGTGCAGGGAAAATTAGTAGAAGATTAAAATTTATATTTTTAATATGCCTTATTTTACAAAAATCATAAAGATTGTTATAATATAAACAATTGGGAGGTGTTGATTTGTCCAAGAATGCAAGGGGCATTTCTGAAACTGTTATAAGAAGAATGCCAGTTTATCATAGATATTTAAAAGAATTAATTGACACAGGAATCGAGAGAGTTTCTTCTAAAGAACTTAGTCAGATTACTGGATTTAGTGCTTCGCAAATTAGACAGGACTTAAATAATTTTGGCGGTTTTGGTCAACAAGGTTATGGATATAATACAAAGGCTCTAAAGGAACAGGTTGATAAAATTCTTGGAATAGATAGATCTTATAAAAGTATTGTAATTGGTGCAGGTAGACTGGGACAGGCAATAGCAAGATACAATGGTTTTAGAGATTCTGGTTTTAATGTAACTTCTCTCTTTGATATAAAAGACGACATAGAAGATATAAGTGGTATTAAAGTTAGAAATATGAAAGATTTAGAAAAATACATAAAAGATGAGAAAGTTGATGTTGCAATTATAACAGTGCCAAAGGAATCCTTGGAAGATGTAGCGAATAGAGTTATAAATGCAGGTGTTAAGGGAATTTGGAATTTTGCACCCTATGATTTAAAGGGACCTCAAGGTGTAATAGTTGAAAATATTAGACTTAATGACTCTCTTCTTACACTTTCTTATTTTATGAAAGAAATTGGCTGACCTATTATTTATTAATAGGTTTTTTATTTATGGGAGAATTTAATGAAGATAAAATTTGATGGAGATTTTTGTATTATAAGTGAATTAGAAGAATTTAATCCAAGAGACATTTTCACTTGTGGTCAAGCCTTTAGATGGTATGAAGAAAGTGACGGCTCTTTTACTTTTATAACCCATGGAAAAGTTGTAAATGCAAAAAAAGTCGCTGACGAAATATTTTTAAAAGGAGTTGATAAAAATTCCTTTGATGAAATTTTTTATAATTACTTTGATCTTTCTCGTGACTATAAACTTGTAATGGAAGAACTTGCAAAAGATCCTGTAATGAAAAATGCAACAGACTATGGCAAAGGTATAAGAATTTTAAATCAAGACAAATTCGAGACAATTATTTCCTTTATAATTTCTGCAAACAATCAAATACCAAGAATAAAAAAAGCCATAGAAAAAATTTCTGAAATGTATGGCGATTATCTTGGAGAAGATGAAAATAGAAAATATTATTCCTTTCCAAGTGCCGAAAAACTTTCTCTTGCAAGACCAGAAGAATTAAGAGAATTTGCAAGAGTTGGCTTTAGGGACAAAAGAATTGTTGAAACTGCAAATTTAATAAAAGATAGAATCGTAGATATTGATGAAATAGAAAAAATGGAACTCGAAGATGCAAGGCGTGCCCTACAAGTTCTACCTGGAGTTGGACCAAAGGTTGCCGACTGCATCCTTCTCTTTGCTTTTGACAGAAAGGAGTCCTTCCCTGTAGATGTTTGGATAAAAAGAGTTATGGAAGAACTTTATTTAAAAGAAGTAACACCAAAATCAAAAATTGCCATGAGGGGACGAGAAGTCTTTGGCAAAAACGCAGGCTTTGCCAACCAATATTTATTTTATTATGGCAGAGAAAACAAGTTGGGAAAGTAGCTTGTTATGTTAGGAGTTTTTGTTAATGCCATAGCTGTTTTAATTGTGGGACTTTTGGGTGCCTTTATCGGATAAAAATTTCCAGTGAGAATCCAGGAGTCAATTATGAAATTTTTGCCCCTCTGCGTCTTGGTAATGGGAGTGGAGTCTGCCATGAAGGGCAACATTATTGTTTCTATAATTTCTCTTGTCCTTGGAGTAATTGTCGGCGAGCTATTGGACCTTGATGGAAAATTAAATAATTTTGCCAATTCCATAAAAGGAAAATTCATCAGTGGAGAAGAAGATAAGTTTGCAGAAGGTTTTATCTCTGCCAGCTTAATTTTCTGCGTAGGGTATATGACAATACTTGGCTCTATTGACGCAGGACTAAAGGGCGACAATGAAATTTTATTTGCCAAGGCAACTATGGACGCTTTCACTGCCTTTTTCCTCGCCACGATCTTTGGCAGGGGCGTGTCCTTATCAGCCCTTCCAATTTTTATCTATCAGGGGATTTTAGTTTTCCTCTCAGGCTTTTTGGCACCAATACTCTCGCCAGAAATAGCTGCAAATTTGTCGGGCACTGGCGGCATTATGATTATTGCCATTTGCCTTTCCATGTTAAAACTTGTTGACTACAAAATTGCAAATTCACTTCCAGCAATTTTTGTCCCCATAATTTATGGCGTAATACTTAAAATATTTTAAATAAAGGACTGAGTTTTCCTGCTCAGTCCTTTCTCTTTGGAAAAATTTTTTTATAATAGCGAAAATTTATTTTCAAAATTTTTCTCAGTTAAATTTATTTTTTAAAAATTTCTAGTCTTTCTATCCTATCAAAGGCCTCGTTGATCTTGTTCTTATTAACTGTAACTGCAATTCTTATAAAGCCCTTGCCGGCTGGTCCAAAGGCTTCGCCGTCAATTAAATTTACATGGGTCTTTTCTAAAATTTCTCTTAGGACTTCTTTTGTAGTCATGCCTGGTACAGAAATTTTTGGAAAGATATAAAAAGTTCCCTGTGGCTTTAAAACTTCTACATGCTTTAATTTTTTTAGCCTCTCATAGGCGAGATACATCCTCTCCTTGTACTCTTCATAGAGGGGTGGGCAAATGGTCTTTCTATTGGCAATGCCAAGAGCACCTGCGTACTGGCAAATTGTTGGCACTGAATAAACTATGTTCTCGTGAATGTAGGTCATGGTCTTTATTAAGTCTTTATTAGCAAGAATGGCGCCAAGCCTCCAACCAGTCATGACGAAGTCCTTGGACATGGATGTAATTGAAATTACATTTTTAAATTCTTCATCATAGGAAATCATGGGCTTGAATTTGCTTTCGTAGGAATAAATTGTGTAGATGTCGTCGCAAATCACAAGAAGCTTATATTTTTTTGCCATTTCATAAATTTCTTTTAGAGTCTTATCACTATAGACAGCGCCTGTTGGATTGTTAGGCGTGTTTATTATTAAAGCCTTAGTTTTTGCAGTGATTAATTTTTCAATTTCTCTTGGCTCAATATTAAAGTTATTTTCAAAATTTGTTTCATAAATTACTGGCACGCCACCCGTCATTTCAATTTGGTCTGGATAAACGCTAAAGTAAGGCGATGGCACAATGACTTCGTCGCCTGGATTTATTATTGCTTCTAAAATTATATAGAGGGCTTCAGTGCCAGACATAGTAATTAAAATTTCCTTGGGATCACACTTTACACCATAGTCTTCTAAATATGCCTTGGCAATTTCTTTTCTAAGCCCAAGATAACCTTGTGGATCTGCGTAGTGAGTAAAGCCCTTCATCTGTGAGTCGTAGGCTTCCTTTATAATCATCTCGTCTGTCCTAAGGTCTGGATCGCCTAAGGCAAAATTTATAAAGTCAGGATATATATTTGAATAGTCACTTGAATAAATTGACTCTTTAATATTTTTATATTTTTCTTGAATAAATTCTTTCATATTTTCCTCCCTCCTTAGTATTTTAACACAAAAATTTTTTATTTAAGCTCATGCTTTTAATTCCTTAAATATTAAAGTTGTCTATGTTATAATTAAATAAATATAGATAAAATAATAATCGTAATAAATATAAACATAGGAGGAATCCTTTTGGATAAAATTTTAGTAAAACCAAATGGCCCATTAAAGGGAAATGTTAGAATATCAGGTGCAAAAAATGCTGCCCTACCAATACTTGCAGCTACAATACTTGGAACAGAAGAGATTATTTTGGAAGATGTGCCTGAACTTAAAGATGTTGAAATAATTACAGAAGTTTTACGAAAACTTGGTCTTAAAATAAATAAAGAAGGAAATAAGCTTGTAATTGATCCAAGTGGACTTAATTCTTATAAAACTGATTATGAACTTATGAGCAAGATGAGAGCATCTTTTCTTGTTATGGGACCACTTCTTGCAAAATTAAATAAGGCTTACAACTCCCTACCTGGTGGTTGCAATATTGGTTCAAGACCTATTGACTTACACTTAAAGGGTTTTAGAGCACTAGGAGCCAATATAGAAATGACTCATGGTGAAATTAAAGCTGAGTGTGACAAACTAGTTGGCACAAGAATTTATTTGGACTTCCCTTCTGTTGGTGCAACTGAAAATATTATGACTGCTGCAGTTTTGGCTGAAGGCGAAACTGTGATGGAAAACTGTGCCATGGAACCAGAAATAGTTGATTTAGCAAACTTTTTAAATAAAATGGGTGCTAAGGTAATGGGAGCAGGAACTTCTACTATTAGAATTAGGGGAGTGGAAAAGTTAAGAGGCTGCACTCATCAAGTTATTCCAGATAGAATTGAAGCAGGCACTTTTATGGTGGCAGCTGCAATTACTGCTGGTGATATTACAATTCAAAATATTATTACCTCTCACTTAAAGCCAGTTATTGCAAAGTTAGAAGAAACTGGTGCAAAGATAATTGAAAATGGTGATACAGTTAGGGTTATTGGATCAGATGAAATAAAGCCAATTGAAATAAAAACCCTTCCACATCCAGGTTTTCCAACAGACTTACAAGCACAATTTATGGCACTATTAACTCAAGCTGAAGGACAATCCTCTATTATCGAAACTGTTTTTGAAAATAGATTTATGCACGCAGAGGAATTAAAGAAAATGGGTGCAAAAATTAAGGTAGTAGATAGAGAAGCTATACTTTTGGGTAAAAGTAAACTATACGGATCCAAGGTTGCTGCAACAGATTTAAGAGCAGGAGCTGCGCTTATTCTTGCAGGTCTCGTATCTGAAGGAGAAACAGAAATTTCTGAAATCCATCATATTGATAGGGGATACGAAAAAATTGAAGAAAAATTTAGAAATCTTGGAGCAGATATAAAAAGAGTTTAGAAAACAGAAAGGAAGACGATAATGAAGAAAAAGTTAATAATAGCAATGCTTATAGTGCTGTCGGTTTTTATGGTAGCTTGTTCCAATAAAAAAGAAGAAGCCCAAGGGGAAGGCAAAATTTTAAAGGTTGCAGTTTCAGAAGACACTACAACACTTGAGCCAAATGCACTTTCTGATGACTACGAAGAAAATATTTTAATTCAAGTTTATGATACTTTGGTTAAGAGAAATTCCAAGGGTGAGCTTGTAAATTCTCTTGCAGAAACAATTGAAAACCCAGACCCACAAAGTTTTAAAATTAAGCTTAAAGAGGGAGTTAAGTTTTCCAATGGAGATCCTCTTACTGCTGATGATGTAATTTTCACTCTTCAAAGAGCAGCAAAAAGTGACAGATACAAATCTTTTTATGGAAAGATAGATCCAAATTCTTATAATAAAGAAGATGATTTGACTTTCTCCTTTAAATTAACTGAAGCTGATGCAGCCTTTTTAAATTCACTATCACATCCAGCTGTATCAATTTTATCAAAAAAATATGTTGAAGGTGGAGCAGATCTTACTACTGCACCAATGGGAACTGGTCCTTTTGTCTTAGACGAATGGGTTCAAAATGACCATGCAACTTTTTCAGTAAATGAAAATTATTGGGGCAATAAGCCAAAAATTGCTGGCATTGAAATGAAAGTTATTCCAGAAGCTTCACAGAGAATAATTGAGCTTGAAAGTGGTGGAGTTGACCTAGCATATAAAATCGATCCATCAGAAATTTCTAATATAGAAGAAAATAAGGATTTACAACTTTTTAGAAGGCTAGATAATTCAGTTCACTTTATTGGATTTAATGTGGAAAAAGCTCCTTTTGACAAGAAAGAAGCAAGGGAAGCTATGGTAAATGCCATTGACACTAAGACAATTTTTGAAACTGTCTATATGAACAGTGGAAAACTTGCAACAAGCCCGATAAATCCTAACTTCAAGTATTCTATTGCTGATTCATTAAAAGAAAATACAGTAAATAAAGAAAAAGCAAAAGAACTTTTTGCTGCAGCAGGTATTGGAGAAGGAACAAATATTAAAATCTACACATCTGATAACCAACAAAGAGTTAATGTTGCAACTATGATGCAAGACCAACTTAAAGATTATGGTATTGGTCTTAGCGTAGAAAGACTTGAATGGGGTGCCTTTGTAGATGCAGTTAGAAATAAAGAACATGATATGTTTATCATGAGTTGGAACCCATCAATTGTAGATGCACACTATGAACTTTTCCAACCTTTCCATTCTGAAAATAAAGGTAAGGAGCCAAATGTTACATTCTTTGGCAATGCAGAACTTGATAATTTAATAAAAGAAGGTATTTCAACAATTGATGATGCCAAGAGAGCTGATATTTATAAGAGAGCTCAAGAGCTAATCAATAAAGAATATCCATGGTTATACATCTGCTATGGCGAGACACTTGTTGCTGGTTCTAATAAAGTAGAAGGTCTTGATCTTCTTCCAAAATATCCACAAGAACTTAAAGATGTAACACTTTTAGAAAAATAATTTTTTTAAAATTCACCAAGGTCTTCTTTGGTGAATTTTGTCTTTTCTACAGAAGAAAGGATTAGATATGACTAAATATATATTAAAGAGACTTTTAATTTTAATACCTACACTTTTAGGTGTAAGTTTTATAGTTTTCTTGCTCCTATACTTGTCGCCAGGAGATGCAGCTCTTGCAGTGGCAGGGCCTAATGCAACAAAGGAAGCAGTAGATTCTATTAGAGAAAGTCTTGGACTTAATGAACCCTTTATAGTGCAATATGGAAATTATTTAAAAAATTTAATTTTTCATTTTGATCTTGGCACAAGTTATCATTCAGGAAGACCTGTTACTGATACTCTTATTAGGGTCTTTCCGACAACTTTAAAACTTGCAGGCGGCGCCCTCATCATTGCTATAATTATGGGAATAATTTTTGGAGTTATTGCAGCCTTAAAGAAAAATACTTTTATTGACTCAATAATTACAGCCTTTGGAATGATTGGTCTTGCAATGCCAATTTTTTGGTCAGGACTTTTACTTATAATTGTATTTTCTACAAAGCTAAAAATTCTTCCAGCATCAGGATTTTCATCTTTTAAGCAGATGATACTGCCTTGGTTTGCTTTAGGATTTCAGTCTTCAGCTGTAATTATGAGAATGACAAGATCTGCCATGTTAGATGTCCTTGATAAGGACTACATTAGGACTGCTTATGCCAAGGGACTTTCAAAAACAAAAATTATTTTTGTCCATGCCCTAAAAAATGCAATGATTCCTGTTATAACAACTATTGGACTTCAAGCAGGAGGACTTCTTGGCGGAAGTATTTTAACAGAAACTATTTTTTCTATTCCAGGCATTGGAAGACTAATGGTTGATTCAGTAAAAACTCGTGATTATCCAATAATTCTTGGGGCAATTATGCTTATAGCCATAGTTTATTCTGTAATATCAATTGCAGTAGATATTCTCTATGGATTTATAAATCCAAGGATAAAGTCAGAGTACAAGTAGGTGAATTATGCTAAAAAGACTAAAAACATTTTTTAAATACTACAGCAGAAATAAAATTGCTGTGGCAGCACTTATAATTTTAATTTTAATAATTTTTGCTGCAATTTTTGCCGACCTACTTTCACCCTACGATTACACAGAGCAGTTTCCTAAGGACAACTTTTTAAGACCAAGTAGTGAGCATTTAATGGGAACAGATAATTTTGGACGGGATATTTTTTCAAGAGTTCTTCATGGGGCGCAAGTTTCCCTTAGAATTGGATTTTCATCTGTAATTATTTCAACAGTAATTGGAGTAATCATTGGTGCCTTGGCAGGTTACTATGAGGGAATTTTTGACGCAATAATTATGAGAGTTATGGATACAATTTTATCCATTCCACAACTCGTACTTGCCATTGCCCTTGCAGCAACACTTGGTGGCGGCATGAGAAATTTGATTTTAGCAGTTTCTCTTTCTTCAATTCCATCTTATGCAAGGATTGTTAGAAGTCAGGTTATGTCTGTGAAAAATTTAGAATATATTGAATCGGCAAGACTTGCTGGAGTAAAGACTTTTAAATTAATTTTTGCAGAAATTCTTCCCAATTGTTTTGCACCCATAATTGTGCAAGCTACAATTGGTGTTGGAACTGCAATTTTATCTGCAGCATCACTTTCCTTTATTGGCATGGGAATTATGCCACCAGAAGCAGAATGGGGACAAATGCTTTCTGAGGGTAGAGCTTATATAAGAAATTATCCACACATAACTTTATTTCCGGGCATAGCAATCGCCCTTACAATTTTAGTGTTAAATATTGTTGGCGATGCCTTTAGAGATGCCTTCGATCCAAAGTTCAGGAGGTAATATGTTATTAGAAATAAAAGACCTTGAAGTTTTTTTTAAAAGCTCCCAAGGTATAGTAAAAGCTGTAAACAAAGTTAATATAAATACTCGTGAAAAAATGACAACTGCCATAGTAGGAGAATCTGGCTCAGGTAAATCTGTAACTTCACTTGCAATTATGGGTCTTATTGACAAATCATCTCTTGAAAAAATTTCTGGAGAAATAAATTTTGAGGGGAAAAATCTTTTAAAGCTTTCAGGAGAAGAATTAAGACACATAAGAGGTAATGAAATCTCTATGATTTTCCAAGAACCCATGACGTCACTAAACCCTGCCCTAAAAATTGGCTACCAAATGTCAGAAGTTTTTAGGACACACTTTGACATGGATAAGAAGACCGCAAAGGAAAAATCTCTTGAAATGATAAAAAAAGTTGAAATAGATAGGGCAGAAGATGTTTACAATTCCTATCCTCATGAACTTTCTGGTGGCATGAGACAGAGAATTATGATTGCTATGGCACTTTCTTCTTCTCCAAAACTTTTAATAGCAGATGAACCTACAACAGCACTTGATGTTACTATTCAAAAGGAAGTTTTGGAGCTAATGAAAAAGTTAAAGGAAGACATGAATACTTCTATTATTTTTATTACTCACGACCTTGCTGTAGTTTCAGACATTGCTGATTATGTAAATGTAATATATGCAGGTAAAGTTGTTGAAAGAGCTAAGGCAGAAGATATTTTTAAAAATCCTCTTCATCCCTATACAAGAGGACTTATTAAAGCAATACCTACTGCTCACAAGAAAAAAGATGAGCTCTATACAATTAGAGGTTCTGTGCCAAATCCTATTGATTTACCTGAATCTTGCTATTTCTGTGACAGATGTGACGAGAAGATGAAAATTTGCGGAGAAAAAATTCCTGAAGAAGTTGACATTGATGGTCATTTAGTTAGCTGCTTTTTGTATAGGTGATAAAATGAGCGACAAAATAATTTTAGAAGTTAAAAACTTGAATAAAGAATTTAAAATTAGTGGAGGCAAAAGCTTTAAGGCAGTTAATAATATTTCCTTTGACCTAAAAACTTCTCATACCCTAGGAGTTGTTGGGGAAAGTGGCTCAGGCAAGTCAACTCTTGCCAGATGCATTATGGGACTTTATCCTGATGCCAGTGGCGAAATAATTTATAAGGGGAAAAATATTTTAAAGGAAAATCAAAGAGAACTAAAGGCATATAGAAAAGATGTGCAGATGATTTTTCAAGATCCCTATTCATCTCTTAATCCAAGAAAAAAATGTAAGGACATAATTGCCTCTGGCATAAGAAATTTTTTAGGAGAAAAAGATAAGAAAAAGATTTACAAAAAAGTTCTTGAAACCATGGAAATTTGTGGACTGTCAGAATATCATATGGAAAGATATCCTCACGAATTTTCTGGAGGTCAAAGACAGAGAATTTCTATTGCAAGGGCACTTGCAGTTGATCCAAAAATAATTGTGGCAGATGAGCCAACTTCTGCTCTTGATGTTTCCATTCAAGCACAAATAATAAACCTTCTTGAAGATTTGCAAAGAGATTTAGGTCTTTCTATGATTTTTATTTCTCACGATCTTTCTGTTGTAAGACATGTAGCTGAAGAAGTTCTTGTTATGTATCATGGAAAATGCGTGGAGTATAATGAGTCTGAAGAAGTTTTTGAAAATCCAAAAGAAGACTATACAAAAAAGTTATTGTCAGCAGTTCCAGGAAAGACACTTGCAGCAATAGAAGATGTGTAGAATTTTTTTCTCTTGGGTATTATAATTAGATAAAGTAGATAAACTGTAGGCTTCTACAGTTTTTTATTTTGGAGGTGAAAAGATGCCTAGTGAAAAGGAAAGAAAAATTTTTTTTAACGACTATGAAAATAATATTGACCTTCCCCTTGATATAATTGAGGATATTTATAATAAAAATGAAGATGGAGTAAAAACAAAGACGAGTGAAAATATTGAACTAGAAAAGGAAAGACAAGAAGAAAATTTTATAAGTGATCCAATAGATAATAATTGCGAGGAAGACATAGAAGAAAATAAAGAAAAGGATCAAGATGAAAAAGGATTAGATAGTGAAAATAAATACGATTCAAATTATTTAGATAGAATTGATGAAGTAGAAGAAATTTTGGAAGAAATTTGTGAATCTATTCCATCCTATGCCTATGAGTATCTTAATGGTGGTATAATTCTTACAGAAGAGAGGAAGTTCCATCAAGAATCTTATGCAGAAGACCTCCTTATAATGGGCGAGTATCAAAGGTCAATTCTTGGCAATATGATAAAAATTTATTACGGGTCCTTTATGGATTTGTATAGATTTTCGCCAAGAGAGAGATTAAAAGAAAAACTAGAAGAAGTTTTACTTCACGAGTTTACTCACCACTTGGAGTTTCTTGCTAATGAGTGGGGACTTGTAATTGAAGACAATAAATTTTTAGAAGAATATAGAAAAAGGAAGCAAAATGAATAAAATTTTAGGGTATTTTTATAGGGCTCTGGGCAAATTTTTTGACCTGGTCTTAACTTTTTTAATTGTAATAGTAAATATTGCTGTAGATTTATTTTCAGCTGTAAGAAGACTTTTCTTATATGTAATTTCAATGGGTGGATGTTTAATAATAATATTACTTTTAAATCCCTTTGCCTGGCAGGGACTTGCAAGAAATAAGTGGCTGTCAACTTTAATAATTTTGGCTATATTTGTGCCCCTACTTGGTAATGTCTCAGAATCTTTTTTGAAATACATACATTATATGGTGACAGAATTTTTCTACGACAGGGCAGATCATTATCTCCTTGGAAAAGAAAATGAATTTGAAAGTATTTCTGGCTACGGCAGGGCTTATTGGGAGAAAAAAGAAAGAGAAAGAATTAGACAAGAGGAAGAAAAGAGAAAGAGAAGAGAAGAAGAATTTAGAGAGAGATTTAAAGATTTTGGAGGCTTTACTTGGACAACTTTCGATGATTTTTCTCAGTTTGATGAATTTTTTAGACAGCAAGGTTACGGTGGCTTTTACGAAAATCAAGGTTCTTATGGTAATAACTATGGTGGATCTTATGGAAATCAATCACAAGGAGGAAGCTACGGCTTTAAGGACCAATACGAAAGTGCCTGCGACACTCTTGGAGTAAATTATAACGCAGATAAATATGAAGTGAAGCTTGCCTACAGAAAGATGGCAAAAAAATATCACCCTGACTTAAATAAAGAAGATGGCGCAAAAGAAAAATTCCAAAAAATAAATGCAGCCTACGAATTTTTAAATGACTCAAATATTGAGATGTATAAAAAAATGTCTGGCGCAAATTAAATATTTTAGACAAAAAGAAAGGACCGCGAGAGTCCTTTTTTGGTGCTTAGATTTTTAAATTTTACAACTATCTAATATATAAGAAAAATGTTTTAACTAACTTCGAAAAAATTATTTAATAATTTCTTCTGCCATCTTATAAAATTCATTTACATCCATATCGTCTCCAGCCATTAAAGAATATTGGACTCCCTTGTAGTCAAAGATTAGGTGCTTTGAAGCATCTTCTTCTCTTTTATCGGAACCAATAGCTAGGTTAAAGAAAGGATCATTTTTTGACCTTTCAAGTTCTTCTTTTGTCGCATCTTTTTCATCTGGTAAAACTACACTTTCTAATCTTGAGTAATAAACTTTAACGCCCTTAACATCTCTCATTTCATGATAAAATTGTTTATCAACAGTTTTTGCATTGTCGGGATTCTTGTCAATTGAAAGGATTACTCTGTCGCCGCTATCATTTTTGTAGTCAACATCAATTGCCTTTCTTTTATTTAGTTTTGCTCCAGTGTCATCCATATCTGCCATGTTAACCATTGTGATTCCGTCAAATTTATAGTCGCCTAAATTTTCTGGAGCATAAGTTTCAAAGCCAGCCTTCTTTTCTGCCTTAGCCATGTCAGTGTAATTTGTGTAGTTGTAATATGATGTTGAAGATGAAATTGTTCCAGTAATTTTTCCTGCAGCAAAAACTCCCACTGAAAGGACAAGGGCAGCAGCTGCCACTAATACAAATCTTTTTTTCATTTTAAATTCTCCTTTTTCTCCTTGTGAATTGATTTCTAGATCAATTTTATTTTTTAGATAAGTAGAAGGAGCAGAATTTTCTACACTTTTTTCTAATTTGTCTTTTATATAGTCATCAAAATTATTAAAATTATTCATAAATACTCTCCTTCTCGCCAAAGTCTTGGTCTATTTTCATTATTTCTTTCTTTAAATTTTTTCGAGCTCTAAAAAGTCTAGACTTAACTGTGCCCTTAAAGGTCTTTAAAATTTTTGCAATTTCTTCTATGGAGAAGTCGTCGTAATAAAATAGGACCAGGACTTCTCTTTCTTTGGGATTTAATTTTAAGAGGGCTGATTCAACTTCATTATTTAATACAAATTCATCTTCTCCACTTGAAATAAGCTTTGAGTCAGCCTTTTCAAAAACAAATTCGTCGGGGAATTCTCTCTTTCTATTTTTATATCTTGTATAGCAAGAATTTTTTAAAATTGAAAAAATCCAAGGTCTTAATTTGTTAAATTCCTTCAAGTTAATTATGTTTTTATAAATTGAAATGAAGCTGTCTTGGAGGACATCTTCTGCCTCCTCTTTATTTCCCAAAATGAGTAGGGCAGTTCGGTACAAAATTAAGTAGTATTCTTCGTATAAGAGATCAAAGGAATCTTTGTCGCCTTTTTTTAATTTTTTAAAATTTTCTATATTAAATTTTTGCTGATTCATTTCAACCTCCTTTAGATGCATCTACTTATATGACTATTTAGGATGGAAAAAGGTTCATTTTTTTACAAAAAAAAATCTCCACTTAAGTGGAGAAATTAATTTAAAGTTTTATCAGAAATCCAGCCCCTCATGTTTTCACCAGAGATAGTGTTTTTTACTTCTACATGGCACCAAATTCTCTCACCCTGCTCGATTTTTGTCTCTAAGACATAGAGTTCAGTTCCCTTTTCCAAAATCTTTATAATTTCAGAATCTACACTTGCTTCCTTTCTTAGGTTTGCCTTTTCTGTGGCAACATTTCTGTAAGTGTGAAGGAGTTCAGAAGATTTTTTTGCAGTTTGAGCTGCATCTGTATAGTCATTTTCTTTTTCAAAATTTTCTTTTTGATTTTTATTTTTGCTTAAGTCAATGGCATTTTTACTTTCCATTTCTTTTTTTAGACTTGTTGCTTTTGCAGATTCAGGCACAACACCGAGATAGGAATTTAATAAAAGCATGGCTTCATTAACTTTATTTTCTTTATAGGCATTTTTTACCTGAGTCAAAATAATATTATCTATGGAAAGTAGCTTGTCTTGGGCTGCCTTATAATTTTTTTCATCTTCTTGGACTACTTTTTTGAAATTATAAGCAGAGTCTATATAATTTTCATTTTTATAAAATTCAAGTCCACTTTGATAAAATTCATCAGATTGAACTAATTTTTTAAGTTTTTCCATTTCATTTGAAATTTCAGGACTAGTCTTTTCCTTTGTAGCTTCCTTGTATAAATCTAGGGCGCTTCTATATTCGCCACTTAGGGCAAGACCTCTTGCATCTTCAATTTTATTTTCATTTCTCGATACTTTTACAAAATTAATTATAAAGAGAGAAATTATTGACAAAATAATTATTAAAATTATGGAGAAAAATATTGTCCTAGCAGAAAACTTTTTTGGTTTTTTTGTGCTAACTTCATTAGTTCTGTCGCTTTTTAGGCTCTCAGTATTGGGAGCAATCTTTGATAAATTTGTTTGAGTCAAGTGAGTTTCTAGGGTTTTTAAATTTATGTCCGAAGTTGACCTTGTGTTTTCAAGAACATTTAAAATTTTTGAATTTATTAGTGGTTCTGTCAAATTGTTTAAGACAAAATTTTTATTTCTGCCACAAAAATCACATTCACTTTTTTCTTGTTCATTTATAAAACCACAGACACAGCGCCAAAAATCAATTCTATTTTCACCATAGGTTTTTATTCCATCGCCAAGAGTCTCCTTTATTTGAGCACGCTTTTTTTCTGGAATTACTGGCAGATTCATTTCATGTTTTTTGTCTGAACAAGTTATGGTTTTTCCGTCACAAGTGTATTTTGAAATGTATATGTCTATTGCCCTTGCATCATAAAATCTTTCATCTAATAAAAAAGGCTCCAAGAAATATCTTGTATAGGGCTCAATATTTACAGCTTGTGAAAAATAAAACTCTCTGCCATTAAATAAATAGGAACTTTCTATAGATTTAAATTTCACAGCAAATTCAATGTTAGTAATAAAAGAGTCTTGTGCATTTAATATGTCAATAGCTATTGCAAAATCGCCACTGGTAAGTTCTGCATTGGCAATTTGAATTTTTTCCTTTGTATTAAAGCTAATTTTAGTTGGAAGTGTTCTAAAAAAACTCATAAAGATTCCTTTCTATTTATTACTTAATTATAAGATACTTGAAAAATTTTTACAATATTACTTCTATTTACTAAATTAGGGCTTTAGCATATAATTTAATTATATGAGAGGAGAAGATGAAATGAGTTTAAAAGAAAAATATATTGACCTAAATCATGAAAAAATTTTTTATCTTGAAAATGAAAATAAATCTGACAAAAATATTCTAGTTATACATGGAAATATGTACTCATCTTCTTGTTTTATTGAAATTATAAAAAAATTGGAGGACTATCACATATTTGCTCCCGACATGAGGGGATATGGAAATAGCTCCTATAATAATAAAATTACTACAATAGATGATTTTGCAAAGGATCTTAAAGAATTTATCATAAAACTTGATATAAAAAATTTTACCCTAGTTTCTTGGTCCCTTGGCTGTGGTGTCGCCCTTGAACTTTCAAAGGACGAAGAAATTAATAATAGAATAAAAAATCAAATTTTTCTTTCACCCTTTGGCTACGCACCCTTTAGGACCAATGGCGCAGATATTTTGACAAATAATTTTCACGAGTATTTAAATAATTTTGACTTTATAAATCCTCAGAAAAACTTAGAAATTTTCAAGGGTTTAATGACCTTTAACTTAAATTTAATTGAAGACAGCTTTGCCAGCATGGGCATGACGGGAACAGAATTAAAAAAAGACAACATAAGAGTTCTTTTTAAAACTTTTATCTATAATATAAAGATGCCAGAAAAGGAAGAATTTGAAAGAAATGTAGATTCTGCAATAAAACAGAGAAATTTAGACGAAGTAGCAGGCATTTTAAGAGATTATAAATATTCTGGAGATAAACTAAAAAAAGGAAGTATAGTTTTGCATGGCTATGAAGATAAAATAATATCTTACATGGATGGAAGATTTTTAGCAGAAGAAATAGGTGCAGAATTTAAAAAATTAGATAATTGCGGACATTCTGTAATGACTGACAAAAAAGACCTTGTAATAAAAACTATAAGAAAATTTGTGGAGGAATAAATGAAAGTATTATTAGAAGAAAAAATAGCAAAAAAATATGGCGAAACAATAAAAAAATTAGGCTATCAAGTCATTCAATATGATGAAAAAAATCCAAATGAAAAAGAAGATTATGGTGAAGATATATTAATTGGAGCAATTAATCTAGAAAAAATAAATTACAAAAAGCACAAAAATTTAAAATATATTTTTTTGACATCAGTTGGTATTGATTTTTTAGACTTAGATTATATAAAGGAAAAAGAAATAATTTTATCAAACAATAACGGTGCTTATGACGAGCCAATTGCTGAATGGATTGTATATGGACTTCTTCAAATTGACAAAGAAGATAGAAAAAATATAGAAAATCAAAAGGAAAAAATTTGGCAAAGGAGAAGTTTTTCTCACAACCTATATGGTAAGAAAGCACTTTTTATGGGCACAGGTACAATTGCCATAGCAGGTGCAAAAAGGTTAAAGGGCTTTAGCATGGAACTAAATGGCTTTAACACCAGTGGAAGAAAAGTAGAACCCTTTGACAATGTATATTCAATAGAAGAACTAGATGAAATACTTCCACAAATGGATTACATCATAATGTGTCTTCCAGGAACAGAAAAGACCCATCACATATTAAATAAAGAGCGATTTAAAATTTTAAAAGATAAAGTTGTTATAGTAAATATATCAAGAGGAGCCACAATTGACGAAGAAGCCCTTGTAGAAGCACTTGAAGAAGGAAAAGTAAGAGGAGCAGCACTAGACGTATTTGAAGAAGAACCTCTTAACAAAGATTCTAAACTTTGGGAAATGGAAAATGTCTACATCTATCCACACATATCCTTTACTTGTGAAGATTTGGGCAAAAGACAATTTGAAACAGCCTACCAAAACCTAAAGGCACTAAAAAATGATGGCGACTTCAAAAATATAGTAGACTTCGACAAGGGTTATTAAAAATAAAATAAGTTAGGGAAGAGTTTGTAATTTATAAATATAAGTTACAAACTCTTTTGCCTATAAAACATACTGAATAAATAGCTTAAATTGATTTTATAGGTGACTTCAGTTATAATTATTTTAATAATAATAGAAATTATCGAAATATTGACAGATTCTGCCAAGACCTTATCCCTATGGATTGGGTTTTTTTATGGAGGTTTTATGAGTAATAAGAAATTTTATGTTACGACGCCAATTTATTATCCAAGTGATAATCTTCACATTGGTCATACTTACTGCACTGTTGCAGTTGATTGCGTCAAGAGATTTAAGAAAATTAAGGGCTATGATGTTTTCTTTACTACTGGTACTGATGAACATGGTCAAAAGATAGAAGAAAAAGCTAAGGAATTTGGCATGGAACCAAAGGAATATGTTGATGGTATTGTAAATAACATAAAAAAACTTTGGAAAATGATGGATATTGACTATGATTATTTTGTAAGGTCTACTGATAAGGATCACGAAGAGGATGTCAAAAATATTTTCCAAGAGCTTTATGACAAGGGCGACATTTATAAGGGAGAATACGAAGGTTATTATTGTACTCCTTGTGAATCTTTTTGGACTGAAGCACAAGTTGGTGAAGATCATATTTGTCCTGACTGTGGCAGACCTACTGAACTTACTCATGAGGAATCTTATTTCTTTAGACTTTCAAAATACAAGGATAGACTTTTAAAATATTATGAAGATCATCCAGATTTTATTGAACCTGCTTTTAGAAAAAATGAAATGATTAAAAACTTCTTTGAAGGCAAAGATGGTCTTGAAGATCTTTCTGTTTCTAGATCTACTTTTAATTGGGGTGTTGATGTTCCTTTTGATAAAAAGCATGTTGTTTATGTTTGGATTGATGCTCTTGCTTGCTATTTAACTGCTATTGGTTATGGCACTGACAAGGAAAAATTCAATTCTTATTGGCCAGCTGGTGTTCATTTTGTTGGCAAGGAAATTATGAGATTTCACGTAATTATCTGGCCTGCTCTTTTAATGGCACTTGATTTACCTCTTCCTGACAAGGTTTTTGGTCATGGCTGGATTTTATTTGACAATGACAAGATGAGTAAGTCCAAGGGAAATGTTATTTACCCTGAACCAATTATTAATCTTTATGGCGTTGATGCTCTTAAATATTTCTTGTTAAGGGAATTTTCTTTTGGCTCTGATGGTTCTTTTAATATTGAAAAATTCATGCAAAGACTTAATTCTGATCTTGCTAATGACCTTGGAAATCTTCTTTCAAGAACTGTTTCGATGATTTCTAAATATAATGATGGAGTAATTGAAGACAAAGGCGTAAGAGAAGATGTGGATGATGATCTTGAAAATCTTGCTGTTTCTGTAATTGATGAAGTTGAAAGCGCAATGGAACATTACCAATTTTCTGTTGCTCTTGAATCTATATGGAAACTAATTAGAAGATCAAATAAGTATGTTGATGAAACTGAACCTTGGAAACTAGCTAAAGATGAAGATAAATTAGATAGACTTAATACTGTTTTATATAATTTGGCAGAAAGTTTAAGAATTGTTTCTGTTTTGATTTATCCTTTTATTAAGAATACTTCTTTAAAGATAAGAGAACAACTTGGTCTTTCTCATGAAGTTAATTGGGAAGATGCTAGGGTTTTTGGTCTAATAGAAGATGGCACTAAGGTAAATAAGGGCGAAGTTATTTTCCCAAGACTTGATATTGATGCTGAAATTGAAAGGTTTAACGAAGAAAACATTGCTCTTTTAAAGTCAAGAACTATGGCTGATCCTAAAGATGATATTAATGATGATATTAAAGAAGATATAAAAAAAGAAATTAATATAGAAGATTTTGCAAAGCTTGATATTAGAGTTGCAGAAATTGTTGATGTAGAAGATCATCCTAATGCTGATAAGCTTTATGTTCTTAAATTAAAAATTGGGGACATGGATAGACAAATTGTATCTGGCATTAAGGAATACTACAAGAAAGATGATTTAGTTGGCAAAAAAATCCTTATGATTTTAAATTTAAAGCCAATTAAATTAAGGGGCGTTGAGTCTAATGGAATGCTTCTTGCTGCAGCAGATGATGAAGGAAATTTAACTCTTTCATCAACTTTATCTGATATTAAATCTGGAGCAAAAATTAGTTAGGAGATACTATGATAGATTCACATGTGCACTTAGATGATGAAGCTTTCGAGGAAGATCGTGAAGAAGTAATCAAAAGTTTAAGTGAAAATGGAATAGAACTTGTTATAAATAATTCTTCTGACCTACCTTCATCAGAGAGGTCAGTAAAGCTTGCCAATAAATACAAAAATATTTATGCGGCTATTGGAGTACATCCTCACGAGGCAAGTTCTTATAACGATGAAGTGGAAAAGAGACTTATAGAACTTTCTAAGAATAAAAAAGTTGTGGCTATTGGTGAAATTGGACTAGATTATTATTACGACAACTCACCAAGAGATGTGCAAAAGGAAGTTTTTAAAAGACAAATTGAACTTGCAGCTAAATTAAAGAAAAATATTGTAATTCACTCTCGTGATGCAGCAAAAGACACCTTTGATATTTTAAAGGAAGCTCACGAAAAATATGATTTTACAGCTTTAATTCACTGTTTTTCACAATCTGTTGACATGATGAGAGAATATTTAAAGATGGGAGACTACCTTGCCCTTGGTGGAGCTGTTACTTTTAAAAATGCAAAGACTCCAAAGGAAGTTGCAAAAGCAGTTGATCTTGATAGACTTCTTCTTGAAACAGATTGCCCTTATATGACACCTGTTCCTTATAGAGGCAAGAGAAATGAGCCAAAATTTGTGAAGTTTTCTTGCCAATATATTGCTGATCTTAGACAAATGGATGCAGGAGAGCTTGAAAAAATTACAGCAATAAATACAAAGAGGTTTTTTGGAATATGAAAATGACAATTAAAGAAGTAATTGTCGCAGAAGGTCGTGACGATGAGATTGCCATTAAAAAGGCAGTTGATGCAGAAATTATTACCACTCACGGCTTTGCCTTTGGGAAAAAATTAATAAATCTTTTAAAAGAAATGGATAAGAAAAAGGGAATTATAATTTTCACAGATTCAGACTACATGGGTTCTCAAATAAGAAAGAGAATAGCAGATGAAATTCCAAATGCAAAACACGCCTATCTTTCACAAGATGTTTCCACAAAACATGGCGACATTGGAGTTGAAAATGCAAACCCCGAAGAAATTTTAAAGGCTTTAAAGGCAGCACGAGCTACAAAAATAGATGCAAAAATAGAATACACTATGAGTGATTTAATTGAAAATAGACTTATAAATTCTGATGATGCAAGTATGAGACGGGAAAAACTTTCTGAAATCCTAAAAATAGGATACGGAAATGGAAAAAAGACTCTTCATAAATTAAATTCCTTTGGAATTACCAGAAAAGAATTTGAAGAGGCTATGAAGGAAGTGAATTCTCATAGATAGATTATATAAACCAAGTAAACTCTCAGAAATCCTCACAAAATATGGATTTAGATTTACAAAATCTCTGGGACAAAACTTTTTAATTGACGGAAATATAGTTAGAAAAATTGCTGATGCAGCTGAAATAACAAAGGATGACAATGTACTTGAAATTGGTCCTGGAGTTGGAACGTTAACAGAAGAGTTGGCGCTAAGGGCAAAAAAAGTTCTTGCAGTTGAAATCGATGAAAAGTTAAGAGATCTTCACAAGGAAACTCTTGATATAGACAATGTAAAAGTAATCTATGGAGATTTTTTGGACTTAGATTTAAAAAAACTTACTGAGGATGAATTTGGCGGTGAAAGCTTTAAAGTAGTGGCAAATCTTCCTTATTATGTAACAACACCAATTATTGAAAAATTAATTTTAGCTAAAGTTAATTTAATTTCTATAACAGTAATGGTACAAAAGGAAGTTGCAAAAAGACTTGCAGCAGAGCCAGGTAATAAAGATTATGGATCACTTTCAGTTTTTATAAATTATTACACAGACTGCCTTTACAAATTTCAAGTGCCAAGTTCAGTCTTTATGCCAAAGCCAAATGTGGACTCGGCAGTTGTTAATTTAGTTATGAAAAAAAGAGAAGATCTTGATACAGACTTTTTATTTAAAGTCGTACGTGCAGCTTTTACAACTAGAAGGAAGACAATTTTAAATTCTCTTTCTAATTCAAAATTAAATTACACTAAAGAAGAAATAAAAAGAGCTCTTGAACTAAGTGGCATTGATGAAAGAAGAAGAGCAGAGACACTAAAGCTTGAAGAATTTATAGTTTTAAGTGTAAATTTTAAAAGTGTGGGGTAAAGAAAATATGAATGATAAATTTATAGATGAAATTTCAAAAGAAGTAGAAAAGAATATTTACGAATTTAACAAAAAGGATGACTTAATTGAAATAATTTCACAAATATTTAAATCCCTATCTGATCCTACAAGGATAAAGATCATCTATGCACTTATGAATGGACCTTTATGCGTTTCTGATATTGCAGTCTTACTTAATATGAGTCAGTCTTCAATATCCCATCAACTTGCACTTTTAAGAAATCAAAATCTAATAAAAGTAAAGAGAAATGGTAGAAGAGCCTATTATTCACTAGACGATGAACATGTACTTTGTATATTCAAAGACGGCTTAGAACATGCAAAGCACAAATTATAAAAATAATTAAGTAAAAATTTAAATATTTGATTCACTTATACTATTGGAGTATAATAAAAGAACTAATGAGGAGGAATAAAATGAGTAAAGTAACAGTATACACAAGTAACACTTGCCCTTACTGCACAATGGCAAAGGATTATTTAAAAGAAAGAGAAGTTGACTTCGAAGAAAAGAATGTTCAAACTGACAAAGAAGCAAGAAGCGAATTAATGGCAATGGGATACACGGGAGTCCCAGTAATCTGTATTGATGACGAACAAATCGTTGGCTTTGACAAAAATAGATTAGACGAATTGTTAAAATAATTATTTAAAAATTAGAAGAAAAATAGATGCTGTGGGGGCATCTATTTTTTTGAGGAGTGAAGATGAATTTAATATCGGTATTTTTTATTGGAGTGGGACTTTCTATGGACGCCTTTGCGGCGGCAATATGTAAGGGCCTATCCATAAGAAAAAAATTTTTAGAAAAATCCTTTGTTATTTCCCTATTTTTTGGAGTCTTTCAAGCACTTATGCCCTTTGTTGGATATCTTTTGGGTTCGATTTTTGCAGAAAAGCTTCAAAGAGTAGATCACTGGATTGCCTTTGTTCTCCTATCAATTATAGGAATTAACATGATAAGAGAATCAAGGGAAAAAACTTGTAAAATTGAAGAAGATAAACTTGATCTGAAAAACTTATTAATGTTAGCCATAGCGACATCTATTGATGCTCTAGCAGTTGGAGTTTCCTTTGCCTTTTTAAATATAAAAATATCTATGACAATTTTTGTAATAGGACTAACAACCTTTATCATATCTTTTTTTGGAGTACAAATAGGAAAAGCTTTTGGCATTGCCTTAAAAGACAAGGCCCAAGTAACAGGAGGCTTAATACTAATTTTTCTTGGCATAAAAATTTTAGTAGAGCATCTCGGACTTCTTACAATTTAATACAATAAGATAACTTTAAACTCTCTAAGTTTTTTAACTAGCGAGTTTTTTTATAGTTTAATTAAAAAAATTACTTAAAAATTTTCATTATAAAAATTACTTAAAAATAAGTAAAAATATAAAAATCCATTTTAAAATATTATTAAATTATAAAAAAATTAAATAAAAAAATAAAACTTAAAAAAAATTAAATTTTCATTTAGTCAAAGATTAAGCTTCAAAAATTAAATTTTATAAGAAAATAAATTATAATTAAATCTTTTTTTAACAAATGTAATTAATATTAAAAAATACTTTAATTTTGGATATTTGAAGAAAATTAACAAAAAGGATTTCCTTTATTTTACATGTTTTTTAATGTATAATTGATATGCAAAAGATTTAAATTAATTTATCATACATAGAGATTTTAATTGAATTAATTTTAGGTCTTTGTTATAATATTCTTAAAAGTTGGAATGTATTCCGTAATATGAAAAAAACACATTGGGAGGTGTGATAATGTTAGGAGATGTTACTCTTACCCTTGGAGAAGCCTTTGGTGTAGCGTTGACAGGACTTAGCGTAGTTTTCTTAGCCCTTATTTCTCTACTAATTGCAATTATGATAATTAGTAAGGTAGTTGGAGGTATTCAAGGTAAGGCTGACGCAAATAAGTCTAATCAAAAAGCAGCAGCGCCTGTAAAGGCAGCACCGAAAAAAGCAGTAGCTGATAATTCAATGGACCCTGCACTATTAGCAGCAATAGTTGGAGCAATTAGCATGCAAGAAAGATCGAGAGTTGAAAGTTTTAGAATTGTTTCTATAAACGAAAAAAAATAAATTATTTTAAATTATTCTATTATTTATGAAAAGGAGAAATTAATGAAATATCAAGTTAAAGTAGATGGAAAAGTTTTTGAAGTAGAAGTTGAAAAAGTTGGTGGAGGATATGGATCACTTACTCCAGGATCTTTAACAGCAGCACCAGCAGCAGCTCCAGTAGCTCCAGCAGTAGCACCAGCAGCACCTGCTCCACAACAAGCAGCACCAGCACCTGCACCAGCGGCAGCTCCAGCAGCAGGCGGCGCAGGAGATGTAGTTTCACCAATGCCAGGAACTGTTCTTAAATTAAATGTTAATAATGGTGACACTGTAGCATCTGGAGATGTAATTTTAATTCTTGAAGCTATGAAGATGGAAAATGAAATCGTAGCTCCATGTGCAGGAAAAGTAACACTTAAAGTAACAGCTGGAGAAACAGTAGATACTGACGCATTACTAGCAGTTGTTGAATAATAGGAGGTCGGAATATGTTATTAGAAACATTACAGGGGATTCTAGGTGAATCGGGGTTTGCAGCATTACAGTGGCAAAATGTAGTAATGTTTATTATATCCTTCATTCTTATTTATCTAGCGATTAAAAAAGAATTTGAACCATTATTACTTCTTCCAATTGCCTTTGGTATGCTTTTAAGAAACTTGCCAATGACAGGCTTAATGGAAGTTGGAGACCCATGGCAATCTTCAGGGGTTTTAGCAATTATGTATAACGGAGTTAAGTCAAACTTATTCCCATGTTTAATATTTATGGGCGTAGGAGCAATGACTGACTTTGGACCACTTATTGCAAATCCAATTTCACTTTTACTAGGTTCAGCAGCACAATTTGGTATTTATGTTGCCTTTATTGTAGCTATTAAACTTGGTTTTACTGGACCAGAAGCAGCATCAATTGGTATTATCGGTGGAGCAGATGGCCCAACAGCAATATTTACAACATCACAACTTGCACCACACTTACTTGCACCAATTGCAGTAGCAGCTTATTCATACATGGCTCTTATCCCAATGATTCAACCGCCAATTATGAAGGCACTTACTACTGAAAAAGAAAGAACAACAGTTATGACTTCACTAAGAAAAGTATCTAAACTAGAAAAAGTTATTTTTCCAGTTGTAGTAGTACTTTTCACATCACTACTTCTTCCAGATGTAGCACCACTTCTTGGTATGCTAATGCTTGGAAACCTATTTAAGGAATCAGGAGTAGTTGCAAGACTTTCTGACACTGTACAAAATGCTCTTATGAACATTGTAACAATTATGCTTGGTACAACTGTTGGAGCAACTGCAGATGGAACAACTTTTCTACAACCTGCAACAATTAAAATAATAGTCCTTGGACTAATGGCATTTTGCTTTGCAACAGCAGGCGGTGTTATTTTTGGAAAAATTCTATACATTGTAACAGGTGGAAAGATCAATCCACTTATTGGTTCAGCTGGTGTATCAGCAGTACCAATGGCAGCACGTGTATCACAAGTTGAAGGTAGAAAATATAATCCTACTAACTTCTTACTAATGCACGCAATGGGACCTAATGTTGCTGGAGTTATAGGCTCAGCAGTAGCAGCAGGTGTATTCTTAATATTATTTAGTCATTAATTAAATTCAGCTCCAAAGTGAGCTGAATATTTATGCAATCAAGTTATATATAACAAAAGGAGGTTTTAACTTGAGTAAAGTAATGAAACTTAAAGACGCCATAGCAAAATATGTAGAAAATGGCGATGTAATTTCACTAGGGGGATTTACAACTAACAGAAAACCTTACGCAGCAGTAAATGAAATTTTGCGTCAAGGTCAAAAAGATTTTATCGTTGAAGCAGGACCTGCAGGAGGAGACTGGGACACATTAATTGGAGCTGGCAGAGTAAAGGCATACATAAATTGCTACACTGCTAACTCAGGATATACAAATGTTTCAAGAAGATTTAGAGCAGCGGTTGAAAAGGGTGAACTTCTTATGGAAGACTACTCTCAAGACGTTGAAATGCAAAGAATTCACGCAGCTGCACTTGGACTTCCATACCTACCATGTAGACTTATGATGGGTTCAGGTTTAGTTGACGAATGGGGAATTTCTAAAGAAGAAAGAGAAAAAATTGACAAACTTCCAAATGATAAGTTTATATATGTAGAAAACCCATTCAAAAAGGGAGAAAAACTTGTTGCAGCTCCAGTTCCAGAAATTGACACTGCAATAATTCACGTACAAATGGCATCTCCAGACGGAACTACAAGAATTCTTGGAAACACTTTCCACGATGTTGATATTGCAATAGCAGCTAAAAAAGTTATCGTAACTTGCGAAGAGCTTGTTTCTAACGAATACATCAAAAACTTTGATGCAGCTGAAAACAAAATTCCTGGATTCTGTGTTGATGCAGTAGTTCATGCACCATTTGGAGCACACCCTTCACAATGCTATAACTATTATGATTATGATGCTGCCTTCTATAAGATGTATAACGTTGAATCAAAAACTGAAGAAAACTTCAATGCATTCTTAGACGAATGGGTATATGGTGTTGAAGATCACGAAGCATACCTAAATAAACTTGGAGCTACAAGACTTATCGGATTAAAGAATGTTCCAGGATTTGGTTACTCTACAGACGTACTAAAGAAGGGAGAAGATAAATAATGGCTAGATATGATAATTATACAAATAAAGAAATGCAAGCAGTTACAATTGCTAGACAAATTAAAGACGGTCAAATAGCAATTGTAGGAACAGGACTTCCTCTAATTGGCGCATCTCTTGCAAAAGCAGTTTATGCTCCTAACTGTTATCTAATTGTAGAATCAGGACTTATGGATTGTGATCCAATAGAAGTTCCAAGATCAGTTGGTGACAATAGATTTATGGCACACTGTGGTGTTCACTGGACAAATGCAACTTATGTTGGTTTCCAAGCTAATGAATGGAGACATGACAAAAAGAGAATGATTGCATTTATCGGTGGAGCTCAAATTGACCCATTTGGAAATGTTAACTCTACAGTAATTGGTGACTACCACCACCCTAAGACAAGATTTACTGGTTCTGGTGGAGCTAATGGTATTGCAACTTATGTAAATACTATTATTATGATGCAACACGAAAAGAGAAGATTTATAGAAAAAGTTGACTATATTACTTCTCCAGGTTGGATCGATGGTCCTGGCGGAAGAACTAGAGTAGGTATTCCTGAAAATGTTGGACCACAAATGGTTGTAACTGATAAGGGTATATTAAAATTTGACGAAGATACTAAGAGAATGTATCTTGCTGGATATTATCCTTCTTCATCTCCAGAAGATGTTATTGAAAATACAGGATTTGATATTGATGTATCTCGTGCAGTAAAACTTGAAGAACCAGACGAAGAAGTTATTAAATTAATAAGAGAAGAAATAGATCCAGGCGAAGCTTTCATTAAGAGACCTGTAGAAGAATAAGGAGGACACATGACTCAATATTCACTTGCTTCATATTTTCAAAATATGAAGACAATTGGAAAGCCATTAAAAGCAGTTGATGAAGAAAACTTCAATCAATTAAGAGAAGTTGAAGAAGAAATTAGAGAGTTTGCTGAAAAAGCTCTTGCTGCTGGTAAACCAGATGAAAAAGTAAATGAACGTGGCGAAATGACAGCACTTCAAAGAATTGCTGAACTTATAGACGAAGGTACTTGGTGCCCACTTAATACTATTTACAATCCTGGTGAAAATGACCATGGTACAACTGGTATTGTTAAAGGACTTGCAAAAGTTGATGACAGATGGGTATACATTGTTGCATCAGATAACAAAAAACTTGCAGGTGCATGGATTGCTGGACAAGCTGATGACCTATTAAGAGCATCAGATACAGCAGAAAGACTTAGAATTCCACTAGTATATATACTAAATTGTTCAGGTGTAAAACTCGACGAACAAGAAAAAGTTTATCCAAATAGACGTGGAGGCGGTACTCCTTTCTATAGAAATTCAAGACTTAACCAATGTGGCGTTCCTGTAATAGTTGGTATTTATGGAACTAACCCAGCTGGTGGTGGATATCACTCAATTTCTCCTACAATTATAGTTGCTCATAAAGATGCAAATATGGCTGTTGGTGGAGCTGGAATCCTTGGCGGTATGAATCCAAAGGGATATATCGACGAAGAAGGAGCTAACCAAATAGCTGATCAAACTGCAAATGCTAAGAAAACTACTCCTCCAGGATCAGTAGGAGTTCACTTTGCACAAACTGGTTTTATGAGAGAAGTTTATGTTGAAGAAGAAGGAGTGCTTGAAGGAATTAGAAAATATCTTTCAATGCTTCCTAAATTCCAAAGAGAATTCTTCAGAGTAGACGATCCAAAGAATCCACTATTTGACCCTAACGATATGTATTCACTTATTCCACTTAATGGTAAAAAGGCTTACGATGTATATGATGTAATTTCAAGACTTTTTGACGGTTCTGAATTTATGGAATACAAAAAAGGTTACGGTAGAGAAATGGTAACTGGACTTGCAAAAGTTAACGGACTTTTAGTTGGTGTTGTTGCTAATGTTCAAGGTCTATTAATGGGCTATCCTGAATACTACAATGATCCTAAACACATCTCTATTGGTGGAAAACTTTATAGACAAGGTTTAATCAAGATGAATGAATTTGTAACACTTTGTGCTAGAGACAGACTTCCAATTATTTGGCTACAAGATACTACAGGTATTGATGTAGGCGACGATGCAGAAAAAGCTGAATTACTAGGACTTGGTCAATCACTTATTTATTCAATTCAAAAATCTGATCTTCCTCAAATGGAAATTACAATGAGAAAGGGGACTGCAGCAGCTCACTACGTACTTGGTGGACCACAAGGAAATGACACTAACGCATTTTCTCTAGGATCTGCAGCTACTGAAATCAACGTAATGAATGGAGAAACTGCAGCTACTGCAATGTATTCAAGAAGACTTGCAAAAGATAAAAAAGCTGGAAAAGATCTTCAACCAACAATTGACAAGATGAATGATTTAATTCAAGATTATGCTGAAAAATCAAAACCATTCTCTTGTGCTAAATATGGTTTAGTAGATGAAATAGTAAATATGAACTTATGGAGAAATTATATTATCGCTTTCACTGAAAGTGCATATCAAGATCCTGAATCAATTTGCCCAGTTCATCAAATGCTTACTCCAAGAATCATCAGAGATTACGATAGATTAAATAACATTAAATAATATAAAACATGACAATTTATTGGATAATCTGAAAAAGGATTATCCAATATTTTTGTATATGTCAAATTAATTTACGATAAGTAAACAATACTTTTTAAAAGTAAAAAATAGTAAAACATAAAAGCTCCAAAAGCCTTGTAATTTCACGATTCTTGGCTCTTTATTTTTGACAAAGATACATAAGTATAGTAGAATTAAGAAGAGTAAGATATTAATTTTAAGATAAAGAGGAGATTGTATGGCAGAAGCTATTTATACAATGGGCGTTGACATTGGATCAACTGCGTCAAAGAGTATTATTTTAAAAGATGGTAAAGAAATTATTTCAACTTCTGTTATTGATGTTGGAGCAGGAACAAGCGGACCATCAAGAACAATTAGTGAGACTCTTAAAAATGCAAACATGAAAAGAGAAGATATTTCTTATGTAATGGCAACTGGTTATGGTAGGACAGCCCTTGAAGAAGCTGATTTCCAAATGTCTGAACTTTCATGTCACGCTAAGGGTGCTTATTTCTTATTTCCAAATGTTCGTACAATCATTGATATCGGTGGACAAGATGCCAAGGCTCTAAAAATTGGAGACAACGGAATGCTTGAAAACTTTGTTATGAATGATAAATGTGCAGCTGGTACTGGAAGGTTCTTAGATGTAATTGCAAAAGTTCTTGAAGTTGATGTTTCTAAACTTGAAGAGTTAGATAAGTTATCTACAAAAGATGTTAGTATTTCTTCTACTTGCACAGTTTTTGCGGAATCAGAAGTTATTTCACAACTGGCAAGTGGATCAAAGATTGAAGATATAGTTAAGGGGATCCATGATTCCATTGCTGCAAGAGTTGGTTCTCTTGCTAAAAGAGTGGGATTAAATGATGACGTAGTATTTACTGGTGGTGTTGCCCTTAATAAGGGCATGGTTAGAGCTCTTGAAGAAAACACAGGACATAAAATTCACACTTCACCACTATGTCAATTAAATGGTGCGCTAGGAGCTGCACTATTTGGATATCAAAAATGTAAATTGCAAAAATTAAAAGAAGATAAAGCTAAAGCATAATTTATTTTAGGAGGTAAACTATGGCTGAACAAATTCAAAAAATACCTGGTAAAAAACCAAGACCAATCGAAGGACATATTCCTGCAGCTCAAGCTCTAAGAAATGTTGTTGATAGAGTTTACGGAGCAGCATGGGATGCAAAAAAAAGAGGAGAACTAGTTGGATGGTCATCATCTAAATTCCCTATTGAACTTGCAAAGGCATTTGGACTACATGCAGTATATCCAGAAAACCACGCAGCTACAACTGCAGCTAAAAAAGACGGTCTAAGACTATGTCAAACAGCTGAAGATATGGGATATGATAATGATATCTGTGGTTACGCAAGAATTTCTCTTGCTTATGCAGCAGGTGAACCTACTGACTCAAGAAAGATGCCACAACCAGACTTCGTACTTTGCTGTAACAACATCTGTAACATGATGACTAAATGGTATGAAAACATTGCAAGAATGCACGATATTCCAATGATTATGATTGATATTCCATTCCAAAACACAGTTGATGTACCTGAAGAAAAAGTTGATTACTTAATGGGTCAATTTGAATATGCTATTCACCAACTTGAAAAACTTACTGGTAAGAAATTTGATGAAAAGAAATTCGAAGAAGCTTGTCAAATTGCTAACAGAACTGCAGCAGCATGGCTTAAAGCATGTTCATACATGGCTTACGAACCATCTCCACTTTCTGGATTTGACCTATTTAACCACATGGCAGACATTGTAGCTGCAAGATGTGAAATTGATGCAGCTGAAGGATTTGAACTTCTAGCAGAAGAATATGAACAGTCAGTTAAGGAAGGAACTTCTACTTGGGAATACCCAGAAGAACACAGAATCCTATTTGAAGGTATACCTTGCTGGCCAGGACTAAGAAACCTTTTTGAACCATTAAAACAAAACGGTGTTAACGTAACTGCAGTAGTATATGCACCTGCTTTCGGTTTCCAATACACAACTGTTAGAGAAATGGCTGCAGCATACTGTAAAGCACCTTGTTCAGTATGTATCGAAGACGGTGTTGAATGGAGAGAAACAATGGCTAAAGAAAACGGAGTTTCTGGAGCACTTGTTAACTACAATAGATCTTGTAAACCATGGTCAGGAGCAATGCCTGAAATCGAAAGAAGATGGAGAGAAGACCTTGACATTCCAGTAGTTCACTTTGATGGTGACCAAGCTGATGAAAGAAACTTCTCTCAAGAACAATATAAGACTAGAGTTCAAGGTTTAGTAGAAATTATGAATGAAAGAAAAGCAGATAGAATTGCTAAGGGCGAAGAAATCTACACTAATTTCGAAAACACTAAAGAAACTGACTGGTCTAAGACTACAATTTAATTGAGGTGCAAAATGACTGATATAAAAGAATTATTAAAAGAATTTAAACATATTGCAGATAACGGAAGAGAACAAATTGACAAATACCTTGCTGAAGGCAAAAAAGTTGTCGGAGTTTTCCCTTACTATGCACCTGAAGAAATTATTTATGCAGGTGGACTTGTTCCTTACGGAGTATGGGGCGGACAAGGACCTATTGATAAGGCTAAAGAATATTTCCCAACATTCTACTATTCACTAGCTTTAAGATGTTTGGAAATGGGTCTTGACGGATCTCTTGATGGACTAAGTGCATCAATGGTAACTACTCTTGATGATACTTTAAGACCATTCTCTCAAAACTATAAAGTTTCTGTTGGTAGAAAAATTCCTATGATATTTTTAAACCACGCTCAACATAGAAAAGAAGACTTTGGTAAAACTTACAATGCAAAAATCTTTAAACAAGCTGCTGAAAGATTAGAAGAAGTTTGTGGTGTTGAGATTACTGATGAAAACTTAAAGAAAGCTTTCGAAGTTTATAACGAAAACAGAGCTCTAAAGAGAGAATTCATTAAATTAGTTGGAGATTATTCAAAGACTATTAAAGCATCTGACAGATGTAATGTATTAAAAGCTTCTTACCACATGCTTAAAGATGAACACAACAAGATGCTTAAAGAATTAATTGAAGCATTAAAAGCTATGCCAAAAGAAGAATGCACAGGACCAAGAGTTGTAACTTCTGGTATTATCACTGATAACCCAGCACTTCTTGAAGTTCTTGACAACTTTAACATTTGCGTAGTAGCAGATGACGTTGCAAGTGAATCAAGAGGACTTAAAGTTGATGTAGATACATCAATTGAAGATCCATATATGGCTCTTGCAGATCAATTTGCAAGAATGGACGAAGATCCAATTCTTTACGATCCAGATATTTGGAAGAGACCAAAATATGTTGTTGACTTAGCTCTTGATAATGATGCTGACGGATGTCTATTATTCATGATGACATTTAATGATACAGAAGAAATGGAATATCCATCACTAAAGAAAGCTTATGAAAAAGCTGGCATTCCACTAATTAAAATGGGTTATGACCAACAAATGACTGACTTCGGTCAAGTTAAAACTCAACTAGAAACATTTAGAGAAATGGTTGAACTTAACAGAATGTAATAAAAATAAAATAAATTTTAAGGCGCCTTATTATTGGCGCCTTTTTTATTTGATTAAAATTTTTAAAATAGTCAAAATATTTTTATATGATTAATAAAAAAATGGAGAAAAAATTTTTATATGATAAAATAAATTTATAGAAAGATACAAATTAGATTTTCTTTTAAAACTTATTTTGAAAGCTATTTCTAAGATTTTAAAAATTTTGTGAGATAAAATGAAAAAGAGAGATTATAATTTAGATTTAATAAAATTTATAGCAATAATTGCAACAATTTCAATCCATGTTTTGTCTGCTGGCTCACGCGCTGATTTATTTTCAAAAACTTGGATATTTTTTATATTTGCAGGTTCACTTTTTAGATTTTGTGTGCCAGTATTTTGTATGTGTGCAGGCTATCTCTTATATACAAAAGAAAAAATTGACTTTAAAAGTATTTATAAAAAGATTTTTAAATTTTTTGTTTATTTTATATTGGCTGAGCTAATGTACAGAATGATTTCCTGCTATTATGTAAAGTTTGTTTTTAATGATGCAGTTTCTTTTGAAGCAATAAAAAAAGATATCTTAGAAGGAAACTTCAAAGACCACTTGTATTACATATTTATAATAATTTTTATCTATGCCTTTGCGCCAGTCTGCAATAAATTTGTTAAAAATGAAAAAGGAGAGCTAAAATATTTACTTGGTTTTTGGATTTTTGTATCCTTAACTCTAGTATTTATAATAAATTTATTTAACATAAAAGTACTTAGCATTTTTAGATTATATAATCTTTCAGGAGCCTATAATTATGTACTCTTTGCCTTACTTGGTGCTTATATAAATAAATACAAGGATAGATTATTAGATAAAAACATTTTTTATTACTTTTTGGGATTTTTCATATCTTATCTTCTTATTGTTTACTTAACTATATCAAGAAGTGGGGAAAAATTTAACTCATATATTTGGGACAATCCAAATATTTTAATTTTTGGATCATCCTTTACATTATTTGTAATGTGTATGAAGATTAAAATTAAAAATAATTTTATAAAAAAATTTTTAGAAGTGCTTTCAAAAAATATTTTTGGAATTTATATTTTTCATGTAATTTTTACTGATTATATAAATATTTTTAAATTGGAATATATAAACTTTGATGCATGGAGAAAATTATTTATAATAATTATAGAGATAGGGTTAGTATTTATATTATCCTTTGCTTTAACTTTTATATTAAAGACAATTTATGAGAAAATTTTAAAGAAGATATTTCTGAAAATAGAAAGGTAAATTAGTAAGAATAAAGAAAAGTATTGTGAAAGTTTTAGTTTTAAATAAAAAATATATATTGGAAGAAGTGGACATAATAAAACTGTCACAAATAAGTTGTGGCAGTGTTTTTTAGTTATTTTAAAAATTTTTGTAATAAAAAACTGTTGCTTGTGGCAACAGTTTAAAATACTTAATTTAATTAGTCTCTTTTAACAACAACATTTTCTTCGAAAGCTCTGTCATCGAATTTTTCAATTCCAGAAGGTAATTGTACTTCCATAATGTTATTTTTTCTGAAAGCATACATGTCGATTTCTTTGATGTTTTCAGGCAATTTAATTTCAGTAAGGTTGTTCTTGTAGAATGCACTTACGCCAATAAATTCAACTGTATCAGGAATTTCAATTTCACCAATTTGGTTTAGTGAAAAAGCATTGTCGCCAATATATTCTAATTTTTCAGGCATTTTAACATCAGTTAATTTGTTTCTGTAGAATACATAAGCATCAATTTTTTTAACTGAATCAGGAATTTCTACTTCAGTTAAGTTGTTAACTCCAAAAGCTTCGTATTTAATTTCTTCAACAGTATCAGGAATTACAATAGAGTTAAGTTTTCTTCTGAAGAAGCATTGTTCTCCAATAACTCTAATTTTAGTTCCATCTGGTCCTTCACTAGGCACTACCATATCAAATAATTCTTCATTTTTGATTTTATCTTTGCCCTTTCTTGTCATGCCCTTTAGCACATCGCCATCAAATATAAAATCGTCAAACTCCCAAGGTTTTTCCATAATATGTACGTCCTCCCTCTACATAAAATATTTTCTTAATTACATTATAACATAGTAGAAAGAAATTATAAAGGAAGGTTGTTAAACAGACAAAGGATGAACATTTTTATTAAATAAAAAGAACTTATTTACTAAAAGTCTTTTTATAAAAAAATATGTTACTAAATATAAATTATAATTAGTTTAATTGGGTAAAGATATATTAGGAAAAATTTTTATTTTTAAAGAAAGAATTAATTTGTGAAAATTTAAAAAATTTTGGGGAAAAGGTAGTCATTATTTGACGATAAAATTTTTTAAAGTTATAATCTAGTAAAGTGGAATATTGATAAAGAAAAATGGTGTATGCTATTTAAGAGGAGGAAAAATGGATAATAAGAATTTTTTTGAAGATATGATGGAAATGCAAAAAAATATTTTTGAAAATCAAAAGGAAGCCTATAGCAAATTTATGGAGTCTTTTAAACTTGGAGATTTTAAACCTTTTGGTACAAATATGTTTGTAAACAACTTTAAAAATCTGATGGAATTTTTCAAGGACTATAAGGAAATTAATGAAAAATTTGAAAATAATTTTAAAGACTTCTTTGCACAAGTTCCTGGATACAAGGAATCTTTGGAAAGCTATAACAAAAATATGGATTTTTTAAACAAGCTTTACCTTGCTTATGGTGATTTTTACAAGGACCTTGATCTTGTTTCTGCACAAAATAAATTAATAGAATTGTTTGAAATTTACAGCGATGAATTAGTAGAAATGTCTAAAAAATATTTCTATAAATTAATTCCTGATAGTTATTATAGAGTTTTAGAAAACTTTAATTTAGAAAAATTTATAAGACCTGCAATTGAAAATTCTAAGAAATCAATTGATTTTTATGAAAATGCTATAAAAAATAGACCTGAATTATTAGTTGCTGATGTAAAAGATTTTTACCAAGGAATTTTGGATAAGATTTTTGAAATGCCAACTCTTGGCATAAGTCCAGAAGATAAGGAAAAATCAAAGAAAGAACTTCAAAATTATCTTGACCTTGAACTTGAATTATTAGATTTTAATTTGTTCCTAGAAAAGAAAAATCAAGAAACAGCTTTAAAGGCTCAAAGGGCTTATATCAATGGTCTTGAAAGTGAAGCATCCTTAGAAGATTTTGCTGATTTCTTTAAATTCTATATGAATAACTTTGAAAAAGCTTATAAAGAACTTGTAAATTCTGATGAATATAAGGAAAAAGCTCAAGAAGTTTTAGATATTGTTGAAAAAAATAAAGAATCTTACAAGGAAAGACTTGCAGAAAGATTAAAGGACATTCCAGTTGCAACTCTTAAAGATAAAGAAGAATTCATGGGAGATATTGAAGGACTTACTAAAGAACTTGATGACGCAAAGAAAGCTAAATCAAGTCTTGAAAGAAAGGTAAATAAGATAAAGAGCGATTCTGAAAAAGAAATTAAGGCCCTTAAAGAAGAAGTTGCAAAATTAAAAGAAGAAAATAAGTCTGCAAATGATGAAGCTCTTAAAAAAGAACTAGATAGTTTGAAAAAAGAATTTGCTGCTTTAAAGACACAAGTTAATACTAAAGCTAAATAAAACATAAGAATCTTCTCCTAAAAAGGTCTGTAGGTTTTCCTACAGGCTTTTTTTATGCCCTAAAATATTTTGCCAAGCTTTTGAATTGTAAGAATAAAAATTTACGCCCACTATAATTTATTGATAAACGATAAATATTTATTGTAATTCATTAAATAAAGTGATATACTCCTAGCAAAGGGAGGTTATTATGAAATCTTTACGAGTAAAATTTATTGGAGCACTTCTACTAATCGCTATTTTTATTTTAGGGGGAACTTTTTATGGACTTCTTAAAATGGCAAGCTTTATGGCAAAAATTTATCCAATGTTCATGAATATGAAGTATCCCATGTTATTTTTGTGCCAGGGAATAATTTTAGCCTTGATCCTTGCTCTTCTATTTGGACTTTTTGCCCTAAAAAAATATGGGGAAGACAAAATTTTTGAGAGAGGGATGTTATTTGACCTTCAAGTTATAGCCATTTCCTTTATAGGAATTTTTTTCCTTTCAATTCTTTCCATAATTTACACAAATTTTAACCTAGATGGCTCAATTACCAACCTAATTTTTATAGGGGGAGCAATTGTTGCCATGTTAATTGCGCAAATTTTTCTTCTACTTTGTGATTTGATCAAAGAAGGAATGGCACTAAAAGAAGAAAATGACTTAACGATTTGAGGTGGACCATGGGAAAAATAATTGTTAATTTAGATGTGGAAATGGCAAAAAATAAAATGTCTCTTACAGAATTATCAGAGAAAGTTGGCATAACTATTGCAAATCTTTCGATTTTAAAGACAAATAAGGCAAAAGCCATAAGATTTTCTACTCTTTCAGAAATTTGTAGAGTTTTAAATTGTGATGTAGGAGATATTTTAAGGTATGAAGGTGATGAAAATGAGTGATAAAAAATTTAAAAAAGTTTTAATTATTATGGCTTTAATTTTTCTTGTAGCTATTCCTCTTTTATACTTGCTTTCAGATAGTAGAGACCAGTCAGTAAAGGAAGTGGAAAATGAATTTAATATAAGATTTCCAATAAGCGTAAAAAGAGTAAGAGAGCTTTATAAAGAGCCAGACTTTCACGGAGATGGGGAAGCTGCAATTTTATTTTCTGTAGACAAGGATGATATAAGAGATATAAAAAATAGTCTTAAAGCTTATAATGTTGAAAGTGATGAAAATAAACTTTCTCAAATTGAAACTTGCCTTTTAAAAGTAAGAGAAAGGGGCTTTGACACAGACATTGATTTGAATAATGAAGTTTACTTTAAAAAAACATCTGACAATGTCTTTAATAATTTGTATGGAAATTTTATAGTCCTTATAATAGACGAGGAAAAGGGCGAAATCTTGTTCTTGCAGTGGGACACTTAATAAATTATGAACTCTAATTAATAATGTTTTCCTAGTTTTCAAAAGGGATTATAAAAGTAAAAATACATATTAAGAGAAAAAGCTCTTTTTATGTATTTTTTCTTTTGATAAATATATTATTTTATTTTTCTTAAAAGAATTTTTGAAAATAATTCTTTATTTAAAACAAGGAAAAATGGATAGAATAAAGAAAATCTACTAAATTTTACGAAATAAAAAACTTTTTTAGTTTAAACACGTTAGCAAGATAAAATATTAAGCTGAAAAAAATTTTACCTTACGATTAGAAAAAAGATTAGTCCAAAAATCTTAAATTTGTATTTTTTAATAAAAATTTTTATGACAAAAAGCTTTTAAAAATGAAAACCTTTTGATATAATTAAAGCATAAAAAAATATAGAGAGGTGATATTTATGACAATTGAAATGGACATGATCCAAACAATTGGTCTAGCAGTAATACTATTGCTAATTGGTAGGTACATAAGAAGTAAGGTTTATTTCTTCCAAAAGTTCGCTATTCCAGCGCCTGTAATTGGTGGATTCTTATTCGCAATCATTCACTTAGTTTTAAGACTAACAAATACGGCTGCATTTGAATTTGACACTACATTGCAATCATTTTTCATGACAATATTCTTTACTAGTATTGGTTTTGGAGCAAGTATCAAAATACTTAAAATTGGTGGACCTAAGGTAATTAAATTCTTAATCGTTGCCAGTGTACTTTGCGTACTACAAAACATTCTAGCTGTTGCCTTAGCAGGACCTGTAGGAGTAGAACCAGGACTTGCACTTATGACAGGTTCAACACCAATGACTGGTGGACACGGAACAAGTGCTGGTATTGCACCACTTGTTGAAGCAGCTGGTATTACTGGAGCAGAAACTGTAGCTTATTCAGCAGCTACTTTCGGATTAGTAATGGGTTCATTAATGGGTGGACCATTAGCTAACAAAATTATTCTTAAAAACAATCTTGTTGAAAAGAAAAAATTAGAAAAAGACATCGTAGTTGACGAATCCATCTTAAAAGAAGAAAATAAAATTTTAGATGGAAAGAAAGTTCAAATGGGATTCTTCGCAATAATAGTTGCTATGGGAATTGGTGTTTACATTTCAGCATTCTTAAATGGACAAATTGCTAAGTTTACTGACAAGGCAGCTCTTCCAATTTATATTGGACCAATGATACTTGGTATTCTTTTCAGAGCTATTTCTGATAAGCATGATAATTTCCTTCCAAACGAAGAAATTGCAATTGCTGGAGAACTAGGACTTAACCTATTCTTATCAATGGCTTTAATGACATTGAAATTATGGCAATTAGTTGACCTTGCAGTTCCAATGTTAATTCTATTAGCTGCTCAAACAGTATTAATGGCAATATTTGCTTACTTTGTTACATTCAAAATTATGGGTAACAACTATGACGCAGCAGTTATTGCTGGTGGACACTGTGGATTTGGTATGGGTGCAACACCTAATGGTGTAGCTAACATGGAATCTATTTGTGATAAATTCGTTTACTCAAAGATGGCATTCTTTGTTCTTCCAATAGTAGGCGGTATGTTTATCGACTTTGCAAATGTATTTATTATCACAGTATTCTTAGGATTCTTTGCTTAATAAAAACTATAAAGGCACCAGACAAGATCTGGTGCTTTTTTATTAAAAAGAATTATATTTCTAAAAATATTGAAGCATTTATAAGAAGAAAAAATATTAAATAAATAGTAGATTTTATTTTAAAAATATTAAATAAATAGTAGATTTTATTTTTTAGAAAAAATTTTAGAATTAGTTAAATAAAAAAATTTAAAGTTAGTGAATAAATTAAGACTTTTAAATTATTTATATTATTTAAGTTATTTAAAAGGAGATTATTAAAATGAAAAAAACTAATCCAATAGGGGTTTTTGATAGCGGCGTAGGTGGACTTTCTGTATTAAAGGAATTATTAAAAGTATTTCCTGAAGAAAATTTCAAATATATTGGAGATACTTTGAGAATGCCTTATGGAGTTAGAAGTCCTGAAGATGTTAAAAACTCAACTTTTGAATGTTTAAGTTTTCTAGCAAAAGAAGGAGCTAAGGGAGCAGTTATTGCTTGTAATACAGCAACTTGCTATGGTCTAGAAAATGCACAAGAAAAACTAGATATACCAGTAGTTGGAGTTGTTGAACCAGCTTGCAGTTATGCATCACTAGTTACAAAAAATAATAAGGTTGCCCTTATAGCTACTGAAGGAACAGTAAAATCAAAGGTTTATGATGAAACTATTAAAAAGTTTAACAAGGACATAATTATTAAGGGAGTTGGAGCTCCACAATTAGTTTTAGATGTTGAAAATGGAAATTTAGAAAATGATATTGTTGAAAAAACAATTAATGGATATTTAGAAGAATTGGGAGATTTTGACTACGATACTCTTATATTAGGTTGTACACATTTCCCACTTGCTAGAAAGGCTTTTGAAAGAATTTTTGAAAAGCAAAATAGAGATGTTAAACTTGTAGATCCAGCTAACAGAACAGCCATTGCTTTAAAGGAAATTTTAGAAAAAGATGATTTATTAAATCAAGAAAAAAATCCTAAAATTGACTTTTTCTCAACAAATGATATAGAAAAATTTAAAGCCACTGTTAAAAATGTCATTGACACTGAAAATGAAGAGACTTTTAAAGAAGTTACTCTATAATTTTATTAAATTAAAATAAGACTATGAAATTGTACATTTTGTTTAAAATTTTAAGCGGAATGTACAATTTTTTTATTTTTAAGTTTTATTTAAAAAAATTCTCTAGACTAAATTATTTTTATACGTTTTAAACTATTTATGAGGGGTATTTCTTATATGAAAGCTTTTTATGATGTATTAAATAAAGATAAGGAGTATATTATGACTAAACCAAAAATTAATTTAGATAAAAAATATGGACTATTTATTGGTGGAGAATTTGTTGATAGTGAAAATGGAGAAACTCTTGATACATTTTGTCCAGCTGATGGTGAACTTTTAGCTAGTATTGCTCAAGCATCTGAAAAAGATGTTGATAAAGCTGTTAAAGCTGCTTGGGAAGGCTTTAATGAGTACAAAAAAACAAATAAATATGAAAGAGCAAAAATTTTAAATAAAATAGCTGATATAATTGATGAAAATGCAGAACACCTTGCCATGGTAGAAACTCTTGACAATGGTAAGCCAATTAGAGAAACAAGAAATATTGATATTCCTCTTGCATCTGAACACTTTAGATATTTTGCAGGAGCAATTTTGGCAGAAGAAGGAACTGCCAATGCAATTGATGAAAACACACTTTCAATTGTTCTTCGTGAACCTCTTGGGGTTGTTGGCCAAATTATTCCATGGAACTTCCCATTTTTAATGGCAGCATGGAAATTATCTCCAGCTCTAGCAGCAGGCGATGCTGTTGTAATTAAACCATCTTCAACAACTTCTCTATCACTTCTTGAACTTATGAAGTTAATTAAAGATGTAGTGCCAAAGGGAGTTATAAATGTTGTAACTGGTTCTGGTTCAAAATCTGGAGAATATTTACAACATCACCAAGGTCTATCAAAACTTGCCTTTACTGGATCAACAGAAGTTGGCTACAAAATAGCAAGTGCTGCAGCAGAAAAATTAATTCCTGCTACACTAGAACTTGGCGGAAAGTCAGCTAATATTTTCTTTGATGACTGTGATATGGATCTTGCTCTTGATGGACTTGCTATGGGAATTTTATTTAACCAAGGTCAAGTTTGCTGTGCAGGTTCAAGAGTTTTCGTTCACGAAAATATTTATGATGAATTTGTAGAAAGAGCGATAAAAAAATTTGAAGGCATAAAAGTTGGACTTCCTTGGGAAGAAGATACACAAGTTGGTGCCCAAGTAAATAAATCACAAACTGAAAAAGTTCTTGGCTATGTTGAAATAGCTAAAAAAGAAGGGGCAAATATTGCTGTTGGTGGCGAAAAGGCTACAAAGAATGGCACAGAAAAGGGCTACTTCACAATGCCAACTCTTATTACTAATGTAAACAACAACATGAAAGTTGCAAGAGACGAAATCTTTGGACCAGTTGCTGTTGTAATTAAATTTAAAGATGAAGAAGAAGTTATTAAAATGGCAAATGACTCTGACTATGGTCTTGCTGGTGCTGTTTGGACAAAAGATATCAATAAGGCTATAAGAGTTGCAAGAGGCGTTGAAACTGGCAGAATGTGGGTTAACACTTATAATCAACTTCCTGCAGGAGCACCTTTTGGAGGCTATAAAAAATCTGGTATAGGTAGAGAAAACCACAAGATGATGCTTGATGCATATTCACAAGTTAAAAATATCTTTATAAACACTTCTGAAAAATTATCAGGATTATACTAATACAGATTAAAAAAGTTAATAAGTACAAAAATAAAGGACTAGTAGTTTTAAACTATTAGTCCTTTTATAATATTTAAAATTAAATTTATAAATTTTTAACTTTAAAACAAATTTAAATTACATTCCTGCACCCATTTTAATAGCAATATATAAGAATTTTTAATGATAAAGGCATTAGTAAAAGTTGAAATAAAGGAGAAAATATAATACTTTCATTTAATATCATACAAAAGTACAAAAAGTAAAGAACTTGTGATAAAATAAAATTAACAAATTTAAAAATGCTAAAAATTAAAATAAAAATAGGAGTGATATTATGAGTATAGTAAAACCTTCAACTCTTCCAGGATTTATGGAGCTACTTCCTAAAGATCAAATGCTCTTTAATGAAATGAGAGATATAATTAGAGATAATTTTGAAAAACATGGTTTCTTGCCAATAGATACGCCAGTTATAGAAAAATCAGAAGTGCTACTCGCAAAGGGCGGCGGAGAAACTGAAAAACAAATTTATAGATTTTCTAAGGGCGACACAGATATGTCTCTTAGATTTGATTTAACAGTTCCCCTAGCAAGATACACTGTAGAGCACATGAATGATTTGTCTTTTCCTTTTAAAAGATATCAAATAGGAAAGGTCTACAGAGGAGAAAAAGCTCAAAAAGGACGTTTTAGAGAGTTTTATCAATGTGACATTGACACAATTGGCATGGGAGAATTATCTCTTGTAAATGATGCAGAATTTCCAGTTGTAATTTATCACACTTTTAAAGATTTAGGCTTTACAGATTTTACAATTCACCTAAATAATAGAAAGATTTTAAAGGGATTTTTCGGATCACTTGGCATAGAAGACTCAATGAATGTTTTGAGAATAGTTGATAAAATTGATAAAATTGGCGAAGAAAATGTCTTGTCTGAACTATCTGAGCTTGGAGTAGAAAAAGATAAGGGCGAAAAAATTTTAGAATTTATAAAAATCAAGGGCAGCACAGATGAAATTATTAAAGCTTTAAATGACCTTAAAATTGAAAATGAAATCTTTTTAGAAGGTTTATCTGAAATCACAGAAGTAGTTGGCTACATGAGAGATTTTGGCATAGACGAAAATTGTTTTGATATTGATTTAAAAATTGCAAGAGGTCTTGATTATTACACAGGAACAGTTTATGAAACAACTCTTGATAATTATCCAAAAATTGGATCAGTTTGTTCTGGCGGAAGATACGAAGACCTTGCAAGTTACTACACAGACAAAGTTCTTCCAGGAGTAGGAATTTCTATTGGACTTTCAAGACTTTTCTACCAATTAAATGAAGCAAATATTATTTCTAGTGAAGAAAAATCACTTGTTGATTTATTAATTATTCCAATGGACGACTGCTTGCACCAAGGAATAAAACTTTTAAATGAACTAAGAGAAAAGGGCCTTAAAGTTTCTGTATACACTGAATTTGCTAAGTTAAAGAAAAAATTTAAGTACGCAGATCAAACAAAAGTGCCTTATGTAATTGTACTTGGTGAAGAAGAAGTAAATACTAGAAAATATACTTTAAAAGACATGAGAACAGGTGATCAGGAAGAAGTAACTTTTGATGAACTAGTTGAAAAGTTTAGTAAATGAGTGCGACTCCTTTGAAAAAGCTTCCTATTCGGTCGCTGGCTAAGACTTGAGTTGCTTGCTTGCAAGCTTACTAAGTCTTGCCCATGAATTTTTGCTTGCAAAAATCCATGTTCCACTAAATCAGTCGCTGCATAAGCTTCTTCATCAGTTCAGCCTTCGCATGGCTCGGCTTCACTGTGAAGAACATTCCAATCGCAAATTTTTTGCGATTGTCATTAGCATTAACAAGAAATCGTGCAACTTATGTTGCACTTTTTTTTAATTAAGATTAAAATAGGATAGAAGTTTGAAGAAATGAGATGAGATTTTGAAAAGAGAAGATATTAGAAATATAGCAATTATTGCCCATGTCGATCATGGCAAGACTACACTTGTAGATGCTCTACTTAGACAATCAGGTATTTTTAGAGATAATCAACAAGTAAATGAGAGAGTTATGGACTCTAACGACATTGAAAGAGAAAGAGGTATTACTATTCTTTCTAAAAACACTGCCGTAAATCACAATGGTGTTAAGATCAACATCATTGACACACCGGGACACGCTGACTTCGGTGGCGAAGTTGAACGTGTGCTTAAAATGGTAAATGGAGTTGTACTACTTGTAGATGCCTTTGAAGGTCCAATGCCTCAAACAAAATTTGTTTTGAAGAAATCTTTTGAGCTTAACCTTCCAGTTATTGTTTGCATAAATAAAGTCGATAGACCAGAAGCAAGACCTCTTGATGTTGTTGACGAAGTTCTGGATTTATTTATTGAACTTGGAGCAGATGACGAAGTGCTTGAATGTCCTTTTGTTTTTGCATCAGCAAAGCAAGGCATAGCTGCCCTCGATTTAGACGATAAAATGGAATCAATGGATCCACTTTTTGAAACTATTATTAAGTACATTCCAGCACCAGAAAATAGGGATGATGAACCTTTTAAACTTTTGATTTCAACAATTGATTACAACGAATATGTTGGAAGAATTGGTATTGGAAAAATAGAACAAGGTATTATTCAAGAAAATGATAAGTTAGTTAGAGTTAATAAATTAAAACCTGACTTTAAAGAAAATATTAAAATTGCGCAAATTTATGAATTTGAAGGTCTTAATAGAGTTGAAGTTGACTCTTCAAGATCAGGATCTATTGTTGCAGTTACAGGTATTGAAGACATCAACATTGGAGATACTATTACATCAACTGAAGATACTGAAGGTCTTGAATTTGTAAAAATTTCCGAGCCAACAATTTCCATGAACTTTTCTGTAAATGATTCACCTTTTGCAGGTAGAGTTGGCAAGTTCTTGACATCAAGACAAATTAAGGCAAGACTTAATAGAGAATTACAAACTGATGTTGGACTAAGAGTTGAAGAAACTGAAACTACTGACTCTTTTAAGGTTTCTGGTAGAGGAGAACTTCACCTTTCTGTATTAATTGAAAACATGAGACGTGAAGGATACGAATTCCAAGTTTCTAAGCCACAAGTTTTATATAAAATTGATGAAAATGGCAAAAAACTTGAACCAACTGAAAGAGTTACAATTGATGTTGATAGTGTCTACGCAGGATCTGTTATAGAAAAACTTGGCAGAAGAAAGGGCGAACTTGTAAACATAGTTGAACCTAATGGTGGCTATCAAAGACTTGAATTTATAATTCCATCAAGGGGACTTATTGGCTATAGAACTGAATTTATGACAGACACAAAGGGAAGCGGAATTTTAAATTCTATTTTCGAATCCTATGTTCCTTTTAAGGGCGAAATTCCAAGAAGAGTAAATGCTTCTATTGTTTCCTTTGATACAGGAGTTGCATCAACTTATGGACTTAACAATGCACAAGATAGAGGAACTCTATTTGTAGAACCAGGCGAAGATGTTTACGAAGGTCAAGTTGTAGGTGAATCTCCAAAGGGAATTGAAATCGAAGTTTCAGTTACAAAGGCAAAAAAACAAACTAACGTCAGAGCTTCAGGTTCAGATGATGCGCTTAGACTTTCTCCAGTTAAGAAGATGAGTCTTGAAGAAGCCCTAGAATTTATTGAAGATGACGAACTTATAGAAATTACTCCAAAAGAATTTAGACTAAGGAAGAAAATTCTAGATTCACAAAAAAGATACAAATCAAAGAAAAATAAATAATAAATAACAGAGGTGCTCCATGTTTAATGCTTATTATGGAATGATCAAAAACTTTGCCCAAGTTTATTCATTCTTATTTATAGCAAATGTATTAATTTCAGGATTTATTATCCTCTATGACAATAAAAAGCCTATTTCAACACTGTTATGGGTAATGGCTATAAATTTTTTGCCAGTAATTGGATTTATATTATATCTTTTTATAGGTCAAGACATTTCAAAATCGAGAATTTTTGACGGAAAATATAAGGCTGATATGATTCTCGAAAAAGAATCGGAGTATCAGCTTAAACAAATTGAAAATGATGAATTTGTATACTCAAATAATAGGACAAAAAATCATCTTGATATGGTAGAGATGTTTAATCGTGCTGAAGATGAAATTTTATATACCAAAAACAGTGTCAAGGTTTATAACGAAGGCGAAAGCAAATTTGAAGATTTGTTTTATGATTTAAGAAATGCAAAGCACACAATTTATGTTCAATACTACATTTATAAGTCTGACGAACTTTCCAAAGAATTTACAAATATTTTAAAGGAAAAGGCAAGAGAAGGCTTAGATGTTTACCTATTAATTGATGGAATGGGTATTAGAAAAATGACTCTAAGTGATAAAAGAGAGCTAAAGGAGTCAGGAGTAAAATTTGGAATTTTCTTCCCAGGGCTTATTTTAAAGATAAACACTCACATCAACTACAGAAACCACAGAAAAATTGTAGTAATAGACAAGAGAATTGGTTATGTAGGTGGTTTTAATGTTGGTGACGAATATGTCTCAAAGGGACCAATGGGATTTTGGCGAGACACCCATCTTAGAATAGTGGGACCAGCAGTTAATGGACTTTCTTGGAGATTTTTCTTGGATTTTAAATTTGCTTCAAAGGAATACACTAAGGGATTTACAACAGAAATTTTTCCTGAAATAGAAGATGGCATTGACATAAATATTGTAACAAGTGGACCAGACACAAAAGCAGACTCCATAAGAAATGGTTACGAAAAACTTATAACATCGGCGAGAAAAGAACTCTACATTCAAACACCTTACTTTGTACCAGATGAAGGACTTTTAAAGGCCTTAAAGGTTGCAGCCCTATCTGGAGTTGAAGTTAACTTGATGTTTCCAAAAAAGAGAGACCATGTCTTTGTTCACTGGGCATCACTTTCCTTTATGGGTGAACTTTTAAAGTGGGGAGCTCATGTATATCAATATGAAGGCGGCTTTCTTCACACAAAAATTGTCATATCAGATGACTATCTATCAAGCGTTGGAACTGCTAACTTCGACATAAGATCCTTTGAACTTAACTTTGAAGTAAATGCCTTTTTATATGACGAAGAAATGAACAAAAAATTAAAGGAAGACTTTAAAGAAGACTTAAAGTCCTGCACAGAAATAACTCCAGAAATGTATAAGAATAGATCTAGATTCACAAAATTTAGAGAATCTATATCAAGACTATTGTCTCCAGTTTTGTAAAATGGAAATAGAAATAAATAGAAAAAAAGTAAAAAAGCTTCGAATAAAAGTAGAAGATGGTATAATAAAGGTGTCGGCACCACTTAGAACAAGTGAAAGAGAAATAAAAAAGCTTGTTGAAAATAATAGAGAGCTAATAGAAGAATTAAAACTTGCTGATGAAAGTAGAAAGAGATACAAAAATCATCTCTTTGGCAAAAAAATAGATTTTACATCAGTTAAAGAATTAGAAAAAATTTATAGATCTGAACTTAAAAAAGCTTTAGATGAAATTTTTGAAAAATATGGAAAACTAACAGGCCTTTTTCCAAAATCAGTTGAAATAAGAAAGATGAAGGTAAGATGGGGCACTTGCTATCCACAAAGTGGCGCCATAAAAATAAATCTTTATCTAGCCGAAAGACCAAGAGAAGAGATCGAGGCAGTGGTCCTACACGAACTAGTGCACCTCAAATATTTTTATCATGACAAAAAATTTATTGAAGAGTGCAAAAAGTATATGCCAAATTATGAAGAAATTGAAAGAGACTTAAAGAGATAGGTGATGAAATGAAAAAAGCATTAAAAATAATAGGAATAATCGCCCTTGTGATAATCCTCATGAAACTTTTTAATATTTCAATATTTGTTGGAAATCAAAAAATAGATAAAAACCTAATAGTAGAGGGCATAAGAAATTTTAACCTTGGAGATCTCTTTGACAGAGTTTCAAATTTCTTCAACGAACTTATAGGTGGAGTAAAAAGAGCAGTAAATAGCTTGTAAATATATAAAAAATTAGCACGCCTGGCGTGCTTTTTTGATGGAGTAAAAAAATTTATCTTTATGTTATAATAAAAAGCAGGTGAGAAAATGAATTTAACTTTTATTATACTTGGCTGTATAGTGCCAGGACTTATGACTGGGGTTGGTGCAATCCCAATATTTTTTGCAAAAAATGTAAGCCAAAAACTTTTAGATGTACTTCTTGCAGCAGCTGCAGGAGTAATGCTTTCAGCAACTTGCTTTTCCCTTATTATACCAAGCCTTGAAGCAGGAGAAGGAAGACTTGGAGTATTAATAACTGGACTTGGAATCTTTTGTGGCGCACTTATGCTTGACTTAATAGATAGGTATGCTCCCCACGAGCATTTAATCGACAAGAAACATGAGGGAGTAGATGTAAAAAATCTATCAAGAATTTGGCTTTTTGTAATAGCAATAGCAATTCACAATTTTCCAGAGGGACTTGCCACAGGAGTTGGCTTTGGCGGAGACAATATGTCCAATGGACTTTCCGTTGCCTTTGGGATTGCCCTTCAAAATATGCCAGAAGGACTTGCAGTTGCCCTTGCCCTTGTAAGAGAAGGCTACTCACGCAAGAAGGGTTTTGCCATAGCAACATTGACTGGTCTTGTTGAACCCATAGGAGCCTTTTTGGGAGTTTGGCTTGTGTCAATTTTTTCAGCCACACTTGGCTTTATCCTTGCCCTAGCAGGAGGAGCCATGCTCTTTGTAATTAGCGATGAAATAATACCAGAGACCCACAACAATGGCTACGAAAGGCCAGCAACTTATGGCGTAATCTTCGGCTTTATCCTAATGATGTTTTTAGATGCTTTAATTTAATTTTTAACTATAAAGGATTTTACAAAATTTAAAAAGAACAAGTAGAACATATTGTAAAATTTAATTTATAATTTGTATTATATTGAAATATTAATATTAGAGTGATATATTATAAACTATAAAACAAAAAGGACTTGACAAGTCATGAAGAAAAATCTTAGAATCAAGGCAGGCAGGAAGACAAACAACTATAAGTGTATATTCAGGCGAAAGGATAATTTTGTCTTATTTGAATATAATTTTTTGTGAGCAGGAAAATTTAGCTATTTAATAGCTTTCTTTTCTTGCTCTTTTTGATTTTTTAATAAAAGGAGGTTTAAAATGAAAAAAATAATTAAAAAATCATTGAGCTTATCTTTAGCTCTAGTAATGTTATTGGCAGTTTTTGCAAGCACATCAGTATTTGCTCAAGGAGGCATTGAGAAAAAGGTAGAAAGTAATCTAAAATTTGAAAAGGGTCTCTTTAAAGGCAGAATAACAGGTAATATTAATGTAAGCAGGACTATAACGAATAATTTTGACAGTGTTTTAGACCAAGAATCCAATTCTTATAAGGGAGAAATAAAATCAAACGTTGAAGCAGGTGAATTATTTGATGGAGCTTATAATTTATATAAAACTGAATTCGAACCCTTTGCGCCCTTTGGAAAGCCATGGAAAAATATTGTAATGTATGGTAAAGATAAAAGTTCTTTTCCAAGTGCAACTTTTACTATAACTTTTCCTAAAGAAGTAAAATTTAATGAAGATGATATTAAAATTGTAAATAATTCTAAGTCAATAAGTAGTATAAAAATCAACAATATCAATAATGAAGAAAATTCTATAGAATTTATTTTTTATCTAGGATATTGGAGTGATTATGGTCAATTTTTCGATATTGTAAAAGACGAAATAGATAATGTTGGAAAAAATATAGAAATAAGCATTCCATATTCTATTGATTCAAGTAATTCTTTAGAAAACCTAAAGGATATCAAGGCTTCAGGCAAATGTGAGCTATCATATTTTGGCAAGAGACCTGTCATTAATCCCGTAGTTTCAATAGATATTTTGTGTGATTCAATGGATATTACTAGATAGGGGTGCAGTTAATGAAAAAAACAATTAGTAAATTAACAGTTATATCTTTAGCGTCTATTTTAGCTTTTAGCAGTTTTTCTACTATATTTGCACAAGACTCTGAAGAAGAAATAAAAAAACTAGATCCATTAATTTTTAATTATGAATTAAATGAATCAATAGGAGATACTGAAGATAAGTCTGAACAAATTAAGACTAATAATTATTGGTCAGATTTAAAATATGTGAAAGTTAGTGCAAAACATGCAGGTCATAAGTCAGGTGAAGAAGGATACGAAAGGTCTTTTAAGATGTTAATTCCTAAATATATCACAGAACCTGATAAAACGGCTTTGCATCAATATTCACAAGCTGCATCTTCATCAGCTTATGAAAATGGGCTAGAATTTAATAATATAGGAATTAGAAAAGACGCAAGGGGCCTTGAACCAGCTGTTGGATTTTTTGATAAACCAAATGTTTATATCAATCACTATTGGGATTTAAATTATAGCTATACAAAAAACCCTTTTAATTTTAAAGCTAATGACTTATTGAAAGAGTCAGAATGCAGCAATAGATTTGCCAACTTAAAAATTATTGGAGATTTACAAAAGAAAGGTAGTAAAGATTCTAAAAAGGTTGATGAGCTAAAAGCCAAAGAAGATTTGAATCTAGAATTTTTATTAAATGCTTCATGGTTTAAAAAATACTATAATGGAAATGCCATACTTCTAGTTAGTCCATCGGGAATTAAAGATGAAGAAGCTAAAAAATCTTATGAAAATAGATTTGCTATGAGCGATTCTGAAATTGTATTTAATCTTGATATTCCTGATGAAGTAAAAATTGATGAGTCTAAATTAAAGGCTAATATTGAAGATTCTCAAAAGGGAATAAAGGACTTGTTTGATATTACAACAGAAGTAAAAACAGAAAATATTAATGGCAAAAACAAAAAAGTCCTTCTTGTAAAATTAAATAAGAAAGAAAAAGCACAACAAAACACAAAGTGGTCTGAATTACTTAAGAAAATAAATGACCTTGATACAAGTAATATTAAAATTTCAATTTCAGGACTTAGCATTGCTGAAGATGCAAAAACAAACGAAAACATTACAATAAAAGCTGGAATAGGTGGATTTTATGATTTTGCTTTATCTAATTCAAAAGAATTTTATCTTCCTTCATCTGAGCACAATCAAAGAACTTCTGAAGATGGAACTGGACATTTGTACTCTGAAAGATTTTATTGGTCTTTTGCTGCTGTTCAAGATCCAGCTGGACTAGATGAAGCTGCACCAAAAGATAAGCCAAATCTAATTTCCTATACTTTCAAGGTAAAAGCAGTAGAACCAACTCCGGAACCAGAACCAGAACCAACTCCGGAACCAGAACCAGAACCAACTCCGGAACCGGAACCAGAACCAACACCAATTCCTGAACCTGAAGTTATAGAGCCAAAGGTTCACGAACATGTAGAAACTTATCCTGTGTATGCATCTGTTGACAAAAAAGAAGTTGTTAACTCTCATGAAAAATATATCTTCGGATATCCTGATGATACTATTAGACCTGATGGAGATATGACAAGAGCTGAAGCAATTGCAGTAGTTGCAAGACTTCAAAAACTTGATTTAAGCGACAAGTCTTCTAAGATTTATAAAGACACTAAGGCGGATATGTGGTACAACGGTGCTATCAACGCTGCATATAGAGAAGGTTATTTATTAGAAAAAGAAGGCGAAAATGTTAGACCTAATGACAAGATCACTAGAGCAGAACTTGCTGAGTTAATCAGTCATATTGACAAGAAGAACAATGCTACTGCTCTATTTGAAGATGTGAAAGGTCACAAATTTGAAGCTGCAATCAACCAAGCTTATGGAAATGGAAGAATTGAAGGTTATCCAGATGGAACTTTTAAGCCAGACAATCCTATTACAAGAGCAGAAGTTGCAACAATGTTAAATAAGTTGTACGACAGATATCCTGATGAAAAATTTATCGATGCAAATCAAGATGCAGTTCACAATTACAAGGACATGTCTCATAAGGGACATTGGGGATATTATGAACTTGTTGAAGCTTACCACAGCCACACTTATCTAAAATTAAAGGATAATATGGAAGAATGGAAAGAGATAATCAAATAATCAATTAAATATAAACAAGGAGGGACTCCTATGAGTCCTTTTTTGTTGGCCTTACACAAAAATACCTCACAACTTTTTTAAGTCATGAGGTATTTTTTATTTTATCCTTGTATTTATATTTATTTCAAAGGAGTTTTCATCGAGAAAGTCTTCTCTCATCTCTACTGCTTCTGTGAAATAAATTTCTGCTTCATTTAAAAAATAAATTGGGTGGATGCCATCTGCAAACTTTAACTGAGCATTTGTCCTCACATCGCCATAGGAAATTATTTCGCCCACTGCGTGATATTTTAAAATTAAGTCCTTGCCAAGTTTTTTTATGTAGCTTGGCTTTTTGTAGTCTATGGACATTTCAGCCAGGGTGGAAATTATTTTTTCGCCCAAATCCACAGCCACTGAATTTAACTTTTTCATAAATTCTTCTGTCTTATAGGTATTTACATTTATCATGTAAGAGTCAAAGGAAAAAATCATACTAGCACCTCAAAATTTTAGTCCTTTAATATCATTCCAATTCTTCTAAATCATCATAGATAAGCTCAGCATCATTGTTATAGTAAATTTCAAGTGATGCCTCTTGCCACTCATTTGCATCCTCAAAGCTTGTTACAATTCCCTGAAATCTCATGTAGCCGTAGCCAAAGGACTCATTTATTATTTCAAAATCAAGTTTTAAAAATTCATCAAGAGAAATTTTCTTGTAAGTCCCATCTTTATAGAGATTTATTTCCACTCCATCGAAAGAGCCATCATCAAGGCCATTAAGTCCGCCATCTATGTCAAAGTCAGGGTCAAAGGCGTGAATCAGTCCTCCAATAATTTCTCCCAGATCTTCCTTAGAAAAGCTGGTGTCAGTTTTATGGAGAAGGAGTCTTGGCTTTGTCATCATATAATCTATTTGTCTTTCGCCCTTTTTTTCAAAATAAAGGCCCTGATCAAAATATAAAATTACCTTGTCAGGTAAATTTTCAATATTTGTAAGATGAAAGTCGTGGAAGGAAAAAACTTGATTGAGTAAATTTAATTTCATAAGAACCTCACTTGTGGTAGGGGTGGTTATTTATTATTCTAAAGGCTCTATAAATTTGCTCCATTAAAATAACTCGCATTAGTTTGTGGGGGAAGGTCATTTTGGAAAAGCTTAGCTTGTAGTCAGCTCTTTCTAAAACTTCATTGGATAAGCCAAGGCTCCCGCCAATTACAAAAGTTATGTTGGAGTAGCCATTTATCATGAGGTCATTGATTTTATCTGCAAAGGCGACAGAGTCAAGGCTCTTTCCCTCAATGGCAAGGGCAATTACATAGGCATCGCCTTTTATTTTTGATAAAATCTTCTCGCCTTCAATATTTTTCACCTTCTCCATGTCCTTGTCTGATAAATTTTCGGGGCAAGGTTCGTCCATAATTTCAAAAATGCTTAAATCGGCATAGGATTTAAGCATTTTTTTGTACTCATTTATGGCATCTTTAAAATAATTTTCCTTGATTTTGCCAAGTACAATTAAATTAATATTTATCATTTTAATTTTTTAACTTCTTCAAGAGCCTTTTCAAAGTTTACTTCGTGAGTTACTTCAGGAACATATTCTACATAAGCTACTTTTCCGTCTCTATCAACAATTACAACGCCACGAGCAAGAAGTTGTAATTCTTCCATCATAAAGCCATATTTTTGTCCAAATTCCTTGTATCTGTAGTCAGAAACAATATCTGCATTTTCGATTCCCTTTACTGAACAGAATCTTTCTTGTGCAAAAGGAAGGTCAACTGTTACAGTTACGATTTTTACATCATCAGATAATTTTGTAGCTTCTTCGTTAAAAGTTGTTGCTTGGATAGCACAAACTGATGTGTCAATTGATGGTGCAACTGAATAAACTACGATTTTGCCCTTTAAATCTTCTGAGTTAAAATCAGATAAATCCCTTTTTACTGCCTTAAATTCAGGAGCCACATCTCCAACTTTGATTTCTTTACCTTCTAAGTTTACTTTATTTCCGCCAAATGTTATATCCATTTCAATTCCTCCTAAAATTATTTTTGTTTTAGTTTACACTACATTTATATCCAATTATCATGAATCATAACAAGTATTGAAATAAAATGCCAATTTTACTTAAATATAAGTGAGAAAAATTTTGTAAATTAAAGTAATAAATTAGACTAACTATATGAAGTCAACAATAAAACGAGTAAAAAACAAAAGACAATTAAATAAAAATAAGCATAACAAACAAGACTAAATTAATTAGGAAAGAAAATAATAAAGTTTTAATTATGAGGAATAAATTTAGAAATAGTTTTTAAAAGCTTAAAAATAACTCTAATTAATTTTTTAGCAATATGAATTAAGGTAAGATTATGATGCTTGCTCTCATCTCTTTTCTTTTGCTAATAGTTTTTAAAACAAGGATCTCTCATAGCTAGAGTTCTAGCTGCAGTAAGTAGAGCCCAGCTTAAATAAGATTAAGCTCTTTTAACCATAGAGACATCTTTAGCAACAAACTTACCAGATTGATGAGTAGCAGGATCTAAATCTGCAAAAGATTGAAGCTGACTAGGAGTATCAAATTTATTGATGTCACAAATTTCAGTCATTATGATTGAAGTCAAAGTAAAAGATATTCCAGGAATAGATAAGAGGACAGGATCCATATCAATTACAATCTCCTTTATCTTATCTTCTAACTCATCAATCTTAGAAGAATAAAAATTAATAATATCAATAGTTTGAACAAGCTCAAAACTAGTAGCATCAGAATAGTGCCAATAGAATTAATTTAAAGTCGCGACCAATTGATAATTATTATCACAAAATCCAGTGTTTAAGCCATTTGTAAAGGGTTATATATAATATATTGGAAGTATATCCAAATAAAAAATAAAGAGGTAAGTAAAATGAAAAAATTAAAAGGAACGAAAACAGCAAGTAACTTAATAACAGCCTTTGCAGGAGAATCTCAAGCAGTTCAAAGATACACTCTATCTCAAAAAATTGCTGATAAAGAAGGCTACAAGCACATAGCAAAAGTTTTTGAAGAAACAGCTATAAACGAAAGAGCTCACGCAAACGCACTTTATAAGTACTTAAAAGACGAATTTGAAAATGAAGCTATTGAACTAAACCCTGACTATACAGCCTTTCCAGTAGTTTATAAGGACACAAAACTTGCCCTTAAAGGAGCTATTGATGGTGAAAATGACGAAGCTGAAACTATGTATCCAGAATTTGCAAAAGTTGCAAAAGAAGAAGGCTTTGACGATATAGCAAAATCATTTACAGAAATAGGCGAAGTAGAAGAACACCACAGAGACAGATACAAAACCCTTCTAGACACTCTAGAAGCAGGAGAAATGTTTAAAAAAGATGAAGTAACAATTTGGAAATGCCTAAACTGCGGATATATCTTCGAAGGCAAAGAAGCTCCAAAAGTATGTCCAGCATGTAAACACCCACAAGGCTTCTTTATGGCAGTAGGCCTAGTAAAATAAAACATTAGAAATAAAATATAAAAGTATAGAAGCCTGACCTAGCATATAGGTCAGGTTTTTTTACTAAATTGTAAACTTAAAAATCTTTAACTATGCTATAGTTTACTAAAGAAAATGGAGGTTAATATGAAGAGACATCTTTAGCAACAAACTTACCAGATTGATGAGTGGCAGGATCTAAACCTGCAAAAGCTTGAAGCTGACTAGGAGTATCAAATTTATTGATGTCACCAATTTCAGCTCACAAGAAAATTGTTTAAGTTAAAACTATAGTGTCCAGTAGCTTCAAATCACACTTTTAAATTTTAAGAAGGATATGGTCTACTAGATAGTAGAAGATTAAACCCCTCTAAATCCTTAGAAAAAGTGAAGTCATCCTTAAAAACTTCAACATCAGAATTAAAGACAAAACAATCATGCTTATCCTTAGCAACATCGATACCAACAAAAACATAAAAATCACATCATTAATAAAAATTGGCTGTGGGATCCACAAAAACTATGTATCCTATCCCTGCTCGAAATAAAACGTCTAGTCTTATCTAACTCATAAACAAATAAACATAGAACTGTGGTTGGAACCTAAATAAAATAGTCAAAGCTTTAGAGGACGAACCAATCCACAAGCCTATGCTTATCATATAGTAAAAAGAAAAAAGAACACTAATTACTATGTGTTCATTATACAAGGAGGTAGACATGAAAAAAATTTTAAAATTTTTATTTTTAATTTTTGTGGCAGGAATAATTTTTACGGCCTGCACAGGAAAGGATGAAGGTTTTCCAGACAAAAAAATTTATAATGTTAATTGGACAATTGAGGACATTACAAGGATGGAGGATGGCAAAAAAGTAGATAATGACATGGCAATAAAGTTTGACAAGAAAAATTTTGTCATGACTGATAGAAATAATGCCATGGACTTTACTGGAACTTATAAATTAAAAAAAGCAGGCGCAGGCTACCAAGTAATAATGAAGTTTGATGACTTTGAAGAAACTGTGATTGCTGGTTATGGCATGAAAACTGAGAAGGACAAGGACCCTGTGCCAAACTTAGTATTTGAAGATAAGGGAAGGACCTACTCCTTTATAGGTGAAGAAGAAAAATAAGTAAACAAAAACTGTTGGAAAAATAAATCCAACAGTTTTTTCATGTCTATTAATTTTTCAAAAATTATTTTTCCTTAAAAATTTTTAGCATTATTTTTGTAAAGATGTAGAAAAGTATTAGGACTGCAAAAACTCCAGCAAGTCCCCAAAGTGCAACTTCTACTCCCTGCATAAATACTGTCATATCCATTTTATCACTCCTACATAAACATTGGCACGAGAGCCAAGATCATTGAACCTGCAACTACTGAACCAAGTTGTCCTGCAACATTGGCTGACATGGCTTGCATAAGGATAAAGTTAGTTGGGTCTTCCTTTGCCGCCATCATTTGCACAACTCTACCAGACATAGGAAAGGCTGAGATACCAGCTGCACCAATCATTGGGTTTACTTTGTTCTTTAAAAATAAATTTAAAAACTTTGCAAAGAGAACGCCGCCTGCTGTATCAAAGATAAAGGCAACAAGTCCCATGGCAAGAATCATTAGTGTGTTAAGATTTAAAAAGGCATCGGCAGACATAGTCCCACCAATTGTGATTCCAAGTAAAATTGTAACTAGATTTGAAAGTTCATTTTGGGCAGAAATAGAAAGCCTTTCAAGAACTCCGCAGACTCTAATTAAATTTCCAAACATCAAGGCGCCAATAAGGGCAACAGACATTGGTGCGATAATTCCTGCTATAATTGTAATGACAATTGGGAAGAGAATTTCAACTTTTTTTGGCACATGAACAGTTGTGTACTTCATTCTGATTTTTCTTTCCTTTTCAGTTGTGAGAAGTTTTATAACAGGTGGTTGAATAATTGGAACAAGAGACATATATGAATATGCCGCAACAGAAATTGGTCCAAGATAATTTGGTGCAAATTCCTTGGCAACATAAATTGATGTAGGACCATCTGCTGCACCGATTATGCCAATTGAAGCTGCTTCTGGTAGGCTAAACTTGCCAGTTGAAATTGCAAAAAGCATTGTGGCAAAAATTCCAAATTGAGCCGCTGCTCCAAAGAAGAGCATAAAGGGAGATGATATAAGTGGTTTAAAATCAATCATTGCACCAACAGCAATGAAAATTAAAACAGGGAAGAGTTCTGTTGCAATCCCTGCCTTATATAAAATTGTTAAGAAACCTTCTTCGCCAATGGCAGATGATAGTGGAATATTTGAAATAATTGCTCCAAAACCAATTGGAAGAAGAAGTGACGGTTCGTATTCTTTATCAATGGCAAGATAAATTAAAATTCCGCCAATAATAAACATAATTATGTGTTTAACTTCGAGATTTAAAATCCCTGATAATAGTGTTTCCATTTGACCTCCTATATTTTTTACATGACAAGTAATATAACACAAAAAGGGCAAATATTCAATTCTTGTGGAAATTATAAAAGCTCACATTTTTATGTGAGCTATATTTATATTAAATTTATAAAATTTTTATTACATAAGTTTTGATACATTTCTTGCGTAGGCGATTGGGTCTTTTATTTCAAGACCTGCTACAAGTCTTGCACCGTCGTAAAGTAATTCTGTATAAGTTTTAAATTCTTCTGAGTCTTTATCCATTTCCTTTAATTTTTTAACGGCTGTATGATTTGGATTTATTTCCAAAACTTTATCTGCTTTAAAGCCTTCATTATTTGGCATGTGACTTAAAGTTTTTTCCATTTCTATGGAGATTTCGCCCTTACTTGATAGATAAGCTGCGTCATCTTTTAAGTTTGGATTTTCTTTTATTGATGAAACTTCACCAGTTAAAAGGTCCTTCATCTTCTTTACATAGTCGCCAAGATTTTTGTCGTCTTCTTCTTTTGCATCAGTTTCTGAAATTGATTTAAATTTCTTTTCATCGTATTCATCAAGCATTTTTATGACAAATTCGTCTATAGGATCAGTTAAGGCAAGAACTTCAATGTCCTTTTCTATAAATTGTTTTATTTGTGGAAGTTCCTTTATGCTTTCAAGAGATGTTCCATTGGCATAATAGATAAAGTCTTGGTCTGGAGCCATGTCCTTTCTGTATTCGTTAAATGTAACATTTTCTCTTTTTGTTGTTGAATAAATAAACAAATCTTTTAACTTGTCCTTGTCGGCTCCATAATTTTCATAGGCACCAGATTTTAAACTTACGCCAAAGTTTTTGAAAAATTCAGCATATTTTTCTCTGTCATTTTTAAGAATTTTTGCAAGCTCATCAAGAATTTTCTTTTCAATATTTTTCTTTATAAGTTGAAGCTCGCGAGTTTTTTGTAGCATTTCACGAGAAATATTTAGGGAAATATCTTCAGAGTCAACTATACCTTTAACGAAGTTCAAATAATCTGGAAGAAGATCTTGGCATTTTTCCATAATTAAAACCCCGTTGGAATAAAGTTCAAGTCCGCCCTTTCTTTCTGGACTTAAGAAGTCAAAAGGTCTTCTGGAAGGAATATATAAAATTGCCTTAAAGGAAATCATGCCTTCCACACTTACATGGATGTGGGCAAGAGGATCTTCAAAGCCAAAGTGTCTTTGTCTAAAGAAGTTGTTGTAGTCCTCATCCTTTAATTCATTTTTATTTTTTCTCCACATAGGAACAGAGGAATTAAGAACATCATCTTCTCTATAGGATTCAAATTTTGGATCATCTTCACTTGAGTCAGCAGCCGGTCTTTTCTTCTCAACTTCCATCTTTATTGGATAGGAGATGTAGTTTGAGTAGTGGCTTACAAGTTCTCTTATTTCATATTCATCAAGGTACTTGTCATAGTCTTCGTCCTTAGTATTTTCTTTTAAGTGAAGAGTTATTGTAGTTCCCTGACTATCTTTTTCTGCGTCAGAAATTGTGTAGCCTTCTGCACCCTTTGACTTCCAAAGATGAGCGACCTCTTCCTTATAAGACCTTGTTAGGACAGTAATTTCATCGGCAACCATAAAGGCAGAATAAAAACCTACCCCAAATTGACCGATTATTTCATGACCCTCATTTTTTTCGTTTAGATTTTTAAAATCAAGAGAGCCAGATTTTGCAATTGTGCCCAAGTTTTCTACAAGTTCATTTTCAGTCATACCAATGCCATTATCTTCAATGGTAATAGTTCTTTTTTCTTTATCAGGTCTAATTCTTATATAGTAATCTTCGTGATTGAATTTAACTTTGTCGTCATTAAGGGCGATGTAGTACATCTTGTCCATGGCATCAGATGCGTTTGAAATTAATTCACGCAAAAATATTTCTTTATTTGTGTAAATGGAGTTAATCATTAAATCCATTAATCTTTCAGTTTCAGCATTGTATTTTTTATTTTTCATTTAATCACCTTTATTCAAATAATTTTTTAAATCTTTTATTAGCACTCAATAAGTACATCTGCTAATAATATATATCTTTTCATATAAATAGTCAAACTTTTATAAAAAAATTATTAGATTTATTAAAAATAATTATTTAAAAAAATTAAAAAAAATGAGGCAATTGTTTTCAAAGTCTTATTATTGATGTATAATATATTTGGTATTTTAGAAGGGAGGAGAAATGTTTACTGAAGTAGAAAAAGGCAATAGGATAAAAATTATTACAGGACACTTTGGCAGTGGAAAGACTGAATTTGCAATAAATTATGCCCTATACCTAAGAAAGTATTTTGACAAAGTAGCAGCAGTTGATTTAGACATTATAAATACATATTTTAGACTTAGAGAGAAAATGGATTTTTTAAAGGAAAATGGAGTAGAATCCTTTTCATCTAATATGCGTGAAAAAAATGCACTAGACATACCAGCAGTTGATGCGGCAATTTTAAAACCACTAGAAAATAAAGACTACAGAGCTGTATTAGATGTTGGTGGAAATCCAAAGGGATCACTTTCTCTTGGCAGGTATAGAGATATTTTAAAAAGAGAAGGCTATGATCACTACTTTGTCATCAATAGAAATAGACCAGAGACTAAGGACTTTAAGTCTGTTAGAGATTTTATTGGACAAGTGGAAGGCCATTCACAAACTAAGGTGACGGGAATAATTAACACTACTCATTTTTTGAAGGAAACTACAGCAGATGATCTTTTGTATGGCGATGAGCTTGCAAGAGAAGTTTCAGAAAAATTAAATCTGCCCTATGTTTATGCAGTATGCCTAAGAAGTATTGAAAGTGATGTTAGAGCTTTAAATTTAGCAGCAGAAGTTTTTCCAATAGACTTATATTTTAGAGAAGATTGGATGTTATAGGAGGTAAATAATGGCTAAAGGAAGAGTGGAGTTTGAAAGCGACAGATGTAAGGGATGTGGGTTATGTGTAACTGTATGTCCAAAAGATGTAATTGAAATCGATATGGATACTATTAACAAAAAAGGTTACGCACCTGCTATGGCAAAAAGACCAGAGGATTGCATTGCTTGTCAAAATTGTGCAATTACTTGTCCTGATTCAATTATTACAGTATATAAAATTTCTTAAGGGGTGTTTACATGACAAAGGTACTTATGAAGGGGAACGAAGCAGTTGGTGCAGCAGCTATTGAAGCTGGTTGCAAATATTTTTTCGGTTATCCTATTACTCCTCAATCTGAAATTCCTGAATATTTATCAAGGGAACTTCCAAAGGTTGACGGATGTTTTTTGCAAGCTGAATCTGAAGTTGCAGCTATAAATATGCTTTATGGTGCTGCAGGAGCTGGAGCAAGAGTTATGACTTCATCTTCTTCTCCTGGAGTTTCACTAATGCAAGAAGGCATTTCTTATATGGCAGGGGCAGAACTTCCTTGCGTAATTGTAAATATGATGAGAGGTGGTCCTGGACTTGGATCAATCCAACCTTCTCAAACTGATTATTTCCAATCAACTAGAGGTGGCGGAAATGGTGACTACAGAACTATTACTTTGGCACCATCTTCTGTGCAAGAGCTTGTAAATTTAATTGAACTTGGTTTTGATTTAGCTGATAAGTACAGAAATCCTGTTGTTATTATGAGTGACGGTGTACTTGGACAAATGATGGAACCAGTTGAATTTGGAATGCAAGAAAAAATGGATCTTCCTGAAAAAACTTGGGCAACAAGAGGCAAGGGAAAGAATCATGGTGAAAGAAATATTATAAATTCAATTTATCTTTCTGCTGATGAACTTGAAGAACACAACAAGCACTTAATTGAAAAATATAGACAAGTTACAGAAAATGAAATTAGAGTAGAAGTTGATGGCATTGAAGATGCTGATTTAGTTATCAGTGCCTATGGAACTACTGCTAGAATTGCAAAGAGTGCAATTGAACATTTAAGAAAAGAAGGTCACAAAGTTGGTCTTATCCGTCCAATAACTTGTTGGCCATATCCTTATGAAGCCTTCAAGGGCATAAATCCAAATTGCAAAGATATTCTAGTTTGCGAAATGAACCAAGGTCAAATGACTGACGATGTAAAGATTGCAGTTGAAGGAAGACAAAAGGTTCACTTCTTTGGAAGACAAGGCGGCGTAATTCCAAATGTGGAAGAAATTAAAGAAGCTGCTCTTAAAGTTTTAGGAGGTCTCAAATAATGGAAAAAACTAATGAACAAGTTTTATATAAATATTCAGAAGGTTTGACTAGAAATGAAACTCACTATTGCCCTGGATGTACTCATGGTGTTATCCACAAATTAGTGGCAGAATCTTTAGTTGAACTAGGAGTTTTAGACGAAGCAATAGGAGTTGCACCAGTTGGTTGTGCAGTTCTTGCTTACAAATATTTTAACTGCGACATGCACGAAGCAGCTCACGGTAGAGCACCTGCCGTTGCAACAGGAATTAAAAGAGTTCATCCTGATAATTTAGTATTTACTTATCAAGGCGATGGCGACTTGGCTTCTATTGGTACTGCAGAAATTGTTCAAGCTGCTCACAGAGGAGAAAATATTTCAACAATTTTTGTCAACAACGCAATTTATGGTATGACTGGTGGACAAATGGCACCAACAACACTAGTTGGTCAAGTTACAACAACTTCTCCTTACGGAAGAGACGAAGCTTGGTGTGGTAAGCCAATTAAAGTTTCTGAAATGCTTGCTACTATTGATGGAGCAAAATTTGTTGAAAGAGTTTCTGTTGACACTCCAGCAAATATTAGAAAGGCAAAGAAAGCTATTAAAGAATGTTTCAAATATCAACTTGAAGGCAAGGGATTTGGAATTGTAGAAGTTTTATCATCTTGCCCAACAAACTGGGGACTTCCTCCTGCAGATGCACTTGCATGGCTTAGAGATAATATGATTCCATACTATCCACTTGGTAATTTTAGGAGGGGTGAATAATGGCTACTAGAGATATTATTGCTGCTGGCTTTGGCGGACAAGGTATTATGGCAATGGGTCAACTTATAACTTATTCAGGAATGCTTGAAAACAAATTTGTTTCCTGGCTTCCAAGTTATGGTCCAGAAATGCGTGGAGGTTCTGCAAACTGCTCAGTTGTAGTTTCTGATGAACCCGTTGGCTCTCCAGTAATTTCACAAGCAACAGATGTAGTGGTTATGAACGAGCCATCTCTTGAAAAATTTGAATCCCATGTTGCACCTGGTGGAAATTTATTTATAAATTCATCTCTCGTTAAAAAAGCACCAAGAAGAGATGACATAAATGTCTTTTCTATTCCAGTAAATGACTTGGCAAATGAACTTGGCAATTCAAAAGTTGCAAATATGGTAATGCTTGGGGCATTTTTAGAGGTTACAAATACTGTAAAAGTTGAATCAGTAATAAAAGCTTTTACAAAAGTTTATGGAGATTCTAAGAAAAAACTTCTTCCAATAAATGAAAGAGCTATTGCCACTGGACAAGAAGCAATTAAGGGAGCAGGCTGCGTTGGTGGAATTTGTCAAATCCTTCCAGAAAAGACAAATTCTAAGGTTAAGAGTCACTATTCAAGACAAACTGCAGCAAATGTTGAATTAAGCGGAAGTGACCTTGAAAATATTGAATACCTAAAGACAATTAAAAAATATTCAAAAGAAGATGACGAAAAGATTTTTGAAAACGAAATGTCAATAGTTGAAGAAGCACTTTTCATTGAGGGTGAATCTATAAAATTCTGCGACAAGGCTGCTGAAATGTTAAAGGGCGACGATGCAGGAGAAATTTTCGCATCACTTTCACATCAATCAGAAGAACACATCTCTTACTTAAAGGGACTTAAAGAAACATTAAAATCTAAGGATGAAACTTCTCTTGCCGATAAGATCAAGGCAAAACTTACTAAGAGAGAAGATTACGATTGGGGCAAGGTTGACCCTGAAAAGGCAAGACTTGCACTAAATGTATTTGCAATTGCTAAAGACATTAAAAATTCTTCTATTGCTTTTTATGCTAAGGCTAAGGAAAAATCTGAAGATGCCAATGCAAAGAAACTTTACGATGAACTTGAATATTGGGAAAACTTCCAATTAAAACAAGTTGCTGGTCAGTACGAAATTTATAAGGAAGAATGGTGGGCTGACCAAATGTTCTCAAAAATGTAATAAAATTTTTAAGAGGCACCTTAGGTGCTTCTTTTTTTGTAATTTTTTAGGGGATTTTTGTGAGTTAGAAAATTTTTTGGCCAAAAAAAATTAATTGTGAAGATGAAAATTATTTTTGAGAGAGATATTTTTATTTTTAAAAAATTTATCCATAGTAAAAAATAGACTCTGAAAAATTTTATGAAATTTAATATACAAGAAATAAGATAAAAAAAATAAGATAAAAAAGCCACAAAGAAATCTCTGTGGCTAAAAATCTATTTTATAAAATTATTGTGGAATATATTTTTTATTATCCTTGCCTAACTTATGTTGTGCCATAGTTGATACAACAGTGTAAATTAAAATTGATGCCAAGTTTGCAGTTACAGAGTCGTGATCAAATCTTGGAGAAACTTCACAAATGTCAAAGCTCATTGGTTTTCCAGTTGAAAAGACATGTTTTAAAAGTAAAATTACTTTTTCTGGGTCAACTCCAAGAGGTTGTGGAGCAGAGACACCTGGTGCAAAACTTGATGTAAAGCAGTCCATGCAAATTGTAATGTATAGGTGATCTTTTTCTGCAATGTACTCGTCAAGATTTTGGGCAATGTCAAATAAATTGCCATTGATAAGATCTTTTCCCAATACATATTTAACTCCCAAGTCATCAGCTGTTCTAAAAAGTGCAAGAGTGTTGGAATGTTTTTGGATTCCCATTACATAGTAGGCATATTCAGTTCCCTTTTCACGAGTGTAGTCTGCAATTTGCCTAAACATTGTGCCGCTTGTTCCAGTTCCCTTTTCATAAGGACGAAGGTCAAAGTGAGCATCGAAGTTTAAAATGCCAAGCATTTTGTCATCCTTGTCGTCAAGGTAAGTGGAGAGACCCTTGTAGTGACCAAAGGCAGTTTCGTGACCGCCACCTAAAACTAGGGGAAATAAATTTAATTCGAGAACTCTTTTTACAGCTTTTGCTAGTTCGTCTTGGCTGGCTTCAAGAGTTGTGTACTTACTTGTAACATTTCCGCAGTCGAAAATTTTAAGGTCCTTAGAAAATTGACATGGAAGCTTTGCAAGTTCCTTTCTAATAGCAGCAGGACCTGCAGCAGCACCAAATCTTCCCTTGTTAAGCTCAATACCTTGGTCTGATTCAAAACCTAGTATGCCAAAGCCAAGTTTTCCGTCAAAGGGACTTAAGCTTTCGTCATTTAAATCAAGGGGCTTCACCCATTGATGCCATCTAAAGGATTCGTAATCATTTTCGTCGTCAATTCTACCTGACCATATTCCCATTTCTTGGGGACTGTAATAATTTATCATTTTACACCTCAGTTTACTTTATTTTTTGGAGTTTTTCCATTTTTAAAATCAATTAAATTATCTTTTGCATTTTCGCCCATTTCTAGCCTTGCTTCAAAAGTTGCATTGCCAAGGTGAGGAGCGAGAATTACATTAGAAAGATCCATTAGTTTTTCATTAACTTTTGGCTCAAATTCGTAGACATCAAGAGCAGCGCCTGCAATTTCCTTTGCAATAAGCGCATGGGCAAGAGCTTCTTCGTCAACAACTGGACCTCTTGACGCATTAATTAATATAGCAGATTTTTTCATCATTTCAAGTTCTTTTTTAGAAATCATGTGGTGAAGTTCTGGCACAAAGGCAGTGTGGAGACTCAAAAAGTCAGAATTTTTAATTACATCATCCTTGTCCCTATATTCAATGCCAAATTCCTTTTCAAAATCTTCCTTTCTTGTGCGTGAATAATAAATTACCTTCATTTCAAAAGCCTTAGCTCTCTTTGCAAGGTTCTTTCCTATATTTCCAAGACCAATTATGCCAAGAGTCTTGCCCTTTAATTGGCTTCCAAGGTAAAAAGTAGGTCTCCAGCCATAAAAGCCGCCTTCTCTTGTAACCTTATCGCCAGATACAATTTTTCTTGCAGCAGCAAGCATAAGACCGAAGGCAAGTTCAGCAGTGGAGACAGCAGAGGCAGGGGCAGGTGCATTGGTAACAACAATTTCCTTTTCTCTTGCGTAAGCTATGTCGATATTGTCGAAGCCTGCGCCGTAGTTTGCAATAATTTTCAAGTCCCTTCCTGCATCAATTACATCCTTATCGATTTTATCAGATAGGGGACACAAGAGGGCATCCTGACCCTTAATTTTTTCTATAGTTTCTTCTTTTTTAAGGGGCACATTGGAGTCGTGGTAAGTTATTTCAAAATTTTTATCTAGTTCGTCGTAAATTTCTTCTGGAATATTACTTGTAATCAATAATTTCATAAAATCACCTCGTTATTTTTATTTTAACATTAAATGATTATTGTATAAAGTAGACTGGAAAACAATTAAAAAATAAATTGACAAAAAAGATTCAATATTATATTTTTAAATAAAGTTAATATAGTAATAGCATTTAGTAATTTTTTTATTTGAGAAAAATTAAATCTAGAAATCAGCGAAGATTCTGAAATTATTAGGTTTGATAGGTGGTATTTTGAAGAAGAATAAAACGCTAATATTTTTAAATTTTATATTTTTAATTTTTACTGTAATATCATATTTTAAAAGAGGTCGGAGTATATTTTTGTTATTTGCTTTTGCGTTTTTTGTTCAGATTTGTTATTGCTTATACGATATGCATAAAAATAAATAGGATTGGTTGAAAAATATGAAAGAAAAAGTTAAAAATCTGATGTTAAATCCTGCTATGCAGATAAAAATAATAGCATCTTTTTTCATATTTATGTTATTTATAAAATCCTATGTCGATACTAGCTTTATATTATCTTTGATTGATGAGGTTATATTGACGTATTTTATAATTAATTTTGTATTTCTTTTTGTAAATAAAAATAAATTAGGAAAACAATTAAAAAAAAGATTGACAGATGTTGTTATTTCGGCCTTACCCTATGTAATTGGACGTTTAATCTCAATAGTAATAATTATTATTATAAAAGTTTTATAATTTAAAAGTTAAAACATAAAAATATGGTTTAGGAATAATTCTTTAACCATATTTTTATAGCGATAGCTTGTAATACTAAACACTAATTAAAAATAAGTGTATTTTTAATTAGCTCAAGAGTTATGATACTCTTTAGAAGAAAGGGGTTAGCTTTTAACTCTATAATTTATTTTATAAATTATATTAAATCGAAAATTACAGGAGATATAAGTCAAAGCATAAAGTATTTAGATTTTTTTCAAATTGTTGAAATTATAATATGTCTTATTGGTTTAACCTTATTTATCTATCCTATTACGAACATATTATTACTGTTAAAAGAAAAAAATGATATTTAAGAAGTTGGGAATTTTCCTAACTTCTTTTTTAACTTCAAAAATCTTATAATCTCCTATATAATATATAAAGTTAAGAGGTGATTAGGTGCAAAGTAATGAAAATAAATTGGGGACTATGTCAATCCCAAAACTTTTATTTCAAGTATCCTTTCCCATTGTAGTTTCCATGTTTATACAGTCCATGTATAACTTGGTTGACTCCTATTATATAGGAAAGATTAACGAAGAGGCCTTCACAGCAATTTCCATTGCCTTTCCCATTCAAAATATAATGATAGGAATTGCAGTGGGAACGGGCGTCGGTATGAACTCTTTGATATCAAGATACTTGGGAGAAAAAAATTATGAAAAATCAAATAGGACGGCAGAAACTGGTCTAGCCCTTGCCATAATTTATGGAATAATTTTATTAATTTTATCGAGATTTTTGCCAAGACCCTTTTTATCTGCACAAACTACTAATGAAAATATAATTGCCTATGGTATAGATTACCTTCAAATTGTTATGGGACTATCTATAGGAGTTTTTACACAAATTTTTCTGGAGAGGACCTTGCAGTCCACAGGCAGGTCAATTTTTACTATGCTGACACAGCTTATTGGAGCAGTATTAAATATTATCCTTGACCCAATATTTATCTTTGGATACTTTGGACTACCTGCCATGGGAGTTAAGGGTGCAGCAATTGCAACTGTAACGGGACAAATTATCGGGGCCCTCTTTGGATCTTTCTTTGAATATAAATTTAATAAAGAGATTACTATAAAGAAGCCGGTATTAGATTTAGAAATAGTAAAGGGAATTTATGTAGTTGGAGTTCCTTCCATGATTACCATAACCATTCAGTCTTTTACAATTTATGTTTTAAATAAAATGCTCTCAGAGATTTCAACTTCTGCCATAGCAGCCCTTGGAGCCTACTTTAAGGTTCAATCCTTTGTCTTTATGCCAATCTTTGGAGTGAACAATGGTCTTGTGCCAATAGTCGCCTATAATTATGGAGCAAAGAATAAAGATAGAATAATAAAAACCATAAAACTTGCCTTTATCACAGTAACTTTCATGATGATTTTTGTATCGGCTATAATTATAATTTTCCCAAGGGAATTACTTGGCATATTCTCTGCCAGTGGCAAGATGCTTGAAATAGGAATACCAATGCTTAGAATCTGTGCCCTATCCTATGTCTTTGCAGGCGTATCCATTGTAGGCACTGCAGTTTTCCAAGCCTTTGGCAATGGAATATTGACACTATTTGATTCTATTTTAAGACAAATTATTGTGCTTCTACCTGTTGCCTACATTGCCATAAAATTTTTCACAGTCAATGAAATATGGTGGGGCTATGTAATTGCAGAATTTGCATCCACACTTTTTGTAATTTATTTAATGAACACCTTTGTTAGAAAAAAATTAGAGCTTATTTAAGCCTTAAAAGTGGCGTAAATGTTGAAAAAATTTTGATTTTGATGTATTATGAATTTAATTTAAAATATCCTAGGAGGAATAGCATGGCTAAAGCAAAATTTGAAAGAAATAAACCACACGTAAACATTGGAACAATTGGTCACGTTGACCACGGTAAGACAACTCTTACAGCAGCAATCACACTTGTAATGAACAAGAGATACGGCGGAGGAGAATTCGTAGACTACGCACACATTGACAAGGCACCAGAAGAAAGAGAAAGAGGAATCACAATTTCAACATCTCACGTAGAATACGAAACACCAAACAGACACTACGCACACGTAGACTGCCCAGGACACGCTGACTATGTAAAGAACATGATTACAGGAGCAGCACAAATGGACGGCGCTATCCTAGTAGTATCAGCAGCTGATGGTCCAATGCCACAAACAAGAGAACACATTCTACTAGCTCGTCAAGTAGGTGTACCAAAGATTGTAGTATTCCTAAACAAAGAAGACCAAGTAGATGACCCAGAACTAATCGAATTAGTAGAAATGGAAGTAAGAGACCTACTTTCAGAATACGACTTTGACGGAGACAACACACCAATCGTAGTAGGCTCAGCACTAAAAGCCCTAGAAGATCCAGACGGAGAATGGGGAGACAAAATCGTAAAACTAATGGAAGAAGTAGACGAATACATTCCAACACCAGCAAGAGATACAGAACACCCATTCCTAATGCCAATTGAAGACATCTTCTCAATCACAGGAAGAGGAACAGTAGCAACAGGAAGAGTAGAACAAGGTGTAGTAAAAGTAGGAGATACTGTAGAAGTAGTAGGACTTACAGACGAAAAGAGACAAGTAGTAGTAACAGGTGTAGAAATGTTTAGAAAACAACTAGACCAAGCCGAAGCAGGAGACAACATCGGAGCCCTACTAAGAGGTGTACAAAGAGAAGAAATCCAAAGAGGACAAGTTCTAGCAGCACCTGGAACAATTCACCCACATACAAAATTTGAAGCAGAAGTATATGTACTAACAAAAGAAGAAGGTGGAAGACATACACCATTCTTTAACGGATACAGACCACAATTCTACTTCAGAACAACAGACGTAACAGGAGATATCCAACTAAAAGAAGGAACAGAAATGGTAATGCCAGGAGATAACTCCACATTTACAGTAACACTAATCACACCAATCGCAATGGACGAAGGATTAAGATTCGCTATTCGTGAAGGTGGAAGAACAGTAGCATCTGGAGTAGTATCTAAGATTCTTGACTAATCCTTTAGATTAAAATAAAAATTAAGGGCGAGGAAACTCGCTCTTTTTTTATTGGAAATAAAATTATAAATTTTTAACTATTGAAATATTATAAAATTACTCACTAATTTTCTTTTAAAAACTCTATATGCTAAAATGAATCTACGGAGGATTTATGAATATATATAAAGGACTTAATAAATATAAAATTAGAATAATTGTTGTAATACTTCTTACCTTTGGAAATGCTCTTGGAGAATTATTTTTGCCAAAACTTATGAGCCTTGTAATAGATAAGGGCGTAGCCTATGGCGACACATCTTATGTGCTAAAAATTGGAGCCCTTATGATTTTTGTCGTCATATTAACTGTTATGTGTAGGGCATCAGCAGCTTATCACTCTTCAAAAACTACTATGGCTTTTTCAAGAGATCTTAGATATGAATTATTTAAAAAAATAAATTATTTAAGCTTTGACGATGTTGAATACTTTTCAATTTCATCACTTATAACAAGGACCACTGACGATGTAAATCAAGTGGAGCAAATGGTTTTAATGGGGCTTAGACCCTTAATTAGAGGTCCTCTTATGTTTATAGGTGGACTAATAATGGCACTTTCTACAAATGTAAAGCTGTCTCTTGTTTTTCCACTTACTATTCCCTTTATTGGACTTGGAATTTTTTATGTATTTAAAATGGGACTACCTTACTTTCCAATTTTGCAGAGAAGATTAGATAAACTTAATGAACTTTTTAGAAGAAGATTAACAGGTCTTCGTGTCATCAGGGCTTTTTCTAAGGATGAATACGAAGAAGCAGTTTTTGATGAGGCTAATAGATCTTATCAAGAAATGTCTACAAAGGTAAATAAGCTTCTAGTAAATGTTAGACCCATGCTTGGCACGATTTTAAATTTTGGAATAATATTTGTTTTATATTATGGAGCAAAATTAATTGATATAAGAGAGCTTGGCATTGGAGAACTTATGGCTTACATTCAGTACATTACTCAAGTTTTAATTGCCATGATTATGATGAGCTTTCTTCTAAGCCTTTTGCCAAGAGTTTTTGCATCTATGGAGAGAATTAATGAAGTCCTTGAATATGAAAGAAGTAAAACTGGTGGAGATAAAAATTTATCAGAGGATATTTATGAAATTGAGGCAAAAAATCTCTCCTTCTCTTATCCTGATGCAAGTTTAAAAGTCTTAAAGGACATAAACTTTCATGTAAAAAAAGGGGAAACCCTTGGTATAATTGGTGGAACTGGTTCAGGAAAGTCAACTCTTTTAAGACTTCTCTTGCAATTTTATGAGCCAGGCGATGGGGAACTTTTTATAAATGGCATTGACATTAAGAGCCTAAAAAACTTTGGTGTGAGGGAAAAAATTTCCTATGTGCCACAGGAAAATTTCTTCTTTTCAAAAACTGTTGCTGAAAATTTATCCTATGCAAGGGAAGATGCTGAAGAAGAAAAAATGCTTGATTCAATAAATAATGCTCATGCAAGAGAATTTTTGGGCGAGGACCCACTAAATAAAGAAATAGCAAGAGCTGGAAAAAACCTATCTGGTGGACAAAGACAAAGACTTGCTATAGCAAGGGCTCTTACTCGTGAGGCTTCAGTTTATCTCTTTGACGATTCTTTTTCAGCCCTAGATTATAAAACAGATTATGAGCTTAGACAAATTTTAAAGAAAAATCTCAAGGATAAAATTGTCATTGTAGTGGCACAAAGAGTTGCTACGATTTTAAATGCTGATAAGATTTTAGTTTTGGAAGATGGAGAGGTGGCAGGCTACGGAAATCATGAAAGTCTCATGAAGACAAATGAAATTTATAGGGAAATAGCCATAAGTCAGGGGCAAGATTATGAAGAAGAAAGATAATACAATTTTAAGAATAATTTCCTATTTAAAAAATTATAAGGCCTTTTTATTTCTTGCTATATTTCTTACTATTGGCTCATCGATTTTTGAAATAATCTCGCCAAAATTAATGGGAAATATCACCACGAGAATCTTTGAAAACTTAAAGATGAAGACAAGTATAGATTTTGACTACGTTATAAAAATTTGCCTAATAATGGGTCTTGTATATTTAGGTCAAGCTATCTTTGAATTTTTTAGGGGCAGAATTTTAGTTGATGTCACACAAGACCTCATTGCTAAATTTAGAAGAGAAATTTCTGAAAAAGTTAAGTACATTCCAACATCTTACTTTGACAAAAATAAAACAGGGGACCTTTTATCTAGGATGACTAACGATGTTGAAACTCTTGGCAAAAATTTGCAGCAGACAATTTCATCAATTTTATCTTCTATAGTTTTAATTGTTGGAATTCTCTTTGTCATGATAAAAATTTCTCCAACTTTGACCTTAGTATTTCTCTTTACTCTTCCCATGACATATTTTTCAACGAAATTTATTTCAAATAAGTCCCAGGGATATTTTAGAAGAAAGTCTAAGGGTCTAGGGTCTATGGTTGGTTTTGTCGAAGAAAATTTTTCAGGGTCAGAGCTTATTAAGGCCTTTAATTATGAAAAAAGGGCAGAGAGAGAATTCTTAGAAATCAATGACAATCTCTATGAAGTTTCCTACAGAGCTTCCTTTATGACGGGCATCATGCTTCCAATTATGACTTTTATTTCAAATCTTGGCTATGTAATGCTTTCCATTGTTGGTGGACTTCTCGTTTTATCTGGCAAATTATTTGTGGGAGATATTCAAGCAGTTCTTCAATATGTTAGAAGACTATCAAACCCTATTGAGCAGTTGGCAGAGATGGCATCAATTTTTCAAGCCTCAATTGCTGCTGCTGAAAGAGTTTTTGAATTTTTGGACCAAGAGCCCGAAGAAGAAATTGTAAAGGACGAAATAAAAAAACCGGTGGAAGATATAGAATTTAAAAATGTTTATTTTTCCTATGATAAGAAAAAACCTGTAATCAACAATCTAAACCTAGAAGTGGAAAAAAATAAAACTGTTGCTATAGTTGGTTCCACTGGAGCAGGTAAGACTACTATTGTAAATCTTCTCATGAGGTTTTATGATATTGATAGGGGATTTATTAAAATAAATGGAAAAGATATAAGAGATGTGTCGAGAAGAAACTTGCGCTCACTTTTTGGCATGGTGCTTCAAGATTCCTGGCTCTTTCGAGGCACAATTTATGAAAATATTTTGTATGGACGAGAAGATGCCACAAGAGAAGAAGTAATTGAGGCTGCAAAAAAAGCCTATTGCCACTCTTTTATAGAGAAACTGCCAAAGGGCTATGATACAGTTTTAAATGAAGAGGCATCAAATATTTCTCAGGGACAAAGGCAGCTTTTGACAATTGCAAGGGCACTTTTGTCAGATCCAGAAATTTTAATTTTAGATGAGGCAACTTCTTCTGTTGATACAAGGACAGAGGCCCTAATACAAAAGGCAATGAAAAACCTTCTCCATGAGAGGACAAATTTTGTTATCGCCCACAGACTTTCCACTATTGTAAATTCTGATGTGATTTTAGTTTTAGACAAGGGAGACATTGTTGAAAAGGGAAATCACAGAGAACTTCTTGCTAAAAAGGGAGTCTATGCTGATTTATATAATTCACAGTTTAAGGACTAGGAGGTCATAATGAAAGATTTTATTTTTAATGTTACGACAAAAATTCTTTTTGGAAAGGACCAAATGAAAAATTTGGCTTCTGAAATAAAAAAATATGGCAGTAGAGTTTTACTTTCCTATGGTGGAGGCTCAATTAAAAGAAGTGGTCTTTATGATGAAATAGTAAAAATTCTTGAAGAAAATAATATTTTTTACAAGGAACTTTCTGGCATTGAACCAAACCCAAGAGTTGAATCAGCAAGAGAGGGCGTAAAAATTGTAAGAGAAAATAATTTGGACTTCATTTTGGCAGTTGGTGGCGGCTCTGTAATTGACCTTTCTAAATTAGTTGCGGGAGCAGTTTATCTTAAATGTGATCCATGGGATATTGTAATTAAAAAGGCAATAATTGAAAAGGCACTTCCTATTGGAACGATTTTAACTCTTTCTGCAACAGGTTCAGAAATGGATGCTGGCGGAGTTATTACAAATCCTGAAACAAAACAAAAACTTGGTTTTGGCTCAGCTTATACTCTTCCAAAATTTTCTATTTTAAATCCAGAACTAACATATACAGTTAATGCAAAACATACTGCAGCAGGAATTGCAGACATAATGAGTCACACTATGGAAAATTATTTCACTTTAGGCGATGGAGCTTATATGCAAAATAGACTTGCTGAAGGAATTTTAAAAACTTGTATACACTATGGACCTATTGCCATGGAATATCCAGATAATTATGAAGCAAGAGCAAATATTATGTGGGCTTCATCTTGGGCTATAAATGGACTTTTATCTACTGGAAAAGAAACTCCTTGGTCAGTTCACGCAATGGAACATGAACTTTCTGCTTTTTATGACATCACTCATGGAATTGGACTTGCAATTTTAACTCCAAGATTTTTAAATCACATTTTAAATGATGACACAGTTGACATGATTAGAGATTTTGGTATAAATGTCTTTGGCATTAAGGCAAGTGATGATAAATTTAATGATGCAAAAAAAGCAATTGCTCGCCTTCACATGTTCTTTGAAGATGATATGAATATACCAATGACTCTTGGTGAAGTTGGTATTGATGATGAAAAACTAGAAGAAATGGCAGAAGCAGCAGCAAGACATGCTGGTGGATCAATAAAGGGCGTAGTAGAACTTAAAAAGGATGATATTTTAGAAATTTACAAGGCATCACTATAAAAAATTAAACTATTTGAGAATTTCTCAAATAGTTTTTTTATGAAAATTTTTATGCTTAGAAAATTGAGTTTAAAAAGATAGTGGGATATAATTATCTTTGATAAAAATTATCAAATCTGTAAATCTTGTAAGGGCCTGTGGAGATGTGAGATGTGAAAATGGAAAAAAATTTAAAAAAATTTTAATCTTCATAATAATTCTAATTATTTGGCAAATTTTATCTAAGCTAAATATTTGGAGTGATTATATTCTTCCCTCTCCAGAAAGAGTTTTATTAACTGCAAGAGAAATGTTTTTAGATGGCTCTATTCTTATTGATACTTTAATTAGTATAAAGAGAGTTTTAATAGGCTTTAGCATATCCTTTATACTGTCAATTTTATTTGCAAGTTTATTTATAATTCATCCAGAAACAAGCATATATTTTGAAGGAATATTTGGATTTATAAAAAATGTTCCACCCCTTAGTTTAGTGCCAATACTAATACTTTGGGTGGGAATTGGAGAAGGAACAAAAATAGTTATTATTATTTTGGCATCTTTTTTCCCTCTCTTTTTAAATATTCAAAAGGGATTTATGGTAGTTGACCCCAATTTATTAGAAGTTGGCGATATTTTTGGCTACAACAAATATGAGAAATTTTTAAAAATTTCACTTCCTTCTGCCCTAAAGGATATTTTTGTTGGCATGAGAATTGCCCTAGGATATAGTTTTAGAGCAATTATTGCAGCAGAAATGATTGCTGCTTCAAGTGGGCTTGGCTATATGATAAATTTTGCAAGGCAGATGTCTCGAATTGATAAAGTAATTGTGGGAATAATTATGATTGGATTTGTTGGTTATTTGACAGATTTTATTTTTGTTAAACTTGCAAGCAAGTGCTTGAAGGGAGATTCTTTAAATGAATGGTATAATTCTTAAAGATGTTTGCAAAAATTATGCCATTCACGGCATAGAAATTAAGGCAATTAAAAATGTAAACTTGAAATTAAAAACTGAGGATAGGACAGTTTTAATTGGCGAATCTTCTTGTGGCAAAAGCACTTTGTTGAGATTAATTTCTGGTCTTGAAAAAGTTTCATCTGGAGAGATTTTTACAAATAATATTTCCACATCTATGGTTTTTCAAGAGCCAAGATTATTTCCTTGGAAAAATGTTAAGGAAAATATAAAATTTTCTTTAAAGGACAAGGTTGATGATAAACTTCTTGAAACTTGGATAGAAAAAATAAAGTTAAGGGGTTTTGAAGGGGCCTATCCATCACAATTATCTGGTGGTATGAAAAGTAGAGTCAGCATTGCCAGAGCCTTAGTGGCAAAAAAAGATTATATCCTAATGGACGAGCCCTTTGCAGCTATTGATGGCTTTACAAGAAAAAAGATGCAAAGAGAAGTCTTAAATCTTTTTGAAGAGGAAAAAATTGGCTATTTATTTGTAACTCACTCTCTAGAAGAAGCTCTTATAATGGGAAACAGGATTTTAATAATGAAGGAAGGTAAAATTCTAGATGATTTTTACCTTGAAGAGAGAAAATTTGGAAGTAAGGAACTAAAAGAACATTTTGACAATTTAATTAAAGGAGAAAGAAATGAAAAAAATATTTAAAATTGCAATTATAGTCATGTCACTATTTTTACTTGCAGCTTGCGGCAAAAGTGACAACAAAAAGGAAGCTAAGGAAGCTGAAAAGTTATCTCTTGATAAGTTAAATGTAACTTATGTAACATCACCACTAAATGTGCCATCAATTGTTGAAAAAGAATTGGGAATATTTGAAAAAAACATGCCAGGAGTTAAGGTAAACTACAGCGAAATAACAAGTGGAGCAGACCAAACTCAAGCTCTTGCAGCAGGTGATGTTGATGTACTTTATGCACTTGGTGGATCATCAGCAATTCTTGCTAAGGCAAATGGAGTTGACTTAAAAGTTTTAAATATGTATTCAAGAGCTCCAGAAGCTTTCGGTTTATATTCAATGGATAAGTCACTTAATAGCCCAGAATCACTAAAGGGCAAAAAAATTGCAGGACCTGCTGGAACTAATTTACACGAACTTTTAATTGCCTATCTTAAAAAAGCAAATATGACAATAGATGATGTGGAATATGTAAATATGTCTATACCAGATGCAGCTGCTGCTCTCGAATCAGGTGCCATTGATGTTGCCATGTTAGGTGGACCAGCTGGATATAAGGCTGTAAAATCTGGCAAAAATGAAATCACAAATGGTAAGGGCTTAATTGATGCCATAATTTGCGTTGCAACTTCAGAAAAATTTTACAATGAACACAAAGATGTAATTGATAAATTAATGGAAGCTCAAAAAGAAACTGCTGATTACATGAAAAATAACAGCAAGGAAACAAGAGATATTGTTATGAAGGCACTTTCTCTTGACCAAGAAGCCTTTGATACAATGTATAAGATGTACGACTTCTCAACAGAAATTACTGATGCTGATAAGGAAGGCTTTAAGAGAACTAAGGACTTTATGCTTGAAACAAAGATGATAGATAAAGATATAGATATTGATTCTTTATTTATAAAATAAAAATTATAAAATTAAGGCGAGGAGACTCGCCTTTTTAATTGTGACTTTAGTCAGTTGAGCACGCAACGCGTGCGAAACATAAAACTACCCGCTATGCGGGTAGGCAACAATAGGTTATACCAAAAATCACCT
>NZ_JAFBDH010000008.1 GCF_016908115.1 Peptoniphilus gorbachii
TTGTATGTGATAATGAATTTGCCTTTTGTGCCATATTAATCACCTCTTATTATTTTAGGTCTGAACAACTCTATTATAATACTGAGGTGATTTTTTGGTATAACCTATTGTTGCCTACCCGCATAGCGGGTAGTTTTTTGTTTCGCACGCGTTGCGTGCTCAACTGACTAAAGTCACAAAAGAAAAGTCTGCAAGATAACTTGCAGACTTTTCTTTTGTGGTTTTAATTGATAAATCGACAAAATTTAGTACAAAATTAAAACATTGACTTATTATACTCTCAGGTGTTAATTTATATTTATAAAAACGCTCCTATCATCTTTATTTAGATAAAGAAAACATTTTTATAAAAGGGAGCAAGGAGGTATTTATGAAAAATAGCAAGAAGAGATTATTGATAGCAGGTCTTGCATCTAGCATGGTCTTATCCATGGCAGTTCCAACTTTTGCCTGCACAGGTATTATCGTTGGTAAAGACCTAACTACTGATGGTTCTTTTATCTTTGGAAGAACTGAAGACTACCAAAGAAATAGGACTATGAGACTTGTAACTCACCCACGTGGAGAAATCAAGAAAGGCGATAAGTTGGTTGATGTCAACAACGGATTTACATACATACACAAGGAAGACTCTTTGAAGTTTTTCTCAACTCCAGACTCTTCTAAGAAGCCAAAAGACATGGAACAAGGTGTCTACGATGCAGCTGGCTACAATGAAGCAGGTGTAGGTATCTTCTGTACAGTTTCTGCTGACCCATCAGACGAAGTCTTAAAGGCTGATCCTTTTGTAAAAGATGGTGTCAATGAAGCAAGTATGACAACTTTCTTACTTGCACACGCAAAATCAGCTAGGGGCGCAATTGAACTTTTGGCAAAAACTATTGATGAGCAAGGTGCGTCAATGGGTGACATTGTTGCCTTTGGCGACCAAGATGAAGTTTGGTACATGGAAATTTACACTGGCCACCAATATGTTGCCATTAAGTATCCTGCCGACAAATTTAGTATCTTCCCTAACGATTTTTGGCTAGGTGGCGTTGACCTTAAGGACAAGGAAAATGTAATTGCATCAAAAGACATAGTCGAAGTTGCAAAGAAAGCAAAGACTTATAAGGAAACTGCTGATGGTCTTATGGACATGGCTGGATCCTATGGTCCTAAGGAAATTGCAGATACATCTCGTTCAAGAGTTTGGTCTGGTATTCACGACCTTGACCCTAACTCAAAGCTTCCTTACGATGCAAAGAGATTTGATTTGTTAAACGACCTATCTGAAGGCAGTGAAAAAATAGACATCACTCATGCATTAAATGTCTTTAGAAATAGACTTGATGGAACTGAATTTACTCCATCAGACAACAAAGCTGAAAGAAAGGCAAACCCTAAGACTCACAAGAGACCAATTGGATCCATTAACACAATGCAAGCCCACATCTTCCAAATTAAGAAGGGTTATCCAAAGGAAGCTCCGGGTCTTATGTGGATGACTCTAGGAAGTCCACTTAACATTCCTTGGATTCCAATTTTCCCTGACATCAATGACTCTACTCCTGAAGCAAAAAATGATTCACCAGTTTACGATGCAAATTCTTACTACTGGGTTGGCTCATCAGTTAATGATTTAGTTTCTGGCAACAGAGAAGCTCTTGGCGAATCAACAAGAAAAACTGTAACAGACTTTGAAGCTAAAATCATGAAGGACCTTCCTCAAGTTGAAAAGGAATGGATTGAACTTTATTCTAAGGACAAGGCAAAGGCTGCAGAATTCTCTACTGCTAAGACAATGGAATGGGAAAAAGAAGTTTTTGACCTAGAAAAGGGACTACAAAAGGAACTTTCACAAGTTTCTAAGGCTGACTTAATTGATCACTGGGCAAGAAAGCCTATTATCGATGCCATCAACAAGAAGTTAATGGTGGGTACAAGTGAGCTTAAGTTCTCTCCAAATGAAAAAATTACTCGCGGAGAATTTATCACTATACTTGGAAGACTTGGCAAGGTTGATACAAAGAAATATGCTGAAGTTAAGGACAAGAACATCGAAGCTGGCAAGTTCTACACTGAATACATGAACTGGGCTGTTGAAAATAAACTTCTTCCAAAGACTTCTAAAGCTATGGCTAATGAAGACATCACTCGTGAAGAAATGGCTTACACTTTGGCAGCTTATCTAAAACTAATGGGTGACGACACTTCAACTCTTAAGATGGTAGTCTTTGATGACCAAAAGGAAATCTCTGACTGGGCTCTTGGCGAAATTGAATTCCTAGTTAATAAGGGAATCCTAAGTGGAACTACTAACAACAAGTTCTCACCTAAGGCAAACTTAACAAGGGCAGAAGTAGCACAAATAATTTCAAAGCTTAATAAGTAAGTTAATAAAACTTGGTAAATCATAACCACCCGTAAAACGGGTGGTTTGATCACGGGCTATAAGCCCGAGTGATACCAACCAGCGTCTCAAGGCGCTGGTTTTCACTTTGTTCAAACCTTATTGTTTTTGCCTCTTTAGCCAGCCCCGAAAGGGCTTTATTCATCTTCTTTTGAATGGATCTTCGTATTCTTTTACACTCAATTTATCCATTGCTATGTCGTGTTGCTCTTGCTCTCTTATATACCTTGCTATTGTTTGTTCATTCAATCCTACCGTACTTACATAATATCCCTCTGCCCAAAAATGTCTATTTCCAAATTTGTATTTTAGGTTTGCATGCTTGTCAAACATCATTAGTGCACTTTTTCCTTTCAAGTATCCCATGAAACTTGACACTGATATTTTTGGGGGAATACTAACTAACATATGCACATGATCTGGCATTAAATGTCCTTCTATTATTTCTACTCCTTTGTATTTGCATAATGTCCTAAATATTTCTCCCAAACTATCTCGGTATTGATTAAATACTATTTTTCGTCTATACTTTGGTGTAAAGACAATATGATATTTACACATCCATTTTGTATGTGATAATGAATTTGCCTTTTGTGCCATATTAATCACCTCTTATTATTTTAGGTCTGAACAACTCTATTATAATACTGAGGTGATTTTTGGTATAACCTATTGTTGCCTACCCGCATAGCGGGTAGTTTTTTGTTTCGCACGCGTTGCGTGCTCAACTGACTAAAGTCACAATCAAAAAAGGCGGCTCATGCCGCCTTCTTCATAATTCTTATTCTTCTTCATCTAAGTTCTTGTACTTTGATAAAATTTCCATAAATTGTTTGCCAGTTATTGTTTCTTCTTCAAGCAAGTATTCTGCAAGTTCCTTCATGGCATCTCTATTGTCTGCAATTAATTTTCTGGCATTTTCTTGTGCATTTTTTATGATTTTAACCATTAAGTCGTCAATTTCTTTTCTAGTTTCTTCTGAGCAGTTCATATTTCCATTGTCGCCCATATATCTTGAACCAGCATCTTGGAACTTAACCATGCCAAATTCGTCAGCCATGCCATATTGAGTTATCATAGCCCTAGCAGTTTCTGTTGCCTTTTCAATATCATTGGCAGCGCCAGTTGATACTTCATTAAAAATAACTTCTTCTGCTGCACGACCACCACATAGAGTTGTTATATGATTTATTAAATCTTCTCTTGTGTAGAGATTTTTTTCATCTTTTGGAACCTGCATAGTATAACCTAGAGCTCCTGAAGTTCTTGGTATAATTGTAATTTTTTCCACAGGTTCAGAGCCAGTTTGAAGGGCAGCAACAAGGGCATGACCAATTTCGTGGTAGGATACCCTCTTCTTTTCTTCTGGAGATAGGATATCTTGCTTTCTTTGTGCTCCTGCAATTACAACTTCAATGGATTCTTGTATGTCTTCTTGACGAACTTTGTCGTGACCCATTCTCACTGCACGAAGAGCAGCTTCATTTAAAATATTTGCAAGTTGAGCACCAGATGCACCGGCAGTTGATCTTGCAACAAGAGAAAAATCTATGCCATCTTCCATGAGATATTTCTTTGCGTGAACTTTTAATATTTCAATTCTGTCTTTAAGTGTTGGAAGCTCAACTCTAATTTGTCTATCGAATCTTCCTGGTCTTAAAAGGGCTGGGTCTAAAATTTCTGGTCTATTAGTTGCAGCCAGCATAACAATTCCTATGTTTCCGTCAAAACCATCCATTTCAGATAAAAGTTGATTTAAAGTTTGTTCTCTTTCATCGTTACCTGAAATTCCTGCTGAATCTCTCTTCTTTCCAATTGTGTCAATTTCGTCTATAAAAATAATGCAAGGAGCATTTTTCTTTGCTTCTTCAAAAAGTTCTCTAACTCTTGCAGCTCCACGACCAACAAACATTTCCACAAATTCAGAACCTGCAATAGAGAAGAAAGGCACATGGCTTTCGCCAGCAACTGCCCTTGCAAGTAAAGTTTTACCAGTTCCTGGAGGTCCTACAAGTAGGGCTCCCTTTGGGCATTTCGCACCAATTCTTGTGTACTTCTTTGGATTTTTTAAATAATCTACAATTTCAACAAGAGATTCTTCTGCTTCCTCTTGACCTGCGACATCTCCAAAATTTACAGTCTCGCCGTTGGGTTCGTATTTTTCAATTTTCTTTCCGCCGCCAAAAATTCCTCCAGGACCACCAGTCATGCCTGCTATTTTCTTGGCAAAGGCTCTTTGTAAAAAGAAAAATAACAAAATTGGAATTCCCCAAGTCATTATAAAGGACATAAATAAACTTGGTTTTTCAGGAATTTCTGAGGAATATTTTACATTTTTTTCCTCTAAATCTTTAACAAGATCTGGGTCTTCCATCTTTCCAGTTTTGTAAATTTTTTTATCATCTTTTAAAGTGTAAAGAATTTGGTCCTGCCTAAAGTTTACTTCCTCAATTTTTCCCTGGCTAAGATTTCTTCTAAAATCGGAATACGCTGAGTTTTCCATGCTATTTTGTGAAAGCATAGGAAGAATCAACCAGTTTAGGGCAAAAACTGCCAAGATGGCAATTAAGTAATATCTAAGTAAATTATATTGAGGTCTCTTATTATTATTGCCTTTATTTTCCATAATTTTCCTCCTATTAAATTGGGATGAATTAAAATTTTTTAATTAAAAAACCGGATGCAAGATCCGGCTAAAATTTTATTTTATTAAAGGTCGTCTTCTATTACAGAAGATTTTGAATAAGCAGATGGCTTTGCTTCAAAAAAGTCTGTCTTAATTTGATTTGGATCGGAGTATTCGCTAACCCATTTCATGGATTCAGGTTCTTCAGTGTTTTCTTCAAAGAGATTCCCGAAACCTAAATTTCTTGAACGCAAGTTGCCAAGATACATAATGTAGTCTTCGATCATTTTTTCATTTAGACCTCTAATTTCATCGCCTATGACATACTTACCCCAAGAGATTTCTTCTTCAACACCTTTTTTAAGCATCTCTTTATATTTTTTTATATTTTCATCAGTAAATATTTCTGGATTTTCCTTTTTCATCTCAAGAATAATACTTCTAAAGAGCCAAAGGTGAGTGTTCTCATCTCTGTTGATGTATCTTATTTCAGATACTGTGCCAGGCATCTTGCCCATTCTTCCAAGATTGTAGAAGAAGGAGAAGCCTGAGTAAAAATAAATTCCTTCCAAAATATAATTTGCAATAAGAGCCTTCATGAAGTTGTCTATATTTTCGTCTTCATAAAAATCTTGGTATTGGTCGCCAATAAATTTATTTCTCTTTAAGAGAACTTCATCGTCCTTGTATTGGTAGAGAATTTCTTCTCTCTCTTCTGGGGAACAAATTGTGTCAAGAATATAAGAGTAAGATTGAGAGTGAATTGACTCTTGATAACCTTGAATTGATAGACACAAATTTATTTCATTTGCCGTTACATAGGATTGAAGTTTTGGAATTTGTGCAGTTTGTAGTGAATCAAGATATATTAGAAAAGACAAAATTTTGTCGTAGGCAGTCTTTTCATGGACATCTAAAAGTCTATAGTCCTTTACATCTTGTGAAAGATTAATTTCTTCTGGTATCCAAAAATTATTCATGGCTTGGCGATACCAGTCACTAGTCCAGCTGTATTTTAGATTGTTAAAATCATTTAAATTTGTTGTGTTTCCATTAATAACTCTTCTCTTTGATGTTTCAATGTCGCCCTTTTCATTAAAAAGACCTCTTTTTGAAAGTTTCATAATTCCTCCTATTTTATGACGCACAATAATCGCAGTCTTCCACTTCTAGTGACTTACTTCTAACATAATAAACTGACTTTATTTTTTCCTTAGCTGCTTTTATATAGAGATTTAAAATTTTTCTCATTGTAAAGTCCGTTGTGATATAAAAATTAATTGATTGAGCTTGGTCAATATGTCTTTGACGAATGGCAGCAGCTTCAATTACAAAATTTTGGTCTAGCTCATGAGCATTCTCGTAAAGCCAAAAAGTTTGCGGAGTTAAATCTGGTGCAACTCTAGGTAGGATTGAGCCCTTCTTTTCTTCCAAGAAGTACCTATTCATAATTGGATCAACGCCAGCACTTGTTGCAGATATAATAGAAGTTGATCCCGTTGGTGCAATTGCCATTATATAACCATTTCTAAGTCCATTATTTTTTACATCTTCTCTAAGTTTATTCCACTTGTCATCTTTATAATATCTTAAATCAAAATATTCGCCACTTTGCCAGTCAGATCCTTCAAAGAAATCATAGGCTCCCTTTTCCTTGGCAATTTCCATAGAAGCAGTTATTGCATGATAATTTATTCTCTCATAAACATCGTCTGCCCACTTTAGGTGGTCTTCTATATCAGAAAATGCCATGCCAGCTTTTACAAGGGCGTGATGATAACCAGATGTGCCAAGTCCAATGGACCTATACTTCCTATTTGTAACTTTTGCATAAGGTATTGGATAGTAGTTTAGGTCGATTACATTATCAAGGGCCCTAACTGTTGTGGCAACAATATCCTTTAAGCCCTCATCATCTTGTAAATCAATATTTCCAAGTACAAGGGAGGCAAGATTACATACAACAAAATCGCCAGGTCTTGTCTTTGTAACAATTATTTCTTCTCCATCGATATTTTCTATAGTGGTGTCAAGAGTTTCTATGGCAGACATATTTTGCATAATTTCTGTGCAAAGATTTGAAGAATAAATCATGCCCTTATGCTTATTTGGATTCATTTCATTGACATTATCTCTATAAAAGGCGAAAGGAGTTCCCGTTTCTGTAAGAGATTTTATAATAAGTCTCACTAAATCCTTGACGCTCATTTCACGTCTTGAAATGTTTTTATCTGCAATACATTCTCTATATTTTTCTTCCCATTCCTTGCCGTAAAAATCTTCAAGGGAATAACCCTTTTTCTCTAAAATTTCGTGAGGATCGAACATATACCAAGTTGCATTTATATCTTTTTCTGCAAGTTCAAAAAATAAATTTGGATAGCAAATAGCAGGGAAGATGTCATGTGCCTTCATTCTATCATCGCCATTATTTGTCCTAAGTTGTAAAAATTCTGGAATGTCCTTGTGCCAAGCATCTAAATAGCAGGCAACTGAACCCTGACGAACTCCTAATTGATCAACAGCAACAGCAGTGTCATTAGCAAGTTTAATCCATCTTATTACTCCACCAGCAACACCCTTAAAACCTCTAATATCAGAACCTGTTGCACGAACTTTTCCAAAATAAAGTCCCATTCCGCCTCCATGCTTAGAAATTTGTGCAAAATTATCGATGGAGCGATAAATTCCCTTTAAAGTATCTGGAACTGTGTCTATAAAGCAAGATGAAAGCTGGTTGTAAGGCTTTCTCGCATTGGACATAGTTGGAGTTGCCACTGTAACCTTTAGTGTTGAATAAATATCATAAAATTTCTTTGCCCAATAAATCTTATTTTTTTCAGGTATGGCAAGGTGCATGGCAATGCCCATAAACATCTCCTGGATGCTTTCCACAAATCTGCCATCGTGACTTCTTATTACATATCTCTTTATTAAAAGATCAAGACCAGAATAATTTAAAAGCTGATTTCTTGAATTATCAATATAATTTTCAAGTTCTAAAATTTCTTCCTTAGAATAATTTTCCAAAATATATTTTCCGTAGAGATTTTTTTCAGTTAAAAATTTTATTTTTTCGTAGAAATTATTTATATTTATGTCATGCAAATTTTCTGCAATTTTCTTTTCCAAATCATAGTTTAAAAATAGGGCAGCAATAAATTCCCATTTAGGTGAGTCCTTATCAGTAAGTTCACTGGCAGCCTTTATAATTTCAGAAAGATAGGCATCTTGACTTTGGTCCTTTTTCACAAAAGATTCAAACTTGTTGTATAAATTTTCCAACTCGTATTTTTTTGGATCATAATTTTTTCTAACAAATTTTAAAATCTTTATTACATTTTTATCTTTAATAAAATAAGAAAATTTATCTAAAATTTGTCTTTCTTCAGAATGCCTATTTCTATAAAGAATATAGGCCTTTACAACTTCAATTTCTTTTTCATCAATTAGCTTTAATTCAACTAGATCCTGGATTTCCTCAACTGTGGGAGGATTCTTGGGATCATAATTTTTCATAAGCTTTTCTTTAATGTCAAGAGCATAATTATTTATTACATTGTCATCGTATTCTTTTCCAACAGAATCAAAGGCCTTTTCAATTGCATTTTTTATCTTCAGATGGTCAAAAGTAGCCTCTCTCTTGTCTCTTTTTAATATTTTCATGAATCCCCCATATAGTATAATTTTTATAATTTTATTCTAAATACTACTATATATTATCACAAAGAATAATTTATAAGTAGACTAATCATAAAATAAAATAATTAATTATTTTAATTTTATTCTTATTTTTCATAAAAAATTTTTTTAGAAATTTATAAAAAAATCCCAAGAGCCTTTGCCCTTGGGATTCTAATTTTTAATTTTAAATTAAATTATTGGATTACTGAAAATAAAACTTTTGCTGCTTTTTCTGCAGTTTTTTCTGTTTTTTCAGCAACTTTTTCTTCTTTAACTTCTTTAGTTTCAGACTTTTCTTCTTTAACTTCTTCCTTATCGTCTCCTAAAAATTCTTCCATTTCCTTTTTAACTTGGTCTTGGTATTTTTTTAGAAGTTCAGGGTTTTTGTCAAGGTCAGCTTTTGCTGCAAGAATTTTTTCTAATTCTTCGCCTTCATAAAGGTCTTTTAAAGTTTTTACAATTTCTTCGTCCTTTTGTCCAGTTGATTTCATTGAAGCAATCATCTTGTAATTTTCTTCTTTTTCAAGTTCTTGAAGTTTGTCTGCAAGTTCTTTTTCAGTGATGTTAAAGATATCAACTATTGGCATTCCTTCGTTAGGATCATATTTAACCTTGTAGCCAAAAGCTTCAGATACAAATCTTACTGGGATGTAAGTTTTGTCATTTACAATAGTTGCAGCTGAATCAATAGCAACTTCTTTGCCATTTACAAGAGCTTTATTTGAACCAATTGTAAGAACAATTTTGTCCTTATCTTTAGAAACTGTAACAGTTCTAGCTTTTCCATTCCAATCAACTTTTGCACCAATTTTTTCATAGAAAGCACGAGCTGCAAGCATTGTTCTATTATTCATGATTTTTGGAAGAGCTTCAGGATCTTCAAAAGTAATATCTTCTCCATTTACTCTTACTGTAACTACATTCATTTTTGGCATAATTAAATTCATGTATTCATCCATAGTTAATTTCTTAACTGATGTTGGGAAGTTAATTTTTACATTTTCGTCCTTAACTGTATCAACATTTCCCTTAACAGAAACTTTTACGAAATCAGCAAAGTTAAATGTAAAGGCAAGTTCTTGTTTGAATTTATTTTCTTCAAAAGTAGTTTTTTCAGAAAGGCTTGAGCCCTTAATCATTTCTTTAATTCCCTTAGCAGCTTCTTTTAAATCTTCTGCCTTGTATTCTTTGTTAAGTTCTTTGAAATCTTTCTTTTCTTCGTCAGTTAATGGAAGACCAGCCTTATCAACAATTTTAAGAGCGCTTGTTGAAACAGCGTCCCAATTTTTCATAATGTTATCTGCATATTTGATAAATTCGTCAATAACGGCATCACTTGTAGTGTTTAAAGTATAAGTGTTGCCTTCAACCTTGTAGTCAATTCCTTGCTTAATATCTTTAGATGCAGTGTTCATTAAATCTAATAAATCAGTCTTAAATTCTTCAGAGCTAAAGTATTTTGTTGCCTTTGGAGAAAGACCATTTTCTTCATTGGAAATTGAGATGTAGTCTTCCTTGATGTCCTTAAGTCCATCTCCAGCTAGGGCGAAAATGTCCTTTGACATAATAACTTCATTATCTTTTACAAAGATATCCATTTTAATTTTGTCAGGCACATCTTTGTTAAGACTTGCAACCTCTTCATCTGAACCAGCTTTTTTAGCAATAAGTTCTTTGAACTTTGAGAAGTCCATGTTCATTACAACGTGAGCCTTGTCTCTTCCCATTTGTTCGCCAGTAAGAGTTACAGGGAAATTAATATTCAATATTTCATTTGTTTCAGGATCTTTAACTTCAACATTGTATTCTAGTTTTCCTGAAACTTTTGAGCCCTTCCAGTCTGCGACCTTTTGAGCTGAGTCAAGGTAAGATGTCGTGTTAGCGCTACAAGCACCAAGAGTAAGTGCGAATGATAGCACAAGTAAAATAGCTAAAATTTTCTTTTTCATAAATACCTCCTATTTTTCTTTATTGTATTACAAGAGAAAAAGCTTTTCAAATTAAATAAATATTACAAAATTTCTTATTTTGTTGGAAAATTTTTTAACAATAAAAATAATTATTGGCTTAAAATTAAAGATTAATTTTATAAAAATTTTTTAATTAAGGCTTTTTAAAAATAATACAAAAACAAAGTGTATATACTTTATATTTACACTATAGTCCCGATATACAAATTTGTCAAGTTATTAAAAAATTTTTTCAAAGTTTTAATTTTATGCTTAAGTAAAATTTTTTGAATTTGAAATTTTAATAATATTTTGGATATCCAAATCAAATATAGCAAAAAAACATTTGTCGAACAAGCAAATAGAGGGGAAACTTTTAGTTGCAAATGAGCATTTTTATATATTTTTTTAATTATTAGACTAAAATTAAATTTTCACACTTTAAATTTCCAAAATACAAAAAAAGAGACTCATTAGAGAGTCTCTTAAATTTAATTTTCAGTTGTTATGTAACTATAGCTCTATATCTCTTAAATTAAGCATTTAAACCTTTAGCACTTAGCTACTTCAAATGAGATACTTTGCTACTTTTCCCTTTCGGGATAAATTAAAACTCTTCATTGGAATCACCTTTTCTTAGTTACCAATTTGTTTTCATCAGCTAGCTTAACTATAGTATAGAGCATGATTCTATTTTTGTCAATGTTTTCCTATAAATTTTTTAACTTTTTTAAATTTACTTTATTTTCTTCAATTTTTCCTTTTTCAAGGGCATCTTTTATTTCTGAAATCAATTGATTTTCAGAGTTTTTTGATCCAACCTTTACGATATAATTTTTTGAATCATCTTTTCCCTTAATAATAACTTCATTTTCTTTTGACTTGGAAATAGATTTCATACCTTCATAGGGAAAATAATAATTTCCTAAAACTAATCCATTTTCATAGGATCCAACTACATTTCCAAGAACATCATTTCCATTTCTAAAGGAATGTTTTTTGGGAATTTCATAAATATCTGTCTCTTTTTCATCTTTAATAAGGAATTTTCCATTTTGTAAATTAAATAAAAACAATAAAAATAATCCCACTATAAATATTGGACTTGCCAATGTGTTAATTATATCTACATTTCTAAAATACATTTGTTGTAAAAAGTATATATTTACAAAGAATAAAAATCCTATGTAGACAAATATATTTATATAATAAGTTCTCTTTCTTATTTTTAAACCTGGTAGCTTTGAAATATTTTTGTATTTTGAAATAAAATCAACAGCTGTCATAATAAATAAATAATTTATCAATCCCCACATTACTGAATATAATAGGGCACTTTTTCCCATTTCATTTTTCATTCCAGATAAACTTAAACCAAAGGGTATTAAGACTGAAATGCCTATAATTGCATTTTGTAATTTTTTATTCACCTTGTACTCCTTTTAATTAAAATAATCCCTCCTGGGATTATTACTCATCATATCTATTTAAATTATATTTTTCTATTACAGAAATTATTTTGTCGGCATAATTTGGATCAGTTGCATAGCCGCCTTCTTGAATATATTTTGCTGCTTCTTTGTAGTCCTTGGCAGTTTTTACCTTAGAGTATCTCTTAGCTGTAGAAAGAAGTTTTGCATAATGATTAAAGGATTCACTTTTAGAAGAATATTTTTTAAAATTTTCCATATACCTTCCGCTTTTGCCTTCAACATATTCTTCTGTCTCAAAGACTATGCCATCTTTTTTTTTCACTGCCTTAATGCCAAAATAATTATTATATTCAAGTGAAAGCTGAGATCTTCCCCAGTTACTTTCTAGAATTGACTGTGCAATCATAACAGAAGGAAAAAGATCATTTCTCTTTGCCATTCTAACTGCCAATTTTGCACTGTCTTCAATATAATTTTCCCTGTAGTTTTTTTCTTCTAAGTCTCTTTTTTCTTGAGCCCTATTTATGAAAAAACTCATGAGAAAAATAATTGCAAGAAAAGTTAGGATAATAACAAGACAGCCGCAGCCAATTTTTTTAATTTTCATTTCTCACTTCTTCATAAAGTTTACTTATTTTTTTATTTAAAATTGGATGGAAGTAATTTGGAATTAATTCATTTAAAGATTCCAAAACAAATTCACGCTCTGCTATATAAGGATGAGGAACAATTAATTCATCTGTAAATATTACTTCTCTATCAATAAATAAAATATCAAGATCAATTGTCCTCTCGCCCCATTTTTCATGTCTAACTCTTCCTAAATCAAGCTCAATCTTTTGCAAAATGTGAAGCAAATCATGGGGATTTTCATAAGAAGAAACTTTTACAACTGTGTTTAAAAAGTCGCCTTGGTCAGTTTTTCCCCAAGCCTTTGTCTCTATAATACTTGCCTTATCAAGAACTTTAAGACCTTCTCTTTCCATCATTTCAAGGGCACTTTTTATATATCCTTCTCTATCGCCAAGATTTGTGCCAATGCCGATGTAATAATTTCTTCTTTTTTTATTACATCTAACAGAAGCTGTATCAAGGGGCAAATTTATTGGCGCCCATGGTTTTTTTATTGTTAAATCAACTGTCTGTGCAATTTCATAATTGTCAAAAATAAATTTTGTAAGCTTATAGGAAAGAGTCTCAATTAAATCTTCAGTTTCTCCTTTAAATAAGTCATAAAGCTCATGGGATAATTTTCCATAATCTATGGATTCATCCAAATTTTTTTCTATTGCACATTTTCTAAAACTAAGTCCAATTTCTGCACTTATTAAAAATTTTTGTCCAAGTTTTTTTTCTTCTCCAAAAAGTCCATGATTTGCATAAACTTCAAGGTCTTTTATCTTGATAAAATCCATAATTCTCCCATCAATATTTTATTTCGTGATTTTTCTTCTCATAGGACCAATTGCAAGCCTCATAGGCAGGACATCTAAAGCAAGGTCTCGATAACTTATCTGACCTATAAAAAATATTGAAAAATTCATCTTCTGCCAAATCCTTAGTCCTGTGATAGGCTATGCAGTTTAAAATTCTATCTTTTTCTTCACTAGAAAAATCTGTAATTTCTAAAATTTCTCTTGCTATATCAACTGATGCCTTAGCATGATTTATCCCTTCTTTAATCTCAATTACACGACCTAAATCATGTAAAAGTGCCGTTGAATAAATCATATCCTTATCAACATCAACATCTTCTTCTAATTTTAAAATGTAGCAAATTCTAGCAACAGATATAAAATGTTCATAATTGTGCCTACAAAAGAATCTATCCCTTTCAAGGTACTCTAATTCATTTAAATAATCATTGTAGATTTTGCTCTTAATGATTTTATTTGTGTTTTTCACTTGAATTCAATTAATCTAAAAGCTTCTTGCTTTTGTTTTTCATCAGTTTCTAAAACGCCTCTAGCAACTGCTGTAACAGTTTTTGAGCCAGGTTTTTTAACTCCTCTCATATTCATGCACATGTGCTCAGCTTCAATAACAACTAAAACTCCCTTTGGTTCAAGGTATTTCATCATTGCATCTGCAACTTCAATGCTAAGTCTTTCTTGAAGTTGTGGTTTTTTTGCATAAGTTTCAACAGTTCTTGCAAGTTTAGAAAGTCCAGCAACTTTTTGGTCTGGAATATATGCAATGTGAGCCTTGCCATAAAATGGAAGGAAGTGATGCTCACACATTGAGTAGAAGTTTATATCCTTTACTACAACAATATTATCTTCAGTAATCTCAAAAGTTTTTGAAAGATGTTCTTCAGCAGTTTTGCCAATACCTGCAAAGACTTCTTCATACATCCTTGCAACCCTAGCTGGAGTTTCAACTAAACCTTCTCTAGTTTTGTCTTCTCCAATTGCTTCGATTATCATTTCTACAGCTTTTTCAATTTTTTCTTTATCCATTATAATCTCCTTATAGATTTTTTAATTACAAAAATTATTATAACATATTGATGCTTACATTAATAACTAATACCCACAAATTAGCTCCTATAATAATAAAGAGCTAATTTGTCTTTAATTTACAATTTATTTATAATTTGGTACAATATTTGCCGAGGTGAAAGATGAAGAAATTACTTCTATACTTATCTATTGTTTCTATATTATTTTTATCCCCAATAAATGTAATGGCTGAAAATGTAAAAACAGTAGAAAACACAAATCAAAATACAAATCAAAATACAAATCAAAATACCAAGGAAATTGATCCAAATACAATTAGAAATAAAGACTTCTTAGTTCCAACTAAAGAAGGCGTACAAAAAGCCAATCAATATGAAGCCGATAAAATAAAAAAATTGGAAGAAGTTCCCTTAGAAGGACTTACAAAATCTTATCTTTTAGGAGATTACAAATCTGGCGAAATTTTAGAAGGTTATAATTTAGATGAAGTTCGTGCAATGGCATCGACTTCAAAGCTTGTTTCAATTTTTGTTGTCTTAGATAAAGTTTCTGATGGGTCAATCTCACTAAAGGATGAAGTAGAAATTGATTACGAAGTTGCATCTCTTACTGGTTCAACTTTTAAATTAAAGGAAGGCGACAAGGTTAGTGTAGAAAAACTAATTGAAGCCTCAATGGTTGTATCAGGTAATGATGCCATAACTGCCCTTGCAAAATACATTGCAGGCTCAACAGATGCCTTTGTAAAAATGATGAATGACAAATGTGAAGAGCTTGGACTAAAAAATTCACTAATGGTAAATCCAACTGGACTTACAGATTATGAAATCACCGATTATAACAAGATGACAACAAGGGAAATGTTTAAACTTGCAACAGAACTTTTAAAACAACATCCTGAGATTTTACAATATACAACAATTGAAAAATTAGAAGAGCCCGAGAGAAATTTTATAGAATATAGTACAAATCCAGTTCTTGGTATTGTTCCTGAAGTTGATGGTTTAAAAACCGGCTACACAAATGCAGCTGGCAGATGTGTAATTTTGACAGGCCTTGAAAAGGGTGTAGAAAATAAATCAAAGGACATGCGATTAATTTGTATAACAACTGGTTCAAATTCTGATTTTGAAAGATTTGTGGCTTGCAAAAGACTTATCACAAGAGGATTTGAAGATTATGGCTATAATGCAGTGGGAGATACAGAAAAAGAAGTTAGAACTATAGAAGTTCTTAACTCTCAAGATGAAGGAATACCAGTTTATCAAAAGGAAGTTGGATATATTCTTTCAAAGTCCGATAAAAAATTAAAAGAAATAGTAAGTATTGATGAAGATTTAAAAGCTCCCCTAGAAGCAGGTACTTCAGTTGGAAAAATTTCTTTTTACAAAGATGATGACTTAGTTTATAAAAGTTATTTAATTGTTAAGGACAAGGTTTATGAAAAAGGATTTTTTAATAAATTTAAAAAAGTCTTTGAAGAAATTTTTGTAAATATAGAAAAGGCAGCTTAAAATTATAAAAAATTTTAAATAAAAATTTCAAATTTAAAATAAAAAATTTTAAAAAACTAGAAGTGTCAAAAAAAATTGACACTTCTTAAAAATTTATATACAATTATTTTATAGGTCTACGTAGCTCAGTAGGATAGAGCACACGCCTCCTAAGCGTGGGGCCGGAGGTTCGACTCCTCTCGTGGACGCCACTATCACTTGCATTAGCAGGTGATTTTTTTTGATTTAAAATTTAAACTAGTCATTAAAAAGTTCTATTACATTTATAACTGGAACTTCATAGGGATGATTTTTCTTTATTATTTTCATAACTTCATCTAAATCACTTTTTCTTATTCTAAATTCAACTTTATTTTCTAGCACATCTTCAATTTTTCCAAGACTACCTATGTAGGGATTTGCCCCTTCAATTGGTCTAAAGTGTCCTGTTACAGGTGTTTCTGCGTAGCAAAAATCATAGTTTTCTTCTCTTAAAAATCCGCCTTCATTTATTTTTTCCATTAATTTTTTCGTATTTTCTCTTGGTATAAATACTTCTATTTTTAAAAATTTCATGATAAACCTCCTATTTTTTTATACCCAAATTAGAAAAAATTGTTTAAATTGTTATTCATTGGTTATAAATAAATCAGGAGGGGAGATTATGATAAAATTAATAATCAAAATTCTTATTAGTGGATTAGCAATTCTTATAACTTCTGCACTTTCTATAGGAATTCAAACTGATGGGTATACAACTGCAATTTTAGCAGCTGTTGTAATTGGTATTTTAGACTGGGCAATTAATAAATTCACAGGTGTTGACGCTTCACCATTTGGTAGAGGAGCTGTCGGATTTGTAGTTGCTGCTATCATTCTATTTATCACAGGTAAAATCGTAGATGGATTTACTGTATCAATTCTCGGTGCTATTATCGGCGCACTTATTCTTGGTATTGTTGATTCATTTTTACCAGCTGATAAAAAAACTATGTAATATAAAAATTAAGGCTCGAGATAATATCGAGCCTTTTTTTGTGGATAAGTGCCTATTTTTATGATTTTTATTAATTTTCTTGGAAAAATTTCAAAAAGTTATTCACATTTTTTTAATTCTATCTACATTTGTTATTAAATATCTTTTATTTTTTATTAACATTTTATTTGATATAAAAATTTTTTAATAATTTTAAAATAAAGAACCTATGAGTTTTATCTCATAGGTTAAAATTAAATTATTTATTTTTCTTTTCTTTTTCATCAATACTTTCAACTGAAACAGTCTCTATAACTCCACCAGTTGCCATTTTTACTATTTGGAAAATATAATTTCCATCTTCAACTATTACTCCAGCTTCTGCTTCTTCTGCATTTTTAATAAGAAGGGCTGATACATATCCTCCAAGTGTAGTTGAATCGCCTGGTTCTATGTCAAAGCCATACTTTTTGTTGAGTATTTTTATAGGAGTAGATGCAGAGAATTCATTTTGTTCATTTGTTGTGCTATCCATATTTACTCCCGTAAGTAAAAATTTTCTTACTGCAAATAATACTGCAATTGCTATTGTCGCAATAAGTAAGTCCACCATATTATCTGAATATACTAACATTTTTCTCGAAATTACAAGTAATATCAAGTGAATAATATTTGCATCTGTATGTGCAATCATCAAAACTACAAATTCTATTGCTATTACCAGTAAAAGTACATGGGAGAGAAAATTTTGAAATATTTTATAGGAAAGTGTTGCATCACTTGTAAGTATTTTTAAATAATATTTTAAAATATCTGGCACTGAAATTATAACGCCAGCTATTAGCATAATGGACACAACTATTTCAAATAAATTTACTAATTTTAAAAGGGTAACTAAATACCTATTCCTGTTCATTATACCTCCATAGTTTTAGCAAGTTCTTTTTTCATTTTTTCTAAAACTTTTTTTTCTATTCTCGAAACTGTCATTTGAGAAATATTTAATTCTTTGGCAATTACAACTTGAGTCTTTTTGTTAAAATATCTGTCGATTAAAATAGTTTTTTCAACTTCGTCTAAATTTTCCATAGCTCTTTTGAAAAAGTCATTTGATTCTATTTTGTCAAAATATTTTTCCTCTACTCCTATTAAATCTGATAGATTTACTTCACTTTCGTCTCCTGAATCATAAGTTATATCAAGAGACTGAGGAGTATAAACTTTTGATGCTTCCATAGCTTCCATTATCTCTTCTGGAGTTGAATTTAGAAATTCTGCTATCTCATCAATAGTAGGAGTTTTTTGATATTTTTGAGATAAAGTTACAGTTGCATTTGCAATTTTTTTAGATAACTCTTGAATTCTTCTTGGAACTCTAATTGTCCATCCATTATCCCTAAAATATTTTTTAATTTCTCCAATTATAGTTGGTGTTGCAAAAGATGAAAATTCAAAACCCTTGTCTGGATCATATCTCTCTATGGCATAGATTAGTCCTATAGATGCAACTTGATAAATATCGTCATAATCTATTCCTCTACCTGTATACTTTTTAGATAGGATTTCTGCAATATAAAGATGCTCTTCAATTAAAATATCTCTTATTTCTTGATCTTCTGTTTCATGATACTCTTTAAAGAGTTGTTTTCTCTCTTCTTTTGTAAGTCTTCTATCTAAATTGTTGTATTCTTTTAAATTCATAACAAACCCTTACAATTTTTTTGACAAAATTAATTTATTTCCATCAAAATAACATTCATCAACAAGAGATTCAATAATAGTTTTGGCAAGAAATAAATTCTCAGATGAATCTAACTTATCTTTTTCTATTTCACTAACAAAAATTTTAATATTTTTTTCTTCTTCTATTTCAAATACTAAATCTATATAATCTAAATCTGTACAATTTTGTGCAATATTTAAACTCTCTGTCACTGCCATTTTTAAATCTTCAATTTCTTCAATGTTTCTATTTAAAAGATTCAAAATCCCAGATAAGGTAAGTCTAACTGTTGAAAAATATTTTGCATCATTAGGTATTTGATATTTAATTTTATCCATACTACCCCCTAATTTCAAACATATCTTCAAGTTTAGTTATCTTAAAGAGCTTCATTATTGAATTGTTTATATTTTCAATTACAATTTTATTACCATCTTTTTCAATTTCTTTTAGTATATAGATTAGTGAACCAAGACCTGTTGAGTCAAGATATTCCAATTCACCAAAGTCGAATAAAATATCTTTTTTATCTTTTTCATAAATCTTTAAAGATTTTTCTTTAAATTTTTTTGTATTGTAAACGTCAAGTTCTCCCTTTGGATATAAAACTAAAAATTCATCAGTATTTTTTGACTCTAATTTAAATTCCATAAAGCCTCCTAGTCTCCAATATAATTGGCAACAGCTACAACTTTTGCATCTGTCAAATTCATAAGTTTAACACCAGAAGTGTTTCTACCTTGGATAGAAATATCTTCTGTTAAAATTCTAATAATAATTCCAGAATCTGCAATTATCATAACATCGTCTTCTTTTTCAACAACTGTTGCAGCAGCTAAATCTCCTGTCTTTTTAGTAATTTTATAAGTTAAAAGACCCTTGCCGCCTCTATTTTGAGGTCTATATTTAGAAATTTCAGTTAATTTTCCAAATCCATTTTCTGAAATTACAAGTAAATATTTATCTTCACAAACAAGATCAGATGAAACTACAATGTCATCTTCACTAAGATCAATTGACTTAACGCCCATTGAATTTCTACCAGATTTTCTTACTTGTTCTTCATTAAATCTTATGGCAAGACCTTTTTTAGTTACAAGCATTACGTCTTCATCATCTTTAGTCAAATGTACATCAATTAATTTGTCATCTTCATTTAATTTTATTGCAATTATTCCTGATTTCCTAATATTTTTATATTCTTTAAAAGGTGTTCTCTTTATAAGTCCCTTTTCTGTAACCATTAAGAAATTCATATCAGGGTCATATTCTTCCACAGGTATTATTGAAGTTACTCTTTCGCCTTCATCTAAATCTAGAAGATTAATAATAGCAGTTCCCCTTGAAGTTCTAGAATCTTCAGGAATTTCAAAAGCTTTTAATTTAAATACATTTCCTAGAGATGTAAAGAATAAAATCATATCGTGAGTTGAAGTAACAAAAAGTTCTTTTACAAAGTCTTCATCTCTCATATTTCCCGATGAAACTCCTCTTCCACCTCTTTTTTGTGGCTTATAAGTTCCTTCACTCATTCTCTTGATGTAGCCAAATTGAGTAAGAGTTATTACAACATCTTCTCTCTTTATAATATCTTCCATCTCAATATCAGTTCTGTCATGAGAAATTACAGTTCTTCTAAGATCACCATATTTTGATTTAATTTCAAGAAGTTCTTCTTTTATAACATTCATAAGTACATCATTATTTTCTAAAACTTCTTTAAACCATTTTATATCAGCCTTTAGTTTTTCATATTCAGCTTCAAGTCTTTCTCTTTCAAGTCCTGTAAGTCTCCTAATTCTCATGTCTAAAATAGCTTGAGATTGTGCTTCAGTTAGTTTAAATTCTTGGTAGAATTTTTCTTTTGCTTCATTGTCATCTTTTGATGCCCTTACTATTTTTATAATTCTGTCAATATTATCAAGTGCAATAAAAAGTCCTTCAACTATGTGAGCTCTCTTTTCAGCTTTATCTAAATCAAATTTTGTCCTTCTTGTTACAACTTCAACTTGATGATCAACATAATATCTTATTATTTCCTTTAAATTTAAAATTTCTGGTTTTCCATTTACAAGGGCAAGATTTATAATTCCAAAAGTTGTTTGCATTTGAGTGTTTTTGTAAAGTTTATTTAAAACAACTTCTGCATTGGCATCACGTTTTAATTCAACTATTATGTTGATGCCTTTTCTATTGGAAGCATCTGTTATATTTGAAATTCCATCAATTACTTTATTTTTAGCAAGTTCAGCTATTTTCATAATTAAGGATGATTTATTTACTTGATAAGGAAGTTCTGTAATTACAATTTTTTCACGATTGTTTTTAAAAGTTTTAATTTCTGCAACTGCTCTTACAGTTATTTTTCCTCTACCTGTTTCATAAGCAGATTTAATCCCTTCAGTTCCCATAATTTGGGCACCTGTAGGAAAATCTGGTCCCTTGATTATTTCATTTAATTCAGAAATAGAAATATTGTCATCATCAATATATGCTATGATTCCATCAATAGACTCATTCATATTGTGTGGAGCCATATTTGTGGCCATACCTACAGCAATACCAGAAGAACCATTTACTAATAAATTTGGAAATCTTGATGGAAGTATAGTTGGCTCTTTTTCATTTTCATCAAAGTTTGGTACAAAATTAACAGTATCTTTGTTAATATCTCTTAGCATTTCTTCTGCAAGCTTAGTCATTCTAACTTCTGTATAACGCATAGCTGCAGCGCCATCGCCGTCAATATTACCAAAGTTTCCTTGTCCATCTACTAAGGGATATCTTGTGTTAAAATCTTGAGCAAGTCTTACTGTTGCTTCATAAATAGATGAGTCACCATGAGGGTGATACTTACCCATTACATCCCCAACAAGTCTTGCTGACTTTCTGTAAGGTCCATTTGATGCAAGATTAAGTCCCTGCATTCCGTATAAAATTCTTCTATGAACTGGTTTTAATCCATCACGTACATCAGGAAGTGCTCTTGCCACTATTACAGACATTGAATAGTCGAGATAAGAAGACCTCATCTTTTTATTAATATCAACATCAAGTATTCCTGATTCTATAAAATTATTTTCAGTCATCTTTCACTCCTATGCATCAATATAATCTGCATAAACTGCATTTTCTGTTATAAATTCTCTTCTTGGCTCAACTTCTGTTCCCATTAAAACTGTAAAAGTATCATCAGCTTCAGATAAATCATCTATATTTACCTTTAAAAGAAGTCTATTATCTGGATTCATTGTAGTTTCCCAAAGTTGTTCAGGATCCATTTCACCAAGACCCTTGTATCTTTTAATATTTATTTTCGCATCGTCATACTCTTTAAGTGCAAGTCTAAGTTCCTTTTCATTATGACAATATCTGAGTATTTTAGTTCCCTTTTCTATTCCAAATAATGGAGCTTGTGCAACATAGACATGGCCTTCTTCTATTAAAGGTTTCATATATCTAAAGAAGAATGTCAAAAGAAGTGTCATAATATGGGCACCATCAACATCGGCATCGGTCATTATTATAATTTTATCGTATCTTAATTTTTCTATGTTAAATTCTTCGCCAATTCCTGTTCCAAAGGCAGTAATCATTGCACGAATTTCAGATGAATTAAGCATTCTATCAAGTCTTGCCTTTTCAACATTCATAATTTTTCCTCTTAGAGGAAGAATTGCTTGATATGCTGAATCTCTTCCGTCCTTTGCAGAACCACCGGCAGAATTACCTTCGACTAAGAAGATTTCATTTCTACCTGGATCATCATTTTGACAATCTGCAAGCTTACCTGGTAGAGTCATAGACTCTAAATTGTTTTTCTTTCTAGTTAAGTCTCTTGCCTTTCTTGCAGCTTCTCTTGCACGTCTTGCTGAAAGGGCCTTATCTAATATTTGTTTTCCAACCTTTGGATTTTCTTCCAAGAAAACTGCCAAATCTTCTGATAAAACTGAATCTACAATTCCCCTAGTTTCTGAATTACCAAGTTTTGCCTTAGTTTGTCCTTCAAATTGCGGATCAGGAAGTTTTACACTTATTACTGCTGATATTCCTTCTCTTACATCTTCACCAGAAAGATTTTCTTCTTTTTCTTTAATTATGTTATTTTTTCTACCATAATCGTTCAAAGTTCTTGTAAGAGCAGATCTAAATCCTGAAAGGTGACTTCCACCTTCTTCAGTATTAATATTATTTGCAAAAGAAAGTACAACTTCTGAATAAGAATCTGTGTATTGAATTGCAATTTCTACAGCAGTTTCTTCTCTAACTTCATCAATATATATTATTTCATCGTGAACTGGCTTTTTCTTGTGATTTATAAATTCAACAAAGGATTTAATTCCACCTTCATAGTGAAATACTTCTCTTAAATCTTTTCTTTCATCAATAAATTCAATTTTTATGCCCTTATTAAGAAATGCCATTTCTCTAAATCTTTTAGATAAAACTTCGTCAGAAAATTCTACAGTTTCAAAGATTGTATCATCTGGTTCAAAATAAATTGTAGTTCCAGTGTCTTCTTTTTTTGTTTCTCCAATTACTTCAAGTTCACTTTTTCTAATACCTTTGGAAAACTCTTGTCTATAAATTTTGCCATCTCTTTTTACAGTTGCAACTAATTTATTTGAAAGAGCATTTACAACAGATACACCTACACCATGAAGTCCACCAGAAACCTTATAGGCAGAATTGTTAAATTTTCCACCTGCGTGAAGTATTGTAAGTACAGTTTCTACTGTAGATTTTCCAGTTTGCGGATGTATAGCAACAGGAATACCTGAACCATTATCAGTAATTTCTACGCTTCCATTTTTATTTATCTTTATAATTATATGATCGCAAATACCAGCAAGAGCTTCATCTATTGAGTTGTCTACAATTTCATAAACTAGATGATGTAAACCTCTTGGTCCAGTAGAACCAATATACATACCAGGTCTTTTTCTAACTGGATCTAGTCCCTCTAAGACCTGTATGTCCGATGCGTCATAATGTCTCTTATCCTTCGCCATTTTATCTCCTATTCTAATACATTACTTTGCCTTCACTTATTCTATAAAAATTTGCATCAACTGATTTTAAAAATTCATCAGTTTCTGTTGTAGTAATAAAGGTCTGTAAATCTTTTAATGAATGTAATAAATACCTACTTCTATTTGAATCAATTTCAGAAAAAACATCATCAAGAAGAAGGAGAGGTTTTATTTTATATAAATCTTTTATTAAATCTGCTTCAGCTAATTTTAAACTAAGTACAATACTTCTCTGTTCACCTTGAGAACCATAACTTTTAGAAGAAAATTTGTTGATTTTAAAATCTAAATCATCTCTGTGAGGACCAATAGTGGTATATTTTTTCTCCATGTCCTTGTTTAGAGAATCCTTCATGAGTTTAAAATAATTTTCCATAAGTTCTCTTTCATCTACAAAAACTGGAACTGTTGAGAGATAAGTAATATTTAAATCATCTCCAGAAATTAATTTATAATGCTCTTTTGCAATTTCATTTAATTTCTTAATTGTCTTTAGCCTCATAATGATTATTTTTGTGCCATTTTTTACGATTTCTCTGTCATATACATCTAAGAGATTTTTATCCATATTCATTTTCAAAAGTTTATTTCTCTCGAATAAAAGTCTTCTGTATTTATACATATAAAAATCATAGTTTAAATCAATATTAGATAGCAAATCGTCTAAAAATTTTCTTCTTTCTTTTGGTGAATATTTTATCATATTGAGATCATCAGGATTAAATAGGACCACAAATCTTGATTTTCTAAAGTCCTTTGTATTTACTTTTTCATCATTAATAAATAATTTTTTATTTTCAAATTTTGAAATTTCAACTCTAAAGTCATCTTTATAATCATAAGTATTATATCTAGAAATAATACTAGAAGAATTTTCATCTATATTTATAAGATCTTTGTCCTTTGAATTTCTAAAGGAATTTGCCCTTATAGACATATAAATTGATTCAATTAAATTTGTCTTTCCTGAAGCATTTAAACCGTAGAGAACATTTATATTTTCACCAGGATTAAAATCTAAACTCTTGTAATTTCTGAAATTAAAAAGTCTTAGATATTTGAGTTTCATTTTTCACCAATAACAAATTCATTTCCCATAAAGGAAATTTTATCTCCCTTATATAATTTTTTGCCTCTTCTAGTTTCTACTTCTCCATTAACTTTAACAAGTCCATCTAAAATCATAGCTTTTGCAAATCCTCCTGATTCAGCAAGTCCTGTAAGTTTTAGAAGAGAATCTAGTTTTATATATTCAGTATCTATATTTATAGTTTCCATATTACCCCGCAAGTCTTACTGGAAGTACAAGATAAATATATGAGTCGTCTTCCACTTCAGTTATTATTAGTGGATTTACAGAATCTGTGAAATTAAGCACAATTTCTTCTGATTCTAAAATTTTAACTCCATCTAAAATATATCTTGAATTAAAAGCAATATCCAAAGTTTCATCATGTTCTGATGTTTTTACTTTTTCAAAAACATCACCAATTTCAGAATTACTTTTTATATCAATATAGCTTTCATTTACATTTAACTTTATAAGATTTGCTCTATCTTCTCTTGCAAGTAGAGATGCTCTTTCAACTGCAAGTTGAAATTCTCTTTTAGAAACAGTAGTAGAAATTTTGTGTTCATCTCTCAAAAGTGCACTGTAGCTGAAAAATTCTCCACTTAATAGAGTGCTATAAAATACAGTTTCATCAAATTTAAAAACTATATTATTTCTTGAAATATTAAGAGTTACATCTATATCATCGTCAATTATTTTTACAAGTTCATTAAGTGATCTTGATGGAATAATAACTTTATTTTCTATGCCAGTTTCCTTAACAAGCTTTTGAATTGCCATTCTAAATCCATCTAGTGCAACAAAATTTATAAAGTTTTTCTTTATATCCATTAAAACGCCAGTAAATACAATTCTTGATTCATCTGTAGAAACTGCAAAAGTTGTTTTCTTTACAATATTTTTTAAATCTTTAGAAGATATAACTATTTTAATATCCTCTTCAAGCTTTGGAAGATCAGGATATTCATCTGCTTTTTGTGTAGAAATATTAAAAATAGAGTCGCCACATTTTAGATTCATCACATAATTTTCTACATTTATATTTATAATGTCATTTTCAAGCTTTCTTATAATATCTCCAAAGAGTCTTGAATTTATTACGATTTCTCCTTCTCTTTCAACTATGGCATTTAATTTTGTCTTAATACTTATTTCTGTATCAGTTGCAGTAAGTATTAAGGTATTGTCTTTAGCTGAAATTTTTATGCCCTCAAGTATTTGCATAGTTGTTCTTTGAGAAATTGCTTTTTGAACTATTGAAATGTGTTTTGTAAGTTCTTTTCTGTTAACCTTTATTAGCATTTTTTCCTCCTAGAAAATAGTATATTAATTAGTAATAGTAGTAGGGCTTGTTAATTTGTTAATAAGACCTTCAAACATATGAGATATAATAAAATTTAATATTGATAACATGTTGATAAGTTTTAGGATTATAAAAAGTTATCAACAGTTATGATTTTATTTCTTTTATTAAATTTGTTATCTCAATTTTAAATATAGGATCATTATCTAAATCCTCAGTTATTTTATCATAAGCATGAATTACAGTAGAATGATCACGACCACCAAATACATCGCCTATTTTTGGAAGACTTAAATCAGTAAGTTCTCTAGTAATATACATGGCTATTTGCCTTGGATATGCAATAGCTTTCGTTCTCTTTCTTGAATTTAAATCATCAGTAGTTAAACCATATTTTTTTGCCACTTCAGACTTAATAAATTCTGCAGTAATTTGTTTTTTTGTCTTAGTTTCGTAAATATCACGAAGAACTATGGCAGCAGAATCAACTGAAATTTCAGAATCAGTGAGTTTGGAATATGCCATTACACGAGAGAGAGCTCCTTCAAGTTCTCTAATGTTACTTCTTACATTTTCAGCAATAAAATTCATAACCTCTTGGCTAACTTCAAAACCTTCGGAATCAGCTTTTTTTCTTAAAATTGCAATTCTAGTTTCAAGATCAGGTGGACCAATATCCACCACAAGTCCCCAGGCAAATCTTGAAATTAACCTTTCTTCAAGACTTTTAATGTCCTTTGGAGGTTTATCAGATGTTAGGACAATTTGCTTATTTTGCTCGTGAAGTTCATTAAAAGTATGGAAAAATTCTTCCTGAGTCCTATCTTTATCAGCTATAAACTGAATATCATCGATTAATAGAAGATCAACTTTTCTATATTTATTTCTAAAGTCTTCATTTTTATTAGTTTGAATAGAATTTATAAGTTCATTTGTGAATTGTTCACTAGTAACATATAAAATTTTCTTAGTAGGATCTTGTTCTAGTACAAAATGTCCAATTGCATGCATTAAGTGGGTCTTACCAAGTCCAACACCTCCATATATAAATAATGGATTTGAAAATGCATTTTGTGGATTTTCATAATTTTCAGACACTGCAAGTGCAGCTGCATGGGCAAATTCATTGCTCTTTCCAACTACGAATGTATCAAAAGTATATTTTGGATTTAGCCTAGAAACATTTAAAAAAGGCTTATTTACAATATCTGCAGGATTTGAATCAGTTGATTCATCATCTGAAATAATGCTTATATCAAAATCAATGCCAGTAATTTCCTTTAAAGCATCGCCGACTAAATCGAAATGCCTCTTATTATTTACTAGATAATCCCTTATAAAAGGTGAAGGAACTTTTATTATAATTTTCTTATTATCGTAGTCAATTGATTTTGGGAGCATTCTGGAAAACCAAGTGGAATATGTAACTTGAGACATAGATCTCTTTTCAAGTTCTTTTAAAAAAGATTCCCACATAGTGGAAAGTTCTTTGTCCATATTTCCTCCTAAATTAACAAATAATAAATTGTTGATAATTTTACGTTTATAATTAAATCTACAATTGTGAATAAATTTGTGGATAAATAAATATTAACAGTACGTGTTTAGTAAAATTGTTGATAAAATTACTTAAAAAACCGATTATTTAGAAATTTAAAAAAATAAAAATAAAATTATCAACAATTTATCAACAGAATGTTAATAACTTTATTTATAAACAATTTTGTTTTTATTCACATACACTTTATATTTATCCACATATATTTTAACAAATATTGCTATACTTATCAACAATAAGCGATTTAGCAATATTTATAATTAGATATTATTTTTATTATTATAAAATTATTTTCATATCATTTTTTTTAATAAATCACCTATATTACTTGACAAGACTCCCATTTGTAAATAAAATGATAAGGATAGAAAGAGGTGAGAACTTTGAAGAGAACTTTTCAACCAAAAAATAAACAAAGAAAAAGAGAACACGGTTTTCGTTCAAGAATGAGAACTAGAGCAGGTAGAGCCGTTATCAAAGCAAGAAGAAGAAAGGGCAGAAAGAGACTTTCAGCTTAGGTTTTATAATGAAGGATTGTTATTTAAAAAAAAATAGTGAATTTCAAAGGGTTTATTCTAATAAGAAGATTTCTGGATCAAAATTTATTACTCTTTTTACTGTAAAAAACAATAGAGATTATCCAAGATTTGGTATTACCACCACTAAAAAAATTGGAAATGCAGTAAAGAGAAATTTTGTTAGAAGAAGATTAAAACACCTTTTAAGAGAGAATTCTCATAAAATAAAAGCAGGTTACGATTATGTTTTTGTTGTAAAAAAGGAAGCATGCGAATCTGATTTTAATGACTTTATGGATTCTTTTTTTTCTGTTTTAAAAAGACAAAAGAAGATGATTAAATGAGTAAAATTTGTATGATTTTAATAAGATTTTATCAAAAATTTATTTCGACATACCTTTTACCAGGAAGACACTGTAGATTTACACCCACTTGTTCACAATATAGTTATGAAGCCTACGAGAAATATGGTTTTTTTAAGGGAACTTATCTTACTATTAGAAGAATTCTAAAATGCCATCCCTTTCATAAAGGCGGTTACGATCCTCTCATTTAATATTGGAGGAATTTATTAATGCATTTAATTAGTTCTATACTTGGTATTTTTGTAAAGTTCATATATGACGGACTTGCTACAATTTTACCTCATGAACCAGCTCAAGTTTCATATTTTGCACTTTCAATTATAGTCGCAACAATTATTATTAAGCTTTTAATTTTGCCACTTAACATTTCTCAAATGAAAAATCAAAAGAAAATGGCAAAACTTCAACCAGAGCTTAAAAAAATTCAAAAAAAGTACAAAAATGACCCACAAACTTTAGCTGCAAAGCAACAAAAACTTTATAAAGATGCTAATACAAACATTGCTGCAGGTTGTTTACCTATGATTATTACAATGGTTGTCTTAATTGCTTTCTATAGAGTTTTTTGGAATCCGCAAACCTACGCTTTTACAGACCCAGGTTTTTACGAAGCCATGAACAAGAATTTCTTTTATATAAAGAATATTGATCATGTTGATCCAACTTTTATTATGCCAGTTATAGCTGCTGTTTCTACATTTTTAGTAAGTTTTATTACTACTAAAAACCCTGCTACACAAGGTGCAGGTGCTGATCAAGCTAAGTCTATGATGACTACTATGATGGTTGTAATGCCTATTTTAATTTTTTCTATGGCAAGAAAATATGCAGCTGGTCTTGTTATTTATTGGACTGTTTCTAATATATTTTCAATAGTCCAACAGCTTATTACTAACAGGATTGTAGAAGAAGAGATTGAAGAAGTTGAGGTTAAGGATAAGTAATGAATTATGTAATTAAAACGGGAAAATCCGTAGATGAAGCAGTAAGAGAGGCTCTAAGCGAATTAAATATTTCAAGAGAAAATGCTGAAATTGAAGTACTTGATGAAGGTCAAAAAGGATTTTTAGGACTTATTGGTTCTAAAGATGCCACTGTTAAAGTTTGGCAAAAAGAAGACGAGACTAAAAGTATTTTAAATGAAATATTTAATGAAGAAATTGAATCAGAGAAGAGCCAAGACGCAGTTCAAAATGATGTTGAACTTGAAATAGAAAATAATGAAGTTTCTAATAATGATGAAAAAGAAGTTATAGATGTTGAAGAAAGTCTAAAAAGCATTGAAGAAGAAAATGAAGAAATTTTAGCTACTGCAAGAGAGTTTATTTCAAAAATTCTTGATACTTTGGAACTTGAAAACATTGTGGAAATGGAACTTGATGATAATACTCTAAACATAAATGTCAATGGAGATGAAAATAGACTTGGAATTTTAATTGGAAAAAGAGGTGTAACTCTTGATTCAATCCAATATATTTTAAATTTACTTGTCAATAAAAAATCTTCAAGATATATTAGAGTCAATTTAGATTCTAGTGGTTATAGAGAAAAGAGAAAAGAAACTCTTATAAACCTTGCAAATAAAATGGCAAATAAAGTTACTAAGACTGGAAGGTCAGTTAAACTTGAACCTATGAATTCTTATGAAAGAAAAATTATTCATACAGCTTTGCAAGATTATGAAGGAGTACTTACACATTCTGAAGGAAAAGATCCTTTTAGAAAAGTTGTAATTCAAAAAGAAAGAAAATATTGATGTAAAAATATTTTTTAGAGGGCTTTATTTTAAAAGCCTTCTTTTTTATTTCTTTTAATTGTAGTAATATAGTTTAAAAGGACTGATATAATGGGAAATTTAAATGATACTATAGCTGCAATTTCTACTGCTATTGGCGAAGCTGGTATTGCAATTGTAAGAATGAGCGGCGAAGATTCAATAAATATAATAGATAAAATTTTTGTAGCTGCAAGTAAAATTAAGATGAAAGATGCAGAAAATAGAAAATTCATGTATGGTCACATTTATGATGCTGACAAAAAAATTGATGAAGTTTTAGTTGTTAAGATGAAGGGACCTCACTCTTACACTGCAGAAGATATTGTTGAAATTCACTGTCATGGCGGAGTTGTATCTGTTAAGAGAATTTTAAATTTAATTTTATCAAAGGGTGCAAGACTTGCTGAAAAAGGTGAGTTTACTAAAAGGGGTTTTTTAAATGGAAGAATTGATTTAACCCAAGCTGAAGCTGTAATAGATCTTATTAAAGCCAAGACAGATATTTCCTTTGACCTTGGTTTAAATCAATTAAGTGGTGCTCTTAGCGAAGTTTTAAATAAATTAAAGGATGAACTTGTATCCATGCAGGCTCTGATTGTGGCAAATATTGATTTTCCTGATGAAGATATAGAAGATGCTGCCTATAATGATCTTTTAGATAGAAGTAAAAAAATTCTTGATAAAATAGATAATCTACTTGAAAATTCTAAAAATTCAAGACTTCTTAGAGATGGAATAAATACAGTCATTCTTGGAAAGCCAAATGTTGGCAAATCTTCTCTTTTAAATGGTCTCTTAAAATACGACAGAGCAATTGTTACAGACATAGCAGGAACTACTAGAGATGTAATTGAAGATTACATCAACTTAGATGGAGTTTTATTAAAAATTTCTGATACTGCAGGGATTAGAGAAACTGATGACGAAGTTGAGAAAATTGGTGTTAATATTGCAAGAGAAAAATTAAAGGATGCAGACCTTGTAATTGCAATTTTTGATTTATCAAGAGACTTCGATGAAGACGACAAAGAAATTTTAAAATTAATTGAAAATAAAAAACACATCATAATTTTAAATAAGGACGATTTAGAACAAAAGATTTCTGACGAAGAAATAGAAAAATATTTTGAGGATGATTATTTGAGACTCTCAGTAATGGAAAATGAATCTGTTATGAAAGTTGAAAAACTTATTATAGATCTGTTTTTTGATGGAGAGCTTCAAATTTCCTCTGATACGGTGCTTTCTAATTTAAGGCATATAAATGCATTAAAGGAAGCAAAAAAAGAGCTTTTAGAGGTAAATGAGAGCCTAAATAAAAGGGTGTTTTTAGATTTAATTGAAGTTGACCTTGAAAATGTAATTGCTCACATTTCTGAAATAACAGGAACAATTACGACAGAAGATATTTTGGACAGGGTATTTTCTGATTTTTGTATAGGAAAGTAGGTAAAGATGTCAGATATTAAATATTTTGAAGCTGGAGATTTTGACACAGTTGTAATTGGAGCAGGCCACGCAGGCAGTGAAGCTGCTCTTGCATCGGCAAGACTTGGTGCAAAAACTCTTTTATTATGTATAAATTTAGATTCAATTGCACAAATGAGTTGTAACCCCAACATTGGTGGTACAGGTAAGGGCCATTTAGTTCGTGAAATTGATGCACTTGGTGGCGAAATGGCGAAAAATATAGACAAGACTTTTATTCAATCAAGGATGCTAAACACTTCTAAGGGACCAGCAGTTCACTCACTTAGAGTTCAAGCCGACAAGAGAAAGTATCACGAAGAAATGAAAAGAGTTTTGGAAAATGAAGGTAATCTATATCTTGTGCAAGATGAAGCCGTTAAGATTTTAAAAGATGGAAATAAAGTCACAGGAGTATTGACTAAAAATGGGGCAAAATATAAGACAAAAAGCGTTGTAATTTGCTCTGGAACTTATCTTAGATCAAGAGTATTTATGGGAGAAGTAAATTATTCTTCAGGACCTAGTGGCTTTGGTCCAGCAAATTATCTTTCAGAAAGCTTAGAAAAAGATTTTGGAATGAAACTTAGAAGACTTAAAACAGGTACTCCTGCAAGAGTTCTTAGAAAATCAATAGATTATTCTGTCATGAAAGAACAAGCTGGAGACGAAAAAATTGTTCCTTTTTCTTTTTTAAATATAGACAAGGACTATGACATTCACCAAGAACTTTGCTATTTAACTTATACTACAAAAAAATGTCACGATATTATAAGAGAAAACATTGGAAGATCAGCTTTAGCACTTGGTGATATTGAAGGAAAAGGTCCAAGATATTGCCCTTCAATTGAAGACAAGGTAACAAGATTTGCAGATAGAGATGCCCATCAAGTTTTCATAGAACCTGAAGGATTAACAACTGATGAGATGTATATTCAAGGCGTTTCTTCTTCCCTTCCAGTAGAAATTCAACATCAATTTTATAAAGAAATAATTGGAATGGAAAATTGCAAAATATTAAGACCTGCCTATGCCATAGAATATGATGCAATTGATGCAACTCTTTTAAAGAGAAGCTTGGAACATATGGACTATGAGGGACTATTTTTTGCAGGACAAATTAATGGTTCTAGTGGCTATGAAGAAGCAGGATGCCAAGGTATTGTTGCAGGAATAAATGCAGCACTAAAAGTAAAAGGAAAAGAGCCCTTTGTACTAGATAGATCAGAAGCATATATTGGAGTTTTAATTGATGATTTAGTTACAAAAGGAAGCTTGGAGCCTTATAGAATGATGACTTCAAGAGCAGAATATAGGCTTACATTAAGGCAAGATAATGCTGATTTAAGACTTACTGAGAGAGGAAGAGAAATTGGTCTTGTAGATGACGAAAGATATGAAGGGTATCTTTACAGAAAAAATGCTATTGAAGAAGAAATTAATAGAATTAAAAAAATTCAAATTAACCCAACTGCTGAAAACAATAAAATCCTTGAAAGCCTTGGTTCAACAGAAACTCAAAACTCCTTCTCCTTATATGAACTTATAAAAAGACCTGAGCTTGACTACAAAAAACTAGCAGTTTTTGACAAGGACAGACCTTTTGTGCGTGATGATGTAATAAGAAATATTGAAATAGAAATAAAATACGAAGGTTACATTAAAAAACAAGAAATTCAAATAAAACAATTTAAAAAGCTAGAAAATAAAAAACTTTCTAAAGATATTGACTACAAAAATATTGATGGTCTAAGAATAGAAGCAAGAGAAAAACTATCAGATATAAGGCCAGAATCAATTGGTCAGGCATCTAGAATTACAGGTGTTTCACCAGCAGATATAAATGTACTCTTGATATATCTTGAACAAATGAGGAGAAAAAATGTTAATTGATTATATAGAAGACTACGGTCTAGATACAAAAAACATTGATAAATTTGAAAAGTATAAAGAATTAATTCTTGAATATAATAAACACACAAACTTAACGAGAATTACTGAAGATGAAGAATTTAATGTAAAACATTTTTTGGATTCTTTAAGCTTATTTAAAACAGATTTATTTGTGAAAGATAAAAAAATAATAGACATTGGAACAGGTGCAGGCTTTCCAGGTCTTCCCTTAAAGCTTTATAATGAAGACTTAGACATAACTCTACTTGATTCACTTAGAAAAAGAATTGATTTTTTAAATGGTGTAATAGAAGAACTTGATCTAAAGAAAATAAGGGCAATTCATGCAAGAGCAGAAGAAATTGTAAGAGATCCAAATTATAGAGAAAGTTATGATATTGCTGTATCTAGAGCGGTTGCCAATTTATCAACTTTAACAGAATATTCAATGGCTTTTGTTAAAGTTGGAGGATATTTTATTTCTCAAAAGGGACCAGAGTATAAGGAAGAATTAAAAAGTGCGAAAAGAGCAATAGAATTAATGGGTGGAGAAGTAAAAGATGTCATTCACACTCCCCTACCTAATGATATTGATCACTATATAATAGTAATAAAAAAAGTAAAAGAAACAGATAAAAAATATCCAAGAGGCGGCGGAAAGCCAAGAAAAGCACCTCTATAAAAATTAACATAAAGAAATGCTCTACGTAGAGCAAAAATAAAATGTAATATTCTATCAATCCCATAAAAAATAAAATGCTCTACATAGAGCATCGATAAAAAAATAAAAAAATGCTCCACGTGGAGCAAAGCTTCAAAAAATTTTTGGAGCTTATTTTTTTGCTTAATCTTTTAAAAAAATTTCAAACATGTTATTATTAATAATATAGAAATGAGGTAAAAAATGTCTGTTGTAATTACAGTATTTAATCAAAAAGGTGGCGTTGGAAAAAGCACCACAGTTATAAATTTAGCTTCAGCACTAGCTTTGAGGGGCAAAAAAACTCTAATAGTCGATATGGATCCACAAGGAAATGCAACATCAGGCTTAGGAGTCTATGAGTTTGAAAAAATAATTTACGATTTTTTAATTGATGAAGATGTAGATTCTATTTATAAAACCACTTTTAATAAACTCTACATAATTCCGTCAAGCAGAGAATTTGCTGGAGTAGAAATTGAACTTGCAAGATACGATGATTGGCAATTTAAACTGAAGAAAATGATAGATAAAATTAAGGATGATTATGATTTTGTAATCATAGACTCACCTCCTTCTCTTGGAGTTCTATCTATGATGTCTTTAGTAGCAAGTGACAAAATACTTATACCAGTTCAGTGCGAATATTATGCCCTTGAAGGTGTAACGCAACTTATGGATACAATAACTCTTGTAAGAGACAATTTCAATTCAAATTTAAGCATCTTGGGAGTAGTAATGTGCATGTACGATGGAAGAACTAATCTTTCTAATCAAGTAGTGGAAGAAGTTGAAAAATTCTTTAAGGATAAAGTTTTTAAAACTTTTATACCAAGAAATGTTAGGCTTGCAGAAGCACCAAGTTTTGGCATGAACATATTTGATTATGACTATAAATCTAAAGGAGCAAAGGCATATACAGATCTTGCTAAGGAAGTAATAGGTGAAATAGATGGTTAAAAAGAATGGATTAGGAAGAGGAATAGGAAATTTCTTATCCTCTAGTGAAAAAATAAGAGAAGTTATTGATGAAGATAATTCTAGACTCATGGAAATTGATTTAAATGAGATTGTTCCCAACGAAGATCAACCTAGAAAAAATTTTAATAAGGATGAGCTATATGATTTATCTCAATCAATTGAAAAATATGGAATAATTCAACCCCTACTTCTCAAAAGAAAAAATGATAAATATGAAATCATAGCTGGAGAAAGAAGATTTAGAGCAGCAAAAGAAATTGGACTATCAAAAGTCCCAGCAATAATAAAAGATGTATCTGATGATATTTCATCTAGAATTGCAATTATTGAAAATATTCAAAGAAAAGATTTAAATCCAGTAGAAGAAGCTATGAGTTACAAGCACTTACTTGATTCTCAAGATTTGACACAAAAAGAACTTGCAGATGAACTTGGAAAAAGCCGCCAATATATTGGCAATACAATAAGGCTTTTAAAGTTAGATCCAAGGGTTTTAAAACTTTTGGAAGAAGAAAAATTAAGCCCTTCGCATGGGAAAAATCTTCTTTCAATAAAAGATGGTGATAAACAGTATAAGGAAGCCATGAAAATTATAAAAAATTCTCTTCCTGTAAATGACAATAAAAAAACTTCAAAGAGAAAGAAACAAGAGGTTGAAGATATTTTTATGGAAGATATAAGAAGTGAAATTGAGAGAACTCTTGGTACAAGGGTTTGCTTCAAAAAAAAGGGAAAAGTTGGAAAAATTGAAATAGATTATTATGGTGAAGAAGATTTATCTAGGATAGTTGATTTTCTTTTGCAGAGGGCTTTGTAATATATGAAGAGATTTTACACAACTTATTTAGTATCAGCCTTTTCAGATAGGGCTTTTATGGGCAATTCAACAGGTGTTGTAATTGATGATGGAAGGCTTACGGATTTGGAAATGGAAAATATTGCAAAGGATATTAACCAATCCGTAATTGTATTTGTAAGAGAATTAGATAGAGATAGATATTTAACAAGATTTTTCACTCCTCATGGAGAAATAAATTTATGTGGACATGCTACTGTCGCAACTTTTTATGCCCTTGCAGAAAACGAGTATATAAAAAGTGAAGATCAAGGCATAAAGAAAATTATTCAACACACAAAAATAGGAAAAATCCCAGTTGAATTAGAATATCAAAATGGAAAAATTAAAAATATTTATATGAATCTTGATATTAAATTAGAGGAAAAGTTTCATGATACAGATAAGATTTTAAAAGTTTTAAATTTATCTCAAGATGATATTGGACTTGAAATTTGTAATAATGCACAAATGGAAAAAATTTCAACGGGAACTTGTGACATAATAGTGCCAGTTAAAAATCAAGAGGTATTGTCATCAATTGTCTTAAATAAAGAGGATGCAATAAAGATATCAAGGGAAGAAAATATAATTTCCATTCACGCTTTTACTACTGAAGACGGAAAAGAAATTAAACAGAGAACTTTTTCACCAATAATTGGCGAAGATGAAGAATTTGGAAGTGGAACGTCAACTGCTGCTACTATGCATTATCTAAGCTCAAATAAAATCAGTGATAGTAAAAACATAAGGGCAACACAAGGTGATTACATAGGCAGAATTTCTAAGGTTTTTACTAGTTTAACTGATGTTGAAAACAGGATTAGAGTTGGAGGAAGAGCTTACGTATTTATGAACGGAGTTTTAAATATATAATGGCGAGAAGAGAAAAGAAATCGAATAAATCTAAAATTGTTCTATTTATATTTTTTGTTGTAATTATGTTTTTTGGTGTTAGTTTAGTATCTTCGAGAAATAAAATTGTGGATATTGACCCTAAAGATGTAGATTATATTGAAATAATCGGATTTAAAACAGATAATATGAAGACTATAAAGGAAGAAAAAACTGTAAATAAAATTGTAAAAGATTTAAATAGTTTAAGAGGAAAACAAGCAAATAAAGATACCAATGCAGAAATTGCAAACTATATAAATGTTTATTTTACAAGTGGAAATAAAATTTCCTTTGTAAAAGTAGGACTTACAATAAGAATAAATAATATTTATTACAATATTAGTTCAAGAAATTCTAAAATGATTGATAATATTATAGATAAATATGGAAGATAATTTTATAAGATAATAAAAGCTGGCTTCTTTAAGTCAGCTTTTGTCATATAGTTTAAAATGGAGCTGATAGGCGGATTTGAACCGCCGACCTATTGATTACGAATCAATTGCTCTACCAACTGAGCCATATCAGCAAAGATTTAAAACAATTATAGCACTTATTAGAAAAAAGTTAAATTGCAAAAAAGTCTCTCTTTAATGATATAATAAGGATGGTGATTAAATGAAATACATAATGGCATTTGATGCAGGTACAACATCTGCTAGAACTATAATTTTTGATAAAAAAGGAAATCCAGTTTCAGTTGCACAAAAAGATTTAATTAAGCACTTTCCAAAACCTGGATATGTGGAAGAAGAAGCAGAAGACCTATGGTCAAAGCAAATTGGTACTGCAGTTGAAGCTATGTCTCGTAAGGGAATTGATCCAAAGGATATTGCTGCAATAGGAATTACAAACCAAAGAGAAACAACTATTGTTTGGAATAAAAAGACTATGGAGCCAGTTTATAACGCCATTGTCTGGCAATGTAAGAGGACTTCAAAATATTGTGAAGAATTAAAAGAAAAGGGCCTTGAAAAGAAAATAAAAGAAAAGACTGGACTTGTAATTGACCCCTATTTTTCTGCCACAAAAATTAGATGGATTCTTGAAAATGTAGAAGGCGCAAGAGAAATGGCTGAGAGAGGAGAACTACTCTTCGGGACAGTAGAAACCTATCTCATCTATAAACTCACAGATGGCGAAGTTCACATAACTGACTACACAAATGCGTCAAGAACCATGTTATTTAACATAAAAGAGAAAAAATGGGACGATGAACTTTTAGAAATTTTTGACATACCAAAGTCTATGCTTCCAGAAATAAAAAATTCAAGCGAAGTTTATGGTAAGAGCAAATCAAAATATTTAGGCTGTGAAATTCCAATAGCATCAGCAATAGGAGATCAACAGTCATCACTTTTTGGCACAGCTTCCTTTGAGAAGGGAATGGCAAAATCCACTTTTGGAACAGGAGCTTTTATACTTATGAATACTGGTGATGAACTTATAAGATCACAAAATGGTCTTGTATCTACTATTGCATGGTCCATAAATGGCGAGGTAAAATATGCCCTTGAAGGATCAATTTTTGAAGCAGGCTCTTGTATTAATTTCTTGAGAGATAACCTTAGAATACTTGACCAAGCAGATGACTCTGAGTACATGGCGAGCAAGGTAAAAGATACAAATGATTGTTACTTTATACCAGCCTTTACAGGTCTAGGCGCACCCTATTGGGACCAATACGCAAGAGGATCTATAGTAGGTCTTACAGGCTCAGTAAATAAATATCACATAATAAGGGCAGCCTTGGAGTCAATTGCATATTTAAGCTGTGATGTAGTGGAAGCCATGGAAGAAGATTCAAAGACAAAAATAAAATCACTAAAGGTTGACGGTGGTGTCAGCAAAAATAATTTCTTGATGCAATTTTTATCAGACATTCTTGGAGTTGAAGTTACAAGACCAAAGGTAGTGGAACTTACAGCCCTTGGCGCTTGCTATATGGCAGGACTTGCAGTTGGATTTTGGAAAAATATTGACGAAATTAGAGAATACAATGAAATAGAAAAATATTTTGAACCAAAAATGGAAGAGGAAGAAAGAAATAAAAAAATGAAGAGATGGCACGAAGCCATAAAATATTCCATGAACTGGGCAAAATAAATAGAAAAGAAGAAGGAGACCAAAGCCAAATAGACTAGGTCTCCTTTAAATTTAATTTATTTTAAATTATCGATTATGTTATCACGAGATAGCTCTCTCATGCCACTTTTTTGTGCTAAGAGTAAACCAATTATTGTTACAATAAAAATAAATAACAAAGGCAGATAATTTATATTAATTAAAATTTCTCTAATAGCAAAATTTACTTCATAAGGACTTCTTTTTGCTCTTGCAAAAACTGATAAGGCAAATACAAATGTATAAATAGCAAGAATTCTTGTAATTAAAAAATTTAGCTCATTATTTATCATTTTTCTAATTTGCGAATCAGTCATACCTGCAGTAGAAAGAAGATTAAATTCTTTTTTTCTAGCTCGCAAATTTCCATGAAAAGAATTATAGGCGTTGGATAGGGCAATAATTAAGAAGATTATTTGAATTCCAAAACTTAATAGATTTTCATTTCGGCTTTGCTCAGAGTCTATAGCTTTTCTTGTGATGTCAGAAAAGATTGAATAATCTGATTTTTGAAAATATGATGTGATTATTTTTATTGCATCTTCAGAAACATCTTTTAAATTTTCCTTTGCTTTTATTTTTACAATAAATTTATTTGCAGGATTAGCTGGATCGTTTCCATATTTTTTTATAAACTCATCAAAAGAATTTTCATTTGTGATAATATAAATTCCAAGTCCTAGATGTTCTTCTAAATTGTAAGGGAATTTTTTTATATTAGATAAATTATTAATATTAATAATTTTTCCACCATCATAATATCTCAGATTTATAGTATTATTTTTTGAGTCAGTTAAAGGAATATATTTTCTAAATTTATAGGGAGTAAAATTATTTTTTGGTGTTTTGTTTAACAAAAGAAAGTTACTTTCTTCTGTCAAATTATTTTCTTTTTTAATTTTGTTAAAATCCTCCTTTGAAAGAGCAAGTATTGTAACAAAGTAATCTTCTGACTGACTTTTATTTTCTAAATCATTTTCAAATTTATTTGATAAGAAATTTTTGTTATCGGATTTATAGAACTTAAAATCTTTTTCTTCAAAAATGTGAATTTCATCTACAAAATTTATATTTTTCAGATCATCAACCATATTTTTATTTAATCTTGAATCAGAAAAAAGATAAGCTTCAAAATTATAAGGGTCATCAAATTTATTATATTTTGCGTTCATGTTTCTATAAGATACAGATACTAAAAGAACATTCATGGCAATAGAAGATAACAAAATGGCAATTGAAATCACTTTATAAGTATTTTTGTAAGTTTTAAAATAATCCTTTGCGAGAGTTTTTTCTATGCTGCCCTTAATTTTTGATTTGCCTTGTTTTTTCTTTTTAGGATCTAATCCATTTAAACCTTCAACTATATTTATTTTTGAACTTTTTCTAGCAGGCACAATGGCAGAGATATACACCATTAGTAGTGAGAAAAATAAAATTATAAAGATTGATTTAATATCTGGAGTATAGAATTTAAAACCACTCATTTCTAAATTATCACTTAAAATTTTAGACATATTTTTATAACTTATGCGGTTGTTAATATACATGAGATATGTCAAAAAAATAGCATTTAAGTAAGACAAAAGAGTTCCAATTAAAATGGGCAAAAATGAAATTTTAAAAGCCTTTAGCTTCACAAGGTTTTTGGTTTGTTTTTCCGTCATGCCTGAAGATTTTAAGAGAGCAAGCTCTTTTATATCTCTATTATTGTAAACATTAAAGGAGCCATAAATCATAACTGCAAAGAGAAGAATTAGGATAAAGAATAGTCCAAAAGATTCAATAAATGAATTTACAACTCTTTTTGGTGGGATAATTCCCTTTGGAAATATCATCTTTGACTCCAAAAGAGATGCGTTGTAAAAAAGTTGACCCTTGTCTAGGGCTTTCTTTTCATTAATATTTAACTCTTTTAGAATTTTTCTGGTATTGGTGTAAGTATCTCTTGGATTTTTGTACCAGATATAGGCAAAATAGCTTTCACCCATTTTAAAATCGAGACCCTTACTATCATCAAAATAAGAAAAAGCAACAGGATCTTCAAAAGAAAAGGAAAAATCTTCGTAAACACCAACAATTTTATAATTTTTCTCATTAATTTTAATGTTTGAAGCAATTTTATAATTTCTGTTTTTATTTAGGAATTGTTTTGTAACAACTATTTCTCTTGAATTTTTTGGATTTCTTCCATCAATTAAGTGAGTGTCTATATTTTCAAGAAAATATTTTGATTTCTCATAGATAATAAGACCTATATCAGTTGAAATTATTTTATCATAATGGACTTTTTCAATATCCTTATTTTTTTCTAATAGATCGTAGGTTTGTTTGTCGATTTCTGAAAGAGAAACTTCATAATCTCCAACTGTGTTTTTTAAGTATTTAATTTGTGATTGTCGCAAATCGCTTAAAATAAATACAATTGTTCCAAGTAAAATTACTGCAAGCAATATAGAAACTCTTGTGGCAAAAGTATCTTTTTTATTGTTTTTGATGGATGAATTTGCAAGGTCACTTATTATTTTCATTGCAAGCCTTCTTCCAACAAAGACAAATCTTCCGTCTACCATTTTATAAACCTTATTACAGGAATTTGCAACTTTCTCATCATGAGTTATTATCATGATAGTGGAATTAAGCCTTTGATTCACTAGCTTAAAAAGGGAAATTATATCCTCAGAATTTTTTCTATCTAAATTTCCTGTAGGCTCGTCAGCTAAAACTATAGCAGGTCTTGTTATAAGACTTCTTGCTATGGCAACTCTTTGCTGTTCGCCGCCAGATAGTTCTCTTGGAAATCTATTTAACTTATCCTTTATCCCGAGAATCGAAAGAATTTCATCAAAATATTCTTGGTCAACTTTTTTGTCGTCTAAAAGTATTGGCAACAAAATATTTTTTTTAACATTAATATTTGGAATTAAGTTAAAAAACTGATATATAACTCCAATATTTCGCCTTCTAAAAATTGTAAGATCTTCCTTATTAAGTTTAGTAATATTTTTATCTTCAATAAAAATATCTCCACTACTTGGCTTGTCAACACCAGCAAGAAGGTGGAGGAAAGTTGATTTTCCAGAGCCACTGTCTCCGATTATAGCAACTAAATCACCTTTAGAAAGATTAAAATTTACATCAACTAGCGCTTCTACTTTGACTTCAGCATCGTAAACTTTTGTCAAATTATTTGTCTGTAAAATAAACATATTTGCCTCCTTTTCCTCATATTAACAAAATAAAGTGACTAGTCAGTGACACATATTAATGAAGAATTATATAGTTATTTATAAAATCTCATCTCGAAAGTATTATATTTTTTTTCGCGATTATAAATTAAGTCGCCATTTTCTTTATTTAATATAGTTTTTGCCATTGGAAGTCCAATACCATAGCCTTGACTGTTTGGGTCAGATTTATAAAATCTCTGCATAGCTTTTTTTAAAGTATCCTTACTCATACCTGGAGAGAAATCTTTGACAAGAATGCTTTCAAAGACATTACTTTCTCTAAGTATAATTTCGATATTATTCTCTGGACTTGCTTCAATTGCATTTTTGCAGATATTTAAAATTGCCTCATGAGTCCATTTTTTATCGCAATATAAAATAAAATCATCACCAAAAATTTTAATTTCATAATTCTTTAGACCAAAGTAAGAATCTAAATCCTCTTTTACACTTTTTAGCAATTCCAAGACATTTACATACTCTAAATTAAACTTTGTTATATCAGAATCAAGGGAAGCCAGCTTTAAAAGAATGTCTGTCAAATTTTCAAGCCGATTTATATTATTTCTTATTAACAAAATATATTCATCTATATTTTCTTTGTCTTCTTCAATTAAATCCAACATCAACAAAATACCTGTTAAGGGAGTTTTTATTTGATGGGCAAGATCTTCTGAGTAATCTCTTAAAACCTTTTGCTTCTCTTTTGAATTTTCAATTATATTTTTATTTTCTAAAATAATTTTTGTAATTTCATCTTTAAGTTTTCCAAATTCACCATCATTTTTTTTATAAACTTCCTTGTTTGGATTTAAAGAGTGAATTAAATTTATAATTTCGTCAATTTGATCATTTATTTTCATATTTTTATTTCTTTCAAATAAAAATAGAAAGGCAAAAATGAAGATATTCAAAAATATAAAATAAAAAAGAGTAATCATGTCAAATCGTGGACTTATGCAAACGATAAGCATTGATAAAATAATATTAAAAGCAATCAAAAATAAATATTTTTTATAATTTTTCATTTTTTTACGCTCTCTTCAATATCTAGTTCCGACCACTTATAGCCAAATCCTCTTATAGTTTTAAGGTATTTTTCATAATCAGGACCCAATTTTTTTCTAAGTCTTTTAATTGTTACAGAAAGAGTATTATCATTTATTTCATAAAAATCATTTTGCCAAATGTTATCTAAAATAAAATCTCTTGGTAAATTTTCATTTTTGTGTGCGATAAAAAGTTTTAAAAGGGCATATTCTTTTATATTTAAATCCAAATTTTTGCCGCTTAATTCTGCAGACTTAATATCATCATTTAAAGTCAGGTCTTTAAAAATAATTTCTGATTTATGTCCAGTCCTTTTCAAAACATTTTCAATTCGAGCTTTCAAAACAGGAAGAGAAAAAGGTTTTGATATGTATTCATCTGCACCTTCTGAAAATCCTTTTAGAATATATTTTTCATCATTTTTAACGGTTAGCATAATAATAGGAATTTTTGAAAAACTTCTAACATAGTTCAAGTAATCAAATCCATTTCCGTCAGGTAGATTTACATCTAAAATAATTAAATCAAATTCATTTAAAGAAAGGCCTTCAGTGGCAGAAATAGTTTTAAAAATTTTTACGGAATATTTAATTTTTTCAAGATATTTTTTTATAGCAAAAGATATTGTATTGTCATCTTCTAACAAGAGTATTTTTAACATATTATCTCCTTTATTCTTATCTTTAATTTTATTATATATTATTAATTTAAAAATCCAAAAATATTATGGTAACTTATTTTTGTTTGCAACAATAAGTTACCTATTTTAATTGTAAAAAATTTTAAAAAATGAGTTTGAAAAATACTATTAGGATAAGCTTATCGTTTTTTGTTATAATATATTTGTTAAAAATAAATTACGAGGGGATTTTATGGATTATAATAAATTTTTGAGAGAGAAAATGGTGCCTGCCTTCGGCTGTACCGAGCCCATAGCTTTGGCATTTGCTGCCAGCCGTGCTAGAGAAATTTTGGGAGAAGATCCTGAAAAAATTACGGCAAAGTTATCGGGCAATATGATTAAAAATGTAAATAGCGTCAAAGTTCCAGGAACTGATGGAAGAAAGGGAATTGAAATTTCTCTTGCTGCTGGTGCTTTTCTTGGAGATTATAAGAAAAAACTTGAAGTTTTATCTGATGTTGACAAAAGTAAGTTGGAGTATTTAGATAATTTGATAAAAAATGGTCTAGTTGATATTGAACTTGTACACGAAATTAAGGGCCTATACATAGACATAATTATGGAGAAGGGAGCTAAAAAATCTCGCGTAATTATAAAAGATTATCACACTAACATTATTTTTGAGAGCTTAAATGATGAAATTATCTTTGAAAAAAAAGATGAAGAAGAAAAAGAAGAGGATAAAATTGATTTGTCCTTTGATAAAATTTATGATTTTGCAAAAAATGGAAATTATGAGAGCATAATAGACGTTTTAGATAAAGAAATCAACTACAATTATGCTATTGCAAAAGAGGGTATTGAAAATCCTTGGGGTGCAAATATTGGAAAAATGATTTTGGAAGATGCAAAAGATAATTACAATGAAAAGTTAGTTGCTTATGCTGCTGCCGGTTCAGATGCCAGAATGTCAGGTTGTGAAAAACCTGTTGTAATAAATTCAGGATCTGGCAATCAAGGAATTACTGTTTCTGTTCCAATAATTATTTACGCTAAAGATCACAATATTGATAAGGATAAGTTATATAGATCTCTTATTTTTGCAAATTTAATTGGGCTTTATTTAAAAGAAGGGATTGGAGAACTTTCTGCTTATTGCGGAGTTGTCTCTGCTGCTGCAGCATCTATTTGTGGGCTTTCTTTCATGAAAGATGAAGATGAGAAACTTATAAAGGAAATTCTCAAAAATGCACTTGCTACAAATTCAGGAATTATTTGTGATGGTGCCAAGGAATCTTGTGCAATAAAAATTGCATCTAGTTTAAAAATGTCTTTTCTTGCTTACAAGCAAGCTAAGGAAGGAAATTCTTTTAAAGCTGGAGATGGAATTGTAAAAGAAGATGTAGATGACATGATAAAAACTGTTGGCCATATTGCAAAAGAAGGTATGAAAGAAACTGACGAAGTAATTTTAAGGGAAATGATTGGAAAATAAAATAGCAAAAATAAAGACGAGGTTTTATGCCTCGCCTTTTTCTATAAATTTTGCAATTATTTTAAATTTTATTTTTCTATAACCTTATAACCCATGTCCTTTAATATTCCCGTTACAGAATTTTCAGGAACAAGATGTGCTGAACCTATTAGGATAAAGTAAGTATTTTTGCCATCTTTTTTTAGCATTGCGTCAATTTTTTTAGCCATACCTTCATCTCTTTCATCTAAAATAGCTTCGTTAAATTTTTCTGATGCCTTGTCACCCTTTAAAGATAAAATTGATTTCATTTTATCTCTGTCGCCACTTTGCCAAGCATCAAGTAAAGTGTAAAGGCCTGAATTTATATTTTTGTAGCCATTTTTTTCAATTTCAGCAGTGAGATTTTCAATCATTTCTACATAAGTTTTCTTGTCAAAATTTGAAAGAATATTTGATTGAAAATCCATGGACTCAAGTTCATCAATTTCAATTTTATTTAATAAGCTCAGTGCCAAAAAATAAGATTCGACTCCAAAACTTCCCTTAGGAGACTCTCCCTTTGGATCAGATGCCATGGTGTTATAAATTGCCCAAGGTCTAAGAATTTTTACCTGATCTTCTTCCATACCATAGCCTTGAAATATTTTTAAAACTCTAGAGTAAAGTTCCTCACCTAAATCATCTTTTAAATTTTTGCCATCACTATAATAAATTTTTTGACGCATCTTTTTTGCTTCTTCTCTATTTGACAAATCTATTTCCATATAAATTTTTTCAGAAGATTTTAGGGCCTTTATTATATTTTCATCTATGGGATAAAGGGAGCTATTGCCAACATGAATGGATCCCAACATATAAATTTTATTGCCCTTATTATTTACTTCGTAGAAAAAACCCTTAGAAACCTTGCCCTTATCTTGCAGAACTTTATTAACAGCTCTTGAATATAAAGAAATCATCTCTTGAAGAGGAATTTTTGAATTTAAATATTTTTCATCAGCTGGACCTAAAAATATTTTTGCCGCTCTTAAATTTTTTATTTCAAATTTTTCGTCCCCTAAAAGTTTTGAAATTGAATTTAAAATTTCAGCTCGACTTAAATTTTTAAAAGAAAAATCTCCTCCAGTTTCTAAGCCTTTAGCTTCAATTTTTTCTTTAGCTAGCTTATAACAAGTCTTAGCATCATCAAGTGTTGCTGCTTTTGTAAAATCTCTTCCATCAAAAAAATTTTTTGCAGGATAAAGACCCATAAACTGAGCTTGATTAAGTTCCTCAGCCGCCCAAGGGCTAAAAATTGGATTTTTATCTTGTGATTCAATATTTTTTTTGGATTTTATTTCTTGAGCTTCTTCTATTTTTTTATTTAAGGTATTTTGCTTCTCTGCAATTTTTATGTTATTTACTTTAAGCTTTGTAAGAGAAGGAGCAGCAGAGACAAAACTTGGAATTAAAAGTGTTGGGATTAGAAGAAAAGTAGCAAATAATTTTTTTATTTTTTTAGTTTTATTTCTTTTCAAATTTTTATTCAATTTATTCACTCCTATAAATTTCCTTTAGATTTTTTAAAAGTATTTTATTGTCATCATCTTTTAAAAGACAAATCCTAAAATAATTTTCATCTAAATTATTAAAAGATTTGCAATCACGTATTACGAGGTCCTTCTCTAAAAGTTTTTCGCGAAGTTTTCCTGCCTTGGGACCCCTTAAAATCTTAATTAAAATAAAATTCCCAAAGCTTTCATAGGCTTTTAAATTTTTTATTTTAGAAATTTCACTGAATATGTAATTTCTCCTTGAAGTAATAAAATTAAAGACTTCTGTAATATATTTTTCATCAGAAAACATGACCTTGCCACAAATTTCTGCAACTGAATTTACTTGCCAAAGGACTTCTTTATTTTTAAAATAATTTAAAAAATTTTCATCAGAGGAAAGTCCATAGCCAAGTCTTATGCCAGGAAGGGCAAAAAATTTTGATGTCCCCCTAACAACTGCAAGATTTTTGTAAGTATCAATTAATTTTGTGGAAGAATAAATTGACATATCTGTAAATTCAATATAAGTTTCATCCACCAAAATTTTTGCGGAAGTTTCTTTTAAAATTTTTTCTATTTCACTTGCACTTAAAATTGTGCCAGTGGGATTATTTGGATTTGCAAAAACTAAAAAATCAACTTTATCTTCTCTTATAGTTTTTATAAGCTCATCTAAATCAATTTTAAAATCCTTTTTTTCCTCTAAGTTATATTCAATTATTTTTGAATTTATTTTTCTAAGTTCATTTTCGTATTCAGAGTAACAAGGCGATAATATCATAGAAATTTTTGGAGCAAAAAATTTTATTGCATCCTTTAAAATTTCTGTAGATCCAAGTCCAAGGACAATATTTTCGCTATTACAATTTACATAATTTGAAATAGAATTTCTAAGATCTATATAATCTACATCGGGGTAGCTAGAAAGTAAATTTAAATTATCTTTTAGGTCGTCGAGAGCTTTTTTGCTGGGACCTAGAGGATTTATATTTGAAGAAAAATCCCTTATGTCTTTTATTTTTATGCCATTGTTTTTTGCAATTTCAAAAACATTTGCACCATGACTGTTCATTTAAACACCTCTTTCCTATTGTACCCTATTTGCTAAAATTTTTACATTTAATATATAATATTGGGTAAGAATAAAATGAGGTGAGTTATGAATAATTTTAGAAATGATTACAATGATTTTGGTTCAAGAGAAATTTATGACGAGATAAATAAAATTTTTGACGAAAAAATTTCTGGTTACGGACTAGATGAAATTTCAAATTCTGCAAGAGAATTAATTTTAAAAGAAATAGATAGAGATGCAGACATTGAATTTGTTTCTGGTGGCACTGCCACAAATATTTTGGCGACGACTTTTGCTCTAAGGCCCTACGAGGCAGTTTTATCTGCATCCACTGGTCACATAACTCATCACGAAACGGGCTCAATTGAAGCAACGGGACATAAAGTTGTGACAATAAAAACTTCTGATGGCAAGCTAAGGGCAAGGGACATAAAAGACCTAGTTGAGAATCAAGCTGGAGAAGTTGATGTAAAAATAAAAGTTGTCTACATTTCACAAACTACAGAAGTTGGCACAGTTTACTCTCTTGATGAAATAAGAGAAATTTATGAAACTTGCACCGAAAAGGGCTTATACTTATATATTGATGGTGCAAGAATTGCTCATGCCATGGCAGCAAATAATACAAAATTATCTGATTATGCCAAGTATTCCCACATTTTTTCCATTGGTGGCACAAAAAACGGCGCAATTTTTGGTGAAGCCCTAGTTATTTTAGATGAAAATTTGAAGAAGGACTTTAGATATTACTTAAAACAAAGGGGAGCCATGATGGCAAAGTCCTTCTTAATTGGTTTATCTTTTAAGGTTTTATTTCAAGATGGCTTATATTATAAAAATGCAAAGAGAGCCTATGAAATGTCAAGGCTTCTTGTAGATGGACTAAAAGAAATAAATAGAGATCCACTTTTTGGTGAGTCCAACCAAATTTTTATTAAGTCAAATCGAGAAGAAATTGAAAAATTAAAAAAAGAAAATATTTTTGAAATAGACAATGAGAAAGAGTCAATAATTAGACTTGTTACAAATTATAGAACAAGTGAAGAAGATGTGAGAGGTTTTTTAAAATCTATTAAATAATAGGAGGAATTATGTTAGAAAGAAATATGACAGTTGAAGCTGCAGTAATGGAAAATCCAAAAGTTTTACAAGAACTTCAAAAACTTGGCGCAGAATATGATTTTATAGCCATGGAAAGTTTAGAGGATGCCTTAAAATCTCTTGGTGAAAATTGTGATGCATTTATAAAAAGAGTTGAGGGTCAGTCTGATTTTAAGGACATGGATAGAGTTAGAAAGATGAATAAGGAAGAGCTTATTCACTATATTGTTGATGAAATTCACCCTTATGAACTTGCAACAACTGAAAAAATCGACGAAATTTTTAGGGGAGCAATAAAAAAATATTACAGAGAAAGAGGAGAACAACTCTTTGTAATTTATGAAGTCCTTTTATTAATTAAGGCAGAACTTGTTTCCCACTTCTCCAGCGAAGAAGAGTTTGAATTTAAAGATGCCTTGGCAGGAAAAAATGTTGACTTTGAAAATCTTCTTGCAGAACACGAAAAAACTATTGGACTTTTTGACAGGATAAAATATTTAACTCGTGACTATAAAATGAATGCAGAAGAGCCAGAAATCAAGGAACTCAACAAGCTTATGGGAGAACTTGACGAGGACATGAGAAGACACATTTACATCGAAAACGAAATTTTATTTAAGATGTAAGCCTTTGGATTTATAAAAATTTAAAAGTTAAATAATTTTTAAAGACTGTGAATTTTATTTTACAGTCTTTTTATTTACTAGAAAAATTTGCCCATAAAAATATTTTTTACGCATAAATATGGTATAATTTATGCGAATAGGAGGTTTTTATGCGCAAATTTGATTACAGTTTATTAAAAGAAAAAAAGTGGGATGCAGAAATCTTAAATTATATTTCACAAATTAGCGAGTATAAGGGAAGACAAGAATTATACTTAAGTCAGAAGCCTACAGTTCTTAATAATCTCGTAGAACTTGCCATTATACAGAGTACTCAAAGTTCTAATGAAATCGAGGGAATAAGAACAACTGACTCTAGAATAAGGGATTTAGTCAAGAAAAAAGTTGCTCCCAAAAATAGAGATGAAGAAGAAATTCTAGGTTACAAGGAAGTTCTATCTACAATTCATGAATCTTTTGATTATATGCCAATAAATTCAAAAATAATTTTGCAACTTCATAGAGACCTCTACAAATTTTCAAATAAATCAATTGGTGGAAAATATAAAAATTCGCAAAATTATATTTCAGAAACAAAAAAAGATGGTGAGACAATAGTTAGGTTTAGGCCTCTTGACCCCTTTGAAACTCCACAAGCAATTGAAAAAATTTGCCAAGAGTACAATAGAGAAATTGACAAGGGAGAAATAAACCCTCTAATACTTATTCCAATTTTTATACACGATTTCTTGTGCATTCACCCTTTCAACGATGGAAATGGAAGGATGTCGAGGCTTCTAACAACTTTGTTGCTATACAAGTTAGGATATGTTGTAGGAAGATATATAAGTCTTGAAGAAAAAATTGAAAAAACTAAGACAAATTACTATATTGCCCTAGAGAAAAGTGGTGTAAATTGGCACGAAAATAGTGAAGATCCAACATATTTCATAAAATATATTTTGGCTATTATACTTGCTGCCTATAGAGATTTTGAAGATAGGGTAAATATTTTCGATACAAAGTTATCAGCCCTTGATCAAGTTTTAAATGCTATTGACAAAAAAATTGGAAAATTTACCAAGAGTGAAATCATGGAACTTGCTCCAGCAATTAGTAAGTCCTCTGTAGAAAAGTCTCTAAAAGAATTGTTAGAAAAAGATATAATTGAAAGGCATGGAAGTGGAAGGGCAACCTATTATACAAAAAAATAATTTTTTTAGGATAAGATTAAACTCTTATCCTTTTTATTGTGACTTTAGTCAGTTGAGCACGCAACGCGTGCGAAACATAAAACTACCCGCTATGCGGGTAGGCAACAATAGGTTATACCAAAAATCACCTCAGTATTATAATAGAGTTGTTCAGACCTAAAATAATAAGAGGTGATTAATATGGCACAAAAGGCAAATTCATTATCACACACAAAATGGATGTGTAAATATCATATTGTCTTTACACCAAATTATAGACGAAAAATAGTATTTAATCAATACCGAGATAGTTTGGGAGAAATATTTAGGATGTTATGTAAATACAAAGGAGTAGAAATAATAGAAGGACATTTAATGCCAGATCATGTGCATATGTTAGTTAGTATTCCTCCAAAAATATCAGTGTCAAGTTTCATGGGATACTTGAAAGGGAAAAGTGCACTAATGATGTTTGACAAGCATGCAAACCTAAAATACAAATTTGGAAATAGACATTTTTGGGCAGAGGGATATTATGTAAGTACAGTAGGATTGAATGAACAAACAATAGCAAAGTATATAAGAGAGCAAGAGCAACACGACATAGCAATGGATAAATTGAGTGTAAAAGAATACGAAGATCCATTCAAAAGAAGATGAATGAAGCCCTTTCAGGGCTGGCTAAAGAGGCAAAAACAATAAGGTTTGAACAAAGTGAAAACCAGCGCCTTGAGACGCTGGTTGGTATCACTCGGGCTTATAGCCCGTAATCAAACCACCCGTTTTACGGGTGGTTATGATTTCTTGTTTTTTAGTTTTGAAATTAAGAGGCAAACTAGCATTCCTAGGGAGGCAATAACTACTATTGCTCCACCTGGTTTTAGGTCAAAGTAGTAGGACAGGATGACACCACTTAGGGTGTAAACAAGTCCAAGAACCAGGGTGTTTATAAAGGTAGCCTTGTAGGATTTACTTATTAATAATGATGATGCCACTGGTAATACTATAAGCGATGTCACCATGAGGGCACCAATTATTTTGGCTGAAAGGGCAATGGTAAGGGCAGATAAAAGTGTGAATATTGAATTTATTCTCGCCACATTTACCCCACTCATCTTGGCAAGTTGAGGATCAACTGCAATGGAGAGGAGACCAAAATAATAAATTAAAGAAATTGCAACAACAAGTATAAAGGTTATGAGGACGATTATAACGTCAGCCTTTGATACTGATGCAATACTACCAAAGAGATAGGCGTCAAAGCTGCTTCCTCCTGGCGAAAAGTCTGACAAGAGGGCAGCAAGTCCCAATCCCATGGAGGTTATTATGGCAGTTGCCATGTCACCAAATTGGGGGAACTTCTTCCTGATTTTTTCAATGGAGAAGGCTCCAATTACACAGGCGAAGATGGCACCAATTAGGGGGTTGATTGAAAGGATTAGTCCCAAGGCAACTCCAGCCAGTGAAACGTGAGATAGGGCATCCCCCATCATAGAAGTTCCACGATTTACTATTACAATTCCAATGAGGGGAATTATTATGGAAATCATGAGGGAAACTAAGAGAGTTCTAATCATAAAGCTATACTGTAACAAGTTCAAGACCTCCCTTCTTTAGTTCGTAAAACTTATCCATTTGCAAATTGTTTTTCACCCAGTCTAGCTCGTGGGTTATTAAAATTATGGATACGTCAAAATTTTTGTTTAGGTCTTCAAGGGTTTTGGCAAACTGCCTCTTTGAATTTTCGTCGACACCAGATGTTGGCTCGTCAAAAATTAAAATCTCTGGATTGTTCATAAGGGCCCTTGTGATTACAACCCTTTGTCTCAAGCCACCAGACAGGTCCCTTATAGGATAGTCTGCGTACTTCTCAAGATTCATCTTCTTTAAAAGTTCTATAGTTTTGTCGTAGTGGGTCTTTCTTGGAATTTTTATCATCCCCATGCTCTCATAGAGTTGTAGGGTTACAAGCTCCTTGACGGAAATGGGAAATGTATATAAGTTTTCCTTTTGTGATTGAGGAACGTAGCCGATTTTTTTCAGTGAATCTACACTTATATCTTCTTCAAAAATTTTTATTTCTCCAGACCTTAGCTTGAGCTCCCCAATAATTATTTTTATTAAAGTTGTCTTGCCAACTCCGTTGCCACCGATTATAGTGATTTTCTCCTTGTTCATCAGGGTTAGGTTTAAGTCCCTGAGAACTGGGTCCCTATCGTAGGCAAAGTTGGCATTTTTTATTTCAATAGCCTTCATATATCACCTCAATGATTCATATATATTTTTCAAATTGTATTCCATCATGTCTATAAAGTCGTCTCCAACGTCCCTTTCAATATCCCTGTTAATATATTCCATGGATATTAGGCCTTTTAGGTCGGCGCCAATTTCTTCTGCGATTATGTCTGCCCCATTTTTTGGCATACCATATTCGTAAAAGATTGTATTGATCTTTCTATCCCTTGCGTCATCTATGGCCCTGGTGATCTTCTTTATACTTGGAGAATCTGTACTTGTTAGGCCTTGGAGAGGATATTGGATGAGGTCAAAGTCCTTGGCAAGGTAGGCAAAGGCAAAGTGACTCACAATAAATTCCTTTCTCTTAGTTTTCTTAAAGAGGTCCCTGTACTTGTAGTCAAGCTCTGTAAGCTTTCTCAAAGTCTTGGAAGCATTCTTCCTGTAGAGGCTTTTATTCTCTGGATAGAGCTTGGACATCTTGTATTCAATATCATTTACATATCTCTTGGCATTTCTAATACTCATCCAAGAGTGAGGATCGTAGGTTATCTTGTCCTCGTTAGTAGTTGAAGTATCACGAAGAACATCAAGTTTCATAGGATCTCCATGGGCATCAAGCATCTTGTAAGAAAGTAGGTCTGTGGAAATTCTGTCGCTAAACATAATCCACCTTCCCTTCTTAGGAAGCTTGTAATAAATTTCTCCATGCTCATGGCCCATCGCAAGCTTGTAAGTCTTCCTGTCCTCAACCTTTATTAAAGATTTTTGTGGAATATCTTCTCCGGGGTCCTCCATGATCTTTCGTCCCATCTTAACAAGGTCCTTTTCAGAGTAGTCCTTGTCGCAATAGAGGAAGGCAATCCTCATGTTGTCTTCGTGGGTGTGACCAAAGTCAAAGGAGTAGGTTTCCTTGTCAAAGTCGCCAGCCACCATGTATTGGAAGTCTCCAATGGCAGCAGCCCCCTTGTAGGAAATTAAATTTACCCCACTGGCAAGATTTAGGATATCCAAATTTGGAAGGGTATTTGCAATTGAGTCTGCCCAGTTTTCCATATTTGCTCCATTTATAATCAAAAGGTCAGAATTTGACAGGTCCTTTATCCTTCTTGGAGTTGGCTCCCAGAGGTGGGGGTCCTGGTTTTTTGGCATGAGGATCCTTAGGTCCACAGTGTCACCAACTACGCTTTTAGTTAAGCTGTAGACTGGATAAAAGGAAGTGTAGACGACAGATTTTGCCTTGTCATCCTTTTCTGCTTTACAGGCAACTAGAGAAAAAGCCAAGAGAAATACAGTCATAATTTTTATTATTTTTGGCATAAAGTCTCCTTTCTCTTAAAAAAATTTATCCCCGATGAACATCAAGAGATGAAACATCGAGGATAGAAAAAAATAGAAATATTATTCAGCAACTTCTTCGTAAACTTGATCGATAGTTACTGTTGGACTAACAAATGTTGGGTACCAGTCATCTTTAGCTAACATTTCTTCAGCACTTCCTCCAACTCTTAAGTGGAAGTGTGGCATGTGGTCTTCGCCGTGAACTGGCATTAATAAAATTGTTGGATATTTTCCATTAGAAGAAAACTCGTACCAATAAAGAGTTTTTCCACCGTGTTCCATTGGGTGTTTGTCTACAAGTTTGTAGTCAGCCTTGTCAATTTCCTCTCCTTCAGGTCCAGTTAAGAAAGTTATGCTATCTCCATCAACCTTTAGGGCTCCAAAATCAACTGCAACGTGGTCAGCAAAATTCTTTTTAGCTTGATCTTCAGTGATGTTGTCTCTCTTAGCAACTTCCTCGTAAGCTCCCTTTAGTCCAGGATCATCAAGATAGTTGGCAATGTTATTCCATTCTCCGTCCCAGTCAGAAAGAGCAACTTCATCAGTAGCCTTATCTTCAGCCTTAGCCTCTACATTTTGTTCAACCTTAGTGTTGTTCTCTTTAGGCTCATTCTTAGTTTCTTCCTTATTGCAAGCAACAAGAAGTGTTGCGGATAGGGCCAATAGGCCTAGTGACAGTCTAAATTTTTTATTCATAATTCCTCCTTAAAATATAAGTTATGTAATATTTTGTGAAGAATTTAAAGAAATTAGAAGAAAAAATTTTCTTATATGAAAGGATTTACAAAATATTACATAACTTGTAAATGATATTAATCATCATTTTATAAGCCTAGTATAGCAAGTTCTAAAGTTTTATTTTAAAGTACTTATGCAAATTTATTTAATAAACACGAAGGATTATTATTTAGAAAAATTATTTTATTAAGATTTATTTGATCCCTCATAAAAAACCTTTAGAAATAATTGATTTTTAAAATAAAAATGAAAGGAAGTTACCCACAAAGCTCTCCCCCTAAGAGGAGTCCAGCAAGGCCTTATATTTATTTCTAGTTTTTTGGGTAAAGGTAAGTTAGGTGATTATATGAAAAATATTAAAATTATATATTTAGCTGGTGGATGTTTTTGGGGAACAGAAGCCTATTTTAAAAAATTAAAGGGAATTTCTAAGACTCTTGTAGGTTATGCCAATGGCGATAGCGACGACACAAGTTATGAAATTGTATCAAGTACGGACCATGCAGAGACAGTAAAAATTTATTACGATTTTTCAAAAATTTCTCTTACAGAAATTCTCCTCCACTATTTTAGAATTATTAATCCAAAATCAATAAATAGACAGGGTAATGACATTGGAAGACAGTACCGCACAGGAATTTATTGGGAAGACGGCGACTCTGAGTCAGAAAAAAATGTAAAGGACTTTATAAAATATGAGGAAGAAAAAATTGGCAAAGTTGCAGTAGAAATTTCTCCTATTAAAAATTTTGTAAAGGCAGAAGATTATCATCAAGACTACCTAGACAAAAATCCAGGAGGATATTGTCATGTAAATTTAAATAGAGCAGATGATCCAATAATAGATGATGATAGAGAATTTCTTGAAGAAAATAAAAGAGCTTATCTCGATGATATTTCCTATGATGTAATGGAAAATGCTGGCACTGAAAGACCTTTTACAAGCAAGTTAAACGACGAGTACAGAAGGGGTATTTATGTAGATAAACTTTCAAAAAAACCACTTTTTGCATCAAGTGACAAATTTGACTCTGGCTGTGGCTGGCCTTCTTTTTCTCGACCAATTGTATCAACTTATTTAGATGAAAATGTGGATAGGTCCTTTGGCATGCTAAGAACTGAAGTAAGATCAAATTCTTCAGACTCACACCTTGGTCATGTATTTCCTGACGGGCCAAGGGATAAGGGTGGCCTTAGGTATTGTATAAATGGTGCAGCCCTTTTATTTATTCCCTATGAAGAAATGGATGAGAAGGGATATTCAGACTATAAAATTTTTGTTAAATAAAATTAATTATAAAAATTTTAGGACCAATATTTTTGGTCCTTTTTTTTAAAATCCTATGATTTTTATTTTAAAAATAAAAATATTTAGTGATTTAAAAAATGATTTCCTAATTTTTATAGCTTTATCAGGCTGAAATTTTTCGTTGAAAAAGATTTTTTGATATGGTAATCTATTTACATGAGGAAAACAATCCCAAATAAATTTAAGGAGGTGAATTTTATTATTTATACAGAAGAAATTTTGGAAGAGGCTCTCAATTTAGGTAGAAAATACTTACATGAAGGAGCTGTTGCAGATTATATTCCTGAACTTGCAAAAGTTGAAGCAAATAAAGTTGCAATTTCCACTATTGAAGATGGAAAATTGACAAGTGTTGGAGATTCTAAAATAAAATTTTCTATTCAGTCTATTGTAAAGGTAATTTTATATGCTCTTGCAATGAAAAATTACAAAGTTGCTGAACTTAAAAAATATGTAGGAGTTAGGCCTTCTGCAAAACCTTTTAACAGTGTTATTGAACTTGAACTTTCAGAAAAGAGGATACCAGTAAATCCTTTTATAAATGCTGGAGCAATTATTATAGTAGCTATTTTACACAATGTTTATAGAGAAAAAACTTTTGATGTAATACTTAAAAAAGCAAGTGAATTTCTGGGAGAAGAAGTTGATTACAGTAGAGAAATTGCAGAGTCAGAAAAGGAATCATCTTTTACAAATAGGACCCTAATTTATTTAATGTTAGCTAAGGGAATTTTACCAAGTGACACAAAGGTAGAAGAAGTTTTAGATACATATTTTAAAGCTTGTTCAATTCTTGTTAACACAGAAAACTTAGCTCACATGTCCTATGTAATTTCCAATGATGGAATTGACTTAGATGGAAAAGAAATTATAACTGCAAAGGAAGCAAAAGTTTTAAGGTCCCTTATGGCAACGTGTGGGACTTATGACTACTCTGGAGATTTTGCAATAAGAGTGGGATTACCTGCTAAATCTGGAGTTGGTGGAGGAATTGTTACTGCATCAAAAAATAAAAATGGACTTGCAGTATATGCTCCAAGACTTGATAAACATGGCAACTCATATTCTGGAGTTAGAATGTTAGAATTCTTATCGCAAAAATTAGACTTATCAATTTATTAGAGAGGTAAATAATGGAAAAATTACTTTCAGCCGTTAATGGCGTTTTATATTATCCAATACTTATTATAGTATTACTAGCTTGTGGATTTTACTTCACAATTAGAACAAAATTTATACAATTTGGATTACTTGGTGAAGCTTTTAAAGTTATAAAAGAAAAACCAGAAGGAAAAGATGATGTTTCTTCCTTCCAAGCACTTATGGTATCAACAGCATCAAGAGTTGGTACAGGTAATATCGTTGGTGTTTCCAATGCAATTTGCCTTGGTGGACCAGGCGCAGTATTTTGGATGTGGATTATAGCACTTATTGGTGGTGCATCAGCCTTTATAGAATCAACACTTGCACAAATTTATAAAAAACGTGGTGCAGATGGTGTATCTTATGGTGGACCTTCTTACTACATAGAAAATGCCCTTGGATCAAGAGGACTTGGAGTTTTATTTGCAATAGCACTTATTGCAACTTATGCAGTAGGATTTAATATGCTTGCATCCTTTAACCTACAAGACTCCTTTAGAGTTTATGACTTCTACGTTCCAGGAAAAACTTCTTGGATGATAGGTGCAGTTCTTGCTATATTAGCAGGCTATTGTATCCTTGGTGGTGGAAAGAGAATTATAAAATATACATCTTTACTAGTACCAATTATGGGCGTTATCTTCGTTATTATGGCTCTTGTAATGATAGTTATAAACATTAAAAATATTCCAGCAATGTTTGGCATGATCTTTGAAGATGCCTTTAACTTTAGGGCAATTTTTGGTGGAGTTGCAGGTTCTGCTCTAGTACAAGGTATTAAGAGAGGACTTTACTCTAATGAAGCTGGTATGGGTTCTGCACCAAATGCTGCAGCATCAGCATCAGTTTCTCACCCTGTAAAACAAGGTCTAGTTCAAATGATTTCTGTATTCCTAGATACAATTGTTATTTGTTCAGCAACAGCTTTTATGTCACTTGCATCAGGCATTGCACCAACAGAAGAATTAGCAGGAGCACCTTTTGTACAAGCATCACTTTCAACAGTATTTGGATCTTATGGAAATTTATTTATAACAATTTCTCTTGCTTTATTTGCTTTCACAACTCTACTTGGAAATCTTTACTATGTAGATTCTTGTTTAACATACTTAAACAAAAAAACACCTTCAAAGACATTTATGCTTTGCTACAGAATTATTGCAACAATCCTAATTTTTGTAGGTGCAGGTATGGAAATGAATCTTGCATGGGACGTAGCTGATTTCTTAATGGGAGTTATGTGCTTAATTAACATTCCATCAATTATTATTCTTGGTGGCACTGCTCTTAAAGCTCTTGAAGACTATAAGGAACAAAGAGAAGAAGGCAAGAACCCAGTATTTAAAGCAGAAACAATTGGAATTGACACATCTAAATTAGAATACTGGAAATAAGCAAGAATTAAAAATTAAAATATTTAAAGTGGACCTAATCTATTAGGTCCCTTTATTGTGACTTTAGTCAGTTGAGCACGCAACGCGTGCGAAACATAAAACGACCCGCTATGCGGGTAGGCAACAATAGGTTATACCAAAAATCACCTCAGTATTATAATAGAGTTGTTCAGACCTAAAATAATAAGAGGTGATTAA
>NZ_JAFBDH010000009.1 GCF_016908115.1 Peptoniphilus gorbachii
ACAAAGTGAAAACCAGCGCCTTGAGACGCTGGTTGGTATCACTCGGGCTTATAGCCCGTGATCAAACCACCCGTTTTACGGGTGGTTATGATTTTGTGAAAAACTTTTTATTATAAAATTAAAATAATGCAAAAAAATAAGACGAGGATATCCTCGCCTTTTTTTATTATTATGCTTCTACTGAATTTTCCCAAAGTCCGTGAATATTGCAATAGCTTAGTGCATAAACTTCTCCGCCCTTGTCAGTTTTAACAGCTGTTTCAACGCAAGGTACTGTAAAGATTTCGCCTTCGCCATGAGCATTAAATTCATAAGAACCAACTTCAATTGGGAATTTTTCTCCTTCAGGTTTGAAGAATACTTTAATCCAAGCAATGTGGTGTTCTAATGTGTTTGGATGTTCGATTTCTTCTCCAACAATAGCCTTAATCTTTAAAAGACCGTCAGCTTTTTCTACGTGAATTACAGGAACGTGTTTTTCAGATTTAAAATCAGCAGTTTGTACTGTTTCAGTTAATTTCATTTTTATTACCCCCAAAATTATAAATTTTTACTACACAAAGTTGATACCCCATTTAAATTAATTAACTCATTAAATTTAAAATAAAGAAAAATTTTTTTATATTTAGTATAATGGATTAGAGGTGTAAAATGGATAAAATAAAATTAATCGCCACTACAAATATGGGCCTTGAGGCTGTTACAAAAAGAGAATTAATAGATTTAGGCTACGAGGATTTAAAAGTTTGTGATGGAAAAATTGAAATAAATTGTAAGTTAGAGGATATAGCTATACTAAATTTAAAATTAAGGACGGCAGAGAGAATTTTACTTTTAGTTGATTCCTTTAAGGCAGAGACCTTTGAAGAACTTTTTGACAAGGTTTTTGAAATACGCTGGTGGGACTATCTTGGCGAGGAAGATAATTTCATCATCCAAGGAAGAAGTAGGAAGTCAAAATTATTTTCTATTTCTGATTGTCAAAGAATTACTGAAAAGGCAATAATCGAAAAATTAAAGATGAAATATAAAATTTCTTGGTTTGAAAAATCTGGTTCCAGAGTAAAAATTGAAGTTTCACTTTTAAATGACCTAGCAGAAATTACCATCGACACATCAGGTAATGGACTCCACAAGAGAGGTTATAGAGAAGTAAACTACAAAGCTCCTCTTTCAGAAACTATTGCGGCAAGTCTTGTAAAGCTAACTTTTTGGAATAAGGATAGGATTTTAGCAGATCCCTTCTGTGGTTCAGGCACAATACCAATTGAAGCAGCAATGATAGAAAAAAATATTGCACCGGGACTTATGAGAAAATTTGATTTTGAAAGTTTCAAATTTTTTGATCCAGAAATTTTTAAGGAAGAAAAGAAAAAAGCTTATTCTGAAATAAAATACGATGAAAAATTAGAAATTTTAGCATCAGATGTTTCCTATAAGGCAATTGAAATTGCCAAGTCCAATGCAGAAATTCTTGGACTAGATGAAGATATTTCCTTCTTTCAAAAGGACATAAGAGAACTTGACCTTCCCGATAATTATGGAGTTATTATAACAAATCCACCCTATGGCGAAAGAATCGGAAAAGAAGATGTTGATGAGCTAAATAAAGAATTAGGAGATCTTGCAAAATCCTTAAAGACTTGGTCCTTTTATGTAATTACTGCCAATGAAAATTTTGAGAAAAATTTTGGCAAAAAAGCTGATAGAAATAGAAAATTATACAACGGCAGAATTAAAACTTACTACTATCAATATTATGGTCCAAAGCCAAAAAGATAATTGTTATGTGAATCTTAATTTGCTATACTGTAAACAATAAATAAAGGTGGTGAAACATGGAAAAAAATTTAGCTAAAGAGAAAATTGACGAAAAAATTGATTTTCAAGTTCTAAATGCAATTGCAGATTTAGTTCGAGTTCTCGATTATAATGAGAAAGTTGTCTTTGTAAATAAGGCAATGGAAGACCTACTTGGTTATGACAGCGACAAAAAAGTTTGCATTTTGGGAGAAGATCTTTTTGACCCAGAGATAACTAGGCGTGCCCTTGTAAGTGGCGAAGTTATCCAAAGAGAAGAGAATATTGGCAGCATGGTTTTTTCCGTAAAATGTTCACCAATTATAAATAAAAGTGGCGAAATTTTAGGTGTAGTTGAAGTTTTTAGAAATGTAACTATGGCACGAAAGCTTCAAAGAGAAATTATCGAGAAAAATAGATTTATGACAAGTGAAACTATGGCAGCTTCACTTATTCAACAGACAGTTTTGCCAGAAAAGGGCTTTATAAAAAACTTAAAGGTTAATTATATTTATAGACCCTCTACTATTTTAAGTGGCGATATGTTTGATGTATTTGAAATAGATGATGATCACATAGCAGTTTATATAGCAGATTCTGTGGGCCATGGCTTTGCTGCATCTATGGTAACTATGTTTATTAAATCTGTAATTAGGACACTTGATAAGATAACACTTTTATCTCCTAAAAAAACTCTTTCTGAACTTTGCAAGAGGTTTACCAGCCTAAGACTTGAAATAGAAAATTATTTTACTTGTTTTTATGGAGTTTTTAACACAAAAAAGAAGAATTTTATTTTTTCTAACGCAGGGCACTTGCCCCTTCCTATAATGGTGCATGATAGAGAATTTATGAGCTTGGAATCAAAGGGCTATCCAATTTCGAGATTTTTTGCAAAGCCAGATTATGAAGAAAAGGAAATAAAACTTTATTCAGGCGATTATATTTTATTCATGACAGATGGAGTTGTTGAGGCAAGAAATTCTAAAAAAGAATCCTTTGGTTATGAAAGAGTCCACCATATCATTTTAGAAAATAATAAAGATGTCCTAGAAATTTTAGATAATGAATTAGAAAATTTTAACGATGGAGAACAGACTGACGACATCTCCATGCTACTTATAAATATTTGGTAAAGAAAAAGCTCACAGTAAAGTGAGCTTTAAGAATTATATTCAGGCAATTTTTCTTTTAAAGAAATTTCTGCCTGTTTTTTTATTGTAAATGAAAGTGCCATAGCAATTATTAGATAGGCTAAAATAATAAATTTAATTACTCCAAGCGATGAAAAATTTGAAATTATTTGAAAAAGTATAAAGGCAGAAAGTGCCATTGCTGCCATACTTAGTATGCTAAATAAAAATACTGGAAAGTTTCTCTTAACAGCTTCCTGTGGATTTTCCCAATCTAGTTTTGGATATTTTATACCGTAAAAAATTCCAAAAGAAGATGAAGCATAGGAACCAAGAAAAGATCCTATAAACATGGCAAAAATATATATTACATTAAATTTAGTAAAGTAAGCTAGAAGTAAAATTACAGGAAGGCAAGATATTATTTGAAAAATACATGAGCCTAAAATTCTTCCCTTAACTTGATCTTCATAGGAAATGGGAAGAGACTGCATTAGATAAATATTTTTCCCTTCACGCGTGATACTTGTAAGTGATAGTGGTGTCATAAAGGCTGAGTAGAAAAATAGGACTATCATAAATACAAAGAATAAATCAATTTTTCCCAGACCATAAGATTCAAGGTTTACAAAAAAGTTTTTAATCGCATCAATATTATCTATTCCTTTAAAAAATCCAAGAATAAAAAATAAGGGGAGAAAAATGCCTGTTGATGCCAGGTTAAAAAAGTAAACGGGCGTCTTTATTACATTTGCCACATCTTTTTTTGCAAGAGAAATTGCAATAGATGTGTTTTTATTGCCTCTTATTTTTTTAACTTTAGAGCTTACATTATTTGACTTTAAAACTCCAGCAATCATAAGATTTGATAGGGGAAAGCTTAAGGCATATAAAATTATTGCCATAAGAAGAAGAATTCCAAGACTTATTAAAAAGCAAGAAATATTATTCATCCCATAAACTTTATCCACTATATAAACTTGTGGAAAAAGAAGTTTAATAAATTTAATAAGATTTTTTTCTACAAATTCCTTTGAAGCATCTGATTTAGATAAAAATTGTGGAGAAAAACTTAGTACAATTACAAATATAAAGCCAAGAGCTTGCAGTAAATTTTTAAGTCCTCCTATGCCTGCAAAGATCTTCATAAATAAGATTATTATTATTGATAAAATTAAGACTGTAAAAATAATATTTGATAAATTAAGAAATATTATTGAGAAAAATTTAAGAAAGCTTAAATTTCCAAATTTTATCAGTGGAAAGGCCATGGGTATAAAAATTATAAAGCTAACTAAAAAGGCTATGGCGACAGACCCTAAGATTTTTGAGATAAAAATATTATTTCTCCTAAGGGGAAGGGGCAGCAAAAGTTTAACATCCTTAGAATAATAAATTTTTGAAATAATTCCTGCACTTGTAAAAATTATAGTAGCAAGGGAAACAATGCCAAAAAAACCACTTAAAATGAGATTTGCCTTGCCAAGCTTTGCCATGGGAATAACAAAGGCAAGAAGAAGTATAAAATACAAAAAGGCAAGGTAGAAAAATAAAATTACAAGTCCTAATACTGTTAGAGCCTTAAAAGATCCGCCATTTTTTGATGGTTTTTTTAGGGGAGCAATAAGGCTTAGGTATAAATCTTTTTTTAAAAGAGTCTTTAATTCAAATAATTTATCCATATAATTACTCCGTAAGTTCTAAAAAGATTTTTTCAAGACTTCCGCTGTCCTTGGCAGCAGCCTTTATGTCGTCAAGACTTCCCTTTGCAATTAATTTTCCCTTATTAATAATTGCTATTTCATCGCACATTTTTTCTGCAACTTCCATGACATGAGTAGAAAAGAAAACTGTGCCGCCGTCATCTGCCACTTCTCTCATAATATTTTTAAGTCTAAAGGAACTTTTTGCATCAAGACCAACCATGGGCTCATCTAAAATTAAAAGCTTTGGCTCGTGAATTAAAGCTCCAATTAAAACTATTTTTTGCTTCATTCCATGAGAGAGAGTGGAAATTGTTGCATCTAAATTATCTGTCATCTCAAAAATTTCTGTGTATTTTTTTATATTTTCATTTCTCTTTTCTAAAGACATTGAAAAAACATCTGCCATAAAATTTAGATACTGTCTGGCAGTCATATTTTCGTAGATGTCGGGATTATCTGGCACATAGGCAAATTTTTTCTTTGACTCTATTGGTTGATCTATTGTGTTTATGCCGTCAATTTCGATTTTTCCACTGTCCTGTCTAAGCATGCCTACTATCATTTTTATAGTTGTAGTTTTTCCTGCACCATTGGGACCTAAAAAACCATAAACTACGCCATCGGGCACATCTAGTGTGAGGTCATTAACAGCAATTTTTGTAGCAAAAGTTTTTCTCAAGTTTTCTATTTTTATCATGATGCCTCCTATTTTTACATATTATATTTTTATAGTTTAGATTAATAAAATATCTCTGAAATTAAAATAATCTTATAATAATTCTTTTCTGCTGTCAATTCTATTTTGAAATAAATCTAAATAGAATAAGCTATTTATTTTTTGATTTATAAGTTTATCCAAGTAATATTACAAATTTATTAAATTTATTAAAATTTTGTAAATTGTTAAAAGTTTTCACCTTTCTTGGGTATAATTAAAACAAGGAAAATGTTTTTAACAATAATTTTATAATGAGGAGGAGAGTTTATGAGAAACAAGAAAGTGCTTGGTCTATTACTTGCGGGAGTAATGATTACAGCAATTCCATTTAATGTTTTTGCTGATGAAAAAGAAGAAGTAAAGACCGAAAATCCTGCAGCTGTGGAAACTGTAGAAAATAAGGACGAATTTAAAGTAGAAGAAACTGAAACAGAAGAAGTTAAGGAAGAAACTACTGAAGAAGTTGTTGAAGAAGAAAAACTTGAAGTAAGTGAAGAAAAAGTTCCTGAAGCTGTAACTGGAGAACCAGAAAAAACTGGAGAAGACGCAAAAGATCCAGAAGAAGTAAAATATAAGGTAACTTTTGATTACAATGATGGAAAAACAACAACTATTAAAGATGTTAAAAAGGATGAAAAAGTAACAAAAATAGAAGCAACAAGAGATGGATATACTTTCATAGATTGGTACACAGATAAAGAATGTACAACTATATTTGATTTTGATACTGCAATAACAGGTAATATTACACTTTATGCAAAATGGGAAAAAGTTGTACCAGTTACAAAAGTTCTTTCTATTTCCGAAAGATATTATGATAATGGAAGATTTTACGGCAAGGTAACATCTGATGGTCTAGCTGTTGAAGGTGCAAGAGTTAGGCTATATGATTATGACGGAGATTATCTAGGACAATCTGATGAAACAGATGAAAATGGATATTTCGATATTTATCTAGGCGATTATTATGGATATTATTATGATGATGATTATTATGATGGATATTATCATTATGATAGCCTAAGAGACAAATATTACTATTTCGATTCTTATGGAGATAGACAATATATAAATTACACTCCATATAATTATAGATATTGGAATGGAAGATATTACAAGGGAAAATATGATGGTGGTTATTTAGTAGCTACAAAAGATGAATTTGAAAATTCTTCTAAATATTCTCTATATGATGGAAGATATTGGAAGGGATATTACGGAAGATATTACTATGACGATTACCACTATGGAAAGTATGACAAGAAAGTTTATCCATCTGATATCTCTAGAACAAATTATTCTACAAGAGGATACCTAAAGGGATATTCTAATGAAACTGTTTATGTATACGATAATGGCACATATCTTGGCAGTGACGTAATTAATTCTAATGGTTACTTTAGTGTAGATTGGAACAGCCCTTATGTTTCTACTAGCAGAACTTTAGATTATTATGTAAATGGAACTTACAAATCTGATAATGGTTATTCTATGATTCCTACTGTTAACGAAGTTACTCCTGGAGCAAAATATGTAAGCGGTCACGCAGGTGATAATGCTGATGTTACTGTATATGATGCAAAGGGCATTAAACTTGGAAGTGCAGTTGCAACAAATAATGGCGTATATAATGTTTCTTTAAATAGGGCAATAAAAGCTGGCGAAAAAATTACAGTTGAAGCAAAGGAAAAGGGAAAAATTTCAAGAACTACTGACTATACTGTAGCTGGAAAAGTTGTTTCTTCAGACTGTATTAGTCAACCTAAATATATATCAGGATTTCCTGATGGTACATTTAAACCAGGAAAAGAAGTTTCAAGAGCAGAAGCTGTTAGAATGTTTGTTAAACTTGTAAATAATGGTGCAGAACTTCCTAAGAACCCTACTACAAAATTTAAAGATGCCAACAACTCTTGGTATTCTGATGAAATTAATTTTGCAGCAAATAAGGGATTTATAAAAGGATATTCTGATGGAACATTTAAACCAAATCAAGCAATTACAAGAGCAGAATTTGCACAAATGATTGCAGTATTTGTTAAAGATGGATATCCAGGAACTGGCGAACTTAAAGATGTAAAAGGTCACTGGGCATCTGATGCAATTAATGAACTTTACGGAAATAAGAACATCAAGGGTTATGATGATGGAACATTTAAGCCAGATCAAAAACTTACAAGAGCAGAAGCTGTTACAATTTTGAATTCTGTATTTGGTAGAAATACTAAAGCAGCTTCTTTTGAAAATTTAAATGTAAGCGGCTTAAATGAATTCTCTGATGTAGCTAAGAGTCACTGGGCATATTATGAAATACTAGACGCATCTAATGCACATATTGCAGTTAAAAGCGAATCTTCAGATGGATTAAGTATTTGGCAATAAGAAAAATTTTAATTTGACTTTAAAAATTTTAATTTAATATGAAAAAGGCGACAAGGAAACTTGCCGTCTTTTTTTATAAAATATAATTTTTAAAATAATAGAGTAGAAAAAACCTGCCACAAGGACAGGTTTGATTTTTGTTATAAGTTACTTTAGATTATTATAATTTTATTTAGCTTTTAAAATAAATTTAAGCCCTTAAAGTTTCCTTTGTTCTTAAACATTTAAGAGAAATTAAAATTACTGCAAGAGTTATTAGTATGTGACCTATGCCAGAAACTGAAATCATTCCAATTTTTACAATATTTAAAGGGGAGTATCCGTCTACTAAACCATGTAAAAACATTGTAGTGAAGCTAAAATAAATGCCAAAATTATAAATTCTAAATAATTTTTCCAACTTTTCATTGGAAATATCTAACTTTTTAACAAGTAGATAAAAAATAGCAGGAAGTACAAAGCCGAGGACAATTAAATGAGTGTGAACAAGGGCCATTTTAACTTCAAGGGGATAAATTTTTCCAAGCTCACGATAAACCGCACCGGCAAGAATACCTGAAAACAAATAGGAAACAGAAAATTCCATAATATCTTTCTTTACAAAATCTTTTTTTAGATTTCTATAAAGTTTAATAACAATCAAGACATACATAACAGTCTTTGGCATCATTAAAGTGCCAATACTTGGGTTAACTTTTTTAAATAGTACAACTGGAACATAAAACAAAAAGCTAAAAAAGACATAAATGTATAAGTTTTTAAATTCTTCTTTATTTTTATTATTATATAGAAGAAAAATATCAATTAGTCCCATTAAGACAAAGGGAGCATTAGAAATAAGATCCATCTTTTTGCTTTGGTTAAAACTTAAAATTACAAATAAAAGTCTTAGGGCAAATAAAATTACAATTGAAATATCAAGTCCCCTTTCCTTTGCATTTCTTTTCTTCTTGATGTAAAAATAAAATAGCAAATAAAAAATTGACATGGTAATTGCAGAGACTCTAGTTCCCAAAAAAAGTCCAAAACTATTTATAATAAAGCCATTACTTTCTACATTTGCAATTATTCTTGGAACAAGGTGGAAAGAATCGCCAAGTCCAAGAAGTAAAGTCATAGATCCTAAAATTTTATTGTCTTTATCTTCAATCAATAGCATTCTTATGCCGAGAAAAATTACCAAGCTGAGATAAAAGGCGTCGAAAAAAATTTCAAATTGATTCATTATTTATACCTCCTAATAACCAATTAATATATAAGTTACAAACTTCCAAAAATTTTTCCTTATCATAAGCACTTGTTATACTTTCCTTTATAAGTTCGTGAAAGACTGCCATGATATAGGTCATTTTGTGATAAAAATTATCCGATAAATGTTCGCGTAAAAAGTTTTTGCCATGGAGCATAAAAGAATTTTCAAAAATAAAAAATTTTGGTCTGTATAAATTTTTTAAGTTTTTATCATAAAGTTCTGTGGCTAGAAAATCTCTATAGGCCTTTAAAGTTTTTCCCATGTCTTCCTTATTTTCTTTATATAAATTAAAAAACTTATGGTGGATTTCTCCAGTTTCCTTTTTAAGGATAGTGAAATAAGAATCCTCTAAATCTTCAAAATATTGGTAGAAAGAACCTCTGGCTATATTTAATTTTTTTACAATTCCAGAGACGTTAATATTCTTTAAATCTTCTTCCTCAAAAAATTCCTTTAAACTATTATAGATTTTTTCTTTTTTTTCTTTTTCTAAGTTTTCAAAAGTTTTTTTTGCCATGTTACCTCCGAAGTGACATAGTGTCATTTTTTTATATGGTAAATCTTTTTTCTATACTTGTCAAATATTTTTATGTAAATTTTTTATTTAAAATTATTACTGCATTTTTGTAAAGAGTTACAACATTATTTTAAAAATATTTAATTTGGGGTATAATTTAAACAAGAAGTAAATAAATTTTAAATATTATAGGAGGTAAAGATGAAAATATTAGTGCCAATTGATGGATCAAAATCTTCAAAAAAATCAATTGATGTTGCAAGAGATATGGGAGAAAAATTGGGAGCCGATCTTTTAATTTTAACAGTTACTCCAGAAACTTCTATATTCGAACAATATCCAGCAAACTTTAATTTCACACTTGAAATAGACAAGGCAAATGTAGAAAGAGCAGAAATGATTCTTAAAGATGCAGAAACTGATTTAAGTGGATATCCTAACAAGGTAGAAACTTTTTATACTTCAGGAAATCCTGGAGAACAAATTTGCAAATTTGCTGATGAAAAAGATGTAGACTTTATTGTAATGGGTAATAGAGGACTTGGTGCTTTTTCTAGAACTCTTTTAGGATCTGTATCAAATAAGGTTATAAATCATTCAAAGAAATCTGTACTTGTTGTAAAGGCAGACATTTAAAAAGGGCGGGCAACCGCCTTTTTATTTTGCAAATTTTTAATATATTTTCTTAAAAGATTTTTTAATTAATAATAAATTTAGTTAAGATCTGGTAAAGTTTTATAAAAACCTTATCCTAAAAATTTACAAAATAAAAAATATTAAATTTAATCTAAACACTTTTAGTTAAAGAAAGAGGCAAAAAACTCAATAAATTTTATTTTTATGGAAAATTTTTTACTTTAATTTCAATTTTAAAAATGTCTTTAAGATATTTGTGTTTCCTCATTTTGAGCAAATAAAACCTTGAAAAACAAGCGCATAATGATATAATAGAAATAACGTATGTTAATTAAATAACATTCTTTATAATAATTGTTAGGGGGATTTTAAATGGATTTTAGAATGGACAAGGAACATCTATTGTTACAACAAATGTATCGCGCCTTTGCTGAAACTGAAGTAGAACCTGTTGCAGCTGACGTTGATGCTACAGAAGAAGTTCCTATGGAAAATGTAAAAAAAATGGCCAGATATGGTTTCTTCGGAATACCATTTCCTAAAGAATATGGTGGACAAGGTGCAGACTATCTAGCTTATGCTATGGCAGTAGAAGAACTTTCAAAGAAATGTGCTACAACTGGAGTTATTGTTTCTGCCCACACTTCACTTTGCTGTGCTCCAATTTATGAAAATGGAACAGAAGAACAAAAGAAAAAATACTTACCAGATTTATTAGCAGGTAAAAAGATTGGTGCTTTCGGTCTTACTGAACCAGGTGCTGGTACTGACGCAAGTGGTCAAAGAACAACTGCTGTACTTGATGGTGATGAATATGTACTTAATGGATCAAAGATCTTTATTACAAACGCAGGATTTGCTGATGTATTTGTAATCATCGCAATGACTGATAGATCTAAAGGAAATCACGGAATTTCTGCTTTCATAGTTGAAAGAGGAACTCCTGGATTTACTGTTGGTGAACCAGAAGACAAGATGGGTATCAGAGGTTCTTCAACTTGTGAACTTATTTTTGAAGATTGTAGAATTCCTAAAGAAAATCTTCTTGGAAGAGAAGGTAAAGGATTCAAACTTGCAATGAAAACTCTTGATGGTGGTAGAATTGGTATCGCATCTCAAGCTCTTGGTATTGCAGAAGGTGCAATTGACGAAACAGTTAAATACACTTCTGAAAGAAAACAATTTGGTAGAAGAATTTCTCAATTCCAAAACACTCAATTTGAACTTGCAGATATGAAAACTACTGCAGAAGCAGCTCAACTTTTAGTTTACAGAGCAGCTGATGCTAAGGGTAATGGCGAAGCTTATGGACACTACGCAGCTATGGCTAAATTATTTGCAGCAAATGCAGCAAGTGATATTTCTAGAAGATGTCTTCAATTATTCGGTGGATATGGTTACACTCGTGACTATCCAATTGAAAGAATGATGAGAGATGCTAAGATCACTGAAATTTACGAAGGTACATCTGAAGTAATGAAGATGGTTGTATCTGGCTGGTTGGGCGTTAAATAATCGGAAGGAGTATTATAGATGAATATAGTAGTATGTATTAAACAAGTACCTGATACTAATGAAGTTAGACTTGACCCTGTTACTAACACTCTTATTAGAGATGGCGTGCCAAGTATTATAAACCCTGATGATAAATCAGGACTAGAAGTAGCACTTAGACTTAAAGATGAAAATCCAGATATCCACGTAACAGTTTTATCAATGGGACCTCCACAAGCAGAAGCAGCTCTTAGAGAAGCTCTTGCAATGGGAGCAGATGAAGGAATCTTAGTATCTGATAGAGCTTTTGGTGGTGCCGACACTTGGGCAACATCTTGTACAATCACAGCAGCTCTTGAACATTTAGATTTTGATCTAATTGTATGTGGTAGACAAGCAATTGACGGTGATACAGCACAAGTTGGACCACAAATTGCTGAACACATTGGAGTTCCACAAGTTTCTTATGTTGAAGAACTTGAACTTGATAAAGATATGAAGGGTGTAACTGTTAAGAGACAATTCGAAGACAGATACCACACAATTAATGCTAAATTCCCATGCTTAATTACTGCAATTGCAGAATTAGCAGAACCTAGATATATGACAATTGGTAAAGTTTTTGAAGCTTACCAAAAAGAAATCAAAGTTTGGGGTCTTGAAGATATTAAAGACAAACTTGATATGGCAAACATAGGACTTAAAGGATCACCTACAAAGGTTAAAAAATCTTTCCCTAAACAAGGTAAGGGCAAGGGCGTTCTTTTAACTGATCTTACTGCTGACGAAGCAGCTCAAGCTATCGTTGCTAAACTTCAAGAAAAGTATATTATCTAATTGGGGGTTTAAAAATGAGTAAAGATGTATTTGTATTTGTAGAACAAAGAGACAATAAACTTGAAAAAGTTGGAATAGAACTTTTAGGAAAGGCAAGAGAACTTGCTGACGCTCTTGGACAAGATGTTGTAGCAATGTTACTTGGCGAAAAAGTTAAGGATCATGCACAAACTCTTATTAGACACGGCGCTGACAAAGTTCTTGTAGTTGAAGATGAAATGCTTAAAGAATATGTTACTGAACCATATGCTAAAGCAATCACTCAAATTATTAAAGAAAAAGATCCAGAAATCGTAATTTATGGTGCATCATCAATAGGTCGTGACCTTGCTCCAAGACTTGCAGCAAGGATTCACACAGGACTTACTGCTGACTGTACAAAACTAGAAATAGATGAAGAATCTAAAAATCTTATGATGACAAGACCTGCTTTTGGTGGTAACTTAATGGCTACTATCCTTTGTGAAGATTTCAGACCACAAATGGCAACAGTTAGACCTGGAGTTATGCAAGCACTTGATTCTGACGATTCAAGAAAGGGCGAAGTTGAAGAAATTAAAGTTGACTTCACTGACGCTGACATGAACGTTAAAATCGTAGATATTGCTAAACAAGAATCTCATAAGAAAGACATCACAGAAGCTAAGATTTTAGTATCTGGTGGACGTGGAATCGGTGGACCAGAAGGATTTAAACCTCTTCAAGAACTTGCTGACAAACTAGAAGCAGAAATTTCTGCATCAAGAGCATCAGTAGATTCAGGTTGGATAACTAAGGATCACCAAGTAGGACAAACTGGTAAAACAGTTAGACCAGAACTTTACTTTGCAATGGGTATTTCTGGAGCAATCCAACACGTTGCAGGCATGGAAGATTCAGACCTTATAATAGCTGTTAATAAAGACCCTGAAGCAGCAATTTTTGAAATAGCTGACCTTGGTGTAGTTGGAGATATTAACGCAGTTGTTCCAAAATTAACTGAAGCAATTGAAAGAGAACAAAGGATTAAAGCAGAAATTTAATTCTAGATAGAATTTTAGTTAAGAGGTTACAATTTTTGTAGCCTCTTTTCTTTTTTCATGATAGAATTTATTCGAGGTGCACTATGCTAATTATAGATAGATTTGAAAAAATAGTTGACTTAAAAAAAGATAAAATTGCCTTAGTAGATAGTGAAAAAGAGGTCACTTTCTATGAACTTAGAGACAAGGCAAAAATTTTGGCAAAAAAAATAAATTTTATTTTAAAAAAGACTAATCAACCAATAATGGTGGAAGTGGATAGAAAAGTCGAAACTATAATTTCTTTTTTGGCAGTTTTATATTCTGGTAATTTTTATGTGCCAGTAAATAATAAAGATCCACAAAATAGGATTTTAGAAATAAAAGAAAAATTAGGATCTGAAATTGGCATTTTTCACAAAAAAAATATTTTTGAGGGAATATGCGATTCTATTGATTTTTCCTTTGAAGAAAGAAAAAACTATGAAGATATAAATTTAGGAAATATTTTAAAGGAAATAATTGACACAGATCCAGCCTATATTTTATTTACAAGTGGATCAACGGGTTCGCCTAAGGGTGTTGTTATATCTAATAGAATGGTTCTTGATTTAATTGATTGGATTATTCCAGCACTTGGCATAAAAAGTGACTACAAAGTTGCAAATCAAACTCCCTTTTATTTTGACGCATCAGTAAAGGAACTTGCACTTTTAATAGGAGCGGGAAATACAATTTACATAATGGAAAAAAGCTTATTTATGTTTCCTATAAAAGTTGTTGAGTATTTAAATGACAATGAAATAAATGTAATTTTGTGGTCTGTTTCTGCAATTAATTTATTAGCAAATTCAAGGGTATTTGACCTAGCTAGACCAAATTATTTAAAAATTATAACTTTTGCAGGAGAAGCTCTATCAGCACAAAAATTAAATTATTGGCAAAAATTTATTGCTGCAGATTATTTTAATCTCTATGGACCAACAGAAACTACTGTTGATTGTTGCTATTATAAAGTCAATAGAACTTTTAAAAACGAAGAAACAATACCAATTGGAAGAGCTTGCGAAAATATGAATTTAATGATCTTAGATGGCAATAAGTTATCAGACTATGGTGAACTTGTTGTTAGGGGAACTGGTGTTAGCTATGGTTATTATAATGATTTAGAGAAAACAGATAAGGTTTTTGTGCAAAATCCTTTAAATAAAAGTTATCCAGAAAAAGTTTATAGGACTGGCGATATTGTAAGGCTCAATGATTTTGGCGAAATTGAATTTTTATCGAGAAAAGATTCGCAAATTAAATTACATGGTTTTAGAATTGAAATGGGAGAAATAGAAAGGGCAATTTTTTCTCTAGGAGTTAAAGATGTAATTTGCATTTTTGATAAGGACAATGAAAAAATTGTGGCAATATATTCTGGAGATGAAATCCCAAAAAATAAATTTAGAAAGGAATTAAAAAACTTGATTCCAGCCTATATGATACCAGAAATTTTTATTAACTTAGAAGATTTGCCTAAAACTAGCAATACAAAAGTGGATAGAAAAAAATTAGAGAAAGATTATTATAATGGAAAAATTTAAAAGTATTGAAGAATTAGAAAGTTTATTGTATAAATATAAGGATTCTTTTAATAATGATTACATGAATAAAAATATGTATTTAGAAAATTTTAATGACTTATATTACTCTGATAAGGGCGATTTATATATTTTAATTAAGAAAGAAAATTTATGGAAGACTTATTTTTATTTAAAGGATTATAATAATTTAGAATTTAAAGAAAATTTAGTTACAGAAGTTGTAGGAAGGAATCCAGAAATTGAGCCTCTTCTTAAAATTGGATTTTCAAAATATTTAACTAGAGTTAGATTTAAATTAAAGAGAAAAGAAGAATATTTTTCTAAGAGAGTGACTTTTATAGATGATTTTAACTTTGTTAAAGATGGAATAAATTCCTTTGATAAAATTTCTGGAAATAGACAAAGTGATGAAGAAATACTTAAATCAATAGTGGACAAAAAAGTTATTGGCATAAAGGACCTTGGCTTTTTACAATTTTCAATTGGTCAGTACGAAGAGACAATTGAACATCTTTATGTAAGAGATGATGCCAGAGGCAAGGGAATTGCAAGAGAAATTTTAAAACACTATATTTCAAATTTTACAGAAAAAAAGAGATCAACTGTGTGGGCCAATGAAGGCTACTTTGTCGAAAATTTGTATTTAGACTGTGGCTATGAAAAAGATAAAATAAAATCTATTGTCTTAACTTATTAAGAGTGATTGAAATAAATAATAAGTAATTATATAATTAAGAAATTATAGGAGGTTTTCATGAAAGAAAAAATTATTGAAATAATTGAAGATATTACAGGTGAAGTAGTAGAAGAAGATACAGATTTAATTGAAGAAGGTATTTTAGATTCCTTTGACATTGTAAGTTTGCTATTAGAATTGGAAGAAGCCTTCGATGTCAAAATTGATGTAGCTGAACTTTTGCCTGAAAACTTTAAAAGTGTAAATACAATAGAAAATTTAATTAGTGAGTTATAATGGCTTTTACAGAAATAAGTTTTTTATTTTTTGTAGCCCTAACCCTTATAATATATAGGATTCTAGGAAATAAGTGGCAAGTTTTATTAATTGCCTCTTTTTTATATTACGGACTCTATGACGAAAGGGCTTTTTTATATCTTTTAACAGCTATATTAACAACTTACTTAGGAGGAATATTTTTATACAAGCACAAAAATAGGCTAGTATTATTTTTAGTCCTTTTAATAAATTTTGGCATGCTTTTTCTTGTTAAATTTACCGATATTTCTGTATTTAAAATTACTATTCCTCTTGGAATATCTTTTTATACTTTTATGGCAACTTCATATACAATTGATTTATATAGAAGAAAATACCAGCCGCAAAATAATATTTTTAAATATGCACTTTACTTGTCCTTTTTCCCACAAATTGTTCAAGGTCCAATTTCAAGATACGATGAAATTTCTGATGGCTTATACAACAAAAGTACAAGTAGCGAATTTTTTAGCAAGGGACTTTTGTTAGTTTTATATGGATATTTTAAAAAATTATTAATTGCAGATAGGGCTGCAATTTTAGTAGGAAAAGTTTTTGCTTCTCCCGATGAATTTAGTGGAGTTTTTGTATTTGTAGCAATAATTTTTTATTCAATTCAAATTTACTGTGATTTCAGTGGAGGAATTGACATTGCAAGGGGAATAGCCTATCTTTTTGGCGTTGAACTTGAAGAAAACTTCAAGAGGCCCTTTTTTGCAGAATCAATCTCAGATTTTTGGAGAAGGTGGCATACAACTCTTGGCTCTTGGATGAGGGATTATGTATTTTTCCCCCTATCTCTTACAAAATTATTTGGAACAATAAATAAAAAATCAAGAAAAATCTTAGGTAGACATGGAGGCAAGGTCTTAACCCTTACAATTTCAACCTATGTAGTATATTTTTTAATTGGAATTTGGCATGGCGGAGGATTTAATTTTATTGCCTTTGGTTTTTACAATGGCACTTTGATTTCACTAGCTCTTTTATTTGAAAAGAGATTTGAAAAAATAAAAAAAGCTTTGAGAATCAATGATGAAAGCTTCCTTTATAGAGTCTTTAAAATAATTAGAACTACATTTTTGGTTTTTATTGGTAGATACTTCACGAGATCTGCTGGACTTAGACAAGCCCTTCACATGATGAAGAAAACAATTGTTGATACAAATTTTAGATATGGAGATTTTGGTCTTCAAAGGCTTGATTTTATAATAATTGCCCTTTGCTTTTTGGCTGTAGCAATTATTTCAATTTTACAAGAAAAAGAAATTGACTTAACAGAAAAATTTGTAAATTCAAATAAATTATTAACTTCTACATTTTTGATTTTAACAATGCTTCTTATAATTTATTTTGGAGTTTATTCAAAAAATTACGTGTCAGTGGAATTTATTTACAGAAATTATTAGGTGAATTATGAAAAATAAGAGATCGAGACAATTTAATAAATTATTTATTATTATTGGGGTTATCATAATGGCTCTTATAGTTGTCTTTAATATTTTGACGGATTCCTTTAATGTATTTAATGATAATTTATTTAAGTGGTATTCCTATGATTTCACGCAAAACCCAAGGACTGCAAAAATAACTTATTTAAAAAAAATCCAAAAGGAAAAAAACTACAAAAACTTTATAATTGGAGCTTCAGGCTCTAGCTCTATTCCCACAAAAAAATTAAAAGAATATACAGGAAAAGATTATTTCAACTGTTTTTATTATGGGGCAGACCTTTATGACACAGTTAAGACTGTAAAATTTTTAGTGAAAAATTATGATGTAGAATCAATTATAATGCCCTTTTCTATTCCATCAGCAAGTAAATATCATGAAAATAATAGAAATCTAAATTATTTATTGCACCCTTCTGTAAGTGGCGAAAATAAAATAAACTTCTACAAAAATTATGCCTTTGCAAATCCTAAATATGGAATGGATAAAATAAAAGCAGAAAAAAACAATACTTATCTGCCAGATAATTTTGATGTATTTAACTTAGACGGCAGCTATGACAAGAGAGTTCGAGATACAGAATATATTGGCTCAAAAGAAGATTATATAAAAAATTTAGATTTTAAAGTTTATAATGAAAAAATTAAATTAAAAAATATTGATGAAGCAGTTGCTGCAATAAAAAGTATAAAAGAAATGTGCCAAGAAAATAATGTTGATGTGAAATTTATTTTGACTCCAATGAGTAAAATGCAAAATGATAGATATGACGAGAATGAAGTAGAAGAATACTTAAAAAAAGTTTCAGATGTGACAGAATATTGGGATTTCACTGACAGCACTTTTGAAAATGATCCTAGATTTTTCTATGACCCATCACACTTTAGAAATGCCCTTGGAAATTTAATTTTAGATAAAATTTATAAGGGACAGGGTGAATTTGGAAGATTTGTAAAAAAAGGCGACTATAAAAAAATAAATAGTCCAACAAAAAATTTAGAAAGAGAGTTTTACATCTATGCCTTTCATCATTTAAAGGACCAGGCAGAGGGACTTTATACCATAGATGCAAAAAGATTTGAAGAATTTTTAAAATTTTTAAAGGACAACAATATTGAAACAGTAAAATTTTCTGATTTAATTAGTTATGTTAAGGGAGAAAAAGACCTGCCTGAAAAATTTGGAATTATTACTTTTGACGATGGTTATTCATCAAATATAGACATAGCATATCCCCTTCTAAAAAAATATGGGCAAGTGGCAACAATATTTCCCATTGGAAATTTAATGGGAAGAGAAAAATATCCTGGCAATAACAAAGATATGAATAAGCATTTTTCAACTGAGGAAGCAAAAAAGGTTGAAGATGTATTTGAATTTGGTTCTCACTCATATTTTTTCCATCAATCCTATAAAATCAAGGGAATAAAATATAGAGAAAACTTGGGCATGATTGAGGGAGAAAGAGAAAAAGACTTTATAAAAGATTTTAGAGAAGATTCAGAAAAATTTAAGGAAGTCTATAGAAAATTTAATAATCATGAACCCTATGTCTTTGCTTATCCTCAAGGAATTTATAACAATTTAACAGAAGTGCTTTTGACAGAAGAAGGATATAAAGTCACTGTAACATCAGAGGAAGGCAAAAATACTATTGTAAAATATCTTCCCGAATCCCTTAGAAGACTTAGAAGAGTAAATATTTCTGAGGACAGAGATCTTGAAGAACTGATTATAAAAAAATGACAAAATAGACAATAAGAGCTTCCATTTTTAAATTTGATATTTTTTATATTAAATTGAAAGATTTTTACAAAAAAAAGCCTAGAATGCACGCTCTTGCATCCTTAAAACACTTGGATTTTGCCTGAAATGGTATAAAATTTAGAACAATAAATTTCTGATGACATCCTAGAAGGGATCACAAGAGATGTAGTTATAGAGCTTGTCATAGAAGAGCTTGGCATTGAGTGCCTGGAAAAAGCAATAGCAAGGACTGAGCTTTATAACGCAGATGAAGTTTTTTTCTCAGAAACAGCCAAGGAAGTTGCCCAAGTAGTTGAAGTTGATGACATAAAAGTTGCCGATGGCAAACCAGGGGAGCTCACAATGAAGTTAAAGGAACTTTTCCGCGACTTGACTCATGGCAAGAAGGAAAAGTATAAGGACTCACTTAGACCAGTATATGTCAAATAAGTTCGCCATATAAAATATCCACAAAGTGAAAAATACCGATTCCTAAGGAGTCGGTTTTTAAATTTTTTAAAAAGTTTAATATAGCTTAGGCAAGTTAAAGTTAAAAAATCAATATTAATTAAAAAATCACTATATCACATGTAAAAGGTAATAAAACCAATGCAATTATTGATATTTAATTGATAAATTAATATTTATTATTTTCTTGACTTTAACATCAAAACTATAATGTTAAACTTATATTAAATATTTGCAAATCTATATAAAATCACTTGTAAATTTATTTTTTTTGTGATTAAATTAATCTATTAAAAGGTATGAATAGCAGTATATAAAAGATTATACTAATATAGCTTTATATCCAAAACTGTCCAATTAAAATTTTGGGCTTTTTTATTAATTATATTTAATGGATTTTTAATTCTTAAATCTATTAAAAAGATAGCTTTAATTTTTATTTAAAAGGAGTAGTGTATTATGAATCCAATCAAGAACGGTAAGCAGGTATTTGCCGTACTTTCTATGGCGACGGTTATGTCAATTTCCATGTCTGTAAAGGTAAATGCAGCATCAGAAGTTGACGCTGCTGCACATACGGCAGCAAATGCAGTTGTACAAAGTGAAAATAAAAATACCTCAAGTAGTAATACAAATGTAAAGACAAACTCAGATGCAAGTTCTGAAAAAAGAGAAGGAGTTTCTGCTGTTGATTCAAAAGAATCTAACATTGGAGATAAATCAGCTGCAGTGGAATCAGCTAATTCTCTAGAAATGTCAGATGAAAATGTAGGCGGTCAAGTCGGCTCTGGGGATCAAAGCACAGAAAATGTAAATACTGAAGTTAAACAAACTTCAGAAGCTACAGATCCAGAAGAAAAGCAAGCAGAGGCACCGGCTGAGTCCTCTACTACGCCGGAAACGAAACCGGAGATAAGTGAAGAACAACCGCCGGCAGCTCAAAAAGCTCCGGAAGCATCTACTGAGCCAAACTATACTGATGATGAAAAGAAAATCAATAATTATAGTGACAGCGAACGTTATAAGGAAACTGATCTAGAGCCAGGCTCTACAATAGTTGAAAACTTTAAGACTGATGAGGGAGTAGAAAAAGACGGTTTTAAGTTTGATACCTTAAACCCGTCAAAAACTTCTCCAAGCAAGACCGAATATGGTTATGTAATTTCTATCGATAAGAAAACAGGTCAAAGGACCTATACGAAAATTGTTGTATCAGATTCAGGTCGTATCCCTTCAACAGGAGGAGATAAAGCAATGATGGGCGAGGGAGAAAAACTTACTCCTGATTCTCCTGATGTCACTTACAAACCTAATGAAGATGGTAGTATTACAGTGAATCGTGGTAGCCTATATGAATATGAAGCTAGTGAAGAAACTCTAAAGCATATCAACAACAAGGACGTTAACACTACTGTCATTGGCATGAAGGACAATTATACCCAAGATAATCCAAATCTTAAGTTTTTTAATGGAAATAACTTCTATATAACTTACAAGGTCAACCCATGGCCTAATGAAAATGACAAGCTCGAGCTTATGAAGCTAAATGGCGAATACAATGAAAAAGTATTTGTCAAGGGCCAAGACATCAATACCGGTGTAAAGGTAGACAATATTGACGCAAACGCCAAGGATAGACTGGTAGGTCAAGTCTATAACCCGATTACAGGAGCTGTTGTACCGGGTGCAAGAGCCTATATCGGGGATGACGGCAGCATCCATATCAAAATGCCGGAAGGCGCCCTTAAGAAAAATGCAGATGGCAAGTATGTAGTAAATGAAGAGTCAATTTTTAACACAAAAGACTACAAGGGCATCCAAAACCTGGATGTTAAATTCTTTGCTAGGCCTAGAACTGCTGACGAATTTAAAACCATAGCAGAAACACCGGATGATTCTGGTGATACAGGTACCTATGTAGGGGCAGGGGCAGGAACCGGGACCATCAACCACAAGGGCGAAAATGTCACAATCGACAAGCAAGGCATCGACCGCTACGATCACTACAATTTAATCGGTAAGCTTAAGATTAACCTTGATGATACTCGCTACTATAACCAAAGATTTGAAGACGGCAATCACGAAGATACTTCTACGATAACATCTTCAGCTGTGAAACCGGGTGAAGATTTTAAGGTTGAAATTGTACAACCAAATAATCCAACGAAAACTGACAAATCTGCACTAGATATGAATGAAGCTGAAAAAAATGGAGAAGCTGCAGGCAAGATAAATTTAGATTTTATCAATAAGGCAAATGAAGGCAAAGCGGAAAAGGATAAGTGGAAGGTAGATGTAAATCCTCATGATATTTCTAGTTTCACCGTAACTCCACCAAAATCTGCCAAGGCAGGAGACTTTGTTGCAATTCCTGTAGAATACACCTACACCAACGGTTCAACAGATGTTCACTGGTTCCACTTTGTTGTCCAAGAGTCAGACAATAACCGTCCGGAATATCATGCGGAAGTTGGTTATAAGGGAGATACTTTAACTCAAACACCAGAGCTACCAAATGATGAGGCAGCAACCAAGAAAAACAAACCAAAATCTTATGAATTAGTAATGCCGGAAGATGGCAGCAAATACAAAGATAGTGCAGGAAACGAATGGACAGATATTAAAGTTGATCCTGAAACCGGTGCAGTATCAGCAGTTGTACCTGAAGATGCTGACATCAAGGGCGGAGAAAACCTCTATGTCAATGTCAAGGTAAATTACATTGATGAAAAAACCGGCGAAGCAAAGGAAGAAATTGTAAAAGCACAATTTATTGCTAGACCTAGGTATAAGCAAGAAGTGTCTAAGACATATACAAGTAAGATACCTTTTGAAACAAATGTAATTTACGATGATACTTTAGAAATAGGTAAGGTTGTAAAAACTGAAGGTAGGGTTGGAGAAACTGAAACCACTTTCAAACAAGTAGTAATTAACGGTGAAAAGGGAATCATCGACGAAAACGGTAATTTTGTAAAAGATAAGGAAGCTGTTGAAACTAAAACAATAACCGAAAAAGTTGATGCAGAAATTAGGATTGGTACAAAACCAGCAGTAACAACTGTAACAATACCAGCTGATACTGACTACGAAACTAGTGACTCTTTGAAAAAAGGCGATATGCAGTTAAAAGAAAAAGGTGAAGAGGGCGAAGTAACAATTATTACAAAGAGAGACCCTGAAACCGGAGAAATAACTACAACCAAAGTTACAAACAAAGAAGCTAAGAACAAAAAAATGCTTATCGGTACTAAGACAGAAAATACTATAGTCCATGAAGAAAGTATTCCTTTCGAATATGAAGTTACCTTTGACCCTAACTTACAACCAGGAGAAAAAGTAGTTGATCAAGAAGGCAAGCCTGGTAGCAAAACTACTACTTATAATATTGTAAATTCAAAAATTGTAGGAGATCCAATAGTCAAAGAAACCGCACCTACTAAGGCTATAATAAGAGTTGGAGACCAAAAATTCACCGGTGAAACAAGTCATGAAGTGACAGAGGAAACAAAATATATAACAATAGTTGAAGAAGACCCAAATTTACCAGTAGGAGAAACTAAAGAAGTTCAAGCTGGTGTAAGAGGATCTAAGACAACTAAGTATACTCAAAAATTTGAAAATGGTGTTCCAGGTGAAGTCAAAGAAGAGCTTGTAAGTGAAACACCAGCTGTAAATCGTATTGTTAAAGTTGGTACAAAGACTGTAACAGAACACATTTCTAAGGAAATTACAGAAGAAATACCTTATAAGGTAGAAATAAAATATGATGATTCTATGATAGCTGGAACAACTCGTGTAGAAACTCCTGGACAAGCAGGCAGTAAGACAACTGAGTATTATAGAAACCTTATAAATGGCAAGTTTGATGGGGACTTAAATACAAGAGAAGTAAAAGATAAGTACAAAGCTCCTGTCGATGAAGTTATAGTTGTAGGTACCAAGGTTGCTGAAAACAACAAAGACTATAACAATGATGTTGATGTTGAAATTGAATATGTTAAAGATGACAGTAAATATCTTGGATATGTCGAAAAAGGCGAATTGACAAAAGGTCATGTTGAAACAAAGATTGTCAATAAATTTGACCCAGCAACTGGCAAAATTATTACAACAGAAGAAGAAGTTGTAACTCCAGCAAAACAAAAAATAACTGTCGGTACAAAGAAATTTACTGGAGAATTTACTCACACAATAGAAAAGACTCTTCCATTTGATACAGAAATCCAATATGATGACAACATGGAAGCAGGAACAAAAGAAGTTACTCAAAAAGGTGAAACTGGAAAAACTGAGCAAACTGTAAGTCAAAAATATACAAATGGAGTATTAGCTGATAAAGAATATTCTAAAGTAGAAACAACAAAAGAACCAGTTAAGGAAATTGTAAAAATTGGTACAAAACCAGTAGAAAAATTAGTTGAAATTCCATTTAATACAGAATATGTCTATGACAATACAATTGATGCTGGAACTGTTCAAGATGATCTAGCTCATCCAGGAACAAAGGGTAGTGTGACTGTAAAAACTTACTTTGATAAAGAACTTGGAAAATTTGTAAGTGTGGAAGATGAGGCAAGCAAAGTAGCTCCAGTTAATAAGATTGTAAGAGTTGGCACAAAACCAACTGAAAATATGTGTCCAGCTCCAGTGAACCCAACGGATTCAACAAAGCCAGAAGATCCAAGAAACCCAGAAGATCCAAGAAACCCAGAAGATCCAAGAAACTCAGGTGGAGATAATTCAGGTATACCAGGAGAAACTACTGATAAACCAAACACGTCAGGCACACCAGATAATCATGACAAAAGTCCTAACAAACCAGTAAATCTTGAAAAACCAGTTGAGCCAAATAAGCCAGCTGAACCTGGAAAGGTTACTGAAGAAAAGATTACTGATGGTAAAACTCCAGAAGGCAAGACTCCAGAAGGAAAGAATCTTGAGGACAAAAGGTTTGAAGGGGAAAAGAAAATTTCTGATTCTGAAAAATCTGAAGAAGTAAATAAAACTGAAAAGGCAGAAAAATCTCAAGATGAAAAAGAACTTGTTAAAGAAGAAAAAGCCCAAGAAGAAAAATTTGTGGCAAATAAAGTTCTAAATAGACAAGCTAAAAATGATGATAGAGCTCCTAAGACAGCTGACGCAGGTCTAGTTACTGAAACTGCATCAGCAGGTCTTGCATCAGGTCTACTTCTCCTACTTGGAAGACGCAAGAGAAGAAAAGAAGAAGAAAATAAAAAAAATAAATAAGTTTAATTATTTGAATAAAAGCTGCCATTTGGCGGCTTTTATTTTTTGTATAAAAATTTTTGAGAGAGAAAGCCTTAAACTTATTATTTATTGAAAAAGTCTATCTTAAAATGGTATCATATAGAAGGTGATAAAATGAAAAAAACATTACTAGCCTTAGCTTTGGGAGGACTTTTAATACTTTCAGCTTGTGGCGATAAAAACATAAAAAGTAATAAAATTGAAGAAAATAATAAAAAAGTTAGCACAGAAAATATAAATAAGGATGCTATAAAGTATGACCTAGGATTTTATGGTACCTTTGATACTTATGTTGAAATAGCAATTTATTCTGATGATGAGGATTTTGCCAAAGAAAATTTGGAATATGCAAAGATGAGGTTTGAGGACCTTCACAAACTTTTTGACAATTATAAAAATTATACTGGCCTAGCAAATGTAAAGTCTATTAATGATAATGCAGGAATAAAGCCTACTGTAGTTAATGACACCTTATTTAAGCTTATTAAAGATTCAGTTGATGATTATAAAAATATTTCTCATAAGACTAATATTGCCCTTGGTCCTGTTACAAAAATTTGGAATGATTATAGAGATCTATATGATTCTGGAAAGACTAAGGAAGAAGTTATTAAATTAAAGGGTGAAGCTATTCCCAGTGATGCAGAGCTTGAAAAATTACGTCCTCTTACAAATATGAATAATATTATATTAAATGAAGAGAACAATTCTGTTGAAATAGGAAAGGGAATGGCGCTAGACCTTGGATCAACTGCCAAGGGTTTTGCGACAGAACTTGTGGCAAGAGAACTTGAAGAAAGAGGAGTTAAGTCTGCAGTAATTTCTGCTGGAGGAAATGTTAGAATTATTGGAAAGCCCCTAGATGGTCGAGATAATTTTAGAATTGGAATTCAAAATCCAGAAGTGGAAAATGGAGAAGACACAATTTGTGTTGTAAATGTTGTTGGTACTTCCGTAGTTACAAGTGGCGATTACCAAAGATATTTTACAGTTGATGGAGTGAGATATTGTCATATAATAGATCCAGATACCTTAAAGCCTTCTAATAATTTAAAGTCTGTTACTATAATTAAAGGAGATTCAGGTCTTTGCGACTTTTTATCAACAGCTGCCTTTAATTCTTCTGATGATGAAATAAAGTATTTGGCAGAGAAAACAGATTCTGCAATTATTTGGGTGGATAAGGATATGAATATAAAATTCACTGAAAGTGCAAGTAGATTTATTGATAACTAGGAGTTATTATGAGAAATAATACTAGAGCTTTAATTTTTCACATATTAATAATTTTTATAACCTTTGCAATTGCGGCACTTATTAATTTAAGTTCTAGCATGAGAAATTTAGTCTATGGAAATATTTTCTTTAAAGCTATTATTGTGGCAGTTATTGTGGTCCTTTATTATAATTTTGGGAAACTTCTTTCAAAGAGAAATGCAAAAAGTCTTGATTTTTTTGCAGGCAATTTAATTGTCCTTATAGGCTTAGTTTTCTTTGCCTTTGGATTTTTAGGACTTGGAAAGGAAATTTTTAGCCGATCTGTTGGTGGCTCTTATTGGAAATTCCCCTTAGAATTCTTTTTGATGCCAGAGGTTTACGCAATAAAGGTCTTGGGAATAAATTACAATGCCCTTAGTCTTTTAGTTGCAAGTCTTTTGCCAGGTTTTATTTATGGAATTAGCATAAAAATTTCTAGGGCAAAGCTAATAAGAAGAAACAGGGCTAGAAATAGAGCTAAGAAAAAAAGGGAGGAAATGTGAGAAAATCATATTATAAATACGATACAGAAGAACTTTATAATCAGACTGTAGAAAGGTTAAGAGATTTTGGAGTAGAGTTAATTGAAATTGCAAAACTTGTAAAGGAGCTTCAAGGCGACTACATCGAAGATCTTGATTTGGATAGATGTCTTGAAAGTGTAAAAAGCGTAATAAAAAAAAGAGAGGCAATTCATGCAATATTAACGGGACTTGCCCTTGATGACTTGGCAAACGAAGGTAAACTACCTGAGCCAATTCAATCTATTATTCACGATGATGAAGGACTTTATGGAATTGATGAGATTTTAACTCTTGGCATAGTAAATATGTATGGCACAATTGGTCTTACAAATTTTGGTTATCTTGATAAGAAAAAAATTGGTATAATAAAGGATCTTGATGAAAAGAAAAAAGTAGAAAGAGTTACTACTTTTGCAGATGACCTGGTAGCAGCAATTGCTGCAGCTGCATCTGCAAGAATAGCTCATCAAAATAAATAAAATTATAAAATACGGAAGGTTTTATTGTGATAATCAATAAGGCCTTCTTTTTTTAGTTTAGAAAGTTCGCGGGAAAGTGAAGATCTATTTAAATTTAAAAACTGTGCCAGTTCAGTTATATTAAAGTCAATGGTAAAATATTTTGAGCGATTTTTTCTAGATTCATTAGATAAGAAATATAAAATTTTTGAACGGCTTGTAGGTAAACTAAGTAAATTTAACTTGTCGCGCATAAATAAATTTTTGCTTGCAAGTATTTTTATTAAGTTATCTTTTATTTTTTCCTTTGACTTTAAATTTTTTTCACTAAAAGATTTATAATCAAAAAAAATAATTTCTGTGTCCATAGTGGTTACAACGGATAGTGGAATTTCATCTAGGCCTTTAATTAATACAGATTCTGCAAAAAGCGCTGGAGCAGATAATTTTGATAAAATAGCTTTATTGCCAAATTCATCATTAATTTCAAGCTCCACCTGTCCACTTAACAAGATGCCAAAATAATTTATACTGTCTCCGAGATTAAATACAGTCATTTTTCTCTCATAAAATTTTATATCTGATAAAAATTTTTTTATTTCTTCAAACTCTAAATCATTTAGATTATTAAATAAATCTATTTTTTTTATTATCTTTGAAAGTTCCATATAACACCTCATTTATATTTTAGCACTATTAAAAATAATATTATAAAATAATTACAATGATGATTGAAGAAGTAATTGTTAAATGTTAAACTATCTTTATAGAGTGATGAGGAGGATATATGAAAGTTACTATTTGTATGGGTGCAAGATGCACTCTTATGGGAGCTAATGCTATTTATGATGCAGTAGAGTACTTACAAGACCATTTGTGTGGACCTGAATCTGAGCTTTGTTCTGCAGAAAATTTGGAAATTGAATTTGCTCATTGTTTAAACTATTGCAAAATTCACAACAACGAAGCATCACCAGTTGTAATTGTAGATGATGAAATTATGCTAAAGGCTACTGCCCAAGAAGTTAGTGCGAAAATAATTGATAAATTAAGAATATAGTAAGGGGAAAAGATGAAAGAGATTTATGGAACACTTGTAGACATCAGAAGAAAAGTTTTTGCTGAAGTTGCAAGAATAGCCTATAATGATTTAGACATTTCTGCCCTTGAAGAGTCCAGTTACAAAATTGTTCCTGGCGAAGTGGCGAAATATAGAAGTGATATTTTTAGAGAAAGGGCAGTTGTAGACGAAAGACTTAGACTTGCCATGGGCTTAGATGTTAGAGAAATTGGTGTATTTAAAAATGTAACTGACGGTTTTGATAAAGTTGACATAGATACAAATGCTTATGAAAAACCACTAATAAATGTAATAAAATTTGGTTGCGAAGCTTGTCCAACTAAATCTTACTACACAACAGACAATTGTAGAAAATGTCTTGCTCACCCATGTATAAATGTATGCCCAGTAAATGCAATTTCCATGGGAAAAGATAGAACTATAATTGACAAGGACAAATGTGTAAGATGCGGTAGATGTCATGATGCCTGCCCATATTCAGCTATAGTAAAATATGATAGACCTTGTGCAGCAGCCTGTGGAGTAAATGCTATAGGCTCTGATGAATATGGAAGAGCAGACATTGACCACGACAAATGCGTTGCTTGTGGAAGATGTATTGCAGAATGTCCTTTTGGAGCAATATCAGATAAGACACAAATTTTCCAACTAATAAAGGCGATAAAATCTGGCAAAAAAGTTTATGGAGCCATTGCACCTTCCTACATAGGACAATTTGGTGCCAATACAAATGCAAAACAAATTATAGAAGCGATAAAACAACTTGGCTTTGTAGATGTAATTGAAGTAGCCCTTGGAGCAGACTTAACAACTCTTCACGAAGCAAAAGAATATTTAGAAAGAGTACCTAATGAAATACCATTTATGGGAACAAGTTGCTGTTTCTCCTGGACTCTTATGATAAGAAATGAGTTCCCAGAATTTTTCGAGCAAGTTTCTGACTCAGGCTCACCAATGAGATATACCGCAAATCACATAAAGGCAAAGGACCCTGATGCAGTAGTTGTATTTATTGGACCTTGCACTTCAAAAAAATTAGAAGCAATTGATACAAAGGTAAAATCAGACGTTGACTTTGTTATAACTTTTGAAGAATTAATGGGAATGTTTGTTGCAAAGAATATTGAACCTTCTGAAATAAAAGTAGAAGAAGATGTAGAAGATGGTTCAGCTCTTGGAAGAGGCTATCCAATAGCAGGTGGAGTTGCAGAATCAGTAAAAGTTGTGGCAGAAAAAATGAATCCAGATAAGGATATTCACATTCAAGGAGCACATACCTTATCTGAATGTATGAAGATGCTAAAAATTGCAAAAGCAGGAAAGCTTGACGGATATTTATTAGAAGGAATGGCTTGTCCTGGTGGATGTATAGCAGGTGTAGGAACTATGGCATCTGTAAATAGAGTTAAAAAACAAATTGAAAAATTCAAGAAAGAATCTATATATCCTACTCCACTTGAAAACCAAAATATTGAAAAAGAAAGAGAAAGCATATAAGAAATTTATTTATCACAAAAAATGTGAAAATAAAATAAAAAAATTTCCCATAAATATTGACAAATTAGGCTATCTAGTCTAAAATAAAGGTCATGTTTAAAAAGCCCCGGAATAATTTTTAAACTATTTAGGAGGAAAATTCATTGAAAAGCTACATGGCTAAAGCAAATGAAGTAGAAAGAAAATGGTATGTAATAGATGCTGAAGGCAAAGTTCTTGGTAGATTAGCATCTGAAATTGCAAGCGTATTAAGAGGAAAGAGAAAACCTATCTTTACACCACATGTGGACTGTGGAGATTTTGTCATTGTTATTAACGCAGACAAAGTTGTATTGACAGGCGATAAATTAAATCAAAAAATTCACGCATATCACACTGGATATCCAGGCGGAAGAAAAGAAGTTGTCTATGCTGAAATGATGGCGAAGAGACCAGAAAAAGTTATTGAACTAGCTGTTAAAGGTATGCTTCCAAAATCAAGATTAGGAAGACAAATGATTAAGAAACTAAAGGTTTATGCAGGAGCTGAACATCCACACGCTGCACAATCACCTGAAGTTTATGAATTTTAATTGGAGGTAAGAATGGATACTATACAATACAGAGGTACTGGAAGAAGAAAAAAATCCATCGCTCAAGTTAGACTTCTACCTGGCAATGGAAAATTTACAGTTAATGGAAAAGACATTGAAGAATATTTTGATTATGAAACTCTAAGAACTGTTGCAAAAGAACCACTTGAACTAACTGATACAGAAGCGTCTTTTGATGTAATTGTAAAAGTTATTGGTGGCGGTTACTCAGGACAAGCTGGAGCTGTTAGACACGGCGTAGCAAGAGCACTTCTTGAAGTTGATCCTGAATACAGATCAGTTCTTAAAAAAGCAGGTTTCTTAACAAGAGATCCGAGAATGAAGGAAAGAAAGAAATACGGTCTTAAAAAAGCAAGACGTTCTCCACAATTCTCAAAAAGATAATTATATATTATTTTTACAAGAGCCATGGCAACATGGCTCTTTTGCTTGACCTAAAAAGTTTGCGAAGAAATTCGTGGTAGGTCAGCTGCAACCATTTGCCGAAGAGAAGGAGCTTAGCGAACTTCGATTCGTAGCAAATGTCTGCTCTTGCCAAAAAAAGTTTGTCAAGAAATTGTTGCTAGGTTAGCGGCAATTTTTAATAGGAGAAAGACCGAAGAGAACTTGAATTTGCAGAGAGTCTGCCCTTGAAATTAAAATAAATTGCTATGAAATTTTAGAGATCCTTTAGGTCTCTTTTTGCTTGACCTAACCCAATTTGCGAAGCAAATTGCTGGTAGGTCAGCGGCAACCATCTGCCAAAGAGAAGGAGCATAGCGAACTTCGATTTGCAGCAGATGTCTGCCATTTAATGAAAATAAATTGCTATGAAAATTTAGGGACCACGCCGAGGTCCCTTTATTTTTTAATTATTCACTCCTACTTCTACACATTACTTTATATTTGATGTATAATATGTAAAACTAAAAGGGAGGAAAACATGAAAAAGTTTAAAAGAATTTTAGTAGCAAATCGTGGCGAAATAGCCATTAGAATATTTAGAGCAGCAAGAGAAATGGGGATTCGCTCTGTTGCAATATATTCTGAAGAAGATCGACTCGCCCTTTTTAGGACTAAGGCAGACGAGTCCTACTTAATTGGCAAGGGAAAATCGCCTCTCGATGCCTATCTTGACATTGATGAGATAATTAGCCTGGCTAAGAAAAAGGGAGTAGATGCAATTCATCCTGGCTATGGATTTTTGTCTGAAAATCCTGAATTTGCAAGAAAATGTGAAGAAGAAGGGATTACTTTTATTGGACCAAGATCTGAAGTTATGGAAAAACTTGGAGATAAAATAACTTCAAAAATCGTTGCAAAAGAAGCGGGAGTTGCCACTATTCCAGGAATTGAAAAGCCGATTAAAAATGAAGAAGAGGCTCTTTTATTTGCAAGATCTTGTGGTTATCCTGTAATGATAAAAGCTGCTGCTGGTGGTGGCGGTAGAGGGATGAGAATAGCTGAAAGTGAAGACGAACTTTTAGAAAAATTCGAATCTGCAAAAAATGAAGCAAAAAAAGCCTTTGGCGATGATTCTATGTTCATTGAAAAATATTTACACAAGCCAAAACATATTGAGGTGCAAATTTTAGGTGATGAGTATGGAAATATTGTTCATCTTTACGAAAGAGACTGCTCAATTCAAAGACGACATCAAAAGGTAATTGAATACACTCCTGCTTTTTCTCTTCCAAAAGAATTAAGGGAAGAAATCTGCCAAGATGCCTTAAAAATTGCAAGGTCTATTGGCTATTCTAATGCAGGGACTGTAGAATTTTTAGTTGACTCAAAGGGCGACCACTTCTTTATAGAAGTAAATCCGAGAGTTCAAGTTGAACACACTGTTACTGAAATGTGTACAGATATAGATATTGTGCAATCACAAATTTTAATTGCTATGGGATATAAACTTGACAGCGACGAAATTGGCATAAAGAGTCAAGATTCAATTGAACACAGAGGTTTTTCTATTCAATGTCGTGTTACAACAGAAGATCCTCTAAATAATTTTATGCCTGACACTGGTCAAATTAATTTATATAGGTCATCTTCAGGCTTTGGGGTAAGACTTGATGGTGGCAACGGCTTTACTGGAGCTGTCATTTCTCCTTATTACGATTCTCTTCTTGTAAAAGTTATAACTGAAGCAAGAACTTGGAAAGACACTATAAGAAAGGCAAAGAGATCTTTATCTGAACTTAAAGTTGGTGGAGTAAAGACTAATATTGGATTTTTATTAAATGTTTTAAATACAAAAGAATTTCAAGAGGGAACTTGCGATACAGGTTTTATAGAAGAACATCCAGAGTTATTTGAAATAAAATCTTCTAAGGATAAAGAGTTAAGGCTAATGAAAATCATTGCCGAAAAAGTTGTAAATGACTCTAAGACTTTGGAAAAGAATTTTGATGTTCCACGAGTGCCTGAATTTGAAAAGAAAAATTTTGAAGGTTACAAGCAAATTTTTGACAAGCTTGGTGGAGAAGGTTTAAAGAAACATATTTTGGAAGAGAAAAAACTTCTTTTGACAGATACAACTATGCGTGACGCTCACCAATCTCTTATGGCAACTAGAATGAGATCTCTTGATCTTGTAAAAATTGCTGAAGCTTTAAATTACAACATGGATAAATTATTTTCTGTGGAAATGTGGGGCGGTGCAACTTTTGATGTTGCCTATAGATTTTTACACGAAGATCCATGGGAAAGACTTAAAATTTTGCGTGAAAAAATGCCAAATATGCTTTTGCAAATGCTAATTCGTGGCAACAATACTGTTGGTTACAAAAATTATCCAGATAATGTTGTAGTTAAATTTATAAAAGAGTCATCAAAAAATGGAATTGATTTATTTAGAATTTTTGACTCCTTAAATTGGCTACCAGGTATGCAACTTTCCATTGATGAAGTTCTTAAAAATGGAAAAATCGCAGAGGCAACTATGTGCTACACTGGAGATATTTTAGACGAATATAGAGACAAATATTCTATAAAATATTATATAGATTTTGCCAAGGAACTTGAAAAAACGGGAGCCCAAATAATTGGCATAAAGGATATGTCTGGACTACTAAAGCCTTATGCGGCTAAAAAATTAATTAAAAACTTAAAGGAAGAAATTGGCATCCCAATTCACCTTCACACTCACGACACTACAGGTAATGGTGTTGCAACAATTTTACAAGCTGCAGAAGCTGGAGTTGACATTGTCGATACAGCAGTAAATTCCATGAGTGGATTAACTTCACAGCCTGCCCTAAACTCTGTTGTAGCTGCCCTTAAAAATACTGATAGGGACACAGAAATTGATTTAGATAAGGCTGAAGATATTTCAAAATATTGGGCAGCAGTAAGACCTGTCTATGCAAATTTTGAATCAGATTTAAAATCTGGAACTACAGAAATTTATAAATATGAAATTCCAGGTGGACAATATTCAAACTTAAAACCACAAGTTGAATCCTTTGGACTTGGTCACAAGTTTAAAGATGTAAAAGAAATGTATAAAAAAGTTAATGAAATGGTTGGCGACATTGTAAAAGTTACGCCTTCATCAAAAATGGTTGGCGACTTTGCAATTTTCATGGTACAAAATGAACTCACTCCAGAAAATATTTTAGACAAGGGAAAAAATCTCGATTATCCAGATTCTGTCATGACTTATTTTAGGGGCATGATGGGTCAACCTTATGGAGGTTTCCCAAAAGATTTGCAAGAGATGATTTTAAAGGGAGAAAAACCTATTACAAAAAGACCTGGTGAACTTCTTGTTGATGAAGATTTTGGCGCCATTAAAAAACATTTGGAAGAAAAGGGAATTAAGCCAAGTGAAGAAGATATAATTTCATCTGCCCTTTATCCAAAAGTTTTTGACAATTATATTGACTATATAAAAGAAAATGGAGAAGTTACAAATATTGGCTCCGATGTATTTTTCCACGGTCTAATGGAGGGGGAATCTACAGAAATTTCCCTTGAAGAAGGAAAGACTTTAATAGTTACATTAATTGAAGTTGGAAAACTTTTGGAAAATGGCGCTAGAAATTTAACCTTTGAAATAAATGGTTCAAGAAGAACTATTAACATCAAGGACGAAACTGTTAAAAGTGGAGATACTTTTAAAGAAGAAAAAATTTATGCAGATCCTAAAAATGAAAAAGAAGTGGGGTCTTCTATACCAGGAAAGATTGTAAAAGTCCTTGTAAGTGAAGGCGATGAAGTCAAAAAGGGCGATAAATTATTTATTGCAGAAGCCATGAAAATGGAGACAAATATTATTGCCAATGTTGATGGGAAAGTTAAAGATATATTTGTAAGAGAAGGGGACATGGTTGAAAGTGGAGAATTACTTTTAGCCTTTGAATAAAAAATCCCTTTTTGGGTAAATTTTTATTAAATAAATTTTATTTTCAAGTCAAAGGAAGTGTGAAATGAAGAAACTTTATAGATCGAGAAAAGATAGAGTTTTCGCAGGCGTATGTGGTGGCATAGCTGAATACTTGGGAATTGATTCTACAGTAATAAGGCTTATTACCTTTTTATTAATTGTGCCTGGCGGACTTAGCATTTGGGTTTATATTGCTCTTGCAATTATAATTCCTTCAGAACCCTATGGAAATGTAATTGATGAAAGCTATGGCGAAAAATTTAATGAGCCTGATAAGAAAGAAAAAACTTACGAAGACAATTATAGAAATATTTATGAAAATCAAAATAAAAAATCAAATGATGATTTTTATTGAGAAGAGGTCCAAGGGGACCTCTTTTTAGTGGAAAAAATTTTTAAGAAGTTTATAAAATTTTTGAGAATCTTAGAAAATCTTAGCCTAAATTATTTTCTGTATTTAATTCTTATTTATTGATACAATAAAGGCGAGGTGTTGTAATTGATTACTCTTGAAGGCATTGTGGAGAGAATTATTTTTAGAAATGAAGAAAATGGATACACTGTTGCAAGGATAAATTCAGAAGATGGGGACCTTGTTATAGTGGGCTCTGCTACAATTTTTAAGGCAAATTTAAAATATAGATTCACAGGAGATTTTACATATCACAATAAATACGGCGAGCAGTTTGCCTTTGTGGACATGGAAGAAGTCATGCCAGAGGGAGAAGCTGCTATAATTTCCTATCTTTCAAGTGCAATGATACCTCATGTTGGTGAAAAAATGGCAGAGCGAATTGTAAATAAATTTAAGGACGAAACTTTAGATGTTATTGAAAAAAATCCAGAAAAACTTTTGTCTGTGGAAGGAATTGGCAAGAAAAAATATAGAGATATAAAGGAAGCGCTAGATAAGCAATATGCCATGAGAAAAATTTTTCTATATTTTTCTAAATATAATATTTCTGCCTCTGTTATTTTAAAAATTTACAAGGAATATGGAGATGAGTCCATAGAAACTGTAATGAAAAATCCCTACGATTTAGTCGGCAAGATAAAGGGGCTTGGTTTTAAAAAGGCTGATGAAATTGCCGAGAGCCTTGGTGTAAAAAAAGATTCTGATTTTAGAAAAATAGCAGGTCTAAAGTATGCTCTTATGCTTGCCAATAGAGATGGGCACACCTATCTTCCTTTAGATAAGTTAATTAAAGCAGCAGAAAAAATTCTTGGTTTAAAATTTGAAAATATAGAGGAGCTTGCTAGGGATTTAAGTCTTGAAAAAAACTTCTTTGTAGAAAGAGATGGCGATGATTACAATTGCTATATTGCAAGATATTTAGCTGCAGAAAATTATGTTGCTGGAAAATTAAGTGACTTAAATATTTCCTTTGATGAAGATGAAAATTTTGACATAGATAAAAAAATTTCTGAGACAGAAAAATTTAGAAACATTAAACTTTCAAAGACACAGAAAAAAGCTGTAAAAGAGGCAATAAATAGAGGGGTCTTTGTCATAACTGGTGGACCTGGAACTGGAAAGACTACAACCCTAAAAGTTTTGATAGACATTTTTGAGTCCATGGATAAGGTAATTAAGCTTGCTGCTCCTACAGGTAGAGCTGCCAAGAGGATGAAAGAGCAAACTGGCAGAGATGCCTTTACTATTCACAAACTTCTTGAAATTGGTTTTAAGGAAGATATAGGTTTTTCAAATATTGAAGAGCTTGACTGTGATGTTTTGATTTTAGATGAAGTTTCTATGGTGGATATTATTCTTATGGAAACACTTTTAAAGTCTATTGAAAGTCCAACTAGGCTTATTTTAGTTGGAGATAAGGATCAACTTCCATCAGTTGGTGCAGGAAATGTCCTTTCTGATATTTTAAAGTCAAAAGTAATAGAGTCTGTGAACTTGGAAGAAATTTTTAGGCAATCAGAGGAGTCTATGATTGTAAAAAATGCTCACTTAATAAATAAGGGCGAGATGCCAATTTTAAATGTGGGCGACTTTTTTATGATTTCTGAAAGAGGAGAAGTTAAGGGCCTTGAAATTATTAAGGATTTAGTTAAGACTAGGCTTCCAAATTATTTTAATGTAAGTGAGAGGGATGTTCAGCTTTTAACTCCAACTAAAAAGGGAAATCACGGCACTCTTAATTTAAATAAAGTTCTCCAAGAGCATTTAAATAAAAGTGATGATTTTATTGAAGTTCTAGGAAAAAAATTTAAACTTGGCGATAGAGTTATTCAGACAAAAAATAATTATGAGCTTGAATCAAAGGTGGAAGGCGATTTTTACGAAGACAGACAAAAGGGCGTCTTCAATGGGGATTTAGGCTACATTTCAAAAATTGACAAGGAAAATAAAAAAGTAACTGTTGTCTTTGATGATGTGAGAAGTGTTGAATATTCATCTGATAATTTAGACGAGCTTGAACTTTCTTATGCCATGACTATTCACAAGTCTCAGGGAAGTGAATTTCCAGTAGTTGTAATTCCTCTTTATCACGCAGCTCCAATGCTCCTAACTAGGAATTTAATTTACACAGCTATAACAAGGGCATCAAAGGCAGTTGTCTTAGTTGGTCAAAGTGAGTATCTTGTTAAAATGATTGAAAACAATAAAACTCTTAAGAGGTATTCCAATTTGGCAAAAAAATTGAGGAAGCAAAATGAAAATAATTGAAAAGACTTGTCCTATTTGCGGAAAATTTGTAAAAAATTATGGACTTTGTGAAGATTGCCTTGATTTAATAAATAAAAATCCTAACTATTATTATGATATAGATGGCTTAGATAATTTGCTTGTATCTTCTACTTATTCTGGCATAATGAGAAAGCTTATAATTGATTTTAAATTCAAGGGAAAACTTAGCTATGGAGAAATTATTTCTGAAATAATGATTGAAAAACTTTTAAAAAATAATTTAGAGGAAGAAGTCATAACTTTTGTTCCCATGTATAAATCTCGTGAGAGAGAAAGGGGCTATAATCAGTCAAAAATTCTTGCGGAAAATATTGCAAAAAAATTAGATTTAAGATGCATAGATGTTTTCTCTAAGATTAAAGATACAAAATTTCAAGTAGGACTTAAAAAGGACCAGCGCCAGATAAATTTAAAAGATGCCTTTAAAGTTACAAAAGTTCCTGAAAAGATAATAATTGTTGACGATGTAATAACTACTGGTACAACTATTTCTGAACTTGTAAAAGCTGCAAAAAAATCGGGCATAAAAAAAGTGACTGCACTAATTGCAGCCACAGAAATTGCTTAGTTATCTGAATTTTCTAAATTTTTAAAAAGTGAATCATGTCTTGGCCAAATATTTAGAGATTTAAAATTTTTCATGGAGTAGAGAGTTGCGTTTATTTCTGCCCCAATTAAAATAATTATTGAAAGTAAATAAGTCCAAATTAGAAAAACTATAATTCCTCCAAGAGATCCATAAGTAATGGAGTATTTTCCAAAGTTTGCCACATAAAATCCAAAAACTAGGGAAGTTATTATAAGGCCAAAAGTGGAAAAAATTGCTCCAGGAAGGACTCCTCTAAAAGTAACCATATTTTCGCTACTTTTTGATGGAGAAAATTTATAAAGAAGGACAAAGGTAACTAACATATAAATTATAGGTATTAAATTTTTTGCCAATTTCCATACCTTATCAAAAAACTCATTTTCTATGCCTAAATAATGCATTACATTTACATATATAATTTGACCAAAGATTTGTGTTAAGATTAGCAAAAATAGCATAGTTATAAGAGAGATTGTGAAAAAAAGAGCAATAAGTCTTAGCTTTATAAAACCTCTTTTTTCTGGAAAACCATAGGATGAATTTATTATACTTATAAGTTTAAAAACTGCCGTTGATGCAGTAAAAAGACCTGCTACAAAGGAAATTGTGAAAAAAGATCCAGAAGATGAACTTTGAAGTTCTCTTAAAAAATTTGACACAATGTCTTGTATTTCAGCTGGGAGTACACTTAATAGAGAAAAAATATACTCTGGATCCAGTAAACCTGTAAAGTTTACTGCGTTTATTAATGAAATCAAAAATGGAAAAATAGATAGAACCAAAAAATAGGTTAGACTTCCTCCATAGGAGAGAGTATCGTGATTTAATATTCTATATATTAATTTATCAAAAAAAGTAAAGGCTTTTTTACCCTTTACTTTATCTATATAATTATTTAAAAATTTCATTGAACACCTCCTCTGTATTATATATTAATTTTTCTGTGATAACAATTCATTACATGATAAAATAGAAGAAAGGATGATGATTATGGACTATAATATTTTAGTATGCGACGACGAAAAAGATATCTTAGACGCAATTGAAATTTACTTAAAGGCGGAAGGCTACAAGGTTTTTACTGCTAAAGATGGCGTATCTGCTCTTAAAATCCTAGAAAAAAATGAAATACATCTTGCCATTATAGATATAATGATGCCAGTAATGGATGGAATAACTTTAATTATGAAAATGCGTGAAACGACAAATATTCCTATTATTGTTCTTTCTGCAAAAAGTGAAGTTACAGATAAAATTGTTGGCTTAAATGTTGGTGCAGATGATTACATAACAAAACCCTTTAATGCAGTTGAATTAACTGCTAGGGTAAATTCTCTAATTAGGAGATATTTTTCTCTAGGTGCATCAGAAATAAAAAAGGGAGATTTAAAAATTGGCAGACTTTGCATTTCTGATGAATCAAAAGAAGTTAGAGTTGAAGATGAAATAGTAAACCTAACTCCTTACGAATATAAAATTTTATATCTCCTAGTAAAAAATCCTGGAAGAGTTTTTTCTTCCACAGAAATTTATGAGAGAGTTTGGGAAGAAGAGGCAATTGATGTTAGAAAAATTATTTCAGTACATATTTCTCATCTTCGAGACAAAGTGGAAATCAACCCAAGAAAACCAGATTTAATAAAATCAGTTTATGGAATGGGATATAAAATTGAGGCCAAGTAATGCTTTCTGATATAAGGGAATATTTTAAAGAAATTTTTATAAATCTTTCAGATAAAATTTTTTTGGAAAATATTTTTGTCTCTTGTGTAATTATTTTTGAATTATTTAATATAAATAAGCATTTTGTTGTATCTTGGCTAGTAACTTTTATAATAGTCATTTTAAAAATTAAGAGAAAAAAGTTGTTAGATACAGTTTTTACATACAATCTTTATAAGTACAGACATTTCAAGAACTTTAGGCTTTTTGGCACTTTAAATGTGACACTTTTTATTTTATATATTTTATTTTATAGCCTTTTGACAAAGGGCATAGTTCTCTTAAATGTACTTTTATTTATGATTTTACGTGCGGTTTTTACAGTGGAAATTCAATTTGCACAAAATACTTTATCTATAGAACTTGTTGAGTCCATACTTTATGGATATGACTTTACAATTCCTGGACCCTTTGAAAATGAATATTTGGAAAAAATTACAGTTTTAATGGAAGATTTTAAAAAGCGTGACAGAATTAGACTTGAAGAAAGCTTTAGGTCTGAAAAATTAAAGGTGGAACTAATAACAAATATTTCTCACGATTTAAAAACTCCTTTAACTTCAATTATTAATTACGCCGATCTTTTGTCGAAAAAAGAGGAACTTGACAATGAGGCAAAAAAATTTATAGGTATTTTAAAGAGAAATTCAACAAGACTAAAGGATTTAATTGTGGATTTAGTTTTTGCATCAAAAACTAGCACCAGAAATATTTCTGTGGAAAAATCCTTAGTTGAATTAAATGAAATGATTTTACAAATATACGGAGATTACGATTCTTTATTTAAAAATAAGGATTTAGATTTTTTATATACTTCTACAAGTGATGAAATTTTAATTTATACAGATGTAAATCTCTTTGTTAGGATTGTAGAAAATCTTCTTTCCAATGCAGTAAAACATTCAAAAAAAGGTACAAAAGTTCTTGCTGGTGTAATTGAAAGTAAAGAAACTGTTGAATTTTATATAAAAAACATTGTAGATGAAAAAGTAAATATGAACAGCGATGAACTCTTTGAGGAACTTTTAAAGGCTGATAGGTCGAGACATTCTGAGGGATCAGGTCTTGGTCTTAACATAGTAAAAAATCTTTCAGAGATACTTGGAGGAGATGTGAAAATTTCAATTCATGGGCAGTGGTTTGACGTACATGTACTGCTTTTAAAGGATTCAGAGTGATTATATTTTATTGACAAAGAAATGAATTTGAAATAAAATAAAAAGAAACCACAGGTTTTTCATAATGGCAATTTTAATTAATTGCCATTTTTTTATTTTTCAGGAACTTTTAGGGGGGAATTATGATAGAAAAATTTGGAATTAAAAGTTTTAATAAAAAAAAGATGAAGGAATCACTTCCATATCCCATTTATTTAAAGTGGAAGGATGCTCTTAGAAATGAAAAGGATTTGGACAGAGAGACAGCTGATGCCATTGCTCACGCAATGAAAGATTGGGCTCTAAATAATGGTGCCACTCACTTTGCCCATTGGTTTTTGCCCCTAAGTGGTCACACTGCAAAAAAACATGAGGCCTTTATATCAAGGACTTCAGATGGAGAGCCAATAAATAGATTTTCAGGTAAGGAACTTGTAAAGGGCGAACCAGACGCATCTTCTTTTCCAAGTGGTGGCATGAGGTCTACTTTTGAAGCAAGAGGCTACACTTATTGGGATTTAACTGCAAATTCTTTTATCATTGGAAATGTACTTTACATCCCCACTATTTTTATGTCCTATAAGGGTGAAAAACTTGACAAGAGAGGACCCCTAATTGATTCTACAAAAATTTTAAGTAATGAAGGGGTAAAAGTTGTAAATTTATTTGAAAAAGATGAGTTCGCCTATAGAATGAGGGTAAAAGTTGGGCTTGAACAAGAATTTTTCCTAGTTGATAAAGAAATTTATAAAAAGAGAAGCGACCTTAAAAATATTGGAAGAACTATTGTGGGTGCTCCTTCTCCAAAGGGACAAGAGTTGTCTGACCATTATTTTGGTCAAATTCCTGCAAGAGTTGAAAAATTTTATAAAGATGTAGACGAAAAACTTTACGATCTTGGAATTTATTCTGAAGCTGAACACAATGAAGTTGCACCAAATCAATTTGAAATGGCAATTTTATTTGAAAATGTAAATGTAGCAATTGATGATAACCAACTTTTAATGAATATTTTAAAGGAAACTGCTCTAGAAAATAATTTAGTTTGTCTTTTCCATGAAAAGCCCTTTGCCACTGTAAATGGATCTGGAAAGCACAACAATTATTCTATTGTAACAAATTACGGCTTAAATGTATTTGACCCAGGTGATGACCCTTATAATAACAATGTATTTTTATTATTTGTAGCTGCCTTAATTGAGGCAACGGATAAATATCAAAGTCTATTAAGAGTAAGTGCATCATCAACTTCAAATGACTTTAGACTAGGAGCAGATGAAGCACCACCAGCTATTGTTTCATTATTTTTGGGAAGCGATTTAGAAGAGTTATTCAGAGATATTAAAGAAAATATTGAATATAAAAAAGAAGATAAAAATATCTTCAGAGGTTATAACTTATTAAGTGTTCCTAAGGATTCTAGCGACAGAAATAGAACTGCTGCTGTTGCTTTTACAGGAAATAAGTTTGAATTTAGAATGCTTGGATCATCAAAAACTGGTTCCGATTTAAATATAGCTCTAAATTGTGCTATGGCAGATTCTCTTTCAAAAATTTATGAAAAACTTGATCCTCACAAAGATGATTATGATGAACTTAGAAAATCCGTACTTGAAATTGTAAAAGAAATAATGGATAAACATGACAGGATAATTTGTGATGGAGATAATTATTCCCTAGAGTGGAGAGATGAAGCTAAGAGAAGAGGACTTGCTAATCATAAAACTTATTTTGATGCCTTAGTTGCCTTAAAGGATTTTGATTTTACAGATATTTTCTTAAAGAGAGGAATTTATACTGAAAAGGAAATAAGGGCAAGTTACGAAGTAAACTTAGAAGAAGTTGTAATTTATCATACTTTAGAGGCAAAAATTATGATGTCTATGATTGAAAAAGACCTTATACCAATGGGACTTTCTGAGTTAAATGACATGACAGAAGTTTTAAAATTTAAAAATAATGAAATGCTAAGCTTTAAGTATGATAAAATAAATAAGATGATTACGAAATTATTAGAATGTGAAAGGGATATTGAAAGTTTAATTTCACATTCAAATAAAATAGATGATATTTACAAAAAGGCAGAATATGTTGAAAGAAATATTGCAACAAAACTTCTTGCCACAAGAGAGATTGCAGACGAAATGGAAAAATTAATTTCAAGAAAAAACATTACACTGCCATCTTATGAAGATATTTTTAATTCATTAAGCTAGGAGGAATTATGACTAAATTTATATTTGTTACAGGTGGAGTTGTTTCAGGAATTGGTAAGGGAATTTCTGCAGCAAGTATTGGAAGACTTTTAAAGGACAGAGGACTTTCAGTATTTATGCAAAAATTTGACCCATACTTAAATGTGGACCCAGGAACTATGAGCCCCTACCAACATGGAGAAGTTTTTGTAACAAAGGATGGAGCAGAAACTGACCTTGACCTTGGTCATTATGAAAGATTTATTGACGAAGAATTAACTAAGGGGGCATCGATTACAACTGGTAAAGTTTATTCAACTGTAATAGCGAAGGAAAGACGTGGAGATTATGACGGTGCAACTGTGCAAGTTATTCCACATATTACAAATGAAATAAAAAATGCAGTTTATAAGGCTGCAAAAGAATCAAAGGCTGATGTTGTAATTACAGAAATAGGAGGAACAGTAGGAGATATTGAATCCCTTCCATTTTTAGAAGCCATAAGACAAATTCACTCTGAAAATAAAAAATCAGATGTACTTTTTGTTCACACTGTTCTTGTGCCAAATATTCCAGGTTCAGATGAATTAAAAACTAAGCCAACTCAACACTCCTTTAAAGAACTTATGAGTAACGGAATTAAAACTGATGTAATAATTGTAAGATCTAATGGTCTTGTTACAGAGGATCTTAGAGAAAAAATTTCTCTATTTTGTGATGTGCCAGTAGAGGCAGTTATTCAATCAACTAATGTAGATTTAATTTATGAAGTGCCTCTAGTTTTTCATGAACAACATTTAGATGATTACATTTTAAAGGAACTTGAACTTGAAGATAGACCAGCTTCAAAGGGCAAGTGGAAAGAAATGGTTGAAAGATTTAAAGATGTTAAGGGACAAGTAACTATTGGCCTTGTTGGAAAATATGTAAGCCTTCACGATGCCTACCTATCTGTAACGCAAGCTCTTACTGATGCAGCTTGTGAAAATGGATATAAGGTAAATATTAAATGGATAAATTCTGAAGAAGTAGAAAAAGACGAAAGCATTTTAGAAGGACTTGACGGAATAATTGTACCAGGTGGTTTTGGATCTCGTGGAACTGAAGGTATGATTTTATCAAGTAAATATGCTCGTGAAAATAATGTACCTTATTTTGGAATTTGCTACGGAATGCAAATTGCACTTATTGACATAGCTAGAAATAAACTTGGCTTTAAGGATGCAAATTCAACAGAAATTGATCCAAAGACAAATTATCCAATAATTGATCTTTTAGAAAACCAAAAGGACATAAAAAATGTTGGTGGAACTTTAAGACTTGGAAATTATGATTGCACAATTGAAAAAGACACTTTAGTTTATGAACTTTATGGCGAGGAAAAAATTAAAGAAAGACACAGACATAGATATGAATTTAATAATGACTTTAGGGGAAAAATTAGATCAGCTGGCGTAACTTTTTCTGGCATAAATGAAGACAAGGACTTAGTTGAAATAATTGAAATGAGAGACAATGACTTCTTTGTAGCTTGTCAATTCCACCCAGAATTTAAGTCAAGACCAACAAAAGTTCATCCACTATTTAATGGTTTTATAAAAGCAGCTATAAAAAATAAAAATAAATAAAAAAATAAATCTCATCCAAAATTAAATTGGATGAGATTTTTTACTAAAAACCCTAAAATTTAAAATTTATAGGAACTTGTCTTTTAAATTATCCCAGTAGGAATTATTTGAGAAGACAAGTTTTTTTATTGTCTTATTTGATAGTCTAATGTTTACTCTGTGAAGGTTATTGAAAAAATACTCTGATCCGTCAACTAATAAAAGATTTGAATCCTTATATCTCTTTTCCACAACAAGAGAAATTGTGTGAGCTCCAGGAACTATTACTGATGAGCCAAGGGAACGGTAGGCTTGAGAGTTCACAGGAGAAATTGGCGTCATTTGAAGGACATGAAGACTTGGATAGACTATGGCTCCTCCAGAAGAAAAGTTATAGGCAGTAGAGCCCGATGGAGTTGAAACTAAGATGCCGTCGCCAGAAAATTTTTCTACATGATTTCTGTCTATAAAGACATTCATGTGAATGGTTTTTGAGTGAGCTGCCTTTAAAACAACTTCGTTGATTGAACAAAATTTATAGACTTTATTTTTTGTGTAGATGTCTGATTTTATTAATTTAATGTCATCTACCTTGTAATTTTCGCTTTTATAATCCTTTACAAATTTTTCAATTTCGTCAGGTTTTATCTCTTGATAAAAGCCAAGATGACCTGTGTTTATTCCCACAAAGGGCATTTCAGGAAAGTCATTTTTGTGAATTGCCTTTATAAAAGAACCGTCGCCACCAATGCAAATGGATAGTTCCGCATTTTTTTTGAAACCATTAAAGGGCTCATATCCATATCTTGTTAAAACCTTATGTAGTTCTGTGGCAGTTTTTTTCGATTCAAAATTTGCATTTGTTAGTATATTTATTATTTTTGACAAGGTTAAACCCCCTTGATTTTTTTCTCTTTTATTTATATTATAAACGAATAAGGTCCCCTTGACCAGAGGTGTAAAATGTATAGATTAAATTCAAAAGGCTTTTTAAATTTTAAAGCCACAAAAGAAATCAAGATAAATGACTATTTAAAGGAGCGTGGAGTATCTTCTCGCTTAATAAGAAAATCTGTAAAAAGTGGAAGTATTTACTTAAATGGAAAATTAATTAAAAAAAATAAAAAGTTAAAGTTAAATGACATAATTTCTCTTAGATTTCAAGATGAAGATCCTAATGGAAAAATTGAAAATAAAGATCTTGACATTTTATACGAAGATGATGATTTAATTATAATAAATAAAGAGCCCTTTATGGTTACTCACACTGCAAAAGATGATAGCGAGGGAACTCTTTTAAATTATCTCTTGGGATATTTTCATGACAATAATATTAAGAGAAAGGTAAGATTTATTAATAGACTTGATAGAGATACATCAGGTATAGTTGTCGCCTCAAAAAATTCCTTTGCTCAAGATAAAATTTCGGCTGAATTTAGAGATATGGTTGAGAAAAAATATTTGGCAATTTGTCAGGGAATTTTTGATGAAAAAGAAGGGACAATTGATGCGCCTATAGCTACAAGTGAAGATAATATTAGGCGAGAAGTTAATTATGTAATAGGAAAAAAATCTATTACCTCTTATAAAGTTATTGAAGAATATGACAATATGAGCCTTGTCCTTTTAACTCTTCACACTGGAAGGACTCATCAAATTAGAGTTCATTTAAGCCACATAGGTCATCCAATTATTGGCGACAGTCTTTATGGGAAAAAATCAGATCTTATTAATAGGCAAGCTCTTCATTCTTATTCTATAAAATTAAAACTTCCAAGAAATAATAAGGAAATAGAAATTTTTGCAAAGCCTCCAGAAGATTTTCATTTTTTTCCCTACACTTTATTGAAAAAGTAATTTCATTGAGTTATAATTTAATTAGGTAAATTCTGCGATGTACGAAATAAGCCTATTTAATTCAACCGACAAATCTAACACGGGAAACTGTGTATAAGTGAGATATGACAAGCCGTCTTTGAGCGGAAGTCAGAAGACACTATCAAGTTTTTGACCCACCATGATAATGGGCGGGTGTGAATTATTTAGGTAACGGCATTGCGGTTTTTACTATTATAGTCTTGTTTATAATTTTAATTTATTAAAATGATTAAATTTATATAAATCGGGTAAAAAATTAATAAATCAAGAAACAAGGAGAGTTTAAAATGGGATTATTTGATTATTTAGAAGAAAAGCGTAACGAAGCAGTAAGAAGAAGAAGACTTAAAGAAATTTCTAAAATTTCTACAGGTATTGCACTTGGAGCTATTGGCGGAATTTTATTTGCACCACAAGAAGGTAAAAAAACTCGTGAAGATATTGCAAATAAATCAAAAGAAGCTGCTAATCAAGCACTAAACGCAGCTAATGATGCTAAAGATACAATTGAATTTAAGGCATACCAAGCTGGCGAACAAGCTAAAAAAACTTACAATGATTTAAGAGAAAGAGCAGCTATTAAAAAATCTGAATTTGACGAAGATGTTGAAGTTGCAAAGGCAAAAGCTAAAGCAATTGGAGAAGTTGTTAAAGCTGGTGCTGAAGACATCAAAAAAGATGTAAAAAATACTACTGAAGAAGTTAAAGATACAGCAGAAGATGTTAAAGAAGACTTAAAAGAAGGCGCAAAAGATATTAAGAGAGAAGCTAAAAAATCTTCTGAAAATGTAAAGGAAACTGTTGAAGAAACAAAAAACAAGGCAGAAAAAGAAGCTAGAAAATAAGATAGGGGGCATAAAATGTTAGATCAAGCATTTACGATAGGTGGCCTACTTAGTTTCTTATTATATGTAGCAGGTATAGCTGCACTTGTTGCACTATTTTTAGTGTTAATAAATGTTTTTAAACTTTTGAAAAATGTCAATGAAATTGTTGAAAGAAACCAAGGTGAAATTGATCACACTTTAAAGACTGTTCCTTCAATAATGGACAATGCTAAGGACATTTCTACAAATGTAAATTCAATTTCAACTGATGCTACAAATTTAGTTAATGGTGTAAAACCAGAAATTGAAAAAGTTGTTGCCACAGTTGGTTCAGTTTCAGACACTGTAAATGGAATTACAAGAAAGGTCGATGATACTTCTTTAAGAGTATCAAGCACAGTTATGAATGTTTCAGATATTATTTCTGATACTGCAAAAACTATTTCACTTAGTTCAAATAACGCCATCGACTATTTTTATATTTTAAGAGAAGTTGCAAAGACTGTTAAAGAAGTCTTTTTAAAATGATCTAGGGGACGGAGTTATTGCTTCGTCTTCTTTTATTTTAAATATGAGGATTATAAAATAAGAAAATTAAACTATAGTCCTTATTCTACATAGCAAGAGGAGAAGAATGAAAAGAGTTAAGATTATTGCAAATCCAAATTCGGGCAGAGGTGCAGCTCTAGGCAAAATTTTAGAATTAATTGAGCTTATGAGTCATGACGAGTATGAAATAGAATTACTTTTTACTCACCTTGAAGGCGATGGAAAAAATTTCGCTGCAAATTATACTGGAGAAGATTTTATAATATGCTCTGGTGGAGATGGAACAGTAAATGAAGTTGTAAATGGAATATATCTTTCAAAGAGAGATACTCTCCTTGCAATTCTTCAAAGTGGAACTGTAAATGATTTTGCCAATGCACAAGGTCTGCCAACTTCACCCTTTAAATTTTATAATATGATAAAAAACTTTAACATTAAGACAATTGATCTCGGACTTGCAGGCGAAAGAGCCTTTATAAATGTTGCTGCAGGTGGTATGCTAACAGAGATTGCTTATTCTGTAACAGCTGAAAGAAAGGCAAGTCTTGGAAATATGGCATATTACCTTGAAGGGGTAAGAGAGTTATTAGAAAAAAAATTTTTTAAATATCAAAAATCAATAAATCTAAAAATTAAAAGTAAAGAATTTACTGGAGATGTTGATGCGCTTTTGTTTTTAATAACAAATTCAACTTCAGTAGGTGGTTTCAAAAAAATGGCACCCTTTGCCGATGTTTCAGATGGATACCTAGATGTTTTAATATTTAAGAGAATAAAAATTTCTGATGCGCCTGAACTTTTTGCATCTCTAGTTGGAGGAAAACACCTAGATCACGATAAAGTAATTTATCTAAAAACGAAAAATATAAACATTGAATCTGATGAAGATGTAACAATAGATGTTGATGGAGAAAAGACTTCCACACTGCCAATGAATTTCAAAGTGTTGGAGAATAGATTAAAAATAATAGTACCATAAGGAGGAAAGTATGGCATCTACAATTAAAGACGTAGCAAAAATGGCAGATGTTTCCATTTCTACAGTATCAAGGGTAATTAATGACTCAAAACCCGTAAGCCCAGAGGCTCGAAGAAGAGTTTTGCACGCTATAGATGTTTTGGATTACAAACCAAATGAAGTGGCTAGAAGTTTAGTCACAAAAAAATCTAACTTAATAGGTGTAATTGTAGAGGATATTGGATCCAATTTTATTTCACAAATTTTAAGAGGAGTGGAAGAAGTTGGAAGAATGTATAAATATGACATACTTTTATCAAGCTCCTATGGCGACCAAGAATCTGAAATGAAATTTGCAAACTTGTTGGCACAAAAACAAGTTGAAGGAATTATTGTAATTTCAAACTTACACAATCCTAAACTCGAATACAAATTAGAAGAAAGTAAAATTCCCTATGTAATTATAAGTAATTTCTATGACATAGAAAAATTCTCTTCAACAATTGATTATGAAAAGGCATCCTATGACATGGTAAATCTTTTGATTTCAAAGGGACATAAAAATATTGCCTCTCTTGGAATTAGAAAGGACTATGACAGAACCTTTGAAAAGAAAAAAATCGAAGGCTACAATAAAGCTATGGAAGAACATGGCTTAAAGAAAATCAATTTATTTGTTGAAGGTCTTAACGCAGAAGATGTAGAAAATGAAGAAGAAACAATTTTAGAAACTATTAAAAAAGAAAATATTACTGCTTTCTTCACATCCTATGATACAATAGCAATTCACCTAATGAATTTGCTTTTAGACAACAACTATAAAACTCCTGAAGATATTTCAGTAACAGGATTTGGTGGATCCTATATTTCAAATATATATAGACCAAAACTTACAACTGTAAAAATTCCATACTATGATATTGGAGCAGTATCAATAAGAAAAATTTTAAAGAAAATAGCTAAAGAAGATAGCGACTTCTCCGAAAATGTAGTACTTCCATCAGAAATTCTTGAAAGAGAAAGCGTAAAAAGTTTAAATGACTAAAATCGCTATTGAAACAAATTGTGAAATAATAAAAAGAGGACTTCAAAATATTTTAAAGGATTATGAAGTCCTTGATTTTTATGAGGAAGAAAATAGAGACTTTGACTTATTAATATTTCAAGACAAAAAGCTAGAAGATAGAATAGAAGATAAAATAAGAATAGTAGATTCCGAAGATCTACCCTTAAATATTGACTATTCACTTATAAGTCTAAAGGCAACAGAAAGTGAAATATTAGAAGCGATAGATAAAAGCCTTAGAGGTTACATTTATATAGAAGAAAGTTTAAAAGAAATAAAAAAGAAAAGAAATAAAAAATTTGAAAATATAAAAAAACTTACAAGGAGAGAAAAATATTTATTAGAAGCCCTAATAGAGGGAAAAACAAATAAAGATATCTCAAGAGAAATTTATATAAGTGAAAAAACTATAAAAAACAATCTAACAGTTCTCTACAAAAAACTGGAAGTAAATGGCAGAAGAGAAATCATAAAAAACTATAGGGAAATTTAAAGTTTTTATTAAAATATGTTAGTAAAGCTAACATATTTTTTATTGGAGTGACAAATAAATGGATGAAAATTTATTATTGTATTTAATATATTTTTTTATATACGCCTTTATAGGCTGGGTAGTAGAAGTTAGTTATCACGCAGTAACGATTGGAAAATTTATAAATAGAGGATTTTTATCAGGACCCTATTGTCCTATATATGGCTTTGGAGCCATTTCAGTCATTTGTTTTTTAACAGACATAGGAGAAAAAAATAAATTAGTCTTATTTTTTGGATCAATTGCCATAGCAACAGCCATAGAATTTGTAGGAGGATTTCTCTTGGAAAAAATATTTCATGAGAGATGGTGGGATTATTCAAATAAAAAATTTAACCTTGGCGGCTATGTTTGCCTAGAATTTTCAGTAATATGGGGACTATTTTGTTTTTTATTATACGAAGCAGTACATCCTCTAGTAAAAAATATAGTAGGACTTATACCCTTAGATATGCTTAAATATTTGGACCTAGGGCTTGTAATAATTATGACAATTGACTTAATTGCTACAATAAATACACTTGTAGGCATAAACAAAAAAATAAGGGTCTTAGACAAAGTAAGAAAAGATATAAGAAAAGTATCTGACAGAATAGGAACAAGAGTATACGATAGGACTGTGGCATTAGAAAATAAACAAGAAGAAATCAAGAAAAATCCTAAAATAATAGAAATAGAAAATAGAATTAGAGAATTAAAAGAAAGGAAGGCAATATTAGGAGAGAGAAGAATACTAAGAGCCTTTCCAAATTTAACAGATAGACTAGAAGAAACACAAATAGCTTATGAAGAATTAAAAGAAAGAATTAAAGATCAGTACAGCAAAGACTAAAAAAATTTAAAAATATAAGCAAAAAATTTAAAAATTTACAAAAAAATCATTGACATATAAAAAAGAAAATAGTAAACTATAACAGTTGTCGAAAAAGACAGCTGTTATTTTTTAAAATTTTATAAAAAAAATAAAAAAAATAAAAAAACAGTTGACAAAATAACTTCAAGATGATAACATATAGAAGTTGCCGATTAAGACAGCAAGACTTTTGTAAAAGTCGAGTAAAAAAACTTTAAAAAAGTTGTAAAAAATACTTGACAAAAATAATTTACAAGAGTACAATAAATAAGCTACTTAAAAAAGTAGCAAGAAACATGATAATTAAATAGTGTGAAGATAAAAAGATTCGTAATGAATCACAAAGCAAACCAGATATTCGTTTAGTTTTGAGAAAACTAATGAGTCATACAAATTTTTAATTGAGAGTTTGATCCTGGCTCAGGACGAACGCTGGCGGCGCGCTTAACACATGCAAGTCGAGCGATGAAATTTTAACAGATCCCTTCGGGGTGAAGATAAAATGGATTAGCGGCGGACGGGTGAGTAACACGTGAGTAACCTGCCTTAGACATTGGGATAGCCTCGGGAAACCGGGATTAATACCGAATAAAATCACAGATACACATGTATCCATGATCAAAACTCCGGTGGTCTAAGATGGACTCGCGTCCCATTAGCTAGTTGGTGAGGTAACGGCCCACCAAGGCGACGATGGGTAGCCGGCCTGAGAGGGTGAACGGCCACATTGGAACTGAGAGACGGTCCAAACTCCTACGGGAGGCAGCAGTGGGGAATATTGCACAATGGAGGGAACTCTGATGCAGCGACGCCGCGTGAACGAAGAAGGCTTTCG
>NZ_JAFBDH010000010.1 GCF_016908115.1 Peptoniphilus gorbachii
AACAAAGTGAAAACCAGCGCCTTGAGACGCTGGTTGGTATCACTCGGGCTTATAGCCCGTGATCAAACCACCCGTTTTACGGGTGGTTATGATTTGTAAAAAACTTTTTCTCATAAAAAATTATTCATACGCATAAAATTTATAAGAATTATGTGATTTTTAAAAATTTTAAGAAGTCCTATCAAAAACTTGTAATAAATTTCTTATGGTGTTATTATAATAATGAGAAACACCCCTAGGGGGGTATAGGAGGTAATATGGAAAAGAAATTTGATGTCAGTGGCATGACTTGTTCGTCTTGTGTCGCCAATGTCACAAAAGCTGTTGAAAAGCTTGATGGTGTGACAGACGCCAACGTCAACCTCATGACCAACTCAATGAAAGTATATTACGATGAAAATAAAACAAATGATGAAGAAATTATAGGAGCTGTGGAAAAAATTGGCTATGGAGCAAGCCCAGCTGGTGAGAAAGTAAAAGAAGAAGATAAACCAGTGGACGATAGGGAAAATGCCCTAAAGCACAGGCTTATCTCTTCAAGTATATTTATGATAATCCTCATGTATATTGCTATGGGGCCAATGATTCACCTGCCAACTCCAGGCATCTTTCATAGAAGAGAAGGGGCGATAATCTTTGCCTTTTCACAATTTCTATTGGCTCTTCCTGTAGTTTATATAAACAGGGATTTTTACATCTCTGGATTTAGGGGACTAAAGAATAGGGCCCCTAACATGGACAGTCTTGTTGCCATTGGTTCTCTTGCAGCCCTTGTCTATGGAATCTTTGCCATTTACATGATGGCCTATGGCTTTGGCCAAGGAGACATGGAACTTGTAGATGCCTACAGGCACAACCTGTACTTTGAGTCTTCAGCCATGATTTTAACTCTTATAACTGTTGGAAAATATTTGGAAGAAAAATCCAAGAACAAGACAAGATCATCTCTTGCAAATTTAATGGACCTTGCCCCAAAGATGGCAACAGTAATAGAAGATGGCGAAGAAGTTGTGAAGAATATTGAAGATGTAAGAGTTGGAGATATCTTGCTTGTAAGGCCTGGCGAATCTGTGGCAGTTGACGGAAAGGTCATTGAAGGTGCATCGTCCCTTGATGAATCTGCAGTGACTGGGGAGTCAATACCAGTTCAAAAATCTGTAGGCGACAGGGTAATCTCTGCTTCAATTAACACAACTGGATCTTTTAAGTTTCAGGCAGAGAAGGTTGGCGAAGACACAACTATTTCTCAAATTATAAAATTAGTTGACGAGGCCAACCAGTCCAAGGCTCCTATAGCCAAGCTTGCAGATGAAATTGCCGGGGTCTTTGTGCCAGCAGTCTTAATTATAGCTACCTTGACCTTTGGAGTTTGGATGGCTCTTGGCTATGGATTTGAAAATGCCCTTAACTTTGCAATTTCAGTCCTAGTTATTTCTTGTCCTTGTGCCTTGGGCCTTGCAACACCAGTTTCAATAATGGTGGCAACAGGTAAGTCTGCAGATTTTGGACTCCTATTTAAGAATGCAGAAGTCCTAGAAAATCTCCACAAGATTGACGTAATTGTCATGGATAAGACTGGGACAATAACTGAAGGAAAGCCAATTCTAACAGATATTGTGACAGACCTAGACCAAGATGAATTCTTAAAAATTGCTGGGTCTATAGAAAAAAATTCCCAACACCCACTTGCTTCAGCAATTATAAATTACGCACAAGAAAATGATATAGACTTAGAAGAAATCACCAACTTCAATTCAGTTAGTGGCAGGGGCCTAAATGGAGAGATTGCAGGAAATAAGTATCTTGCAGGAAACATTGAATATATGCTTGAAGAAAATATTGACCTAAAGGACTTTAAGAAAAAGGCAGAAGAACTAGCAGGAGAGGGCAAAACTTCCATGTACTTTGCCAATGAAAGTGAAGTCCTTGGTATAATTTCTGTAAAGGACCTTCCTAAGAAGTCATCAAAGGATGCAATTAAACTCCTAAGAGGAATGGGCAAAAAAATTATTATGCTAACTGGAGACAATGAAAAAACTGCAGAAGCAATTGCTGATGAAATTGGAGTTGACCAGACTCTTGCAGGACTTCTTCCACAAGATAAGAACAAGGAAATCGACAAGATCCAAAAATCTGGCAAAAAGGTCCTAATGATTGGTGACGGGATCAACGACGCCCCATCTCTTGCCAAGGCCGACATAGGCATGGCAATAGGTCATGGAACAGACGTGGCAATTGAGTCATCAGACGTAGTCCTAATGAGGTCAGACCTCTTAGATGTTGTTTCAGCTCTTGAACTTTCCAAGGCGACAATAAAAAACATCAAAGAGAATTTATTCTGGGCCTTTTTCTACAACACAATTGGAATTCCTCTTGCTGCAGGTCTTTTATTCCCAGCCTTTGGGATAAAACTTTCCCCAATGTTTGCAGCCTTTGCCATGAGTTTGTCCTCAGTCTTTGTTGTAAACAATGCCCTAAGGCTAAGAAGGTTTAAACCAAGAGGAGTGAAGAGATCCTTGGAAGAAGCAAAGTTTTCAAATGAAAAAGAAATTGTAAAAGAAGAAAATCCTATAGAAAAAAATGAAAAAATAACTAAAATAAAGGTAGAAGGCATGATGTGTGAGCACTGCGAAATAAGAGTAAGTGAAGCCCTGGAAAAAACTGGAAAGGCAAAAAATGTCCTTGCTAAGCACGAAGATGGTACAGTAAAATTTGTTGATAGTGGAATCGCTGCAGAGGAAATAAAAAAAGCAGTGGAAGAAGCAGGTTATAAAATTATAAAAAATAAAGGAGAAGATAGTATGGAAAAAATTTTAAAAGTTGAAGGAATGTCTTGCATGCACTGTGTAGCTCATGTAAAAGAAGCACTTGAAAAAGTGGAAGGCGTAAGAGAAGCTGATGTAAAGCTTGAAGAAAAAAGAGCAGAAGTAAAAATGGACAAAGAAGTTTCTGATGATGCCCTTGTAAAGGCAGTAGAAGGCGCAGGCTACTCTGCAAAAATAGAAAAATGAGAGCAGAAAAAGATGTGCAGCTGAGGAAATTAAAAACTGTCAGGGGACAAATTGATGGCCTTATAAAAATGGTAGAAGAGGACAGGTATTGCCTAGACATTTCTAACCAGCTTATGGCATCAATTTCCATCCTAAAAAATATAAATAAGGATGTCCTGACAGCCCACCTTAGGGGCTGCGTAAAAGATTCTTACTCTAAGAGCCAGGAAGAAATTGACGAGAAAATCGAAGAGATCAACACTATAATAAATAAGTTGTCAAAGTAGGTTTTTATGAAATTAAAAAAAATATTTTATTTGTTATTGGTCTTAATTTTTCTAACAGCTTGTAAGAAGGAACGAAGTCACGTGATAAAATTCTCCACTGGAGAAGTTTATAAATTTGAGTCTTTGAGCGTGGAAGTTATTGAGGACGAAGAAAAAATGACTACAAGAGAGATTTTTTCTTCTAAGGATAATGAAGAAAAGTTAAAAGAAATAATAAATCTCTTAGAAAAGTGCCAGGCTACCGATCCAGGCCATGGCTATGCTTCCATCCCAGATTATGAAAGTTTAATTATTAAACTAAGGGATAAAAATAAGGAAGACACAATTTTTATGTACGACTCAAAAAGAGATAGGAACACAAAAAAATTTCACTATTCCTTATATGGCAGGCTTGGAAAATATGATGGGGCTTGCCTCTTATCTGATGATGATTTAATTTCGGAGATAAAATATATAGTGGACAAATAAAAAAATCACGGTAGAAATATTTTTACCGTGATTTTTTGTGCTTAAAATTTTACCAAGTGCAGAGACCTGTCTTTTCTTGGATTTTCCAGAGGATTCTCATGAAAAATCTCTTTTCATAGTGATCTTCAAGAGGAAGAGTGTAGTCTCCGCCTTCGTTATTCCAAAGCCTCTTAAAATATGCTTCCATTTCTCTTGGCATATCAGAAGATTTTTCCATTTCAAGAGCCAGATTTGTCTCCAAATTATAATTGTCTAAATTTCTCCTTGTGTAGTTGGCAGAACCAAGTATTGCAAGGGGATTTTTGTCCTTGAATTTAAAGTAAATAAATTTCGTGTGGAACTGCTCGCCAGAAGTTTGATACCAGCGAATATTTATATCTTTATAGTCCTCTTTTAATTCACAGAGGGCAGGTCTATTTGGCGACCCATTTTTTTCAAGACCAAAGGCATCTTTGTTTAAATCAGCTATAATTTTTACATCTACGCCGCGTTCTGCTGCTTCGCCAAGGGCTTTTAAAATCCTAAACTCTGAAAGGTAAAACATTCCAAGATTTATTTCGTCGCCCTTTTTTGTCTCCCTTATATTTTTATAAATTTCATCAAAGATTTTTCCCTCACTAATAACTTTTAGCTTGTAAGGAGAAGCCACATCTTCTGCCTTAAAATTTTCTATTGCGTCAGGTAATTTATCAAAAAATATAGATTCAGACTTAATCAAATCTTCCATGGCCTTGCCGCGAAAGACAAGAGCGACATTAGAGTGATAAGCAGAAGGGTCGTGGGGATTTGCAGAGGCAACTATGGCTTCCTTTTCTGAAATGACAACTTTTCTGTGGTTGCCCTTAAAATTTACCAGCTTTAAAATTGACCTCACATTTACTTTTTCTCCGTCCTTGTCAAAAAAGTTTCTTATCCAGCCACTACCAGATGTGCCAAACCACTTTACATAAGCCCTATAGCCGCCAGATAAAAGAGGGTTGGAGTCACGCATCTTGTTTAAGTCAGTGACGACGAGGTCAATTCCATTTTCTCGAAGCTTCTTTAAATTATTTTCTTCATAGGCTCCATAAAAATTATTTATGGGGTCTGTTACAAATAAAATTGGCATGTCAGGATTTTCTTTTTTCTTTGCCACTAAAAGGTCTGTCATTTCTTCCACTTGATTTGGAAAGTCCATGGACTTGTCATAGTCATCATTGTAGAGGAAAAAATCAATCATTAGAAATTTTTCGGCATTTTTTATATTTTCCATCTCGCGCTTAAAAATTTCCTGCTCATGAATTCTCTTGCCACCTTTAAGATAAGTTAGGTCATATAAAAACTTGCAGTCAGCATCCTTAAAATCGCTGGATACATTGGTGCCAGGAGGATTTTTTGTATTTAAGCTGTATATAATTGGAATAAAAATAAGTAATAAAACAATTAAAATCATAATTTTCTTTTTCTTTTTCAAAATTTTCTCCAAAATTTAAAATTAGTTTCTGGGAATCAAGTCTTGAACCCTTGTCCCAGTACTTCCATAAACTCTATCAAACTCTATATTATATTTTCCTGTATCTGGATATCTAATATAATAAAAAATTTCTTCTCCATTTCTCAAATTTTCATTTTTGCTCCACTCAATACTTGGATTGTGAAGGATTTTTTCTATATTTTCTCTATCCTCTTCATTTTTTATACTTACAATTTTAGGATATTCTAAAATTTTTATCTCAGCTTTGCCAGATCCATCGTAGCCAGTGAAGTGAAACTGAATTGTAAGAGGGTCCATAGTTACATAGGCATCAGGCTTTCTTATCTTTACATTATAAAAAGTAGTAAAAAATATTATTAAAATGGCAAAAATTATAAAAGCAATATTAATTTTTTTAGAAGTTAAATCACTATTATTTTTTATAAAATAGCTCCTTTTAAATAATTATACCAAAAATTAATAGGTAACTTGTAAATAATTTTTTACAGGAAATAAATTGACAAGTGTTATAGAGTGTTATATAGTGTTATATAACAAGGAGGCATAATGAAAATTATTTTAATAAATGGTTCTGCTATTCCTCTTTATGAACAGATAAAAAATGCAATTAAAGAAAATATTTTAAAAAACAAGGTTGAAGAAGGAGAACAGCTTCCTTCTGTGAGGACTCTTTCCAAAGACTTAAAGGTAAGCATTTTGACAGTAAAAAAAGCTTACGATGAATTGGAAGAAGAGGGCTTTGTTGAATCTAGACAGGGACTTGGCACCTTTGTCGCAGCTAAAGACTCTGAAGTAAAAAGAGAAGAACTACAAAAGAAATTAGAAGAGCATTTGCAAGAGGCAATAAATTTGTCTATACAGTTAAATTTAGACAAAAAGACAATTTTAGAATTATTTGAAATTTTATACAAGGAGGGCTTGGACTATGACGAATAAAATTGAAGTTAGAAATTTGAAAAAAACTTATGACAATTTTGTTCTTGGGGAAAATTCCTTTGATATAAAAAAGGGATTTATCACTGGATTTATTGGGAAAAATGGAATGGGAAAGACAACAACAATAAAATCACTCTTGTCCTTAATAAATTATGATGGAGAAATTTTTATCGACGGCCAAGATGCAAAGGACTTAAATTATCTTCAAGATGTGGGGATAATTATGGACGATTCCTTTTTGTCAAAGGACTGGAAAATTTCCATGGTCAATGAGGCAATGAAGTGTGGCTATGAAAATTGGCAGGAAGATAAATTTTTTTCATATATCAAAAATTTTGGCATTGAAAAAAATAAAAAAGTTAAAGAGCTTTCTCGTGGAATGAAAATAAAATTAATGTTTTCAATTGCGCTTTCTCACAAGGCAAATCTTTTAATTTTAGATGAGCCAACAAGTGGACTTGACCCAAGTATGAGAGATGAGCTTACAGATATGTTAAAGGAATTTGTGGAAGATGAAAATAACACAGTGCTTTTTTCCACACATATCACTGAAGACTTGGATAGGATTGCCGATTATATAATTTTTATCGACCAAGGAAAGATTGTCGAAAACTCTAGTAAAGAAGATTTTTTGGAAAAATATTTGCTTTTAAAGGGAGGGGAAGAAGATAGAGAACTTTTAAAAGATTTTGATCTTCTTGGCATAAAATCTTCAGACACTTCCTTTGAAGTCCTTGTAAAAAATATAGATAGAGAAAAAATTCCAGATGAATTAATTGTTGAAAAACCAGATATAAATAAAATTTTAGTTTTATATGGGAGGAAAAAATGAAAGATATTAAAAAAATTATGGAATTAGATTATATTTCAATTAAGCCCTATTTCACAATAAAAAATCTTTTAATAATGGTTATACTCTATTTAGTTTACTTTTTTATGACGAAAAATCCACTAATAGCAATCTCAATGCCCCTATTATTTGCCATGATTTATTCCTCTTATCCCTTCCTTGTAGGAGATGAAGCTGGTATAGATTCACTTTACAAAATTTTTGGCATAAAGGGAGATAAAGTTGTGAAAGGAAGATATGCCTTTGCCTTAATTTTATTTATCGTATCTATAATTATAGGACTAATATTTTCCCTTGTGGCATCATTTTTTGTGAAATTCGATATAAAAATTGTCCTTCCAATTATTGGGTCTTTCTTTATAGTTTTTGTTTTTTTGATTTCTATGCAGTATCCCCTTTATTTTAAGTATGGATACAAAAAGGCAAAGACACTTTCAGCTATTAGTTTTGTGGTAATTGCCCTCTTTTCCTTCTTTAGTATGACCTTCAGGAATTCTTTAAAAAACCTACTTAATTTAATGACTAATAATAAGCTAATGAGCATTTTAATTATCCTATTTATAATTTTTGTAATAATTTCTATTTCAATAAAGCTTTCAGAAAAATTTTATAAAAATAGAGATTTCTAAAAAAGGTGTTGGAAAAAATCCAACACCTTTTTCTTTTATAAAATTTTATTCGTCGAAGCCACCTGTGTAGAGCTTGTAATAAATTCCTCTCTGTTCTAGCAAGTCTTTGTGGTCGCCTCTTTCTACAATTTCTCCATTTTGAAGAACTATTATTACATCAGAGTTCATAATTGTGGAGAGCCTGTGGGCGATTACAAAAGTAGTTCTTCCCTTCATGATTTGGTCCATGCCCTCTTGAACAATTTTTTCTGTACGAGAGTCGATGGATGATGTCGCCTCGTCTAGGATCATAACTGGCGGATTAAATATTTCTGCTCTTGCAATGGATAAAAGCTGCATTTGTCCTTCAGAAAGTTCGCCTCCAGCTCCAGTGATGAGAGTGTCGTAGCCATCTTCTAGGTTCTTTATGAAGTCGTGAGCGTTAGTCCTCTTAGCCACTTCAATAGTTTTATCCATGTCAAGGTCATCTACAGAGTAATTTATATTTTCTGCAATTGTTCCTGTGAAGAGGTGGGTGTCTTGAAGAACCATGCCAAGTGATGATCTTAGGTCCTTCTTTTTTATTCTTTTTATGTCAATGCCGTCGAAGGTAATTTCGCCATTGTCAATGTCATAAAATCTGTTAATTAAATTTGTAATTGTAGTTTTTCCTGCACCAGTTGCACCAACAAAGGCAACTTTTTGCCCTGGCTTGGCGTAGAGATTTAAATTTTTCAAAACTTTATTTTTGCCATCATAGGAAAAGTCTACATCCTTAAATCTTATGTCGCCTAAAAGTTCTCTATATTCATCTGTATTTAAGTCATGCCAAAAATATTTTTCTTTGCCATCTATATTTTTAAGAACTTTTTCAACATCGCCTGAATAATCTTCTGGCTCAACTTCCAAAAATTCAAAAATTCTTCTTGCACCTGCAAGGGCAAGGACCACAGAATTTATATTGCCGCCAATTTGTCCCATGGGACCAGTTATAGTTCTTGATAATTGCAAGAAAGATGCAACTACACCAACTGTTATGCCAAAGCCACCATGAACTGCCATTAGTCCACCAATGAGGGCAAATAAAATATATTGAAAATTTCCAATGCCAAAGATCAAGGGGAATAAAAACAAGCCCAGCCTATTGGCAATCATTGTGTTATTCATAAGTTCGTCGTTAATAACTTTAAAGTCCTCTTTTGCAACATCTTCGTGATTAAAAACTTTTACAACTTTTAGCCCGTCAATCATTTCTTCGATGTAGCCATTAGTTTTTGCAAGAGAATTTTGTTGGCTCAAAAAATAATGAGAAGACTTGCCCCCAATTACATTCATGACAAAAATCATAAGTCCCACTGTAAAAATTATTACAAGGGAAAGAGTAGCTGATTGTGAAAACATGGCAATTAAAACCATAAGTATTGTCATAAGTGATGACACAAAGGAAGGAAAGGACTGAGCAATCATGTCGCCAAGTGCCCTGACATCATTTGTGTAGTAGGACATAATGTCGCCGTGACTTTTTTTATCAAAGTAAGACACTGGAAGAGTCTGCATCTTTTTAAACATAATCTTTCTCATATCGCCAAGGGTATTTTCAGAGATGTAAACCATAAGCCTTGAATAGCTAAAGGATGAAATAACACCAATAGATAAAAATATTCCCATTTTAATTAACATGGCTAGGAGATTTGAAAAGTCTGGAGTATCCATTTTTAAAAGAGGAAGTATATAGTCATCAATTAAAAATCTCATAAATATTGAAACTGAAATTGTGGCAAGAGATGAAATTATTACCATAACAGAAACTGCAAGAAGTTTATACTTGTGTCTTTTAAAAATAAAGGACAACAATTTTTTTGCAGCTTCTTTATTTTCCTTTGATGTAATTTTTGTCCTATTCTTTTGCATCAAAATCACCGTCACTTTCTTGAGTTTCATTAATTTCTCTATAGATTGGACTTTTTTCAATTAACTCAGCGTGTTTTCCTATAGATTCAATTTCGCCAAGATCCATTACGAGAGTGTAGTCAGTATTTTTTAGGGACTTAATTTTTTGTGATATCAAAATTTTTGTCATGTCAGGTCTTAAATTATTTAGAGAAGCAATTATTTTTTCTTCAGTCTTGTTGTCAAGGGCAGAAGTTGAATCATCCATAATTAAAATTTTTGGATTCTTTAAAATAGATCTTGCAAGGGAAATTCTCTGCCTTTGTCCACCAGAAAAGTTTGTGCCGCCTCTTTGTACCATCATGTCTAAATCTTTTTCCACATCAATAAAGTCATCGCAAGAGGCAATATAAAGTGCTTCCTTTAAGTCATCGTCAGATAAATTTTCATTTGCCCACTTTAAATTTTCGCGAAGAGTTCCAGTGAAAAGTTGATTTTTTTGTAGGACAACAGAAACCTCATCTCTTAGAGAAACTAAATCGTAATTTTTAACATTTTCTCCAGCAACTATTACATTGCCACTACTAGTGTCAAAAAGTCTTGCTATTAAACTTATTAGAGTAGATTTACCAGATCCTGTTGGACCAATTATGCCCACATAATCGCCAGAATTTATTTTAAGATTTATATTTTTTAAAACAGATTTTTCTAGGTCGCCTGAATAAGAAAAGTAAACATGGTCAAAAATAATTTCTCCATCTTTTACATCTTTCACAGAATTTTCTGGGCTTACAATAGATGGTTTAGTTGCTATTACATCATTAATTCTTCTAATGGAGTTACGTGCAATTGTAATTTGAACAAGTATTATTGAAAGCATCATTAGAGAAATTTGAATTTGAATGGCATAAGTTACAAGTCCTGTAAGAGCTCCTGTAGACATATTTCCTGCCACAATAAAATGACTTCCCAGCCAAGCAATTAAAATTGTCATGAGATAAGTGGAAAAGTTCATTAGTGGATTTGAAAGGGCAAGAAGTTTTGACGCCTTGATGTAATTATTTTTTAAGTCATCAGAAATATGGTCGAATTTTTTTATTTCCTTGTCTTCTTTTACAAAGGATTTTACAACTCTTATGGCAGATAAATTTTCAGACACGTCTGTATTTAATTTGTCTGTAATTTTAAAAACTCTTTCAAAAATTGGATAGGCGCCCTTAATTATATAGCCCATGCCAAGGGCAATTAGGGGGATTATAATTACAAAGGTTGGCGCAAGTTCTCTTGAAAGCTTAAAAGACATAATAAAGCAAAAAATTAGGGTGAGAGGAGACCTTATTGCAATTCTAATTGTCATTTGAAAAGCCATTTGTACCATTTGTACATCAGTAGTCATTCTTGTTATAAGAGTTCCCCTCTTAAACTTATCCATATTTTCAAAGGAAAAATTTGTTATGTTTTGAAACATGGAGTAGCGCATATTTTTTGCAAGACCAGAGGATGCCTTTGTTGCCATATAACCTGAGATAATTCCTGTGGCAAGGGATATTCCTGCAACTACAAATAAAATAAGTCCATAGTGGATTATATTTTCACTTGAATTTTTAAGAATCCCCTCATCAATTATTTTTGTCATGAAAAAGGGAATTGCTGCGTTCATTAATACTTCTATTAAAACAAAAAAAGGCGAGAGAATAGCATACTTTTTATACTCGCCTAAATTATCGAAAATAATTTTTAACATATAACACTTCCTAAATTTTTAATATAACGCAATGTATTTACCCAAAAATATTTTGTCTAAAACTTTACTAAATTTATTATAATACTTTACTCAAATGAATTGAAATCATATCTTTTTTGTAATATTATAATAATAAGGATGTTTTATTATTAATGGAGGGATATTATGACAGACAATAAAAAAGAAAAAGATTTAATTGAAAATTCATCAACTCTTTCTGATTCAAAAAAGAAAGAAATGAAGGCAAATATGGAACAACAAAAGGAAATTAACCCAGCACATAGACCAGATTCTGATTTATATGCAAAATCAGAAGGAAAAGATCCTGAAACTGGAATTGAAATTCCAACAGATCAAGAAGTTGAAGAAGCAAAAGAATGGGTTGACAACGAAAACAGAATGTAAAATATGGCCTAGTGATAGGCCTTTTTTCATAAGAGGTGCAAATGGATAAAAAATTTTTAAATTGGCTCCTTGGCATAAGGAACGATAATTTAAATAGATATATGATTGCAATTACACACCTTGGCACTGGAGGTGCTATTTGGCTTTTTACCACCTTTATTTTATTTTACTTGGGATTTAGAGTTGAAAGCATAAATATAGCCTTGGCACTAATATTTAATGGAATAATATGCAATTTACTTTTAAAAAATATTTTGAAGAGAAAAAGGCCTTCATGGATTTCAAAGGTTGAACTTCTTATTAAAAATCCAACGGATTTCTCTTTTCCATCAGGTCACGCATCTTCATCCTTTGCCGCTGCCTTAACAATTTATTTTTATTTTAAGGGAATGGGAATATTTTTCTTATTTATTGCAACTCTTATTGCCATTTCTAGGATTTATCACTTTGTGCATTACCCTAGCGATGTAATAATTGGCGCAATACTTGGAATAGGCATTGCCATTATTACAAAAAATAATTATGACAAATTTATATTAGAATTTTTGCAAGAAAATGCAGAATTTTTATTTAGACCTCTTCCTAAGATCTGAAAAGAAATTACTAATTAAGCTTGCACATTCTCTCTCTAAGATACCAGACTCATAACTTATCTTGTGATTAGTTATGAGTTTTTCTATTTTTTGATGAGAAATAACTGCACCAAATCTTTTATTTCTTGCACCGAAATATAAATTTTTTATGCGGGCATTTAAAATTGCCCCAACACACATAAGGCAGGGCTCTAAAGTAACATAGATATCACAGCCTTCCAAGTGATAAGAATTCAAATTTTTTGATGCCATTTTTATAGCCATAATTTCTGCATGGGCGATAGGAGAGCGAAGCTCTTCTTTTTTATTGTAGCCATAACCAATTATTTTATTATTTTTTACTATGACACATCCTATAGGGACATCATCAGATAAAAGTGAGCGGCCTGCATATCGGATTGCCTTTTTCATATACTTGATTTCCATAAAAATATTATAGCAAATAAAAAATTTAATTGTAGATTAAGTAATTTACTTTGATAAAAGAATATATGAAAAATATTCTCTGTGATATAATATTTAAAGGTGATAATATGCCAGAAATAAATTTAGAACTAGAAGTTTGCGGTGGCTGCAATGAAAAAATTGGCATCAAAGATTTATCTAGCCTTTTAAAAGATTTAAATCCCTACAAGAGAAAAGAAATCACAGTTGGCTTTGATGGAAAAGACGATGCCTGTGTCTATAAAATAAATGAAGACATATCCCTAGTTGAGAGCCTGGACTTTTTTTCTACAATGGTAAAAAACCCCTACGACTTTGGAAGAATTGCATCAACAAATGCAATTTCTGATATATATGCCATGGGGGCAGAACCAAAATTTGCCCTAAATATAGTTTGCTTTCCTGAAGGAGAAAATCTTGAAATTTTAAAGGAAATTCTTCGTGGAGCTGAAGATATTTGTAGAGAAGCAGAAGTTTCTATTAGTGGAGGTCATTCCATTCACGATAGAAAAATAAAATTTGGTCAATGCGTAACTGGACTTGTGAAAAATAATGAAATTTGGAAAAATAGTGGTGCAGAAGTTGGCGATTATTTTATTCTCACAAAACCACTTGGCGTGAGCCTAGTTATGAGTGCCTATTCTGTGGGTGAAACTAGTGAAGAAAACTACATAGAAGCAATAAAAAATATGACCACTTTAAATAAATATGCAGCAGAAATTTTAAAAAAATATAAGCTTTCTTCTGTTACAGATGTTACAGGATTTGGTCTTATTGGTCATCTCGACGAGTGCACTGAAGAATCTGTAGAAATTTTTGCAGATGAAATAAATTTCTTGCCGGGAAGTTATGAAGCTGCCAGCGACTTTTTATTTACTGCAGGTGGCGAGAGAAATAGAAAGGCATTAGAAGATAAGGTTGAATTTACTTTTAATGATTTTGCCTTAGAAGAAGTCCTTTTTGATCCACAGACTTCAGGCGGACTTCTCTTTGCTGCGAAAAAAGACCAGGCAGAAAAAATTTTAGATGAAATGAAAGAAAGTGGCATCCCAGCTTTTTATGTTGGTCGAGTAATCTCAAGAGAAAATAAAAAATTTAAGGTGATATAAATGGAAATTGATGCAAGAGGATATGCTTGTCCAAGGCCAGTAATTATGACTAAAAGGGCAATTAGTGAAAACAATTTAGAAGAAGTTTTAGTAAGAGTTGATAACGAAATTGCTACAGAAAATCTAAAAAAGATGGCAGACCAATTGGGTTATAAGGCATCTGTAGTTGAAAATTCAAAGACTGATTATGAAGTTCATCTAAAAAAATCAGAAGATGGAAAAAAATCTGAAAGTGTTAGTGATGAATATGTTGTAATTTTTTCATCAGACAAACTTGGCATCGGCGAAGAAGAATTTTCCAAAAAATTAATGGAGTCCTTCACTTACGCCCTATCAGAAGAAGATAGTCATCCAAAATACATCTTGTGCTACAATTATGGAGTTCATCTAACTACAATAAATGAAAAAACTGTAGAAGATTTTAAAAAATTAGAAGAAAAGGGCACAGAAATTTTATCCTGTGGACTTTGCCTTGAAAATTATAAATTAAAGGACTCACTTAAAATTGGCGAAATAACAAATATGTATAGAATTTGTGAAATTATGACAAAATATAAAGTCGTAAAACCATGCTAGAATATTATCTTTTTACTTTTGATTCCTCAAATAAATCAATAAAGGCAGAAAGAGTTTTAAGAAAAAATAAATTAGCTGCAAGAGTAATACCAGTGCCTGAAGAATTATCCAAGGGCTGCGGCTTTGCTGTGAGGCTAGATGGAAATTTAGAAGAAGCAAAGAAATTTTTACAGGAAAAAGAAATTTATCCCGAGGGAATTTATAAATTTATAGAAGAAAAAACTTCCAGGAATATTATAAAGATTGGTGAAAAATGATTTACTTAGACAATTCATCTACAACCCTTATAAAACCAGATGTAGTGGCAAAAACTTTATATGAAGCTGTCGCCAGCAAAAAATTTTCCAATCCATCTCGTGGATTTTATGATGAGTCTATAAATTCAAGTGAAAAAGTCTATGATAGTCGAGAAATTCTTGCAGATTTTTTTGGCATTGATGATCCTCTTTCTATTGCCTTTACTGCAAATATTACAAGCTCACTAAATCTAGTCTTGTCATCTCTATTTAAGGCAGGCGACCACATTATAACAAGCCTAACAGAGCACAACTCTGTCCTAAGACCTCTCTATCAACTTGAAGATAAGGGCGTAGAACTTTCTTTTATAGATATTGACCATAATTTTAATTTAAAATTAGAGGAATTGGATAAATATTTAAAGAAGAATACAAGGGCAATAGTTATAACAGCAGAGTCCAATGTAAGTGGAGCTCTTACTGATTTAGATTATATATATGATTTTGCCATAAAACACGATCTTTTAGTAATAATTGACGGAGCACAAGCTGCAGGGACTGCGAAAATAAAATTTAATGAGAGAAAATATCCAAGGCTAATTTTTTGCCTAACAGGTCACAAGGCCCTTTTTGGTCCCAGTGGCACTGGAGCAATAATAGATTTATCAGGCGAAAAATTTAAAAATGTCTTTACTGGTGGCAGCGGTGTAAATTCCTTTGATAGATTTAATCCAGAGCTGATGCCCGATGTTTTCGAATATGGTACAATTAATTTTCACTCAATTATTGCCCTAGCTGCTGGGGTAAAATATATTGATGAAATAGGGATTGATGAAGTTTCATATAAAATTCACTCTTTAAGAAAAAAACTTTTTTATGGCATAAAAGATATTCCTGGAATAAAATTATATTCAAATGAAAAAAATTCATCTATAGTTTCCTTTAATTACAAGGACTATCCTTCATCAGAAATTTCAGAAAAATTATATAAGATGAGTAAAATTGCCTCAAGGGGAGGAATACACTGTGCACCACTTTTTCATGAGAGAGTGGGAACAAAAAATCAGGGCATAGTTAGATTATCTCTTTCCTATTTTAATAGTGAGGATGAAATAGATAAGACAATAGATACTATAAAAAAACTAAAAGATTAAAGTGGGGGGACAAATGACATTTAAAATAATATCTGATTCTTCATGCGACTTAGATAAAAATACACTAAAAGAACTTGACCTAGAAGTTTTAAAAATAAAAAGTACAGACCAAGATGGAATAGACATAAAAGAAGAGATGACCAATAAAGAAATTTACAAGGCCATGAGAGAGGGAAAATTTTTTAAAACTAGTCAAATAACTTATTATGAATACTTAAAAAAATTTGAGGAACTGGCAGAAAAGGGCATTGATTTTATTTGCATCACACTTTCATCGGGACTAAGTGGGACTTATGCTAATGCCTACATGGCAAAAAAAGAAATAGAAGAAAAGTACAATGTAAAGGTAGAAGTTATTGACTCTCTTGCAGCTTCCGTTGGCTTTGGTCAAATAACATATTTCGCAGGTCTTGCAGCAAAAAATGGTGCAAGCTACGAAGAAGTTGTTAGCCTAATAAAATTTTTGGTGGAAAAGACTAAACACATCTTTACAGTTTTCGACTTAAAATATCTTTATGAAGGCGGCAGAGTTTCTAGGACTAAGGCAAAAATTTCTAGCGTCTTAAATATTTTGCCAATTCTTGAAGTTGATGATGAGGGAAAACTTTATGTATCAGAAATTGTTCGTGGCAAAAATAAATCCTATAAAAGGATGGTGGAAATTATTTCTGAAAAATCAACATCAGATGGAAGTGACAGAGTATTCCCAGTTTATGCAGATGACAAGGAAATTTTAGAACCTCTTATTTCAAAATTAGAAAAAGAAAATTATCACAAATTTTTGCCCTTAGAGATTGGTCAAACAATAGCAGCTCATGTTGGTCCAGACATTTGTGGCTTGGGATATCTAAGTGAAAATATTCCTGAAGAATTTAAAAAATATTTAGATTAAAAAATAATATAAAAAATTAAAGGAAGTCAAATTAGACTTCCTTTTTTCATGCTCTTTCAAGTTTTGGTTTTTTTGTCATCTTCTTTAAAGAATAGAAGGCAATTAAAAATACTAAAAATTCAGATATAAAGGCTCCCAAGAATAAATATCTTGCTCCCAAAATTTTTACGCATAGGTAAATTGATAGAAATAGGGCGACAGATCCTCTCATTATATTAATTACAATAGAATATTTTGGATTTCCAATGGCAGAGGAAAGTGTTGCTATAAATAAATTGTGTCCAGCCAAGAAAAACATTAAGGCGTAAAGTCTAAGTGGTCTAATGGAAGATGAAATCATAGTTTTATTTTCCAAAAACATAGAAAATAATTTTTCTGCGCCAAAATAAGATATTGCATACATAATTATGGAAATTATAGAGATAAAGATGAAACTCATTTTTATAATTTTTAAACTTTTTTCTCGCTCTTCTGATCCATGATAGTAAGAAAGAAGAGGCAGTGTCCCGTGGCAGACTCCTTGGTAAGTTGAGTTTGCAAAGACGGAAAGATAATTTATAACTGCATAGGCAGACAAAAATTCTGGCGAGATATACTTTATTATAAATAAGTTAAAGATAAAGACAAAGCTGGCTGTGTTAAGTTCAGAAATAAATTCGCCAAAGCCATAGGCAACGGTTGTCTTTAGATAGGACAAAATTTCTTTTGTCTTCATTTTTATTTTCACAAAGCGAAGGTAGCCCTTGGCAGCTCTAAAGTGAAGGAAAAAAATGACACAAGATAAAAATTGTGCAATGCCCGTAGCAAGAGCAGCACCTCTTACTCCCATGTGAAACTTATCTATTAAAATATAATCTAAAATAATATTTGTAAGGCAGGCAGAAACTGCACCTATTATTGCAGTTCTTGGAAAGCCATCAACTTTAACAAGGACTTCAAAGGCATAGGAAATTATATAAAAGGGCGAAAAGAATACAATAACAGATAGATATTCATGAGACAGTGGAAATAAAGTTGAATTTGCTCCCAAAAATAAAATTATTTTATCCATAAAAATTATGGCAAGTGCCGCAAGAAAACCCGCAAAGGCAAGGATAAAAATAAGAATAAAAGTAAAAACTTTATTTGCCTCATCTCGATTTCCCTTGCCAAGCTCAATTCCAATAATTGTTTGAGAGCCAACGCCAGTTATAATGGCAATGGCAAAGAGAAAATTTACATAGGGAATAACTATTGTCACTGCAGATAATTCTAATTCACCTGCAAAATTTGCTACAAAAAATCCGTCCACAATTGTGTAAATTGAAAAAACCCACATAGCAATTATTGATGGGATGACAAATTTGAAAAATTGTTTATTTAAACTCATAAAACACCTCTAATCTAGTAATTATATATTAATTAATTTTTTTAGGCAATAAGCTAGTCAATAACATATTCTATTACAATTTTTATAAGTCTTTGTTATAATGAGTTTAATAAAAAAAGGGAGAAAGATTATGAAACCAATTATAGGAATTTCTGTTAATTCACTTAGGGATATTTCTCAAAATGACGTTGGACAAATTGGGGTAGAAGGCCAAGACTGGCAGCTAATAGCAGCAGACTATATTAGGGCAGTTGAAAGAAATGGTGGAATCCCAATTTTAATTCCAAACATAAAAACTATGGAAGACATGAGGACAGTTCTAGACAAGATTGACGGACTTCTTTTATCAGGCGGTCACGACGTAAACCCAAGGACTTACAACGAGAGAAACTCTGGCAAGGCTGGTAAGTTCGACAACTTAAGAGACCACGAAGAAATCTTTATGACAGAATACGCCCTTGAAAAGGACATCCCCTTCTGGGGGATATGTAGGGGACTTCAAATCTTAAACGTGACACTTGGAGGATCTATCCACCAAGATTTGCCATCAGCAGGTTTCCCAGCTCACTCTATGAGTAACTCTTTTAGAAACGAACCATCACACGAGCTAAAGGTCCTAGAAGACACTCCACTTTTTGATATCTTTAAAAGAGAAGAAATCTGGACAAACTCCTACCACCACCAAGGAATAAATGAATTGGGGAAGGGATTAAAGAAAGCTGCTCTATCAGAAGAAGGCCTAGTAGAAGCAGTTTACTTAGATGACAAAAAATTTGCCCTTGCAGTTCAATGGCATCCAGAAATGATGTACGACGACAAGGAAATGAATATGATTTTTGAAAAATTTATTGACGCTTGCAAGTAAGTTTATAAATTTTTGAGAAAATTAAGGGGTTGTTGCAAAAGACCCCTATATAGAAAAAAGACGAGGAAACATAAAAATCCTCGTCTTTTTGTAATTAGAATATCCCTGGTTAGACCAGGGGTTCAATTTAGCTTTAGCGATGAAAAACTAATAAAAAAAGACCTCCATGTTGAAATAAATTGTGGTTTACCAGAACACAAAAATAACAGGAGGTTTTTTATTTGTTTAACACCTCTATATTATTTCTTTCGTTTAGTGTAAGATTTTTATAGCTCATATTAACCTCCGTGTGTGTTTTTGTAGTTATTAACATTTTACACGAAGTTAGTATGAGTTTTTATTTTTTATTTGTATCACATTTAATTTTACAACTTATCAAATGAAAAGAGAGACTCGAATTAACGAGTCTCACCAATATTTGACATAGAGCCTTTTTATAAAAGTGATGGGATAATAAATTTTACTTTACATTAAATATATATAAAATTTACTTTTGAATGCAATAATTTTGCAGAAGGAGTGAAAGGATGAGTAAAAAAATAAAATATATTTGTAATGGGACGTTAGTTTTAATTTTAATTTTAATTTTTATTTTTTGGAAAGATGTAGACTTTGGAGATACAGTTATAGTTCAAAACGCAGTTTCTTATGAGAAGGGTAAGGTTATAAAAGTTTTAGATGAAGATACAGTTGAGAGTTATCCAAATTTAAAGACTGGATCCCAAAAAGTTTTGGTTGAAATGAAAAATAAAAGGTTTGATAAACCAATAACTATAGAAAATAATTTATTTTCGGAACATTCTGTGTACTTAAAGGAAGGTTCTAAGGTAATAGTTTATGTGGACGAACCAAAGGGGATTGAGCCATATTATACAATTTATAATTACGACAGATCTGTCCCAATAGCTATTATGTTAATTTTATTTTTAATAATGTTATATGCAATTGGAAAGTCAAAGGGGATAAAATCTGCGGCATCACTTTTTATAAGTTTATATTTAATGTTTTGTTTTATGATCCCTCTAATATATTTGGGACATTCGCCAGTATTGGTTACAATATTAACCTGTGTCTTGGGAAGTATTTATTCGGTTGTAATACTCCAAGGTTACACATTAATTGGACTTGTAAACTTAATAAGTGTGTCAGTTGGATTTATATCTGCTGCAATATGTTTTTATATTTCATCTTATTTCACACATTTAAGTGGATATAATTTAGCTGATGTAGAAGGACTCTTACTTATAAATTCAAAAACAGGTTTACAAATATATCCTCTTATGTTTGCAGGTGTTGCCATAGCAGCCTATGGAGCTTGTAAGGACGTTTCCGTTTCAATATCTTCTGCACTTCATGAGATATATGTAAAAAATCCTAAAATAACAAAAATAGAACTTTTTAAATCTGGGATGGTAATAGGAAAGGATATTATAGGTACTATGGTTGATACTTTGATATTTGCATTTTTGGGAAGCTCCATAGCTACAGTTTTAGTTTTAATATCCTATGGAGTTGATTTTAATCAATTAGTTAGTTCGGATTTTTTTGCTGTTGAACTTGTCAATTCGCTCATAGGTACAGCGGTAGTAATTATAATGGTTCCAGTTAGTGCTTATATATCAGGAGTAATCTATAAAAAAGAAAAAATCAAATTAAAAAGAAGATGAATTTACAAAATCTTTAAGAATACATTACAGATTATATTTTTTGACTTTACAATACTGTGAAATAATAATTCTAACTGAAGAGGAGGTATATAATGAAAAGGAGATTCAGTTTATTTTTAGCTATACTAATGTTAGTTTCAGTATTTTCACCATTAGGATTGGGATTTGAAGGTAATGAAATTAGATTTAGTACAAATGTAGTAGAAGCGGCAGAAGATGATGCTCAATTAAATGAAGCAACACCTAAAGAAGAAGTTAATAATGCATCAGATGAAGTGACACCAGATGTAGACAAAGGAACACCTTCTACAGATGTAAAACCAGAAGTAGATCTAAAAGATCAAAATATTATTTTAACAAATGATATATTGACTATAGGAAAAGATGGCACAGAAAGAAACTTCACATGGTATGCAAATACAAAAGAAAAAGGAAAGTTTGAGTTTGCAAAACTAAATGCAGAAAAAGATTTTAAAGGTGCAAAAGTTCTTGATGCAGCAGTTATCGAAAAAACAAATCTTTCAGGATATTCAAGTAATCAAGTAACTTTAGAAGGATTAAAACCAGACACTGAATATATGTATAGATTCTCTAATGGAGATGCAGTTTCTGAAGTTAAAACTTTTAAAACTGGTGGAACAGGAGATTTTAGTTTCTTCGCAGCAGGAGACCCTCAAATAGGGGCTGGTTTTGAAGACGAAGATGAACAAGGTTGGGACAAAACACTAAATCTTTTATCAGAATTAGATTCTAGTGCATCATTCTTACTCTCACTTGGAGATCAAGTAAATATTCCAGACAATGAAAGACAATATGATGCTTACATTAATAGAGATGGATTCAATGGATTAACTCTTGCACCAATAATAGGAAACCATGATTCAGGAAATCATGCTTACACAGAACATTTTAAAGTTCCAAACGTGCAATATGAAGGGACAACAAAGGCGGGAAGCAATTATTATTATGTATATAACAATACACTTTTTATTTGCTTAAATACAAACAAAGCTGATTTTGCTGAACACAAGGCTACAATTGAAAAAGCAATTGCAGATAATCCAAATGTAAAATGGAGAGTAGTGACATTCCACCAACCACCATATACAGTGGCAACACATGCTTTAGATAAAAATGTTTTAAACATTAGAGCAAATTTAGTTCCAATTTTAAAAGAAAATAAAATTGACCTTGTACTAAATGGACACGACCACGTTTATACAAGAACGCATGTAATGGATGGAACAAAACCAATAATTGAATGGAAAAATGGAGAAGAAGGAAAAGCACCGAGTGAATATGTAAATCCAAAGGGAATTATATATGTTACAACAAACTCTGCATCAGGTTCTAAATTTTATGACATAATGCAAGATAAAAAGTTTGAATATTCAGCAGTAAAGAACCAAGAAAAAGTTCCAAATATTTCAAATGTAAAAGTTACAGATAATTCAATTGAAGTTACAACTTATAGAACTAGCGACAAATCTGTTGTAGATAGGTTTAAAATTGTAAAAGAAGATCCAACACCAGTAAAGCCATCAGAAGTTAGAGTTACTTTTAAAGTTGATGAAAATAAAGGAAAATTCTTACCAAATGAAGATGGTGTAATTCTAAATACAAGAGTTCTTCCAATGAATTTTGATGCAACAAAATTAGAGAAAATGGCACCAGAAGTAGAAGGACTTGAAGGATATAAATTTAAAGGTTGGGACAAAGAGTTTGTAGGCGAATTAGACCAAGATTTAACAATAAATGCTATATTTGAAAAAGTAGAAAAAACAGAACCAGAAGAAGATAATTCAGTTGAACCAACTAAACCAACTCCTACTCAACCAGAAAAAGATGACACAAGAGAAGAACCAATAAGACTCTTCCCTAGACATCATGATCGAACAGAAACTCATCCTGTTTATGTATCAAAATCAAGTATATTCACAAAAGAAGATGCATTAAAAAAGGGAAAGGAAATTGCAAATAAAAATTTAGCAAAAAATTCTGGAAAAGCTACTGATATTGATGGACATTGGGCTAAAGATTCAATAAATTACGCACTTGAAAATAATTTAATTGACTTAATAGGAAATGAATTTAAACCAAATAAAAATGCTACAAGAGATACTGTAGTAAAGGCATTGGGAAGATTCAAAAAAATTGATGTGGAAAAATATAAAGGCAAGTCTTTGAAAGATGTTGATGCAAATTCAGAAGAATCTGCTTATGTAAATTGGGCAATCAAAAATGGTATTATAGCAGGCTATGAAGATAATACTTTTGGAGGAGATAGAGAGATAACTCGTGAAGAAATTGCGAGAATACTAAATTTATTTGCTGAAAAATTTGATATAAAAGTAAAGAATCTAGAAGCTCCTAAATTTAAGGATCAAAATAAGGTTTCTGATTGGGCATCAAAAGATGTAAAAGAAGCAACAGAAAAGGGTCTATTAGTTGGACGTGATGATGGAACTTTTGGACCTAAAGATAATTTAACTAGGGCAGAAGTCGCTCAAATGATTGTAAACATGATTAAATAAAATCACAAGTTAAAGTAAATCTCAGTGTAAGAGCTGAGGTTTATTTTTATCCAATTCTTTATTAAAAAACAATAAAAATTCATTGAAAATCATTAAATGAAGTTTTATTTTTAAAATGGGATACGTGATTTTAATAAAAGGTGTTGTTGAAAAAGACCCCTATAAAGATCCCTATATAGAAAAAAGACGAGGAAACATAAAAATCCTCGTCTTTTTTTGATACAATGTATTTATGAAAACCGTTAAAAATACATCATCATTAATTAACTAACTATACACTAGTTAATGATACAATTCAACTAAGATTAAACTTTAATACAGAAATATATATCCAATCTGAGCGTCTATTGTTCCCTGGCTATCATTTGCAAAATATTTTGGATAATATCCTCCATTTTGATAAACTGTAAACACAGATAGTCCTACGTTCTGAATATTATTAATTTTTTCTAATGTCAAAGCCTTTGATTTTGATTCCCCAACATTTCCTTTTTCTTGTAGATTCTTAGGAGTAGGAAAGGTCCTTCCGATGACCTCTGTGTGCCCGAATGGGTATTACTCCCCCTCCTAATAATAAAAATACATATTATTGAATAAAAAAATCCTAGATTTTTATTAATTTTTTTAAATTATTTTTATTCAAAATAATCAATTATAGTTTTAACAGCAATACCAGTGTCCTTGTGATAAACTACTCCCTCACAATAGGTCCAGTTTTCTTTTCCCACTTTCTTTTTTGCCTCTTCGTAATCTTTTTTCTTAACAATTTCAACTGTGCCATCAATGTGTCTTGGTCCATTTTCAATGTAGACTACATCTTTTTCGTAGCCAGGAATTTCTTCAAGCTTGTGGGTGAAGTCCTTTAAGCCCTTTTCTTTTGCGACATAAAATAAATCTTCCATTAAGCTGTCATAAATTTCCTTATTTATATTGGCAAGCAGCAAGTTATCAAAGGTCATCTTATCACCACGAGCCATTTTTTCAATAGAAGGACCATTCTTTGATCCATCTTCTGCCTCTATTTTTTTATCAAAGACAAAATTTTTATCTTCATCTAAAATATATTGAAATTCCATGGGAATAAGATAGCCTGAATCTTGATTAAAGATTCCATCTTTGTAAGAATAATTTGCATTATTAACAGATGCTAGAAAAATTAATTTGCCATCTTCAAAAAAGTCCTTTACTAAATTTGGATAATAAGTTTTGTACTCTCCAGGATTATTCATTGTTTCAACTTGGCGCATTTTATTTGAAAGCAGTAAAGTTAAAGCCTTTTTTCTTAAAGAATTATTTGATTCAATTAATTTTGAATTTTTATCATTAATTTCTTCATTTTCAAAAACCTTATCCTTATATACAGCTGCAAATTTTATTTCTCTACCATCAGATGAAATTATGACATCGCCAGGCTTATTTTCTTTCTTTTCAATTTCCTTATCAGTAAAGTTTGCGCCCTTAAAAATTCTTTCATAGTCATCTAAATTTAAGTCGCCAAGGATTTCTGCGAGAGGAAATTTTTCACTGGACTCTCCAAGATTTTCTCTTGCAATAAGGAGTTTTATCTCTGGATCCTTAACCTCTTCTTTTTTACTTTCTTCAATTTTATTTTTTTCAGCTAGATCTTTACTTGAATTTTCATTTTTGCCGCAAGCAGTGAAAAATAAAATTGCAATTAAAGAAATTATAATAATTTTTATATTTTTCATGATTTCCTCCTTTTTTCTTATAATATAATAAAGCAAAGGGACTTTCAATTACAAAAATATTATTAATGCATTAAATTATGGTATAATAATTGTAATTTTAAATAAGGGGGATGCTATGAAAGCTGTTATAACTGTTATTGGTAGTGACAAAATCGGTATAGTATATGAAGTAGTAAAGAAGATGGTGGAGTTTGACCTAAATATTGTTGATATTACACAAACAATTTTAGACGACTGCTTCACAATGATTGTAATAGTAGATTTAACAAAGATGAATGTTGAATTCCAAGAAGTTGTTGACGCCTACGAAAAACTTGGCGAAGAACTTGATCTTTCTATTAGAGTTCAACATCAAGGTATCTTCGATAAGATGCACCAAATTTAAGGAGCTATTTAAGGAGCTATTATGGATAAAAAAAGAATTTTAGAGACAGTTAGGATGCTTGACCAAGAGAACCTAGACATTAGAACTGTAACTCTTGGCATATCACTTTTAGACTGTATAGACAAAGACGCAGACCTAGCCTGTGAAAAAATTTATAATAAAATTATTAAGTATGGTAAGCACTTAGTAGAATATGCTAATGAAATTGGAAAAAAATATGGAGTAGAAATTGTAAATAAAAGAGTTTCAGTTACACCTATTGCACTTATTGCAGGGGCAACAGATGAAAAGGACTATACAAAATTTGCCAAGGCTCTTGATAAAGCTGCAATAGAAATTGGCGTAGACTTTATCGGTGGTTTTTCTGCCCTAGTTCATGGGGAAATGACTCCAGCTGATGAAATTTTAATAAATTCAATTCCTCGTGCCCTTGCTGAAACAGAAAAAGTTTGCTCATCAGTAAATGTTGGAACTACAAAAAAAGGTTTAAACATGGATGCAGTTAAACTACTTGGCGAAAAAATTCTTGAAACTGCAGAAAATACAAAGGACGCAGATTCCATTGGCTGTGCAAAACTTGTTGTCTTTGCCAATGCAGTAGAAGACAATCCCTTTATGGCAGGAGCCTTTCACGGAGTTGGCATGGGAGATGTAGTCCTTCATGTTGGAGTTTCTGGTCCTGGGGTAGTTAAATATGCTCTAGAAAAAGTTAAGGGCGAAAGTTTTGATGTAGTTTCAGAAACTATTAAGAAGACTGCCTTTAAAATTACAAGACTTGGCGAATTAATCGGCACAGAAGTTGCAAATAAAGTTGGAGTTCCCTTTGGAACAATTGACTTGTCCCTTGCACCAACACCAGCAATTGGAGATTCAGTTGCAAGGATCCTAGAAGAAATTGGCGTAGAATTTGCAGGTGGACATGGAACTACAGCTGCCCTTGCCATGTTAAATGACGCAGTAAAAAAAGGTGGCATCATGGCATCTGATCATGTTGGTGGACTTTCTGGTGCCTTTATACCAGTAAGTGAAGATGAAGGCATGATAGCAGCAGCAAGAAATGGTCACATTGGACTTGATAAACTTGAAGCCATGACTTGCGTATGTTCAGTTGGTCTTGACATGATTGCAATTCCAGGAGACACAAAGGCGTCAACACTTGCTGCAATAATTGCAGACGAAGCCATGATTGGAATTATAAATCAAAAGACAACTGCTGTTAGACTTATTCCAGTAATAGGAAAGGGCGTTGGCGAAGAGGCAACCTTTGGAGGACTACTTGGTTCAGCACCAATTATTCCAGTTCATGAGGGAAGTAGTGAAAGATTTGCTGCAAGAGGAGGATTTATTCCTGCTCCAGTACACAGCTTTAAAAACTAAAAAATCTAAGGGCAAAGCTTACTATGGATAATAAAGAAAGACTTGATTATATGTTGGACTTTGGCAGGGCGACAATAAAAACAGAGTCTGACATGATAGCCATGATGGCAAATATTTCTTCCATAATTTTTAATTCAGTAGAAGATCTTAACTGGGCAGGTTTTTATCTTGTAAGAGAAGATGAACTTGTCCTTGGACCCTTTCAAGGAATGCCTGCTTGCACAAGATTAAGTGAAGAAGGTGTCTGCGTTGCCGCCTGGAAAAATAAAAAAGTTATGAGAGTAAAAAATGTTCACGACTTTCCTGGTCATGTTGCCTGCGACAGTGCATCAAATTCTGAACTCGTTTTGCCTCTTACAGTAAAGGGAAAAGTCATAGGAGTTTTGGATTTAGATTCACCAAAAATAGGTCGCTTTAGAGAGCTAGAAGAAGAAAAATTTATAGAGCTTGTAAGGGCTATGGAAGATGAGTTAAATAAATAAAAATTAAGAGGTAGAGAAATTTACCTCTAATTTTTTGCAAAAAATACTCATGAAATTTAAATTAAAAAAATTAAAAGGGAGATAAGTTGTGAAATACCTTACAGCATCAAATATTATTTTATTTCTTGGAATTTTTATATTTGCAAGTTTTATCCTGGAAAAAGATAGTAAAAAGAAAAAATATTTGGGAATACTCTTAATAATTTTAGGCTGCATCTTAAAATTTTTGAAATTTTAAAATAAAAAACTAGGTCCTTAAACCTAGTTTTTTTACTTAATCTGAAATTATTTTATATAAGGCGTCAGATGTTTTTCTTTTTTTCTCGCGCAATTCATCATTTTTTGCGTAGCCAATAGCTATTACAAGTCTTATCTTGCTCTTTGTCTTTAAAAACTTTTGCAATTTTTCTTCGTCAAACCAACCGATTATGCAAGTTGATAGTCCAAGGCTTGTGGCTTCTGCTGTAAAGTAGGCAGCAGATATTCCTATGTCAATGGATTTGTAGTCTTGATTTTTTACGCTTGATCCAATTTTTGCAGACAAGTTGTAATTTTCTTCTGTTACAATGGCAAAGGCAGCTGCGTCCTTGGTAAAGGAGTTCATCTTGCCAAGTTGAAAATATTTTGAAAGGTTTTTTGCTTCGTCGCCATGAACAAGATAATAGTAATAAGGTTGTGCATTGCAAGCTGATGGTGCAAGCTTCATTGTTTCAAGGCAGGCCTCAATTTTTTCTATTTCAACTTCTCTTTCTGGGTCAAAATCTCTACATGACTCTCTTTTTTTCGCTAATTCTTTAAATTCATTAAAATCCATATTATCCCTCTAAAAATTCATCTAAGTTTCCATCAAAAAAGTAAAATTTGTCGTCTCGCATAAGTGCAGGCACGCCAACATTACCTTTTTCTACAATTTCGTCAAAGTCTTCGGAAAGGTCTCTTTCCTTTAAAAATCTCTTCAAGTTTGCCATTGACTCCGTTATGTCTACAATTTCGCAGTCCAAATTTTTCTCTTTTACTTCTGCAATTGCAGGTGGACAGTCTGGGCAAAGACTTGAAACAAAAAGTGTAAGCATTTTATTTTCCTCCAAAAATTTTTCTAGGGTCTTATAAAAATCATAATCGGCACTGACATCTCTCTTTGCAATATTAAAATAAACTTGTCTCTCTCTCATTTTTTTATTGAAGTGACGGCTCTCTAGCATGGCAACTATGTTGTCATCATCAATGAAGTTACCCTGGAAGTCCATAACCCTTGCATTTTTTGAAAGTCCAAGAGAAGATAGACCCTTGTCATTTGTTATTACGAGGTCTCCACTTTTTGCGTGATTTGCAATATAAATATCGGCTGCTTCCTTGGATATGTCGACGCTAATTACTTCACCATATATTGAGGAGAAGTCTTGGCTATAATTTTTTACCATTAATAGTTTTGTACCATACTTTTGACATAGCTTTTCAGTTATTTCACGGACTGGTGAACCGTCTGCATCTAATAATATTTTCATATTTATATTTTACCCAAAGTAAATTTACTATATCAGCTAAGTAAAAAGTATTGAAAATTTAGGACTTTTTATATAGACTTAGTTTAGGAGGTTAATATGAAATATATTTACAGAATATTTGTATTCCTTACAGTTATACTCCTCCTTGGAGCACTGGGACTTACATTTATGTTCATGCCAAGGGGAAAAAAATTAGATGAAAATAAAAGTTTTATAAATAAAGAAGAAGTAGCAGAACCTGAAAAAATTACTGTCTTTAACGATGATGAGGACATCGTAAATATTTTATTAATTGGACTTGATTCAAGTGCCGTAACTTATGAAAAGGACGAAGATTCCAAAAGAGCCGACACTATTATGCTCTTATCCATTGATCCAAAATACGACAGAGTGAGACTTTTATCTATCCCAAGAGATACATACTATAAATTAAAGGGCTATGACAATTATAGGATGAATGCAGCTTATGCTCGCGGAGGAATTGATTTACAAGTTTCAAGTGTTGAGGATTTTTTGGGACTTAAAATTGACCATTATGTAACTGTCAATTATGATGCAGTTAAGGAGCTTGTAGATGCAATAGGTGGAGTGGAAGTTTACACACCAGAATATAAGTACACAGACCCTTCAACTATACCGCCACTTGAAATTAATTTTGAAGAAGGACTTCACTTATTAGATGGAGAAGATGCAGTTAAGTATCTTAGAATTAGAAAAATTTACAAGGACCAAGACCTTGATAGGATTAAGGCACAACAAGATTTTATCATGAAAATTTTTGACAAGATGAAGTCACCTAAAATGCTTTTAAAACTTCCAAAACTTGTTTCTATTGCCAATAAACATGTTGAGACAGATATGAATTATGGTCAGCTTTCCTATCTTGCCTACTATGGTGTAACTCTTGACAAGGAAAATATTGGCATGAAAACTGTTGAAGGAACTACTAAAAAGGGATCGCCTTTATATTTTGTCAATAAAGATAGTGCAACTTATGAGGCCCATGAACTTAAAAGACTTAGAGATAATGAATCTGAAGCAAGTGGCGAGGACTTAAAATATACTGAAGAAGAATTAAAAAATATGACAGAAGAAGAAAGGGCAGCTCTCGAACAAAAAATTAGAGACAAAGAGCTTAGAGAGAAATTAAAAGAAGAAGCTGTTAAAGAAGAAAATTCTACTTCTTCTAATAAAAATGTTATTAATGATGAAAATTAAATAGTGAAAATTAAATTAAAAAGACCATCATTTTTTGTGATGGTCTTTCTTAATGTGATTCTTATTCAGCTAATAGCTTTATAATATTTTTTACAACTTCCTTTGACTTCTTCATTTGGTCAAGGCTAACAAGTTCATATCTTCCATGATAGTTGTAGCCACCTGTGAAGATATTTGGAGTTGGAAGACCCATAAAAGATAATTTTGAGCCATCTGTTCCACCTCTTACTGGGCCAATTTTTGGAGTTACGCCAGATTTTTCAAAGGCTTTTTTTGCAAGCTCAATTATTTCAATGTGGTTTTCTAAAACTTCTCTCATATTATAATATTGGTCTTTTATTTCAAGTTTTATGCGGTTGTCGTATTTTTTATTTAAGAAATCTGCAATCTCCTCAAATAATTTTTTCATGTCTTCAAACTTTTCCCTTGAGTGATTTCTTATGATATAGGACATTTTTGTAAATTCAACAGAGCCTTCCATGTTAAGAAGAAGGGAAAAACCCTCATAGCCTTCAGTGTATTCAGGTCTTTCATTTTCTGGAAGCATTGAATTAAATTCCATGGCAATTAGCTGAGAATTTACCATTGTGTCCTTGGCAGAACCAGGATGCACATTTTTTCCTTGGATTTCAATTTTTGCTGAAGCTGCGTTAAAGGTTTCGTATTCAAGCTCGCCAAGAGGTCCGCCGTCAACAGTAAAGGCAAAATCTGCCCCAAATTTTTTCACATCAAACTTATCTGCTCCTCGTCCGATTTCTTCGTCTGGTGTAAAGGCAATTTTTATGTCGCCAAATCTTGCATCCTTATCCTTTAAAAGTTCTTCCACGGCAGAAATAATAATTGCAATGCCTGCCTTGTCGTCTGCACCAAGAAGGGTAGTTCCGTCAGTTGTTATGATTGTTTCTCCTTTTAAATCTTTTAAAAAGGGAAAGTCGGAGACAGAAGTTGTGAAGTCATCATTTAATTTTATGTCGCAGCCATTATAATTTTCAATGACCCTTGCCTTTACATTTTTTCCACTCATGTCGGGAGCAGTATCCATGTGGGCAATAAAACCTACAGTCTTCTTGGCTTTAACATTACCAGGAATTTTCCCATAGACATAACCATTTTCGTCAATCTCTGAATCAATGCCAAGGGACCTTAACTCCTCCACTAAAAAATTTCCAAGCTTTAACTGTTTATCTGTTGATGGACAAGTTTTAGAAGCTTCGTCACTACTTGTCTCAAAGGAAACATAATTTAAAAATCTATCTAAAATATTTGTCATAAAAAACCTCCAATGAATTTATTTTATCAAAAAAATTAAAAAAAATAAAAGCGACAAAAAAGTCGCCTTTAAAAAATTAATCAAATTTATAAATATTTATCCCAGTGTAGTCGTCCTTTTGTCTTTTTACAGTGCCATCAATTACGTTAATTGTAAGTTCGCAAGTTACACTAATTTTAGCAGATTTTAAATGGCCGCCATAAACTTTTCCTTCAGAATCAGATGTTGAAATGTGAAGATGTGGATAGTATTCGCCATCTAGGGTTGTTATACTTCCAATTATAGATAAAATTTCAAATTCACCCTTGAAATTTTTTTCCTTATAATCTCTTTTTGCCAGGCTAAAAAGTCCAATAGTGAAGTCATCAGTTGCACCAATGCCATAAATGCTTGCAAGTTTAATATTTTCCTTTAAAGCAATTTCTTTTAATTTTTCTTGAACTTCTTCAGTTCTGTCAATTCTTGCTATAATTTTGTCCCCAAATCTTTTATAATCCATACTTCCTCCTATTTTTTTATGTTCATGCCAATAAACATACCTAGTATCATGCCAAATATCATTCCTACTTCTATCCTATTATTAAAAAGAAGACCAAAGGAAGATCCAAGGCTCATTCCAATTGCTATTCCTTCAGCAATATAATTTTTATCTTCATCACTGTCGTCAATATTTTCTTTTTTTTCTAAATCTTCAAAATTTTCTTCATTATTATTTTTTCTATTCTTAATATCTTGTAACTTTCCCATAACAAAACAAAAGACAAGAGCAATTAAAGATATAGCTAAAAGAATTCGCAATATTTTAAAAATATCCATAAATAAATTTTACCAAAATTTTTAAATAATTAATCAAAATCATTATTTGAAATTCTTTTTTCTACAGAATATTCATTGTCTAAAATTTCCACATCGTAATCTTCATTAAACATTGGCGAAGACAAAATATAGTCGCCAGTAGTAGGAGAAGTTGCCATGGCAATATTATATAAAGTTGAAATTCTAAGTAATGCTTTCACATCTGGATCGTGAGGTTGAGCTTCAAGAGGATCCCAGAAAAAAATTAAAATATCAATTTTTGAATCAGAAATTTTTGCACCAAGCTGCAAATCGCCACCTAGTGGACCAGAAACAAGCCTCTTGACATCAAGAGAAGTTTCACGAGAAATAAGAGCAGCAGTAGTCCCTGTTCCAATAAAATTGTGTCCCCTTAGCTTTTCTTCGTGCTTTTTAACCCAATCTAGTAATTCTTTTTTCTTGTGATCATGTGCCACAAGAGCAATGTTTTTCTTTTTCTTCACTTCAATTTTTTTTACTTGCATAATTACCTCAATTTTTAAAAAATCTTGACTAAGTGCTTTCTTTAATATATAATATCAAAGATTGTAATCCTTGCATAGTTTTTTAACTATGCCGTAGACCATGAGGAGGTGAAAGTATGAACAAATACGAAGCGGTGATTATGTTTTATCCTGAAGTGGAAGAAGAAAAAAGAAATGCTTCTTTCGACAGACTTAAAAAGGTAATCGAAAAAGACGGTAAAATTAATAACGTTGATGAATGGGGCATGAAAAAATTAGCTTACGAAATCGACTACAAAAAAGAAGCTTATTATATTTTCGTTGAATTCGAAACAAAACCAGAAGACATTGCTGAAATCAACAGAGTCGCAAAGATTATGGACCCAGTTATGAGACAAATGATTATAAAAGTTGAAGACTAAGGAGTTTTTATGAATTGTGTTAGTTTAATAGGAAGACTAGTAAGAGATCCAGAACTTCGTTATGCGCAAAATGGCACAGCTATGTGTAGCTTTTCGATTGCTGTAGACAGAAGAATGTCAAAGCAAAAGAGACAAGAAGCTCAGGCTAATAACCAACCAACAGCAGATTTTATTCGCTGCGTTGCCTTTGGTCAAACAGCTGAACTTATTGCAAATTATCATAGAAAAGGAAGTCAAATTGGAGTAGAAGGTAGAATCCAAACAGGAAGCTACGAAAAAGAAGGAAGAACTATTTATACAACAGATGTATATGTAAATAGTTTAACTTTCATAGGTTCAAGCCAAGGACAAAATCAAGGGGGCTTTAACCAAAACCAAGGCGGCTTTAATCAAAATAATTTCCAAAATCAAAACCAAGCTGGGTTTAACCAAGGCGGCTTTAACAATGACCAACCAGTAAATTCTGCTTACGGAAATGATTTTTCAAATAAAAATAACGACGACGAAGATGGATTTTTCCCTGTTGATAATGACGATATTCCATTTTAAGGAGGGTAAAAATGCAAAGAAGATTTGGCAGAAGGAAAAAAGTAGATCCTTTTGAAAAAGATAAAACTAAAAAAATTGACTATAAAGATGTTGATATGCTAAGAAATTATATTTCTGACCGTGGAAAAATTCTTCCAAGAAGAATCACTGGTTTAACTGCAAAACATCAAAGAGAAATGACAGTTGCTATTAAAAGAGCAAGACAAATTGCACTTATTCCATATAGCGCTGACTAATTAGACTTAAACTGCTGGCTTAACCCAGCAGTTTTTTTGCTTTTCTTTTGTATTTTTATACCCACTCATATATAATTGCTTTAAAGAGTTACATAGTAAAAGATTTTAGCTTAATTTATTTAGGAGGATTTATGAAAAAGAAATTTATTTTGGGAGCGTCCATACTAGCTCTTGCTATACCAAGTCTTGTTTTTGCAAATTCTGATATTAGGCTTTGGGTTAAGGGCAAAATTGTAAATTCTGATGTGGCGCCCTATATTTCTGAGGATAGAACCATGGTACCTATAAGGGTTATTTCAGAAAATTTGGGAAAGGTCGTTACTTGGAATAATGATGATAAAAAAGTTACCATCAAGGATGAAAAGGGCAATGAGTTTTCTCTTGTGATTAATGAAAAATTTATGGAAGATATTTCCAGCAATGTATATAGAAAGATAGAGCTTGATACGCCAGCTGTAATTAAAAATGACAGGACCTTTGTGCCTATAAGGGCAATTGCCGAGGCCTTTGGCGAAAGGGTTCATTGGGATAATGACAAGAGAGTGGTTGTAATTGGCGATAATTATGATTCTAAGAAAATAAAAAATGATGAGATAGAAAAGACAGAAGATCCTCTAGGTCTTGACTACCTTTACAAGAAGGACATGGCAGGAAAATCTGATGAAGAAAAGGCAATTTATGAAAATAAAATGAGAAATATGCCTTCAAAAGTTTTTAAGGGCAGAAAAAATGGTGAAGTTGAGGCTTGTCTTGCTTGGTTATCCTTTGCCAAGGCTGGAGAATTTTTTGAAGCTGACTTAAATAAAAATCCTTTTTTAAATCCTAATAAGGATGGACTCGACATAGGTCTAACTGAAAGAGGAGAATCCATGTCTAGCTTCGATGACTACGAAAAGGATGAGAAATACACAAGAGAAATCATGGGTGTAAGTTCTGGTCCTTCAATGGCAATGCTCGAACATTTTGATTATTATTTAAATTTTGATGGCACTTTTAATTATTTTAGGCTTCCTCTTCACTATCAAGGCAATGCTCCAGAAATGTTAAAAGAAGTTAAGGAAATTGTCTCTAAGCCAAAGAGGGTAAAATTTATTAAGGCTGATAAAAAGGATATTGAAAAGCTTTTAAGGATTTTGGGAGGAATGTCTTATAATCCCTATAAATAAAAATTAAGGCTAGCTTGTGCTAGTCTTTTTTGTTTTGCCTTTTATAAAGAAATACAAATTATAGCCAATCAGAAAGCCAATCAACTGCCTATCCCAGAAGTCGAACTTATAATATTTTATTTTTATAAATTCTAAAATAATAATAAGAAGGCTCAATATATAAATATTTTATCTTATATAATTTTTCTTTTTCTAATTTGTAGCCATATAAAAATTCAAGAATTATGTAGGCTATTGATTTTATAAAAAATGAAAAATTCATATTATCACCAAATTTATTGTAACAAGTCCTTGTAAAATTAGCGTAAAAAAGCCAGGCGAATGAAGCGAACCTGGCTTTTAAAATTATTAAATTGTCTATAAAAATTCTAATGATTTTTTATTATCTAAAGAATAGATAAAGTATTGGCATAGTGATTACTATACTTAAAATTACTCTTTCAATCCAAATTATAATATAATCTGAGAATTTTAGAGGTATTTCTGTTCCCATCATTACTGGAATTGATGCTGAGAAGAATAGGATTTCTGATACAGAAACTACTGCTACTAACATTTTTGCAATTAGTCCTAGTCCTGCATTTGCTACAACTGGTGCTGGTAAAAGCATTTCTGCAATACTCATGCCAAGTGCTTGTGCAACCATAAGTGGTTGTTCAACTCTAGTAATTAGTGTGAATGGATAGAAGATGTAGCCGATTATGTGAAATATTGGTGTGTATTCTGCAAGCAATAGTCCAATCATACCTACACCAAGAAGTGATGGTGCAATGTTAAGTGCCATTTTAAATCCATCAATAAAGTTATCTTTTATTACGCTACCTAAAGATCCAGAGTGCTTGAAGCCATACATTCCTGCGTCTAGAGCATTAGAGAAAGTAACTTTTTTCTTTTCTTCAGGAACATATTCTTTTCCAGAATAATATTCTTGAGCTTTTTTATTTAATGGGAAAATTCTTGCTGTAATTGCTGTTACTAAAAATGTAACAAAAAGGGTAATCCAGAAGTAGGCTAGCCAGTAGTCTAACAAGTCCAAAGTTTTTGCAACTATAATCATAAATGTTGCAGAAACTGTTGAGAAACCTGTTGCTATTATGGCTGCTTCCTTTTTAGTGTAAGTATCTTCTAAATAAACTCTATTTGTAATTAAAAGTGCTAATGAATAAGATCCTACAAAGGATGCAACGGCATCTACTGCTGATCTACCAGGAGTTTTAAATACAGGTCTCATCACTGGTTCCATAAATATTCCAATAAATTCCATAAGTCCAAAACCTGTCAAGAAGGCAAGGAAAACTGAACCTATTGGCACAATTGTTGTAACAGATACCATGATTCCGTTCCAAATAAGTGGAAGCATATCTCCATCAAATATTCTTGCGGGACCCTTATTTGTCAAATACATAAATACAAAAATTAGAGAAACAAGTTTAATTGCAAAGAATACTGAATGTAATTTACTTTTTTGCCAAGATTTTGTTTTAATTGCATAAGCAATACCAGCAAGGACCATGAAAACTCCAAAGACTAAATTATAATTTGGAATTTTTTTCACAAGGCTTGTGATGTGGTCAATTGGTATACTCTTGGTACCAGCAATTGTTATAGGCACAAAGAACATAAATATTCCAAAAAGTGCGTAAAAAATAAATAGTACAATATCTGACGACTTAAATTTTTTCTTTTCCATAATATCCTCCTTAGTTGTTATTAATATACTACGGTTAAGCTTTATTATAACATAGCATTATCAGATAAAATAAAAGTTGACTAAAGTTTCAACTCATTTTTTTTAAAATTGATTTTTATATATTTAGTTTTTATTTCTGTGTAAAATTTAAATTTAACTTGCATAAAAAAAGAGCCTGCCAAGGCAAGCTCAAAATTTTAATTTTTTTATTTGAAGTCAACTTTTATAATGTTATCTAAATTTGTTCTTTCTGTAGTGTAATAATTATATATGTCCCCGCCAAATTTTGTGAGTTTGATTTCACTTTTATCATCTCTATAATCTAAAAGATCAAGGTCCTTTAATATGTTTAAAAGGGCTAAATCTTCACTGTTAAAATTTTCATTTTTTAAAGAATTATTATCTCTTAGTTTTTTAAAAATTCCTATGACAAAATCTCTATATTTTTCATAATTTTTTTCAAAGGCAGATTTTATAAAATTTTTATTGGTAAGGACTTCTATCCAAAGGGAGAGCTTTGTCGCTTCATCGAAAACTTGATAATTTTCTGCATAGTCTGTGAGATAAAGTTCTTCAGGCTTATCTTTTTGTGTAATTAAGGTCAAATATTTTTTTACAGTGAAGTTTAAATAAAGTTCTATTAGTGGGAAGTGTTTATTCTTATAACTTTTAACATCACTTATTGCTTTAAGATTAATGGATTTTGCAAATTTAGCTAACATTGATGGAGAAAGATCTCCAGATTTTAAAAGATTTACATAATTCATGTCTAAAAATGTGAGGAAGTTGTCAAAATTTTCTACAAAAGTATTGCCAAAGACAGATTTTTTATTTTCAAGAAGTATTTTTATTATATTGTCGTCGTAATAAAATCCGCTTTCACTATTTTGCAAGAGGTCTAGATAATAAAAGATGTTTTCTTTTATATCATTTAAGTCCTTTAAAATATTTTTGACATCGCGACCCATAGTTAATAGTTTTCCATAAAAAATAATTAAAAAGTCTAGAGAATTTGACAAGTCTTCACGATTTAAAAAATCGCCAGATTCACAAAAGTCTTTAAATATTTTTTTGTAGTCTAAATCATAATCCTTAAAGGTTTTTTCTTCTAGAAATAGGAAATTTGAGTAAATTCTAGAAAATAAGTCAATAAAAAATCCCATTATAAATTCAGGATCAGCCTTTGGGAATATTTTCTTGAAGAGCTCATAGTTTTGCACCACCAAAAAATCTTCTTCATAAAATTTATTTAAGAGATCTTCAAGTTCACTCATCTCTTCAGTTTTATCGAAATCTATGTCTCCAAAATTTTTTTTGTTTATGGATTCAATGCTCACACCTAAAATAGAGATAATATTTAAAAATTCTCTCTTTAAAAAGTTTTTATCCATTTTAAAAGGTCCATAATTTTCTTCTAGGTGTTGGAAGAGATTGTCTATATTTTCAGAAAGAGTAAAGAATAATTCCTCGTCCATTATTTGGATAACTTGAAGTAAGGCTTTTTTATCTTCATGTTGAAAGACTCTATAAAGTCCAAATTCGTCTCTTGTGATATCTATATTTGTGTAATTATAAACTTCAATGTATTCATCTAAGAGTACATCGTAAAAAAGATAATTATCTTCCTTCTTTTCGATTCTAAATAGGGAGACATAGGAGTCCCTTAAAATTTTTATAATGTAGTCAAAGTTTTCATGAGGAACTTCAATTTCTTGTAGCATGCTTTTTAAAACTTTTAGGGCACTAGCTTCATACTCCTTTAAGTCAAAGAGCATAAAGGCTGCTAGCTCGTCATTATCTCTTACCATGACATAGGGATTTTCTGTTATGGGAGAAAATTCAATTGCCTTTAAAAATTTTTCAAAGCCAATAGTTGACTCTTTCAAGAGTTTTTTTCCAATTTCATAAATTTCTCCTGTGCTTAATTTCATTTTTTCACCTAAATTTCTTCAACTAATTCCTTTAGTTCATCCATGTATTTAAAAATGTATTCGATGTGATAATTGTATACAGCTTCTACTTCGTTTAAATTTTTAGAAAAGGGCTCATCTAATTCATAGCGCTTGTTGGCTTCATTTGAAACTTTTTCACTTAAATAATTTGCATTCATATTATTTATTACAGCTAATCTTACAGATATACTTTCAAGTAGAAAGAGAATTGTTGTCTCTTTATCCAGTGAATGGCCGTGGTGGAAAGGGGTTTTTACTTCCTTTTTCAAAAGTTTATAAAGCGTATTTGCATTAGCTAAATTTTCATTAAAATCATTTAAATTTGCTCTCTTGTCATAAATTATTTCTCTCAAGACTCTATTTGCAGAGTTGTAGGATTTTATTGAAACTGAAATAAAATCTTCCCAGATATTGGGAGAGGATATATAGTAATTTACAAGTACGCCAACAAGGACACCTATGACTGTTCCCAAGATCCTATTAAAGGCATAGACAACTTTGTCAGAGTCTGAACAAAAACTTGCAACGAAAACTATGCAGGAAAGTTGTGTCATGTCACGCATTTTTAAAATTGCAAGTATATAAATAATTATCAAAACTCCAAGCCCTGCAATTAAGGGTTCAAGTAAGAGGGGGAGGGAAATTTTTGAAGCAAGATAGCCAATTATTACACCAATTACTGCAGTAAAAAGTCTCTTCTTCATATCATCTAGGGATTCTGACATGGATGGCTTCATGGAAGAAACTGCAGCAATGGCAACAAAAATTTGTGAATTTAATTTAAAAAAATCTGAAATAAAAAGTCCAATTACAACAGCAAGAGCTGTCTTAATTGCACGCATGCCAATTCTGTATTTGTAATCAAATTTATTTTTTATTGCCATGTAATCACCCAATCTATTTTTATATTGTAGGATAATTATATCAATAATAAATATAAAAGTACATTTTCATAATTTACTGGAGTCCTGATATAATTTGTAAAAATTGGGTAAATAATTAACAAAGAAAAGGAGAGTGACATTTATGTTATTGAACTTTGTTGGAAAAAACATTGAACTTACAGAATCTTTAAAGAATGTGGCAGAAAAAAAATTCTCCAAATTGGATAAATACTTTTCTGAAGAAGCTGAAGCAAGGGTTGTATTCTCTACTGTAAGAGAAGAACAAACTGTGGAAGTTACAATATTTTTACCAAAGACAATTATTAGAGCAGAAGAAACTACAGACGATATGTACTCTTCAATGGATAACGCTGTGGATGCACTTGCTAGACAAATTAGAAAACACAAAACTAGATTAAAGAGAAGATACCAAAACAACGAAACAATTAGATTTGATGAAATTGTTGAAAAAGAAAAGGAAGAAACAGAAAAGAAAATCGTAAAGAGAAAAAATTTCGAATTAAGTCCTATGAATGAAGAAGAAGCAATTCTTCAAATGGAACTTTTAAATCACAATTTCTTCGTATTTTTAGATGCAGATACTGAAGCTGTTTCTATTGTCTACAAGAGAAAAGATGGAAATTACGGAAAAATTGAAGTATAAAATAAATTATAAAGGACGCCTAGGCGTCCTTTTTTTGTGGAATTTTTTAATAAATTTAGAAAAAATTTTTCATAAAATAAATTTTACATGTCATAAATATTAATTTTACATTTTTTTGTTAGATTAGATTTAATGAAAAGCCTAGGAGGAATAAATGAAAAGTTTTAAAAAAGTTTTGGCGGTAACACTTGCAGTAGCAACTCTTGCACCAAGTTTTGCCTTTGCTGAAAAGAAAGATTATGGCAGCGCCAAAAATGTAATTATGATGATACCTGATGGCATGAGTGTTGAGGCTTTAACTACAGCAAGATGGATGACAAAGGACAAAAAATTTGTAATGGATGATTTGGCAACAGGTCTTGTTAGAACAAATAATTCCAACACACCTATTGCAGACTCTGCTCCAGCAGGAACAGCTATGGCAGCAGGTATTAAGACTGAATCACCCTTCGTTGGATGTTATCCGACTAAGAGCGGCATGCCAGGTTCACTTGAAATTGAAAAAGATAGAGCAAAACAACCTATAGCAAATGTACTTGAAGGAGCTAAGAGAAGTGGAAGATCCACAGGAATTGTATCAACTTCAAATATTCAACACGCAACACCAGCAGATTTTTCTGCCCACAATCCTGACAGAAATAATTATGAAGATCTTGGCGAACAACAAGTTTATCAAGATATGGATCTTGTATTAGGAGCAGGCAGCACTTATTTAAGTAAGGAAACTAGAAAAGACAAAGAAGATCTTATTTCTGAAATTAAAAATAAGGGTTATGATTATGTAACTACTAAAAAGGCAATGGAAGATTCAAAGGGCGACAAAGTTTGGGGACTATTTGAAGATAAATCCTTCCCTTATGAAATAGATAGAGATAAAGTAAATAAACCTTCTCTTGCAGAAATGACTGACAAGGCACTAAATGTGCTTTCAAAAAATGATAAGGGATTTTTCCTAATGGTAGAAGGTTCAGAAGTTGACTGGGCAGCTCACGCAAATGATCCAGTTGCACTTGTTCACGAAATAAAAGCCTTTGACGATGCTGTAAAAGTTGCAAAGGACTTTGCTGATTCACACAAGGACACAGTAATTGTCATAGCAGCAGACCACGGAACTGGCGGAATAACTTTTGGACACAGAAATATTTCCCATGCCTATGATAAAGTACCTCTTGACGAATTTACAAAGTTAATTTCATCAGCAAAAATTTCTGTAACTAAAGCAGCCGAAGAAGTTAAAGAAGATAAATCAAATGTAAAAGATGTAATGGCAAAAGATTTTGGTATAAAAGATTTAACTGAAGAAGAAATGAACTTAATAAAAAGTGAAAAAGATATAGTTTCAGCAATGGGAAGAATCATCTCTGCAAGAAGCCACATTACATGGACAACTGGCGGACATGTTGGCGGAGATATAGGACTTTACTCTTACTCAACAGCAGAAAAAGCAGAAAGACTAATTGGAACAGTTCACAATTATGAAATTGGAAGATACATGGAAGATATTCTTGACATAAATCTAGACAAATTAACAGAAGAACTTTATCAACCAATTAGAAAGGGCTTCGAAGATAAGGGAGCTAAAGTTGAATTTAAAAAGAAGGGCGAAAATGATTACGAAGTCATGGTAACAAAGGGCGATGACAAAATTATTTTCCCAGTATCAAAGAATTACGCAATTAAAAATGGCGAAAAAGTTGAACTAGACGGACTTACAATTTACAGCACAAGAGCCGTATATGTACCACAAAGTGCCTTTGATTTAGTAAAATAACAAAAAAATAATAAATCCTAATATTTGAAAATCCTAATTATATTTCAAATCCAATAAAAAACTGCGGCTAACTAGTGATATGTACCCTCTTTACTGGACAAACCAGTAAGGAGGGTATTTTTTATGAAATATAGTTATGCATTTAAAAAAGAATGTGTACAGTTGTATAGAGAAGGTATATGGCCTGATACACCTGAAGGGACCAAAGAAAAAAACTTTCATGATTCAATTAGAA
>NZ_JAFBDH010000011.1 GCF_016908115.1 Peptoniphilus gorbachii
CATGCAGATTCAACAATAATAGATGACTTTTTAAAGATTGTTGAAGAAGAAATAAATGATGAGACTTTGGTCAAAGATTTGAAAAAGTTAGAAAATCAATTAAATAGAATCATTAGTCAAGAAAGAAAGTTAGTTGATCTTCATTTAGAAGATAGTATAGACGAAGAAGTTTATGCCAAAAAGTATAAAAAACTTACAAAACAAAAAGAAGAATTACTTGATGAAAAGAAAACACTGGAACTAACGATAAAAGATGAAGACTCTATTAAAGAAAGATTAAAGCAATTTAAAAAGGTCTTAGAAAATAGAGAAATTATAGAGGAATTTAACAGAACAGTATTTGAAAGCATAGTTGATAAAGTTGTGGTGGGTAGAATTGACAAAGACGGAACAGTTCATCCTTATGACTTAACATTCTATTTCAAAACAGGAGTTAAAGATAGTCAAGATTCTAATAACTTCAAGGATAAAAGAAAAAATGCCAAAGACAATGACATTAATAAATTGTGTTCCTACAAGAATGACGAGGATAAAAAATTATGTACCCAAGCAAAAGACAACGCACGCGGAAGTAATTTCTTTGTTGTCAAGAAAATAATATAATATGTTATATGAAAGGTTAGGAAACTATGAATTTATTAGAGATGGCAGCTGCCAATAAGTTAAGGAAAACAGGCGAAAAGAAAAAGTTATCAATTTCAAATCAAGTTGATGATAAATATGATGTATATGAGATTCCACTAGATTTTTTATATTACAACGACCAAAACGGACGTATAAACACCTTGTATAAAAAATACAGCTCTACTCATGGATTAATAAGTCCTGAACCAGGAGATTCAGAATACAACAAAATTTTTGAAAAATTCATATTCGAATCTAACAAACAAGCAATGAAAGATACTAAAGCATCCATTGAAGCTAAGTCTCAACAAGAACCGGGAGTTGTACTCCCGGATGGAAGAGTAATCGATGGCAATAGAAGATTGACAGCTTTAAGAATGATTGAAAGAGAAACCAATATTCCTCAAACCTTTAACGCAGTTATTCTACCATTAGATGCAAGTTCAAAAAATGATGAGAAAATAATCAAGGAACTAGAGTTAGACTTACAATTAGGGCGTGAAGAAAGAGTAAGTTATGACCCTATTGATCGTATTTTTGATGTTTATAACACTATAAAAGTTGAAAAAATAATGAATGAAGATGAGTACAAAAAGGCTTGTGGTTATAGAGATACTAGAAAAATTAATCGAGATATAAGGTTGGCAGAATTGATTATTAAATTTATTGAAATAGTTTCTCCAGGAGGAAATCCAATTGATAAATTCTATTTAGCTAGAGACTTGAAGCTAGATGGTCCAATAGAAGAAATAGAAAGCACAATTACTAATTTAAAATCTAATGATAAAGAATCTATAAAAGAAGCAGTGTTAGTATATATGGCATCGTCTAAGGTAGTTGATACTCAAAGTGACACGACTCGTGTTATGAGAGATTTAAAAATGAATGTATTAAAAGATAGTGAAAGACTTGAATATTTTTTAGATGCTGTTGATGATAAGGTTGATATTATTATTGATGCTTTTGATGAGAATCCAATACAATCAGCAAATGAACTAAAATCTGTAATTGAGGAAGATAATGAAGTAGATAGCAGTGTTCAATCTTTAATAAAATCTACTAACAGAATTATATATAAAGGAAAAATTGAAAACGAAAGGACTAAGGCTTTATTAGAGTTAGAAAACGTAAGGGATTCGTTATCAGAGATAGATTCAGAGGATTTTTCAGAATTAACTGTAGAAGAAAATATACAAGCTAGAGATGTTATTAGAGAAATTAATGATATTTTATTTCGATTAAAGAAGGATATACGATAATGGCATTTTCAAATAAATTAAAGGGCAGAGTTAGACCAGAGTATTCTAGCAATTTAGTTGAAAATTTTTATAGACCCTTGTTAAGAGAGTCTGATTTATATCAAAGAGTTTCTGGATATTTTAGTACATCAGGGTTAGATTTATATTCAGAAAGTTTAGAGGAACTGGCAAAAAATGGTGGAAGCTTAGAGTTCATTATTTCAAAAGAAATAAGCAGGGAAGATTATGACAGAATTAAAGCCGGTTATGATTTACTTGAAGAAATTAAACCACTTAACCTTGCAGAAAGAAATGAACGACTTACCTCTAAAACTCAACAACAACTTGGTAACTTAGCTTTTATGATTGCAATGGGAAGGGCTAGAATAAAAATAGCCCTAACTAACAAAGGACTTTTCCACGATAAATTTGGAATAATTTCCTCTGGAAACGAAAAAGTATTTTTCAATGGATCCGCCAACGAAACAAAAAGTGGAATGAATATTAATTATGAAAGTATAAGTGTAGATACTTCTTGGGATTCAAGTGAAAATGTTCAATTTAGAATAAAATCTAATCAAGAAAGATTTGAAAGATTATGGAATGACAAAGAGAAAGGAGTTACAGTTGTAGAAGTTTCCGACATAGCGTATGAAGAAATTGCAAAATATCAATCATTATCAAATATACCAGTAATAGTTAAAATTGATGACAAAGAAAACCAATTTGATGATACTACTAATACAATTATATTTAAGCTGATAGGTGATTCTGTTATTCGAATTGATAACTCAGAAATTCAACTATCGTCAATTGATCGAAAATTAAGGCCAGGTAGTGATATATCCGTATTTTTCGAAGAAGATAATTCTGTTATAAAGAAAAATACAACATATAAGGATATAGAAAGAATTATTAAAGTTACAAAACAAAGAGCAGAAAGAAAAAATATACCTGTAATAGTAAGTAGAGCGGTATCAGAGTACTTGCAGCAATATAAATATTCAATAGAAAAATATAAAATACTTGGCGATGTATATAAAGGTGAGTTTGATGATTTTCCTAATGATAAAAAAATTTCTTATAAAAAATTTTCTGAAATAGTTCAAGCTGAGGTATCGAGACCATTATACGAATTGCATTTAAGATCCGCATATTTTATGTATGAAATGTCTAGAGCTGCAAACTTCTCTGTTCCTGGAGCCGGAAAAACTGCTATGGTTCTTGGAGTATTTGCGTATTTAAATAAAAGTGAAACTCCTGATATTGAAAAAATCGACAGGATACTAGTTGTATCTCCGCTAAATGCCTTTGACAGTTGGAAGAGTGAATTTAAAGCAGTTTTTGGGAACAAAAAAATTTTAAGGGCAATTGATTCGCAAACCTCACCAGATTTTAGTTATGATTTGTCAGTTAATTGGGGAGTAAGCAATTTAGTATTGGTTAATTATGAATCATTAAAAAAATATTTAATGAAACTGGAACAAGAAATAGATACTAGAACAATGCTTGTATTTGATGAAGTTCACAGAATAAAAAATCCAAATGGTGAAAGGGCTAAAAGAGCTTTAGAATTATCAAGAAAACCTAAATTCAAGTATGTATTAACAGGTACGCCTATTCCTAACACCTATCAAGATATTTATAATTTTCTTCATATACTTTATGGAAATGAGTATAATTCATTTTTTGGATGGGACACAAATTTTTTACTTAGTCCAAAAGTAAGACAAATTAAGGATATTAACACAAAACTATATCCATTTTTTTGGCGAACAAATAAGAATGATTTAAATGTTCCTTTAGCTGAAAAAGATTACGTAGAAATAGTAAATCCTAGTCCAGAACAATTAGAGTTAGCTGAACTTATATATTCAAAAGAAAAATCTAGTTTGGCTCAATTAATTAGATTAATACAAGCATCAACTAATCCAAGTCTTGTTACCAAAGAAATTGATTATAATGAACTAATGTCTTATGACGATAATAATGATATACAAACAATATCGGAGGATGAGTTCAAATCTTTATTGAATGATAACGGAGATGGTAAAAAAAATAATTCATATTCAGATATTGATGCTGAAAACATGATATCTCCTAAATTTGAAAAAGGAATAGATTTAGTTTTGAGTCTAGTTGGTGAAGGAAAAAAAGTTTTGGTTTGGGGAATTTTTGTAGATACTCTTTATAAAATAAAAGATTCGTTGGAAGAAAAAGAAATTAAGGTAAACCTAGTATATGGGGGTACTTATAAACAGGATAGGACTATGCTAATTAATCAGTTTAGAGATGGAGATGTACAAGTTTTAGTAACTAATCCGCAAACCTTAGGTGAATCTGTTTCTCTACACCAAACAGTCCACGATGCAGTTTATTTTGAATATAATTTTAATTTAACATTTATGTTGCAATCGAGAGATAGAATTCATCGTTTGGGACTTGATCAAAATCAATATACAAGATATTATTATTTACAAACAGCATCAGAATCTATAGATAGTTTTCGACCCGGATACATTGATGAAAAAATATATACACGTCTAAAAGAGAAAGAGGAGTTAATGTATGAGGCAATTGATGACAAGACATTATCAATAGAATATAGCGAGAATGAAATACTTGATGCAATAAAAATTATTGATGAAGAAAGGCAAAGAATAAACAAGAATCATGAGTAAATCAAAAATAAAAGTTGTTGATTTATTTGCTGGGGTAGGAGGGTTTCACCTTGGACTATCAAGGGCAAGTGATCAATATGAAGTGGTTTGGGCTAATCAATACGAACCATCCAGGAGAAATCAGTTTGCTTATAAAATTTATAAAAAGAATTTTCCTCAAACGCCAATAAGTAATGAAGATATTACTAAAGTTAACAAAGAACAAATACCGTATATGGATTTTTTAGTAGCAGGTTTTCCGTGCCAAGATTACTCAGTAGCAACTTCTGGAGCCAAAGGCATTGAAGGCAAAAAAGGAGTGCTTTGGTGGGAGATTCATAAAGTTTTATCAATAAAGAAGCCAGATTATATCTTGCTTGAAAATGTCGATAGGCTATTGACCTCTCCTGGGGTAAATAAACAACCAGGTCGTGACTTTGGGATTATATTGAAAACTTTATATGAATTAGGCTATGGAGTTTCTTGGAAAATGATAAATGCAGCAGATTATGGCTATCCTCAAAGGAGAAGAAGAACTTTTATATTTGCATTTAAAAAGGGAACTGAGTTTTTTAATCATGTCTTCAATATATCAAGAGAAGATGCTAATGAAATAAAAGAATTCATAAAAACTATGGCTCCCTTTTCAATCACTATGTCTAATGAATTAGTAGATAGTATTGAAAATGTAGACTTAAATTCAATTGAATCACTGGAAGAATTTTCAAAAAAATTTTCTTTTAAAAAAGGATTTAGAAAGACTGGAATTATGGTAAATGGAAAAGTTTTTATGGCAGATTATACTCCTAAATTTAGAAAAGAAACAACAATTGGGGACTTATTAATATCAAATAATAATGATAAGGGACTTTATTTAAGCTCTGATAAAATCGAAAAATTTAAGGAGCAAAAAAAGGGATTTCGAACTATAAAAACTTCGCGTACAGGACATGAATATAAATATGGAATGGGTAGTATGCAATTTCCAGATTCGCTTGATAAACCAGCTAGAACTATAGTAACATCTGAGTCTACGGTTTCAAGAATGACCCATGTAGTTAAAGATCCAGGAAATAATAGATTAAGAGTTCTTTCGCCAGTAGAAACTGAAAGAATCAATACATTTCCTGATGATTGGACTAAATTAGAAGACGTCTCTAATTCAAACAGATATTTTACAATGGGAAATGCATTAGTAGTAGATTTGGTTAAAGAAATAGGCAATGAAATACTAAAAATTATAAATAAAGATTGTTCTTGAAAACTGCAAATTGTATTACTAGAAAATATCAAATAAACATTTTTTAAGACTCTAAGACCTAGAATTAAATTCTGAAAGATTTTTATGATTTATTATAGTATGTTCTAAAAAGTGGAAATATTTTTCAAATTAATAATAGATATAAGAAATGTTGAAAAGAAAACTAATATATACTTAATGAAAAATAAAATATTTATGGAATTATTTTAATGTAAAAAGGCCTTTTAAGGTATCCTTATTTGCTGTAGTATCTATTGTTCATAATAATTACGCTAATAAATAATTCAAATTTGAAAGCTTAGAAAGTTTATATTTTCACTGGAATACTTATTTAAAATACTTATTGAGAAATATGTAAGGAGGGAAGGTATGGATATATTTTTAGTGACAATTAGAATATTGTTAGCGGCCTTTTTAGGAGCCATTATTGGCGTAGAAAGGGAAATGAAAAATAGAGCTGCTGGTTTTAGAACCCATATAATAGTAAGTGTTGGAGCCTGCTTAATTATGCTAATAGGCATAGAGGGAATTGGAAAAATATCTGATAATATAGGACGAGATACGGCGAGGATTGCGGGCCAAGTTGTAAGTGGAATTGGTTTTTTAGGTGCAGGCACTATACTTCAAAAAAAGATGGCGTATCAGGTCTTACCACAGCTGCGACCCTATGGTTATCTGCAGCAATTGGACTAGCAGTGGGAATTGGATTTTATGAAGGAGCAGTAATTGCAACTATAATTTGTCTAGTAACCTTGGTATCCTTAAAGGGCGTTAGTGATTTTATAAATGATATGACAACAAAGTCTTATATAATGGTATTTGATACTGACAATTTTAATGAAGAAAGCTTTCTAGATTTTGCTTCAAAAGAGGGCGTGGAAGTTAGAAAATTAGATATAATTGATGAAGAAATAGACGATAAATCAATGATTAATTCAACTTTATCTTTTAATAGGAATTATAATATTGGTAAATTTTTCAAGAAATTAAAATCAGACTATCATTTGAATTCAGTAAAATTAAATAAAGAAAAAGATAAAGACTGACCTTGATAAAAGTCTCAAAGAATTTATGGAGAATAATTGAAAATATTGAGTATAATTTTTAAGGTAAAATAAAAGTTTTGTCCATAAATATTTGGTCAAGAGAGATAAAAACAAGTGAAAAATAAATCAGAGGTCCCTAGGATTTTATATCTTAGGGACCTTATTTTTATAAAAAATTTTTGAAAAATATAAAGCAAAATTTGAAAATTTGAAAGAGAAGAGAATAAAAATTAAAAAATTTAGATAGTGGAAAAGGGAAAGACGATTAAGAAAAAATCTTAGTCGTTTTTTTGTTTTGTATTATAAAGATAAAAGGGGAAAAATTAGACAAGGTATTAAATAATTTAGAAAAAGATTGTGAAAAAATGATATTATCTATTTAGAGGAAATATTACATATAGCTTATAGAATATTTATAAAAATGTAAGGTGAGAGATTATGAAAAAGAAAAATAAAAAGAAAAGGAAAAAGATATTTATTACTTTACTTATTTTAGTTTTATTCTTTCCCATAACTTATCGCTACAAAGATGGTGGCACTGTTTCTTATAAGGCGATTTTGTATTCCTACACTAAGTACCACAGGATGGAAGAGGATGAGTCATATTTTACAGGGAGGGAATTTTTAGTTTTCCCCTTTAATTTTCTAAATTAAAAGTATTAATATAAAGTGAGAAGGAGAGAATTTTATGGGAGAAATTATTGAGTTTACAGATGCCAAAAGGGCAGGAGAAAAAATCCAAGAGCTTAAAAAAACTTTAGAGAACCTAGTTTTTGAAAGAGATAATCTTAAATTTGTTATTTGTGAAAATATTAAAACTGAATATATGCTAATTTTTGGAAGTCTCGAGTACAGGATTTATAAGTCCTATTTAAAATATCTTCGTTTGAAGAGAAAAAAAGATTTAATTCAGGCAAAAAAGAATCGCCAAGAAAAAATTATAATTGAAGATATTGATACAAAGCTTGATGAAGAGTTTTGTGACTACAAAAAGAAACTTGACGAAAAAGTTGAAGAAATTAATCATACTCTAGACCGTTCAAAAGGAGAAATTTTATCTGATGAAGATAGTAAGTTTCTTAAAAAGACCTACAAAAATATTGTAAAGAAGCTTCATCCAGACATAAATCCTTCTGTTACAGAGGCTGAAAAGGAATTATTTTATCATGCCACTGAAGCCTATAAAGATGGCGACATAGCAAGTCTTGAAATTATTTATGACATAGTTTGTAAGGAAGAAGACAAAGAGGATGAAGCCTTTTCTGGGAAAAATCCTGAAGAAGAAGTAAAAAGGCTTGAAGATTTAGTAAATCAAGTTGAGGATAATATTGATTTAATTAAGTCCATCCCGCCCTATACTTGGAAAATTCTTTTGGAAGATGAAAAGAAAAAGGCGGAAAAGTTAAGGGACTTAAAAAATGATTTAAAGAGCTTTGAAGAGGCTGTTAGAACCCAAGAAGAATATATTCGTGAACTGATGAGGGATAAAAAATGAGTGATTTAGTAAAAATAGATAATGGTGATTTAATCGAATATCTAATAAAGACTGGAAAGGAAATTGATTTACCTAAACCCTTTGAGAGAGACATTTATCTTTTTGATACTTATGTAGCTGGCACTAGCCACATTGAAGGCATTGAAAATATTGGTGGAAGCTTAAAAGATGGCGACCGCTTAGTTTTTTATCGTGAGCCAGAAAATGAACACGATCCCCAAGCTATTCGTATAGAAAATTTAAAGGGAGAAAAAATTGGCTACGTCCCTCGCAAAGATAATGTGGTATTTTCTAGGCTTATGGATGCAGGAAAAGTTCTTTTTGCCAAAGTTATTGAAAAAGAGATGAAAGATAAGTGGCTTAAAATAAAAATTAAAATCTACCTCCACGAGAGCTAAAGATAAATTTTTTATAAGCAAAAAATAAAATATAGTCAGCGCTAATAGGCGCTGATTTTTTATGTAAAGGAAAATTTACAGGCTATAGCAGAAATCTTATAAAAGTAATATTTTTTAGAAATTACTTTTGTGATAAAATAGCTTAAAAGAACACTTTATCTTGTTAAAGGATATTGGAGGAAATTATGATTGATAAAATTATTGACGACAATGAAAATATATTGTGGCGAGGAAAGCCCGATGCCCTTCTCTATATTGTAGGCAACCCAAGCATTTATTTAATTGCGATTATTTGGGGACTCTTTGACTTCTTTTTTATTTCAAGTTTCTCTAGAGAATTTACTTTTATGCATGGATTTTTTATAATTTTCTTTATAATTCATCTTTTCCCTGTTTGGTTTGCAATTTTAATGCCAATTTATAGGATTCTTAATTATGGAACTATAGAATATGCAATTACAGACAAGAGAGTTTATATCAGCCAGGGATTTTTTGGTAGAGATGTAAATAATTATGAGCATAGAGAGCTTACAAATTTGAAGGTAAATGTAAATTTTATGGAAAACATAAAAGGACTTGGCACAATTATCCTAGCTTATAATGACGAAGAGGGAAATTCATCTTACAGTTTTAAGGCTGATAACAATAAATTTATTTCAATTGAAGATCCTTATGGAGTTTATAAACTTCTTAAAAAAGTTTCTCTCGATGTTGCAACAGACCAAGCTTATCCCAATGCCTATAGACCTGAAGAAAACACTGGCTATAAGACAAAATATAGAAATAAGTAAAAATGAAAATCCTATAAATAGATTTAAGAGTTTAAAAATCTGCAAAAAAATAAACCCACTTTCGGGTTTATTTTTTTAGGTTAAATGAGAATAATACACTATGTAATTTATTTTTTTTATTAATAACCAAATAGGTAAATTGAAGATTCGTAAACCATACCATCTACTACTTTTCTTGCACAAGCATATCCACCCTTATTACAATCTTTATTTAGTAAGTTGGCATTATGTCCAGGGGAATTTATCCATCTTGTTAGAGAATTTTCGTTAACATCGCCCTTTTCAATTCCTAGGCTATAATAGGAAAGATTTAAATTTTCGCCAAGAGATTTGTTATATCCGCCAGGACTTTTGTGGTCGCCCTTGCCAGTATTAATAAATTGATCAAGTTCTTCTTGAGCTCTAAGAAGTGCAAGTTTATTTAACTTTTCATCTTCCTTTACAGATTTAAGAGATTTTGTAGTTCTATAATCGTTTAGTTTTTTCATATATAGCTTTGAATCTCCAACTGAGTCAACATCAACTTTAACTTCTAAATTTTGATCCTTCATATTATTTGTCTTATTTTCTTCTTCATTATTTTTTGGATTTTTTGCATAAGTTAAATTAACTTCTAAATTTTTATTATTTTTCCAATTTAAATTGTAGCCTAAAGCATGGGATAAAGTTTTAACTGGAAGGATAGTATCATCAGTTTTTAGATTTAGGTAATCAAGATTAATTTCTTCTTGAAGATTTTCTTCATTGTTATTAATCTTTGTAAGATCTTCAGCAAAGGCAGAGGATGTAACTTTACAAGCTTTTACAAGGCTTGGAATTGCTAAACCTACAGTAATAAGTAATGCTGTTATAAATTTTATTAAGTTATTTTTTGTATTAAGTAAATTAAGCTTTTTCATAATGCCCCTCCAAATCTATAATATTCAATATTTAAAATAAACAGTGCACTTTTGAGATAGAATCGATTATATTCTATACATACCAAATAAAAGAACATTTAAACACTTTTAAGCAAAAAAATTTAAAATTGTCTTTTATTTTCAATGTGTTCCTTTGTTAATTCAATAATAACAGTAAATAGCTACATCAGCAAGCACAAAAACGGTAACAATATTGTACTATTAAGATGCATTATTAATAAATACATACCTATAGAATATAGATGGAGAATGTTACACCAAAATAATACATTTAAAAACATACATAAGTACACGATTGTGGTATATTTGAAACACTCCTTAAACTTGTCTATAAATAGCCTTTTCATTTTAACGAAAATTGTATTTTTTGAAATTAAAAAATTTTGATTGAAATTTAAAAGAAGAGATTTATAAAAATAAGGCTTAATAAAATAAAGTTCTAACAAAATCTAGTTGTTAAAAATTCTAATTATGACAAAAATATCTATGGAAGAAAAATAATAAAAAATCATTGATTTTAATAAAAATTAAAAAATTAATCTAAAGGAGAAAAGAAATTATAAATGTGATAAAATATTTTTAGAAATTAAAAGGGGGATATTATGTCAGAAAATAAAAAGATTGCCGTTCAAGAAACTTATGGCGAAAGATTTCAATATTGTTGGGGATGCGGTCCTAAAAATCATGAGGGAATGCATTTAAAATCTTATCCATCAGAAGATGGGGAAAAGTGTATTGCAAAAGTTACTCCAGATTCAGTTTACACTGGTGGAGTTCCAAAAAATCTTTTTGGCGGAATGATTGCCATGATTTTTGATTGCCATGGAACTGCATCTGCTGCATGGTTTAAACATCACGATCTAGGTCTTGAACTTACTGAAGACACAGTTATTGGCAGGTTTATAACTGCAAGGCTTGAAGTTGATTTTAAAAAGCCAACACCTATGGATAAGGAAGTTACTGTTACTGCTACAGCCGAAGAAATTGGCGAAAGAAAAGTCATTGTAAATATGGTTATGGAAGCTGATGGAGAAGTTCGTGCAAAGGCAAAAATGGTTGCTGTTGGCGTAAAGGATAATATGTAATATTTTTAAGAGAGACTTCTTTAGTCTCTTTTTTTAAAATTATTTTGGAGCTTTATATGAATTTAAAAAATAAAAAAATCTCATATATTTTTCTTTATTTTTTCTCCTTTATATTAAGTTTTGGAATTTTAGTACTAGTTAATAAAATTGAATTTATCCCTATAATAAATAATATCTTAATAGGATTGGGTTTTTTATTTTTTATTGGTCTACAAATTTTTTTCATATACACTTTTACAAAGTTTAATATAAATAAATATTGGAAGGTTTTTTTATCTATAGGGATTTTAATTCTTGGCTTTATTTTTGCCTTTTATATATTTTTAGCTTCAATTTTTTCTGGAAAAGAAAATCGAAGCCTAGTTTATGATGGCGAAAAATATTATATTTTAAATGTTGGCTGGATGGACCCTATATATGAAGTTTATGAGAAAAATTTCATCACTATGGATAAGTTAGATGAGAAAAAACTTGGTCGAGTTTTTTCTGATTTAAGTAAAGTTAAAGATGAGAATGATAGGGAAATTTTAAAATTTTTAATTTTTGGAAGAGAAGATTTTATAGAAGAAAATCATGCTGCAAAGGAAAATTTAAAAGGAAGTAATCAAATAGAAGAAAAGAATGAAGAAAAAAATAAAAAAGAAGATAAAAATGAATTTTCAAAAAATTTTACAGTAAAAGACGCCATAAAAATAGAAAATTCAGACTATGGACTTCTTGAAGTAGACCATGCAGGGGCAAGGAGTCGCTGGTTTTTTGTAAAAATACTTGGTGATGAGATGAAATTCATTTCCGAATTAGAAGAAACGAGCCCAGGAATTAGTGGAAAAATTGATGAAAAGGGAAATATTTATTTAAAGTTTACTGATGTAAATAAAAATGAGACCCACTATATTTCAAAAGATGTCGGAAAAACTTTTGAAAATTTAAAATAAATAGAATTTCAAAGAATTTTATTTATTTTAAAGAGAATTTACAATACGATGATATGATAATAAGAATAAGGATTTCAGGAGGCTTATTTTGAAGAAAAAAGAAATTTCTACAGCTATGTTATTTATAATTTTATTTGGCATCGTCAGTTTGTTTTCCGACATGACTCATGAAGGGGCATCAAGTATTAGGGGAGCTTATTTAACTCTTCTTGGTGCATCTTCTGGGGCAATTGGTTTTATATCAGGTCTTGGTGAACTTGTTGGATACTCCATGAGATATGTCTTTGGGAAAATCACTGATAAGACAAAAAAATATTGGCCAATGGTAATTTTTGGTTATATCTTAGATATTTTAGCAGTGCCAGCTCTTGCCCTTGTTGGTGAAAAGGGTTGGATTGCTGCAGCCTTTCTCTTGGTGGTTCAAAGAATGGGTAAGGCCATAAAAAAACCTGCCAAAGATACTATTATGTCCTTTGCGGCATCTCAAGAAGGCGTGGGAAAATCCTTTGGAATACAAGAAATGTTAGACCAAATTGGAGCCTTTTTAGGTCCAGTTTTTCTATACCTAGTCATGTTATTTAAGACAGAGGGAAGAACTTTTGAAATTTATAGAACTTGCTTTTCCTTTTTGGCAATACCTGGTTTTATTACAATTTTACTTTTGTTTTATACGAAAATGAAATTTCCAAATCCTGAACATTTTGAGCCTAAGTCAAAAGTAGAAGAAGGCTTTAAGATGAAGAAATCTTTCATATATTATATTGCAGGAATTTCTTTTTTCGCCTTTGGCTTTATTGACTATTCAATAATAATTATGCACATCACTAGAAATTACACGAATATAGCAGGAAATTTTCAAGAATCTACAAATTTAATAAACAGTGGCACTATTCCCTTACTTTATGCAGCTGCCATGCTTGTTGATGCCATAGCAGCCCTTATTTTTGGTCATATCTACGATAAAAATGGAGTAAAGGCTCTTGTAATTTCAACAATAATTTCTGCACCGTTCTCACTTTTTATTTTTGGATTTAAAAGCATTCCTGCACTTTTATTTGGGCTTGTCCTTTGGGGCATTGGCATGGGTGCACAAGAATCTATTTTAAAGGCTGCAGTAACTTCTATGGTTCCCAAGGAAAATAGGGCGACAGGTTATGGAATTTTTGAATGTTTTTTTGGATTTTTTTGGTTTTTAGGATCCTGGTTACTTGGAATACTATATAGTTATTCCCTTCCACTTATGATAACTATTTCTATAGTGGCACAAATTCTTGCCATTCCACTATACTTAAAAGTTTCAAAGCTAAAATAAAATTAAGGCGACTATCGCCTTTTTTTATTGCATAAATTTTCTTTTATAAAAAATTTACAATTTCTTTACTTTTCCTTTAAAAAAAGATAATTATATTGTAAGATTAAATTGAAAAACAATTTGGGAGGATTTATGTCAATTAATTATTTTATCGAACTATTGGGAGGGCTTGCTTTATTCCTATATGGTATGGAAATGATGAGCAGTGGTCTCGAGCTTGTTGCAGGCGACAAACTTCGTAATGTAATCGAAAAAATGACATCGAGTTTTTTTAAATCAATACTCGTTGGTACATTTGTAACTGCCATAATTCAGTCATCTTCTGCCACAACGGTAATGGTTGTCGGATTTGTAAATGCTGGACTTATGACAATTTATCAGGCAGTTGGAATTATAATGGGAGCCAATATTGGTACAACTATTACAGGTCAATTAGTTGCCTTGAATATTTCCACTATTGCACCAATAATTGCCTTTGTTGGATTTTTGCTAAATACATTTTCAAAAAATAAAAAGAAGAGATATATTGGTCAAGCTGTAATTGGTCTTGGATTTTTATTTATGGGAATGCAATTTATGAGTGTAGCCATGGAGCCTCTTAGAAGCTATCCTGGATTTATAACGTTAATGACAAAGTTTGACAATCCAATACTTGGAGTACTTGCTGGTACAATTATTACAGCGATAATCCAATCATCATCAGCTTCTCTTGGTATTTTGCAGGCCATTGCCAACCAAGGAGTTATACCACTTCACTCAGCAATGTATATAATATTTGGATTTAATATTGGAACTTGTATTACTTCTGTATTATCCTCAGTTGGTTCATCAAAAAATGCAAGAAGAACAGCCCTAGTCCATGTGCTATTTAACATTATTGGTACTATAATTTTTGTAACAATTTCCTTTATCATTCCAATTGATAAAATAATAATGAACATTTCAAGAGATTTACCAGCAGCACAAATTGCCAACTTGCATACACTATTTAACGTAGCAACTTCAATACTTTTGTTCCCATTCTCAAGAAAACTTGCAGATTTATCCTTCAAGATTATTCCTGGTATCGACAAGGAACAAGAAGAAATGTCCCTACAATATATTAATAAAAATGTTGTAAAGGATGCACCAGCAACCTTTACTGATGTAAAAGCTGAAATAAGAAGGCTCCTTGAAGTTGTTACACAAAACTATGAATCTTCAGTAAGCCTTTTGAAAAATTTTGACGAAGACAAATACGATGAAATATTTAGACGTGAAGAAGTAATAAATTATTTAAACAAAGAAATTTCTGCCTTTATTATTGATTCTTTAGGTCTTGCCATGAATGAACAAACATCTGCAAACTTTGCAGCCTATCTTAGAATTTCAAGAGATATGGAAAGAATTGGAGACCACTCCAAAAATATTGCTGAAGTTGCAAAATTAAAGGAAGACCAAAAGCTTTTATTTACAGATAAAACCTTTGAAGAATTAAAACAAATAAATGGAGTTATTGAAAAAATGTTTAACTCAGCCCTTGGCGAATTAGACAGGGACGAAAGAATTTCCTTTATGAGAGAATCAAATGAATTAGTTCAAAAGGATGCCACACAATTTAGAAACAATCACATGCTTAGAATGAGAGAAAAAATCTGTGACCCAGAAAGTGGGCTTTTATACGAAAAAACTTTGGCAGCCATGGAAAGAATTTCATCTTATATTTCCAATGCTGGAAAACTTGCAATTTAATATTTTTATAATCTGCCTTTGGGCAGATTTTTTTTGCCTATTTTTATAATAAAGCTAAAAAATATATGTTTACAAAACATAAGTTTAAATGTTAGAATGACCTTGGTGGTAATATGGAATTATTGGAAAAATTAAAAATACTATCAGATGCTGCAAAATATGACGTAAGCTGTTCTTCTTCTGGATCAAATAGAAAGAATAAGGATGGCATAGGTAATGCAAGTCTAAGCGGTATATGTCACTCCTGGTCTGAAGATGGCAGATGTATATCCCTACTTAAAATACTTTTTACAAATCACTGCATTTATAATTGCTCTTATTGTATAAATGCAAAAAGTCTTGATTCAAAAAGAGCAGCCTTTACTGTAGATGAAGTAGTTGATCTTACAATAAATTTTTACAAGAGAAATTATATTGAGGGCTTATTTTTGTCTTCTGGAATTTTTAAATCCTGTGACTACACTATGGAAAAATTAATTGAAGTTGCAAAAAGGCTTCGTGAGAAGGAAAATTTTAATGGCTACATTCACATGAAGGCAATTCCAGGTGCCAGTGAATATCTTATTAAAGAAATGGGCAAATACGTTGACAGAATGAGTGTTAATATTGAACTTCCAACAGCTAGGAGCCTTGCCCTTCTTGCACCAGAAAAGAAAATTGATGAGATTACAAGGCCCATGGATTTTCTATCAAAAACTTTAAAAATAAATTCTCTTGAAAAGAAAAAATATAAATATTATCCTAAAAAAAATTTATTTTTGCCAGCAGGTCAAACTTCTCAGATGATAGTTGGAGCAGGAGAAGGTCATGACAGAGATATAATAAAAAGATCCCAATCTTTATATGATGATTATTCTTTAAAGAGAGTTTATTATTCTGCCTATGTGCCAGTAAGAGATAATTCCCTTTTGCCAAAGGAAGAGACGCCTCTTCTTCGTGAACACAGAATTTATCAAGCAGATTTTCTCATGAGATTTTATGGTTTTCGTGCGGGAGAACTTTTAAGTGAGGAAAAACAAGATTTTGATTTAAATATTGATCCCAAAATGGACTATGCCATAGAAAATTATTCTAGTCCAATTGAAATAAATAAAGCAAGCCTAGAGGAACTTTTAAAAATCCCAGGATTTGGTCCAAAGTCTGCAAGAAAAATTATTAAGGCGAGAAAATCCTTTAATCTTAGTTTTTACGATTTAAAAAAACTTAGAATTTCCACTAAGAGGGCCATAAATTTTATAACAGTTTCTGGAAAATATTATGGCGAAAAATTTGATTCAAGAGAAGCTCTTAGATCAATAATTTTGGAAAGGGAAAATTCTAAGCAGCTTTCCTTTTTCTAGTGAGGTAATTATGATTTATGTATATGACGGAAGTATTGAAGGACTTCTAACAGTTATTTTTGATTCTTATAAAGTTTTGGAAGACCTAGATGACATTGTAAAAAAAGATGAGCAAATAAATTTTTTTAAGGACAGAATAAATTGCCTTACAGATATTGAAAAGGCAGAGCGAGTGAAAAAGTCTGTTATAAAAAATTTTTCCTATTCCTTTTACAATAATATCTTAATGGTTTTTTCTTCCTGCCATGAAAAAAAGGAGCTTGCCATTGCTAAGACCCTAAAAAAATTATATGTTAAGGGTTCTTATTATCTTGAATCTGCCGATGAAGATGTAATTTTATTTAGAAATATATTAAAAAGAGTTTCAGGAGAGATTCATTCCTATAAAGGACTTCTCCGTTTTGATGAAATGGATGGATTTTTATTTGCAAAATTTAAGCCAGAAAATGACATCTTGTATTATATTTTTAAACACTTTAAGAGAAGACTTGTTAAGGAAAAATTTATTATTGCAGACACAAGGAGAAATCGTGCCGTGATTTATGATGGCGAAAAGGCTGAATTTTTTGACTATAAAATGACTGATGATTTTAAAATTGAAGATAATTATGTAGAACTTTGGCGAGTTTTTTATGATGCCATTGCCATAAAAGAGCGAAAAAATGAAAAACTTAGGACTAAAAATATGCCAAAAAAATATTGGAATAATCTGCCAGAGATAAATAGGTTTAATTAATTTTTATGGATTTCTCATAAAAAATTTTTCTGCTAATTAATGGGTATATGTATTCTGGAGGAAGAGATGGAAAAAAATAGAATCGAAAACTTAAATAAATATATAGAAAAAAATTATCCCAAGGCAGTTTTTTTAGAATCAAGTGAAATTGAAATGCCAAATTTTTTGCAAAGAGATTTTGAAGCTGGAAAAAACAACTGCACCATTGCAAGCCTTACTAGAATTATAAATTATTATTATAAGGATTTGGATAGATTTGAAATATATAGTGATGTTTTTAAAATTGCCAAGAACAATGGATACTTCAAGGATTTTGGAACTATTCCTTTTTTTATTTCTCACATAGCAAATACTTATTTCGCAAAAAATAATTTAAATTTAAAAGCTAGAGGGATTTATCTGGGAAATTTCTATTCTCATGTAAAAGAAGAAATTGATAATTTTCATCCAGTTATGATGAATCTTGGAAGTGGTTACTATAAGAGACATTCTCTAGTTATTTTTGGCTATTCAATTTATAAATTTAGGTCAATGAATATAAAATTTTTGCACGTTTATGATGGTTGGAATAAAAGCCCATCCTATATAGATTACAATGACTTAAAGGGTTTTATGAAAATTCCTGTTTTTTCTTACAATGTTTTTAAGCTTGACTTGGCATAAAAAATATAATAAAGTTTATGTCTAAAAGAAAAAGGTGATGTAAATGGAAAGATCTTATTTAAAATTTTTAGTTTCTGAGCTAATTTTTGTAAAAGAAGACACTTTAATAAACTTAATTCCAAAAACCTATGAGAGATATGGCGAAATTTTTGGTGAGCTAGAAAACTATGTAGACACTTTAAATTTAAATATTAGAAAAATTAGAAGAAATATTAAACTTTTGGACAAATTTTCTCCAGAAGATGCAAAAAATAAAGCTGAGGAAGAATTTGAAAGAGAGTTTAAAGATTTAGAATTAGAAAATAAAGAAAAGTACTCACAAAAAACTGAAATTGTTATTTCTGATGAAAAAAGAAAGGAAATAGAGGATATTTTTAGAGAAGTAATTTTTTATTACAGTCCAAGCCTAAATGATTTTCCAGTGGGAGAATTTGAAAGGGCAGAGGAACTTTTTAAAAACTGTGATGAAGATGGTCTTTTAGAATTTTTAACGATAGAAAGACCAAGGGAACTTGATATAAGTAGTGAAAAATTACAATTTAAAAGAGAAGATTTGGAAATAGAAATTTCCATGATCTTTGATAGATTTCCCTTAAATCAACTTGATATGTTAGATGATAAAGATGCAATTGATTTTAATTTAAAGCGTCTAAAAAATGTCTACGAAGAGTATCAAGAAATTTATGGAGGTCTTTTAGAAGAATTAAATTTAAAAATAGCAGAAAAATATTTACCCCGCAACTAAGACGGGGTAATTTTATTTTTTTATTTTTAAAATCTTCTTAGTAATTTTTCTTGCAAAGTATGCTGAAATTATTCCAAGAATTAATCCAGCGATTATATCACTTGGATAGTGTACAAAGAGATACATCCTTGAAAAGGCAATAAGTCCTGCCAAAATTAGAGCAAGGGAGCCTCTTTTTTTGTTGTAAAAATACATTACAGAGGCAGCTGCAAAGGATGAACCAGTGTGTCCTGATGGGAAAGAAAAATCCCTAGGTTCTTTTATTAAAATACTTACATCGTCAATTGTAAAGGGTCTTGGTCTTGCAATTATTGGCTTTAAAATTAAAAGACCAAAGACAGAAAAAATAATTAGAGCAAGAGCAATAGTAAAGCCCTCTCTCTTTAATTTATTTTTATTTTGAAATAGCAAATATATGGTAGCTATTATCCAAATAAAACCTCCATTTCCCAGTTTTGTTATGAAAATCATAATAAAATTTAAAAAAGGTGAGTGGAGTAATTGAAGCGACTCTAAAAATTTTAATTCCATATTATTTTTTACTAAACTTATTCTTTACAAAATTCACAAAATTTTTCAAATTCTTTTTGAGGAAAGCATCATTATGGTAAACCAAGTAATAAGTCCTCTTAATAGAAATATCAGATAATCTGTGTTTTACTAATTCATTGTCGCTAAAAGTTGAACTTGCGCCAATGGAAAGTGCATCAGTATTTTTTACAATATTAAGAACCATATCCTTATTTTGGCAAATAAATTTTAAATCTATTGGTATACTTTTTTCACGAAGATAATTTAAAAGTATTTTTTTAGAGTAATCATCTAAATCGCCAAGGACAAATTTTTTGTTTTTTAAATCTTCTGCTTCCAGTACATCTTTATCATTGATAGAAGAATTTTTTGAAGAAATTATAAAAATTTCATCTTCAAAGAAAGGCTCAGCTGAATTATTTTCAACGCCTATATCGCCATCAAGAATGGCAAGATTTATAATACCAGCATTTAATTTTTGAATTATTTTTTCGCGAGAGTCAACATAAACTCTTATGCTGACGTCATCTTTCTTTTCTTCATACTCATCAATTATTTCAAGTAAAAATTGAGAGCTAAAGTTTGAGCTAACGCCAAGATTTATATTGTGAGCTGTAGAAGAACTTTGCAAAAAAATAACAGTTTCTTCAAATTGTTCTAAAATATTTTGGGCAAAATCATAAAGCCTTAAGCCAACATCAGTTATGTACAATTTTTTAGAAACCCTATCGAACAATTTTACATTGTATTCATTTTCTATTTGAGAAATTGCATGGGAGACAGTGGGCTGCGAAATTTCTAAATTTTTTGCAGCATTTGACATATTCTTCGCCTTGACAACTTCTATAAATATTTCCAAATCCCTTATTGTCATATTAACCTCCTTTAAGTTTATTCTATTATTATTTTTAATAAAAATCAAGAAATATAGAAAAAAGGTTATAACTTTATTTTCGGATTGCATGTAAGAAAAGCCCAAAATAAAGGCATTTATCAGTATAAAAAACTACTAATAAAAAAATAGACAGAATATAAGACTTCTGTCTATCAAGATTTATTTATATCGTAAGTTTTTATCTTATCAAGCCAAGCCTTGTCATTAGCTAGATTTTCTTGAAAAATGCCTTCCCTTTTCATATAATCTATAAAAAATAAATTAAACTTTTCTGCGCCCTTAACATTTAAATGATGGGGATCATAAAAATCACCCTTGGTCAAATTCATATCATCAAAAAATTTGTTGAAGTCTATAAATCTTGCACCCTTATTTTCTAATTCTTTCTCAATATAAGTAATATTATCTCTATATAAATCTTTATCGTAAACTGGAGTCTTTACAAAAAATAATTCCACTCCATTTTTATGGGCAAGGTCAATTATTTCATCAAAGGCACTTAGATTTTCTTTAAGAAAAGATTCTTTATTAAAGGAACTAATAGACTTTAAGTATTTACTTAAATCTTCAGCTTGATTATTTTTAAATTTTTCACTTTGACCCTTTAAAAGCACATAGCCCTTTAAGTAATCACTATAAGATTTTTTATCAAAATTATAATCTTCATCCTTTAACTCATTCCACCTGCTGTGATAGGCAACAAGAGGTAGGATTGCTTGTGCCTTAAATTCCATGGGCACTTTTTTTATAACCATTTCTATTTTATTTTTTGAAAAAGGAAAATAATCGCTGTAAGAATTTACGACGCTAAAGGATTCTTTATCTTTATAAATAGAACCCTGAATATCTACAAATATTACACTTGGATTTTTTCTTTTTAGAGCTTCTTTTACATAGGATGCAGAAATTTTTAAAGGTTGACTTTGTGAAGAAAGCACGTAAGATTTCACGCCAGTCTTTTCATAAATTAGGAGGGGTTCAAAAGAACAGTAGCTGTGGCTTGTTCCAAAAAACATGGCATTATAATCTTCCCTTTCGTTAAAAAATCCGCCAATTTTATTGCCCATGTCCCACGGTTTTGCAAGGGATTTTCTAATAAATAAATTATTTAGTTCTAGGACGCCAAAAATTATTATGGCAATAAATATTATTGATTTTAAAATTTTTAGAATTTTTTTCATTTTATCACCTAGAACTGAAAATAAATAAAGGCAGATTCAGAAAACTCTGGACCATAGACACCGAAAATTATTATTGCAAAAATAAAGGCAAAGTAAATTAGCCATCTTATAGGAAGAATTATTTTTAAAACTTTTTCAGCTAAATTTATCTTATTGTATTTTAATAAATCAAAGACAAATAAAATAATTATTCCAATTATAAGTGGATAAATATTTGAAATGCCAAAGGAAGTCTTAGAAAGATCCTCCATTATATTTAAAGATCTTGGATTATTTATTATTGCAAGAAGATATTCATTGCCATGATGAATATTTTCTGACCTGAAATAAATAAAGGCAAAGACAACAATTATAAAAGTAAGGATTCGTCTAAGAGTATCAAGTAAAATATTTTTTCTTCTTGATTTTTTATTAATTCCAAAAATATTTTCAAGGACATTGAAAATGCCATGGATAAGACCCCAAAGGACAAAGGAAAGATCTGCCCCATGCCAAAGTCCACTTACCAGAAAGACAAGGATTAAATTAAAATATTTTCTTAGTTTTCCTTTTCTATTGCCGCCAAGGGGAATGTAGAGATAGTCTTTAAACCAAGTGGAAAGGGAAATATGCCATCTTCTCCAAAATTCTGTAATGGATTTAGATAAAAGTGGCTCCTTAAAATTATCCATAAGATCAATGCCAAGTATTTTAGCAGACCCTTTTGCCATAATTGAATAAGAATAAAAGTCGCAATAAATTTGAAGGGTAAATAAAATTCCGGAAATAATTAAAATTTCTCGGGAAAAATTTTTGTAATTTCCAAAAACTTCATTGACGAGGATGGCTGCCCTATCGGCAATTATTAATTTTAAAAACATTCCATAAAAAAATAAAATTAGTCCTCTTACTAAATTGTCATAGGAAAATTTTTTGGGATTTTTTATTTGTGGCAGTAAATTTACACTTCTTTCAATTGGTCCAGCAACAAGTTGGGGGAAAAAAGAAACAAAAAGTGCATAGTCAATAAAATTTTCTTCTGCCCTTATATCTTTTCTATAGACATCAATTGTGTAGCCAAGAGCCTGAAAAGTGTAAAAGGAAATCCCCACAGGAAGGAGGACATCTATTGCAATATTAAAATTTTTGCCAGATAAATTATTTAATAAATCTGCAAAAAAATTAAAGTATTTAAAGACAAAAAGTATTCCTAAGTTTATAAAAAAGCAAAAAAATACAGCAAGCTTCATTTTTTTTATATGCCCTCTGTTTTTTTCAATATAAATTCCCGTTATATAGGTTATAAATATTGAAAAGAGCATTAGGAAGGTGTATTTCACATTCCAAAAACTATAAAAGCTGAGACTTGCTAAGAGCAAAAATATATTTTTGAATTTTTTGCCCAACAAATTGTAAATAATTACAACTATTGGCAAAAATATTAAATATTCAAGTGAATTAAAAAGCATAAAATCCTCCAATCATCTTATAATATAGCAAATGATGGAGGATTTCAATAAAATATTATTTACTTAATAGGCTAATTTTGTACTCTCTAGGAGTTTTTCCAGTGTATTTTTTAAAAGTCATAGTAAAATGTGGTTGTGAGGAAAATCCACATTCATAACTTATGTATTCTAAAGTCTTTTTGTTTTCTAAAAGAAGTTTTTTTGCCCTATTTGTCTTTAAAGTATTTAGATATTGGCAAAAAGTGAAACCAGTTTCTTCTTTAAATAGGGAACAAAGATAATTTTTAGATAGATGAAGTTTTTCAGCCAAATCTTCTAAATTCAAACCTAAAGTGTATTCTTTATTTATAATTTTTAGGGCTTTATCAATAATTTCGTTTCTTGAAAAATCCATTTCGTCAAGAAGAGAATTGGCATAGCCTTCTATTAAATCTTTTGCAATAAATTTAAGATCATTTTTATCCAAGACCTCATTTAATTTTAAAGTATAATTATCGTGTAGATCCCTTAAATCTTTATTGTATGTAATTAAAAAATATGTATAAAGAAAAGTATTTAAGTCATCAATTTGCTTTTTCATATCTTGAAGACTTTCCTTTAGTGAGTTTTTTGAAATATCTTCAAAAAGTTCATGAGCACAAGTTATACATTCAGGCTTTGCCTTCTCTGCAATAGTAAGATAGTTTGTCATAATTTCTCCTTTTAAATTTTTAAATTATATTTTATGTTTAGTTTTTTTTGTCTATTTTTTTAAATTTTGATATGTATTATCTTTAAGACAATTATATGATAAATGATACCAAATATCAACTAAAAATTTATAATATTTTTGCAATTTTAGACTTTTTGTTGTAATATATTGTCCTTGCGAAAATTTATTAATTATATAGATAAAAAATTTATTAAGGAAAAATATAAAAAATTTATTAATGAGAAAATAAAAAACTTGCTAATAATAAGAAAAAAATTAAAAAAATAAATTAATTTATATGGCAAAATTAGTATAAATATGTGTCAATTTTTTTTAAATAGAATATAATGAAAGGGGAGGGATAACTGTGACAATTTCAAAGAATAAAATGATTGAACTTGAAAAGAGAACAATAGAAGAATTTAAAATTGATTCTCTTATTTTAATGGAAAATGCAGGAATGGGAATTTTTCGTGAAATTAATCAGTATGATTCCTTTACGATAATTTGCGGTAAGGGAAATAACGGCGGTGACGGACTTGTCATTGCAAGACATTTAATTCTAAGTGGAAAAATTGTTGAAGTTTTTGTAGTTGGCGACAAAGAAAGCCAAGAATTTTCCAAAAATTTAGAAATAATAGAAAAACTTACAGATGTAAAATATATAAAAGACAATAATTTTGACGAATTAATTGAATCCATTGAAGTAAATGAAATTACTGTAGACGCAATTTTTGGCACAGGACTTAATAGAAAATTAAATAAATTTTATAGATCTTTAATTGATGCAATAAATCTTCATGGAAATTATGTAATTGCAGTGGACATACCTTCTGGCATGGACGCAGATACGGGAGAAGAATACGGCAACTGTGTGGCATGTAATGTTACCTACGCAATATCCGATATAAAAAAGGGAGAGCTTCTAAATAGCAATGTAGGAGAGCTTAAAAAAATATATATTGGCATTGTGAGGTACAAAGATGAGTAAAAAAATTAGCAGAAATATAAATTTGACAGAAGGCTCAATTTTAGAAGGAATAATAAAATTTGCAATTCCACTACTTTTAACTAACTTTTTGCAACAGCTTTATAATACTGCCGACTTAATGATAGTTGGTAGATTTGCAGGGAAAAATCCCATGGCAGCAGTTGGTGCAACTGGACCAGTTTCAAACTTGTTAATCGGACTTTTTTTAGGACTAACTACTGGGGCATCTGTAATAATTTCCCTTTATTATGGATCAAATGATAGAGAGGCCTTAAAAAAATCTGTAGGTTGTTCCTATTTTCTTGGTTTTATGTCTGGACTTGCAATTACAATTTTTGGTTATTTCTCAACGCCTTTTTTCTTAAAAATAATGGATACGCCACCAGAAATTCTTCATGACGCAACTATTTATATGAGAGTTTTCTTTATGGGCACTGTTCCAATTTTAATTTACAATATGGGCGCATCTATATTAAGGGCAACTGGTGACTCAAAAAGACCTTTTAACTTTTTATGTGTATCAGCCCTTGTAAATATTGTATTTGACTTAATATTAGTTGGCTGGCTGAAGATGTCAGTTTTAGGTGCAGGCCTTGCAACTCTTGCATCACAAGTTGTATCAGCAATTCTTGTAACTTATTCACTTTTAAAGACTGATGGATCTTATAAACTTAGAAAAGAAGAGATAAAACTTCACAAATATGAAGCAAAGAGAATTTTTGAAATAGGTATACCTACTGGAGTGCAAACAGCATTATTATCCTTTACAAATGTAATCTTCCAAGCGAAAATAAATTCCTTTGGACCAGATGCCATAGCAGGTGTTGCAGCTGAAGGAAGAATTGACGGATTTTTATTTATGTCACTTCAAGCTATCGCCCTTGCTGCCACAACTTTTTCAGGACAAAATTTTGGCGCAAAAAGATATGATAGACTTCGTGAAGGCATTAAGGTTTCACTTTTAATTGTTTTAGGAATTTCAGCAGTTTTGTCAGTGATTTCAATTGTATTTGCAGAACCACTTATAGCAATTTTTAATCCAGATGAAAAAGTAGTTTCTTATGGTTCAGACTTTTTGAAAATAATAAGTCTTGGAATTTGGTCCTTTGGACTATCAGAAACAATTTCTGGTTTTATAAGAGGAAGCGGACACGCCATGGGTCCTATGATAATTTCACTTCTTACAATTTGTATTTTAAGGCTTGTAGTAGTTTATTTTGCCATGCCAATATATAATTCAATAAGAGTAATAAGTATAATCTATCCAGTTTCTTATTTAGCAAACTTTTTGCTTACTGTAATATATTACAAATTTGGAAAGTGGAGAAAAAATATAGAAATGTAAAACTTGGCACCAAAAGGTGCCTTTTTTATTGCAATAAAGTGAAGATTTATTGTAAACTATAATTAAAATATAAAAAGCAGTGATATTATGAAAAAAAAGAGCATTTTTTTAATAAGTTTTTTAATTGCCCTGATTATTTTTGGAGTAAATTCCTTTAGACATTATCCAAAAAAAATTGTAGCAGAGATTCTTTACACCGTTGACGACAGAATTTTTGCCTTTGCAGATGACTATTTAGAAGATTTTGGTCTATCGGAGATTTTTAACCAGATAAAGGCCACAGGCGACTATGGCATAAGATTTAGCAGTGAAAATTATAAGGGCGACAAAGTAAATATTATAAATTTTCAAAGTGCGACAAATAAATCAAGATTTTTTAGTGAGAGATTAGAGAAGGACAAAAAAGTTTATAACTTTGGCGAAAAAATTGTAAATAGCGACGTCTATCTTTATAGAGAAGACTTGGCAAGTTTGCCCCTTTATATTGACAGAAATACAATGGTAAATCTCTCTCGTGATTCCCATGTATTAAGTGATTTAGGCTACGATAAAAATAACAAACAATTATTTCTTCCACCAGTTTCCTTTTCTGAGAAAAATTCTGAACTAAAAAAATATGTGAAAAAAGAATGGACTGGAATAATTAGAAAAACCCATGTAAAAAACATTTCAAAAAATAAATTTGAAATTAAAGTAAAATCAAAAGATTTAAAAAGACTTATGGACAAAACTTTAGAATTTTATGAAAATGAAAATTATTTTCCCTATACTTATGTAAGTCAGCTTTTGAAAAAGGAATTTGCCAATATTTCACAAGATTTAAACAAAAGAAATGAAATAGTTTTTTATATGGAAACTGATGATGACAAAAATCTTTTAAAATTGCAGTCTGATGACAAAAAATACAGCCTAAAAATAAAAAAGGTTTTTGAACTAAAAGTTCCCCACAGACATATTTATATTGAGCATGAAGAAAATAAAAATCTAAAGACAATTAAGGGAAAAATTAATGATAGAGACTTTAGGATGAGCTATTATCCAAAAAATAAGTATTTAGTCTATCACGATGAATTAACTCACATAAATGCAAGATTTTATAATTTAATAAAGTCCAAAAAATTTAAAGTAATTGCAGATATTGAGGGCAGCGCCATAAAAAAAGTAAACTTTAATTTTTACACAGAGCCAAAAAAAATAGAAAAAGAAAAAAATTATATAGAAATTTTAAAATTAAGTGAAGAAGATTGGAAGAAATTAATAAAAGGAGAAGAAAATGAAAGATGATTTTAACAATAAGGAGAAATTAATTTTTAGAATTTTAATTGACTCCTTAATTGTAGGGGCCTTTGCAGGACTTTTTTCAGTATTATATAGATTTGTAATTATGAAAATGGATTTTTACAGAAAATTCTTATACAGAGATTTTAATATAAAATCACTTGTGATTTTAATTATCCTTGCATCTCTAGTATCTTTTATAATTTATTGGCTCTTAAAATGGGCGCCTCTATCAGGTGGAAGTGGAATACCACAAATTCGTGGAGAAATCCTTGGCAAATTTAAAATGGATGAAATTCCAACTCTTGTATCAAAAATCCTAGGTGGAGGACTTGGAAATCTCATGGGATTTTCTTTAGGAAGAGAAGGTCCATCAATACAAATGGGTGGTGCAGCAGCAAAATTTATAGGAAAGGCAATAAAAAGGCCTCCCGATGAATTAAAATACATGATAACAGCAGGCGCAGCAGCAGGACTTGCCGCAGCCTTTAACGCGCCAATGGCAGGTTGCATCTTTGCCATAGAAGAACTTCACAAAACCTATTCAAAATTTGTTCTCTTGCCAGCACTTATAGCATCAATTACAGCAAATTACCTATCTTTTGTAATAATGGGATCAGAAACATCTTTTTCCTTCTTTGCAACAAAATCACTTCCCATGACTTTAATTTGGGTGGCAATATTAATTGGAATCTTAACAGGTTTAATTGGTGGACTATATAACTTCCTCATTACAAAATTTCAAGATTTATTCAAAAAAATAAATTCACAAATTTTAAAATACGCACTATTAATGGGCGTGACAATTTTAATTGGATTTATGTTTTTTGAAGGAACTGGAGGAGGACATGGACTTCTTGAAAAAATGGCAAAGGAACATTTTGCAGTTAAATACATTTGTGCAATCCTTATTATTAAATTATTTTACACAACATTTTGCTATGGATCAGGAGTTCAAGGTGGAATATTTTTGCCAGTCTTAGTAATAGGAGGATCTTGCGGAGCTCTTATTTTTGCCCTTTTAGAAAATAAATTTGACTTAGATCCTTATTATGTCAACTTTATAATTCTTGGCATGAGTGGAATCCTTGCATCAGTAGTGAGAAGTCCCATACTTTCAGTAATATTAGTATCAGAAATGACAAAGACTTTTGAGCATTTAATAGCACTTTCCATAGTAGTAATTGTGTCATATTATGTAGCAGAATTATTAAAAGTTGCCCCAATTTACGATACACTTTTTGAAAGACAATTAAGGGATAAAAATTTATTAAGTCCAAAGGAAAGAGAACTTGGCGACTACTCGATTTTTGAATACACAATAACTGACGACTTAAAAATAATAGGAAAGAGCCTTAAAGAAATAAATTTCCCAAGACATTTAATAGTAATGTCAATAGAAAGAGAAGGTACTGAAATAGTGCCAACAGCAGATGATAAAATTCTTTTAGGCGATAAAATCACAGTCCTAATAAGGGCAGAAGACGCCCTAGAAATAGACAGATTTTTAAAAAATGAATAAATTTTATGTCAGGGCTTAGGCTCTGGTATTTTTTTATGATTCTTATATTTTTTCAAAATAAAAAGTGCAAGATTTTATTTTCTTGCACTTCTTTCATTGTAAATTTTTCTTTAAATTATTTTTGAAATAATTTATATTCAAATTAATTTACAGACTTTCTAAATATTTTTTTACTTGGGGACCTACATAGGCTCTATCTTTTGTCAAAAGGATTGGTCTTTTTACTAGCATGCCGTCACTTGATAAAAGATCATAAATTTCTTCTTCTGTCATGTCTTTTTTCTTGTCCTTTAGTCCAAGCTCTCTATATCTTATGCCAGATGTGTTAAAGAGTTTAAAGATGTCAATTTCTGCCAAGTCTTTAATTTTTTTAAGTTCTTCGACAGAGAGAAGGTCCTTGTCGATTTCTCTGTAATCGTAAGAAATATTTTTTTCTTCTAATAATTTTTCTATATTTTTGCAAGTGCTACATTTTTTGTAGCCGATTAATGTGTTCATTTTTAGCCTCCTTTAAGTAAATTAATTATACTACAAAAAATAATAAAAAATTTTTAAAAATTTTTATAAAAAGTGTTTACATTTTAATTTAGTGTGGTATAATATTAATACCAAATAAGATTAACATAATAAAGTAAAAAGAATTATTGTGAAGTTACTTATTTGGAGAAACATGACAATTCCATCCAAGATCAGTAAAAATGTTTTTGATTTTTATTAATTTTACAAGTTTTGACTTAAAATGCCAAACTTTTATATAAATCGAATAGTTTTTAATGGACGAAAAATAACTTTAAATAGTATAACTTTTAAAATAAGTGATGGTAAATAGTTTGTTTGAAATTACTCTTAGTTTTTATATAAGATGGTACGCAGACTTAGAGTTGGGACTGCGAGAAATATCAATTTTATATAGGCCTTTGGTAAAATAAGAATAAAGGTGATAGTAGTGATTGAACCAAAAAATTTAAGTTGGATGGAATTGGATATTTAAAAAGAATGTCGTTTATTTAGAAAATAAAGGCATTCTTTTTTTGTGTATTTTATTTTAAAATTCTAACTTAAATAAATTTTTAGAATAAAATTTTTGCCATGAAAATAAATTCATAAATTTTTCCTGATAAATTATAGAAAGATTTTTACTACATAAAAAATTTTCACCCTAAAATTTTAAATCCCTTGCAATAAAAAACTGACCTCCTTAAGTTGGTTTGTTAGTCCAACTTTTGGGGGTCAGTTCAAATTCGTGACGATTAATTTTTTATTATTTATTTAATATTTTTGCAGCCATCTCTTTTCCAAAGTCAATTAATTTTTTGATTTCTTCTTCTGTTGCTGCACCTTGGATTTCAAGTTGTGTGTCTAGGACATCGTACTTGCCATCTTCCATGTATTTCTTTAGAGTTTTTAAAGCTCCACCAGACCAGGAGAAGGATCCAAAAATTCCCCAATAATTATTTTTCATTCTTTGGTGAGAAACTTCTGTCATTAAATAATCCATTGGTGGGAATAAATTGTTGTCGTAAGAACATGATCCTATGATTACGCCCTTGTATCTCCAGATATCAGATAAAAGATAGGAGTTAGATGTCTTTGTGATGTCTCTTATTTTTATATTTTTAAGTCCGCCTTCAGAAAGACCTCTTGCCACAGCTTCTGCCATCATTTCTGTATTTCCATACATTGAACCGTAGATAACAACGCAGCCGTCAATAGTTTCTTGTTTAGCAAGAGAAGTGTAGATGTCAATTATTTTCTTAGGATCTTCTCTCCAAATAGGTCCGTGATCTGGGCAAATTAACTGTATGTCAAGATCAGCTAACTTATTTAAAGCTTTAAGGGCTTGTGTAGCATATTTTCCAACAATATTAATAAAATATCTTGTTGTTTCTTCGTGGTAGTGAGCGTCATATTCTATTTGATCGTCAAAAATTCCACCATTAAGAGTTCCAAAACCACCAAAAATATCTTGTGAGAAAAGTGTCTTTGTAGTTTCTTCATAGGCTACCATAGATTCAGGCCAGTGAACCATTGGAGTCATGTAAAAAGTATATTTTTTATCTCCAAGTTCTAGTGTCTCGCCATCTTTAACTTCTATGATGTTGTCTGTAATTTCATAGAAATTATTTAACATGGCAACGGCTTTTTTATTTGTAACAAGTTTTGCATCTGGATAAATTTCCAAAATTGATTTAATTGAAGAAGTGTGATCTGGTTCCATGTGATTAATCATAATGTAGTCAATTTTTTCGCCTTCGCCTACAATTTCATTTATTTTTTCCACATAAGAATCAATTGTGTTCACTCTTACTAAGTCGAAAAGTACATTTTTTTCGCCCTTAACTAGAAAAGAGTTGTAGGCAACTCCTTTTGGTAGGGGCCACATTCCTTCAAATAGTTCAGTTTTCCTATCATTTGTGCCTATATAATAAATGTCTTTTTTAATAGGCACTGACAATAAATTTTCCATAAAATCCTCCTTATTTTTTAAATTTTTTATTTTGACAAATTTTTTCACAAGCCTTTAAGTTTTTTATTTAAAAAATTATAACTTATAAAAATTCTCAATAAAATTCTAAAAAGTCGTGTCTTTCGCCCTTTTCTTTAAATCCTAAGATTTGTTCCATATTTACATTTTCAGTTGCACGAAGAATATTTATGTCTACATTTTTGTTTTCTTTTTTTAATTCTTCGATTAAGTCCTTTATAAAAAATCTCTTGTTGCCAGATTTTTTTTGCGTAACAGTGCAGGCACAGTCAAGAGCAGATAGTCCAGTTGACTTCATAAAGCGAATAATAGCTTCTTCTCGAACTAGATACATGGGTCTAATTAGTTCAAGACCCTCAAAATTTTGTGATTTTAATTTTGGCATCATAGTTTTAAAGTCGCCAGCATAAATTATATTTAAAAGTACAGTCTGAATGACATCGTCAAAGTGATGACCTAGAGCAAGCTTATTGCAGCCAAGTTCTTTAGCTCTATTGTATAAATTTCCACGGCGCATTCTTGCACACATATAACAAGTCGAGCCATTCACTGACATTTTTTCTGCAACGGAAAAAACATCAGAGTCATGAATTTTTACAGGTATGCCAAGCCTTTCGCAGTTAAATTCAAGCCTCTCTCTATTTTCAGGAAGATATCCTGGATCCATTGCAATAAATTCTAGGTCAAAGGGGACTTTGTTGTGTCTTTTTAATTCTTGTAATAATTTTGCAAGAGTAAGGGAGTCCTTGCCACCAGAAATTGCAACGGCAATTTTATCTCCTGGACTAATTAATTCATATTTATTTACGCCTTGCACAAATTTTTTATAAATATCACGTCTATAAGTTTTTATAAGGGACCTTTCTATGTCCACAGTGCTTTTTATTGTTTCCAAAAAAATTTCACCTATACCAATCTAATTTCATTATAACACAGTTATTTTCTATTTTTAAGCAAATAGAATTTGTAAAGAGCTTAAAAATTTTTATAAGCTCAAAACTACTGCTTAAAGATTATAACACAATGAATTTTCATGTAAAATCAAATATAAGCCATAAAATCGCATAGCCATATAATTATCAAAAAGGATCTCAATGTGATATAATCTATGTAATTAATTTAAGGGGCTCTACTTATGTAGAGAGAAGAAAAGGAAGTATTAAAATGGTAAATTATAATGTTAAAAAAAATTTCACCCTTCTTGTGGATTTTTATGAATTAACAATGGCAAATGGATTTTTTAAAGAAGGCATGAGAGATAAAACTGTCATATTTGATATGTTTTTTAGAGAAGTACCTGACAATGGAGAATACACAATAGTTGCAGGTTTAGAACAATTAATCGAGTACATGGAAAATCTTCACTTCTCTGACGAAGACATAGAATTTTTGAGAGACAAAAATATTTTTGATGAAGAATTTTTAGATTATTTATATAATTTTAAATTTCAATGTGACGTCTGGGCAATGCCAGAGGGAACTCTTGCCTTTCCTGGGGAACCGCTTATGACAGTTAGAGGTCCAGCTATACAAGCGCAAATGCTTGAGACAATGGTTCTTTTAACATTAAATCATCAATCCATGATTGCAACTAAGGCATCAAGAATTGTAAAACAAGCAAAGGGAAGACCAGTTGTTGAATTTGGATCAAGAAGGGCTCAAGGTTATTCTGCAGCAAATTTAGGAGCAAGAGCTGCCTATATTGGTGGCTGTGCAGGAACTGCCAACACCTTATCTGATAAAATGTTTGGTGTGCCAGCTCTTGGCACCATGGCACACTCTTGGGTTCAAATGTTTGATTCAGAACTTGAAGCCTTTAGAGCTTTTGCAAGAGTTTATCCAGACAATTGTTTACTACTTGTTGACACTTATGACACCTTAAAAGAAGGCATACCTAATGCCATAAAAGTTTTTGATGAAGAAGTCATTCCTCGTGGATTTAGACCAAAGGGAATAAGAATTGACTCAGGAGATATAACTTACATTTCCAACAAGGCTAGAAAAATGCTTGACGATGCAGGTTATCCCGATGCTCAAATTATGGCATCAAATTCTCTTGATGAATACACAATAAGGACCCTACTTCACCAAGGGGCAAAGCTTGATTCCTTTGGAGTTGGCGAAAGACTTATTACTTCCAAATCATCTCCAGTTTTTGGCGGAGTTTATAAACTTGTTGCAACTGTAAATGATGATGGGAAAATTATTCCAAAGATAAAAATTTCTGAAAATGTTACAAAAATTACTACTCCAGGTTTTAAAGAACTTTACAGATTTTATGAAAATGAAACAGGAAAGGCGATGGCAGATGTAATTGCCCTAAGAGATGAAGAAATTCCTGAAGATAATTATGAAATTTTCCATCCAGTTTACACATGGAAGAGAAAAACTCTTACTAATTACACAGCCAAAAAAGTTTTAGTTCAAATTTATGACAAGGGAGAACTTGTATATAAACTTCCAAGTCTTGAAGAAATTAAGAAAAAAGCTGAAAGAGAACTTGACACTCTTTGGGAAGAAACAAAGAGACTTGATAATCCAAATGAATACATTGTGGACTTATCTGAAAAACTTTGGGAAGTTAAGGACACTCTTTTAAAGAAACACGGTAAAAATTAAAAAATAGAAGGGGAGAAATATGCAGTATTACGGAAATGTTTTTAGACCGCCAAGTGAGGCAAGGTCTTTAATTGTTCAGGCAACAGTGGGATGTTCCCACAATTCTTGCACATTTTGCTACATGTATAAAGATGACGACTTTAGGATTAGACCTCTTGAAGATATAAAAAAAGATTTAATTGAAATGAGTTCCTATAAAGATTATTTTGAAAGGATTTTTTTGGCAGATGGAGATGCTCTAGTCTTAAAGACAGAAGATTTACTTGAAATTTTAAAAACTATAAAAGAATATTATCCCAATGTAAATAGAGTTTCATCCTATGCAACTGCACAGGACATCAACAGAAAATCTCTTGAAGAATTAAAGACTTTAAGAGAAGCAGGACTTGAAATGTTATATATTGGTTTTGAAACTGGAGACGAAGACCTCCTAAAAGAAATCAAAAAGGGAATAACTTATGATGAATATGTCTCTGCAATGAAAAAGGCAAAGGAAGCAGGTTTTAAAACTTCTGTCACTATTATTGCAGGCCTTGGTGGAGTTGATGGAATGGAAAAAAATGCAGTGGGAACTGCGAAGCTTATCTCTGAAACAAAACCAGACTTTTTGGGATATCTTACAATGAGAATTTATAAGAATACACCTCTTTATGCCGATTATATTTCTGGCAAATTTAAAATGCCTGATGCAGGAGAAATTTTAGAGGAAATGAAAATATTTTTGGAAAATGTGGATTCAGAAGGCACAGTTTTCAGGTCCAATCACGCATCAAACTATGTCCTACTTGCAGGCAACTTAAATGAAGATAGAGAGACTCTTATAAAGGCCATTGAAAAAACTTTAAAAAAGAAAAATTTCAGACCTGATGTATTGAGAGGTTTCTAAATTGGATAAAAAAGATTTAAAAAATAATGAAGATGGAAAAAATTCTAAGAATTTAAAAATAGAAGAGCTTTCCAAACACCAAAATAGTGGCGTTATTTCCTTTACAAAAGATGAAGAAGAAAAAGCTCTTGCAGTAAATCCTATAAGATTTTTACTTCCCCTAGATTATAATAAGCTTACTCCAAAAGAGGAAAAACTTGAAATTGACTACAAGGAAAAAGACCCTGAAAGCAACAAGAACTTTGAAATAATTATGGAAGTAAATCCTAATATTTCTAATGAGACAAAAAAGAAAAAAATAAAAAGAGAAAGAAATCTGCCAATGATTTATAATAAAGAAAATTTAGAAGAAGATACCCTTGGCTTAATTGACGATTATGCCAATATATTTTCAAGGCAGATGAAACTTATAATGGATTTTTCTGAAATTTACATGAAGACAATGACCAATATGCAAAAATCAATTTTTGAAGATTATTTTAAATTTCTAGATGATTTTTCAAAGAAATAGAGGAGAAATATGGAAGAAAAAAAAGAAAATAGAGAAAAAATTAATAATCCCTTAAATAAACTATCCTTTAAAAACGAAGTTTATAAAAAAGTTTTTTTAATGGGACTGGCACTTTTATTTGTTGCCTATTTATTTTTAAATAGCAAAAGTATTTTTACAGGCTTTGGAGTCTTACTTGGTATACTGGCACCCTTTATACTTGGTGGAGTAATTGCCTTTATTATGAAAATACCTCTAAATTTTTTAGAGAGAAAAGTTTTTAGCAAGGTAAGAAATGAAAAATTTCAAAAACACAAGAGGACAATTTCTATTGCAATTTCCTTTATATTTATAATACTTGTATTTTTTCTTATTACTGCAATAATTGTGCCACAGCTAATAAATTCCTTTGATGGACTTAGAAAGTCCCTACCTAGCTTTTTACAAATGGCAATAGATAAGACTAGAGAAGTACCTTACCTAAATAATTATTCAGATAAATTGCAAAGTGAATATGATAATTTAAGCTGGAATGAAATATTTAATAGAATTAAAGGATTTGTAACATCAAGCGACAATTCATCACAAATACTTAACGGCGCACTTTCCACTGCATCAAGTATTTTAGGTGGACTTGTATCTTTTATGCTTGCCCTAATTACATCAATTTACATCTTGGCAGACAAGGAAAGACTAGGCTATCAAGCTACAAGAATTTGTTATTCCTTCTTTAATAATAAAGTTGCAAATAAAATAATTCATGTAGCTCATCTTCTTCACGAAAACTTTTTTGGTTTCATAAGAGGACAGCTTACAGTTTCAACTCTTATAGGTATTGCGACCTTTGTGGCTTCCTTTGTTTTAAGGATTCCCAATGCTGCAACTCTTGGTGTAATAGTTGGTGTAACAGATCTTATTCCAATTATTGGACCCTTCCTTGGTGGAGCAATGTGCTTTATCATGATAGTAATAGAAGATTCCACAAAGGCTCTTATGTTTTTAGTCTTAATTGTAATACTTCAACAAGTAGAATCAAACTTAGTTTATCCAAAAATTGTTGGAGACAAAGTTGGACTTCCTTCGCTTTGGACTCTTGTTGCCATTACAGTGGGTGGATCTCTTTTTGGAGTAGTAGGAATGTGGGCATTTATTCCACTTGCATCAACTCTTTATGAATTAATGAGAGAGTACACAAAATATAAAATTGACGAGAAAAATTTAGATTTAAGAATGAAAAAAATTTAAAAATCATAAAAATTGAAGACAAAGAAAAAACTGCTTGGAGAAAATGATGTGTACCCATAAAACTGGACACAATATTTAATTAACTAATTGTAGTGGATGCTAACCTATACTTTGTAGGTGGCATCCATTTTGTTTTTGATTGAATTCTTTCATTATTGTAATAATCAATATATTCCTCT
>NZ_JAFBDH010000012.1 GCF_016908115.1 Peptoniphilus gorbachii
GTGATTTTTGGTATAACCTATTGTTGCCTACCCGCATAGCGGGTAGTTTTATGTTTCGCACGCGTTGCGTGCTCAACTGACTAAAGTCACAATAATAGAAGCTCAAAAATTTGGAGCTTCTTTTTTTATTTAAAATCTTTTAAGCTAAAAAAAGTTCCCACATAAAGGGAACTTTCTTTAAATATTTAAATTTTTATACATAATTTTTTGCTTCAAGTCTTGATTTATTATATTGAAATAGCTTACTTACAGGTTCAACTACAAATATTACAGCTAAACTTGGTAGGAGCCAAGATAAACCATAGGATGCAAATGGTAAGCTTCCTTCAAAGTTTGTTAAAAATGGTATAGTCATTTTAAATGTACTAGACATTACAGATACAAGTGGTAGACCTACTGCAAAAAATGCTGAAAATTTATAGGAATATTTTGAATATTTTACAAAATTATTTGTAACACCCATAAATATTAAAACTAAGGCAACTGGATATATTACTGTAAGTAGTGGAACAGAAAAGGCAAGCAATTTGTTAAGTCCAAAATTCGCCATTACAAAGGAGAAAAATGTCCAAAGGAAAACCCATCTTCTGTAAGATAATTTGTTGTTAAATAAAGAACAAAAATATTCTGATCCACTTGATATTAAACCTATACAAGTTGTCAAACAAGCAAGTGTAAATATAAGTGCTAATAAAACTAAACCTGAATTTCCAAGAGCAAGTCTTACTGCCTTAGTAAGAACAACAGCGCCATTTTCAGAACCAGCAAAAGCATTAGATGTAACCATGCCTACTTTAGAAAGCATTACATATACTAAAAATAAAACAGAACCAGCAAGTAAACCAGCCTTAGTAGTGTAACTTGTAACTGTCTTTTTATCTTCTACGCCAAATCTTTTTATAGCAAGAGTAACAACAAAACCAAAGTTAAGGGCAGCAACGGCATCCATTGTTTCATAACCTGCTAAGAAGCCAGCAACAAGAGGTGCATCTTTATAATTTCCACTAGCCATAGCCACATTGCTTGGAAGACTCATAACTCTAACAAACATAAAAACTATTAAAAGTAAAAGTGCAGGAGTTAAATACTTTCCAACTCTAGCAACTAATTTATTAGGCTTTAGACATACCCAAAAAGCAACTGCAAAAAATATTGCTGTGTATAAAAGTCTTGCTAAAGATAAACTAAAAGTTTCAGGTACATAAGGTGCTATTGCCATTTCGAAGGGAACAGATCCTGCTCTAGGTATTCCAAGTCCAGGTCCTATAGAAAGATATATTGCCGTGGTAAAAACAAGAGCAAATACCTTACCTACTCTACTAGAAAGATTTTTTAAACCTTCAGTTTGTCCAACAGCTATAGCCCCAAGGATTGGGAATAAAACCGCCGTTACAGAAAAGGCTAAAAGGGAAACAAAAGTATTATTTCCTGCTTGATTTCCTAAAAATGGGGGGGAAAATTAAATTTCCTGCTCCAAAGAACAAACCGAAGAGCATTATGCTCACTTGTAAAAATTGACTTCTTGATAATTTTTTCATTTTTTCCTCCTAAATTTTTAATTTTAGAAATAAAAAAAGCCCTTTGTCATATAGACAAAGGACGAAATTCCGCGTTACCACCTTTATTCTTACAAAATGTAAGCACTCTTAACAAGCATCAATCAATGCCGAGTATAAATAACGCCTACTAAAGCGGCAAATCTTACTAGGGTTCAGACTTGCATAAAGAAAAATGATTTTCGAATATATCTCCATTATAGGCTTTCACCAAACGCCTGCTCTCTAAAAACTTTAATATACCTACTCTTTTTTTCCAATATTTTTTTATTAATAAAATTATTATTGTTTGCTATTATACGCATAATATTTTTACTTGTCAAATACTTTTTTAAATTTTTTAAAAAATTTTTTTAAACATAAAAAATTAAGACAAATAATAAAATAACTTAATTTTAAATCCCAACAAAAACTTCCACAATTTTTCTTATCTTTTCTAAAACGGATTGTTTTTTCTTTTCCCTTGCCCCATGTCTTCGTGAAGTTGGTGGAATAATACGATCTAAATCATCGCCTATATATTCTACATATCCCTTATTAATAGACCTTTCAATAAATCTCTTTGAATCATCCCTTAGATTTTCTTCTTCCACTAACTCCTTAATTTTTTTATTCTTTTCCTTCTTTGCAAAACTATAGAAGGACTCGAGAATATCATCAGTATCCTTTAAGTTAGTCAAGTTTGTATTATTTATAAAGTCCATAATTAAATCTTCCTTAGCTCTCGTGCCAAGACTTGACCTTATTACTCTTCTCACTTCTGCCTTTATATTTTCAACATCATCATCCTTCTTGGACTTTTCTAAAATCAAAGCCAAAATATAGTCTAAATTTATTTCATCTGTTTTAAGTAAATCAATTTGAAATTCAAGGTCAGAAAAATCAACTGTATTATCAAAAGAATCGCCCTTGCCCCTGAAGTTAACAATACTTTCTCTAATGTCAACATAGACGCTTTTCATGTCTTGCATTTGCCTATCTGAAATAATTTTTTCAAAATTTTCAAATTCATCAAAATTTTTCAAAATATTTTCTGTCTTGAGAAGCTCACCAAAAAGCTCAACAAATTCTTTTTTATCAGCTTCCAAAGAAATTTCTGTTGGCTCAGGAAATTTAGCAACTATTTCATTGCAAATTTCAACATAACCCTTTTGAATCTTGCCTGTTTCTTCATCTTTAAAACCATTAATATATTCTTCATAACTTTTTTCCAAAATAATATTTACACTATTTTCATCGCCAAAAGTTTTTATAGCATCTCTAGTAGCATTTTCCAAATCCCTAAAGCAAACAATATTTCCAAAAGTCTTTACTTTATTTAGAATTCTATTTGTTCTTGAAAAAGCCTGAATAAGTCCATGGTATCTAAGATTTTTGTCAACAAATAATGTATTTAAAGTAGGAGCATCAAAGCCTGTTAAAAACATTCCTACAACAATAATTAAGTCCACTTGTTTATCCTTAACTCTAAAAGATAAATCCTTATAATAATTTTGAAACTCATTGCCATTAGTAGAGAAATTCGTTTTAAAATAAGCATTGTAGTCATTAATTGCCTTTTCTAAAAATTCCTTGGCACTTGAATCCATAGCAGAAACATTAAAATCTTCTTCAGCAATTTCTCCAATGGCCCTTTGTTCTTCATTAGCTGCAAAACTATAAATTGTTGCTATTTTTAACCTTTTTTCAGGAGGCAAAATCCTTTGTTGCCTTTCAAACTCCTCATAATACAATTTTGCTGCATCAACACTTTGCACAGCAAACATGGCATTAAATCCATTAAGCCTTCTATATTTCAAATCATAAAACTCATTGCGATGTGTTTTTGTATCAAAAACCTTGAGAATATACTTTGTAATTTCACTTATTCTATCTGGATGAAGCAACATTTTATTTTCTAATTTTTTTAGTTTATTTTCATCTTCCTCTTTTTCAGCACTTTTAAATTTAGCCTTAATATTGTTGTAATCAACCTTAAACTTTAATACCTTTCCATCACGAATGGCATCAGTGATTACATAAGAGTGAAGTTGTGCTCCAAAAATTCCTGCAGTTGTATCACCACCAAGAGAATTTTCAGGAAAAATTGGTGTACCAGTAAAACCAAATTGGTAGTACTTCTTAAAAGCCTTTCTTATATTTTTTTGAGCATCACCAAATTGAGATCTATGACACTCATCATAAATAAGAACGCATTGTTTGTCATAAATTTCATGATTCGGATTTTTCTTCACAAACTCATTTAATTTTTGTATAGTTGTAACGACAATTCTATTATCATCTTTTTCGATGCACCTTTTAAGCTCTTTGGTGTCCTTACTTCCATTGACAGAGTCAGGTTGAAATCTTTGGTACTCCTTCATAGTTTGATAGTCAAGATCCTTCCTATCAACAACAAAAAATACCTTGTCAATAAAATCCAAATTAGTAGCAAGCCTTGCAGCCTTAAAAGAAGTGAGCGTCTTACCAGATCCAGTAGTGTGCCAAATAAATCCACCAGCTTCTGGTCTGCCAAACTTTTTCGCCTCATAACTAGACCTTATCTTCCATAAAATTCTTTCAGTCGCAGCAATTTGATATGGACGCATAATAAGAAGAGTATTGTTGACATCAAAAACACAATACTTAGTAAGAACTTCAAGAACAACACGTTTTTCAAAAAAAGTTTTAGTAAAATCCTCTAAGTCACAAATAACTTTATTCTTGGCATCAGCCCACTCGCAAGTGAACTCATAATTGTTTTTATTTTGAGCCGTAGTGTTTGCAAAATACCTAGTGTAAGTCCCATTAGAAATAACAAAAATTTGTACAAACTTATAGAGAGAATTATCACTATTAAAACTTTCCTTGCTATACCTATGAATTTGGTTAAAAGCCTCGTGTAAATTTACACCTCTTTTTTTAAGTTCAATGTGAACAAGGGGCAGACCATTTACTAAAATAGTAACATCATAGCGATTTTGATTTTTGCCCTGTCCCCTCACCTGATTAGTAACCTGCAAGAAATTATTGTGAATATTCTTCTTGTCAATGATCTTAATGTTTTGCAAATGACCATCATTAAAGACAAAATCATAAATATAATCTTCTTGAATCTTCCTAGTCTTTTCAACCATTCCATCATTAGGAGCATCTAAATATTCAAGTAAAAATCTCTCCCACTCATCTTGAGAAAAAGAAACATTATTTAATTTTTCAATTTGAATCTTTAAATTTTTGTATAAATCTTCATTAGAACTTATCTTTATAAATTCATAACCTTGAGACCTTAAATTATCAATTAACTTTCTTTCAAGTTCACTTTCACTTTGATAGGAAGATTCTCTAAAACTTGTATCCTTTTTAAAATTCGCTAAAATTATTCCATTTGTCATTTCAGCAATAGTTGACCTGCCATAATTTGTGGTTTTTTCGGACATAATATCTCCTTTCTATTTTGGAAAATTCAAAAGCCTTTCTCTATAATACTCATATTGTTTTTGTCTTAACTCAATCTCTTTAGGTAAACCCTCATTAATGTCATTTACCAATTTGTCAAACTTATCGAGAATGGAAACAATGTATTCTTGAACTGCTAGAGAAGGTAATGGTATTTTTATTTTTTCCATTTCATTTATTGATAATTCAATAACTTTTACCCCTCTTGCAAACTTATTTTTTTGCCTCAATAAGTAATTAGCACCATTAAATACATAAGATAAATATTTTGGATTTTGATTATGCCTAAATATTGCTGCATGACCACCAGTTACAGCAACTTTATCGCCTAAATAAGCTACAGTTTTCATAACATCATCTACATTCTCGGAAGTTTTTGCAATAACTAAATCTCCATAATTAACTTTTTTAAGTTTTTCTATATTGTCTTCACTGACCTTTACTATTGGACTATCAACAAACAAATTATATTTTGTGTAAATATGTCCATAATGAATTGCTCCTATACTTCCGTTTTTATTGAATAGACTTTTTGGCATACCTGTTCCATTTTCGAATACACCAATATCTCCTAACTTCTTCCATTCAACACCTGCAAAGCACACCCCCACAATATCGCAAGCTTGCTTTAATGTGGCAAAATAACTTCTAAGAGTTATTTTGCGGCGTGCGGCGTGCGGCGTGCTACCACTCTTGTCTTCAAATGTCAAGAGTTTTTCACGATAATATTCATATTGTTTTTGTCTTTGTTCAATCTCCTCAGGCAACAAACCTTGGGTGTCACAAAGCAGGTCTTGAAACTTATCAAGAACTTCTACAACCTTATTTTGAATATAAATACCTGGTAGTGGAATTTTATAATTATCTGTAATACCTGTTGATATTTGAGGTAGTTTTCCTGAAATTGCATTATCTTTGAAATATTTCAAATTATTTTTTAAAATGTAGTATAAAAACTTTATATTTAATTTTTCTTTATCCAAACTTGAATAAGACCACATTTCATTTTTATGAGTAAAATCTCCATCATAATATACAAAATCAATATTTCCTCTCGACTTAACTATTACGCTTGGCTTATTTATGATATTTTCAATTCCAACTTCTTCAGGCGAAAGATTAGCTGTAGTATTTCCACCAGCGAATACTTTAACACTAGAATCTTCCTTATCTAAACTCTTCATTTGCTCAGCGGTTATTTTTATACCTCTTTGCCTTAAACATAGTTCAGATATTTTTACAAAACCAAAGGTTTTTAGCTCTTCTAATTGATAGAATTCCTTAGAGAGTTTGGTCAAATATTTTTCACTTAAAAGCAGATCCCTATAGTACTCATACTGCTTATTTCTTGCCTGTAACTCAGCCTGTAACTCAGCCTGTAACTCAGTAACATAATTTGTGAATTTGTCAAGTATTTTAACAATTTTTTCTTGTGTTTCTAATGATGGAATTGGAACTTCAAAATTTTCAATCATTGGTTTTCTTATAGATTTCACTGTCGCTGATACTGCAAATTTAGATATATAATTTTTAAAATTTTGTAACATATAATGATAGAGATATCTAGTAATTATATTTTCATTGTTAATATGAATTCTATAAGCTCTTTGATGCAGTGCATATTTCCCCTCAACATAATGGAAAACTTCACCAATTCCTCCTTCTCCTGGTATAACAATAGCTGTCTCATCAAATTGATAATTATTACTCCTCTTTATATCTTTTGATCTTACGTAAAAAGGATAAATGCCATTCTCTTCTTGCTCATTCGTATTTGCTTTTCCAGTTCCAATCTCGCAAACTTCCCCTAACTTCTTCCATTCTACCTTTTCATTTTTTAATAATTCATCTATCTTACTCATCTTCAAGCTCCCTTACTATTTCATTTATAGAAGCTCTAAGTTCGTCTATTTTCTTAACAGTTTCATCAATTTCCTTATTAAGGACTTTTATGTCTATTTTTTCTCTTGTGTCTTCCTTTTCTACATAAGTAGAAACTGAAAGGTTGTAGTCATTTTCTACTATTTCATCTCTATCTACATATCTTGAAAAATATTCCTTTTCTTCACGATTTTTAAATTCTTCAACTATTGTATTAATATTTTTTTCTTCTAAGATATTGTTGTTAGTTTCCTTTTTAAATTCCTTGCTTGCATCAATAAATAAGACCTTATTTTCTGTCTTATTTTTTGCCATGACGAGAATACAAGTTGCTATTGATGTTCCAAAGAAGAGATTTTCTGGTAGTTGTATTACACAGTCTATAAAATTGTTGTCTATTAGATATTGTCTAATAGTTTTTTCTGCTCCCTTTCTATAAAAAATTCCTGGAAAACATACTATGGCAGCTCTGCCCTTACTTGATAGATAAAAAAGTGAATGCATTATAAAGGCATAATCAGCATAGGATTTTGGGGCAAGTTTTCCTGCTGGGGCAAATCTTTCATCATTTATAAGTGTTGGGTCCTTATCTCCTATCCACTTTATTGAATAGGGTGGATTGGAAACTATGGCATCAAAGGGTTTTTCCTCTTTATGTAGTGGATTTATTAAAGTGTCTCCTCTTTTAATGGAAAAATTATTATAATTTACATTGTGCAAAAACATATTCATGCGTGCCAAGTTGAAATTTGTCATATTAATTTCTTGTCCGAAAAATCCCTCGTCAATAATATGCTCATCAAATTGCTTTTTCATTTGCAAAAGTAGAGAGCCACTTCCGCAAGTGGGATCATATACCTTATTAATATTCTTTTTGCCTTCCATTACAAGCCTTGCCAAGAGCTTTGACACTGTTTGTGGTGTAAAAAATTCTCCTCCAGATTTACCTGCGTTGCTGGCATAATTTGATATCAAATATTCGTAAGCATCGCCAAAGGCATCTATGTCGTTATTTTTAAAATCGCCAAAGTTTATTTTATCAATCCCTGTTAATATGTCACATAATCTTTTATTTTTCTCTGCTACTGTTCCTCCTAGTTTGTTACTAGTTGTATCTACATCTTCAAAGAGTCCTTTTATATCATCTTCTGATTGAAAGCCTATGGCACTTCCTTCAATATCCTTAAATATATTGGCTAAATCTGTATTGAGATTTTCGTTGTCTCTTGCTTTTTTAACTACATTTTCAAATAATTGACTTGGCAAGATAAAAAATCCCTTATCTTCAACAGTGTCTGGTCTAAAATCTTCTTCTGCTTCTTCATCGGAAATTTTAGCATAATCAAATTCTAAATCTCCTGCTTCATGTTCAGCTTTATTAAAAAATTCAGTTATGTTTTCAGAAATAAATCTATAAAATAAAATTCCTAAGATATATTGTTTGAAATCCCATCCGTCAACGGCACCTCTTACATCGTCTGCTATTGCCCAAATTTTTCTATGTAGCTCTTGTCTTTGTAGGCTTTCCTTGTTTTCCATTGTATTTTGCGTCATTTTTCTACCTCACTTTATTTTGTTACCTTTTTATAATGTCTTGAGATTATTTTATTTAATAATTATAAGGTTTTCCTATTTTATAGGATACCATTTATATTGGGTCCATTCAAAGATTAATTTCCCTTTATTATTCTTTTACTGTACTTTTTAATAGATTTTAAAAAAATTTACAAGAAAAAACTGCCGCTTGCACGACAGTTCCTTAATTTAGATTTTAAAGATTAAGCATTAACTTTTTCTTTTTCTGCTTCAGCTTTTTTAAGCTTTGCTTCTTCAAGTTTTGCTTGTCTTTCTTTTTCTTTCTTTTCTTTTTCCTTTTGTTTCATTTTTTCCACTCTTTCAGGATATTCGCAATAAATTGCTCCTGTTGGACATTTTGAAACACAAATTCCACAGTTGATACATTTTTCATAATCAATTGATGCTAGGTTGTTTTCTACATGGATTGCATCCTTAGGACAGTTCTTTTCACAGATTCCACATCCTATACAACCAATGCTACAGTTTGTCCTTACAACTTTTCCTGGATCAAGTGACTTACATTCAACAACTGTTTTTGATTTGTAAGGTCTAAGTGCAATGATTTTTTTAGGGCAAATGTTGATACATTTCATGCAGGCAACACATTTTTCCTTGTCTACTACTGCAACGCCATTTACCATGTGAATTGCGTCAAATTCACAAACACTTACACAAGTGCCACCGCCGCAGCAACCAAAGTTACAAGCTTTTGCACCTTGTTGATAGTCTGAAATTAATCTACAATCAACTAAATCATTGTAATCATATTTATTTTTTGCCTTGTTGCAATCGCCTTGGCAAAGTACACAGGCAACATTTCTTTCGACATTTCCTGCATTAACGCCCATTACTTGGCTAACTTTTTCAGCTGTATCTGCACCACCAATTACACAACCATTTACTGGTGCTTTTCCATTGGCAATGGCTTCTGCTAAACCATCACAACCAGGAAATCCACAAGCTCCACAGTTTGCTCCCGGCAATACATCTCTAACTTCAGCGACCCTTGGATCTACCTTTACATAAAAAACCTTTGATGCTATTGAAAGAATTACTCCGAAAAATGCTCCTGCAATTCCCAAAAACAAGACTGGGGTAAGTACTGTACTAATTTCCATAATTACCTCCTATACCAATCCGCCGAAACCTGAAAATGCAATTGCCATTAAGCCTGCACTAACAAGTGCTATTGGAACTCCTTGAAGTGGCTTAGGTACATTTGCAAGCATTAATTTTTCTCTAAGAGCTGCAATTAATACTAACGCAAGTGTAAAACCTACTGATGCTCCAAATCCGCTAAATATTGTTTCTATTAAGTTATATCCATTTTGAACATTTAAAACTGTTACACCAAGAACAACACAGTTTGTAGTAATAAGTGGAAGATAAACACCCATTGCTTGGTAAAGTGAAGGTGATGATTTCTTTATAAACATTTCTACAAATTGTACTAGTGATGCAATTACAAGTATAAATGCAATTGTTTGTAAATACTCAAGTCCAAATTTATCTAATACAAAAATTTGAATTAGCCATGTGATTGCAGATGCAAGTACAACTACAAAGGTAACGGCAACTCCCATTCCAAGGGCAGTTTCTGTCTTTGAAGAAACACCTAAGAAGGGACAAATTCCTAAGAATTGAGCAAAAACATAATTATTTACAAGTATTGTTGAAATTAAAATCGTTAAAATACTTTCTAACATTAGTCTGCCCTCCTATTAAGTAACATTCTAAATCCTGCAATTAAAAATCCTAAAAGTATGAAGGCACCTGCTGGAGCTCCCATAAGTCCTATTCCTGGATAAGATTCTGGTAAAATATTTACATTAAATAGTGTACCATATCCAAAAAATTCACGAACAAGACCCATTGCAAGAACTGCAATTGTATATCCTACTCCTGTTCCTATTCCATCTACTATAGATGGGATAAGTGGATTTTTATAAGCAAAACCTTCAGCTTCCCCAAGAATACAGCAGTTAACTACGATTAGTGGTAAGAAAATACCAAGTGCTGCATAAATTGGTTGTGAATAAGCTTGAAGTATCATTTGTACTAATGTTACGAAAGTAGCAATTACTACGATAAAACAAGGAATTCTTATTTTATCTGGGATTATTTTTCTAAGTGCAGATACAACTCCATTACTCATAATAAGTACGAAAGTAACTGCAACTCCCATTGCCAAAGAGTTTGTTAAGTTATTTGTTATAGCCAGTGTTGAACAAAGCCCTATAAGTTGGATGAATACGGGATTGTTTTTAAAAGCACCGTCTAAAAATACTTTAGATAATTTCATTTTAAACCTCCTTATTCATTCTTTAAAACTTCGTTATAAACTTTAACGGCATCGTTAGAACCTGCTAGGGCACCCTTAGATGAAATTGTTGCTGATGTAAGCCACATAACTTCATCGTCAGCCTTTGGATCCTTTGAAAGTTTTAAAGGACCTGTTGCAGATTTCCCTTCGTAAGATGGATAGTATTCATCAGTTGTGATTCTTGAACCAAATCCACTTGTTTCACCGTTGGAAATATTTCTAAATCCTGCAATTTTATCTCCATCAAGTAAAAATCCAAGAGCATTTACCATAGCTCCACCATAACCATTTGATTTAACATTGACACCATATCCAACAACTTTGTCGCCTTTTTTTGCAACAAAGATTTTTTCAATATTTGGATATTTTTCTTTAATTGAATTTAATTTTTCTTGATCATATTCTTCAAATCCATCTGCATTTTCGCCAAAGATAACTTCATATGATGCAAGTGTATTTTTTAGTTCAGTTTCTGCAATTACTGGAGCAGTGAAACTATTTACTACTGCCAAAAGTCCTGCAGATAGGGCGCAGAAAACTAAAAGTATAATTCCAAATTTTACTGGTTCTTTCATTTACTTCGCCTCCCCATATGCACTTGTTACTGTAAGTTTATCAATTAAAGGTGTTGCAAGGTTCATTAGACATATTGCATAGGAAACACCTTCTGGAAGAGATGCCTTTACTCTTATTACTGCAGTTAAAATACCGCATCCAAGAGCAAAAATTATTCTTCCCTTTCTATTAATTGGGTTTGTAGTGTAGTCAGTTGCCATAAATATAGCACCTAAAAGTAATCCTCCTGCTAATAATTCATAAGGAATTACATTCATAGGAATACCTAGAATTCCAAGACAAACTGCAGTAGTTGCAACATATATTACTGGGATTTCCCAAGAAATTACTTTTCTAAATACTAAATAGGCAAAACCTATTAAAAGTGCAATTGCTGAAGTTTCTCCAATTACGCCGCCAATGTTTCCAATTAACATATCCTTCATTGCTGGTAAGTTTGAAAGATCTCCACCTGCAATAATTTGAAGTGGTGTAGCATAAGAAACTCCATCCATAGTTGATGCTGAAGTTGTTAAACCTTGTTTTAATAATTCTGGTGAAATATAATCAGTGATTTGTTTAGGCCATGAAGCCATAAGTACAAGTCTTGCAGCAAGAGCTGGGTTCATAAAGTTAAATCCAATTCCACCAAAACATTCTTTTACTATTAATATTGAAAAAACGGATCCGAAAGCTGCCATCCATAGTGGAAAAGATTGTGGCATATTTAGCGCAATTAAAATTCCAGTTACTACAGCAGACAAGTCCTTTATTTGTACAGTCTTTTTAAGTGCAGTTTGAGTTACATACTCAGTTGCAACACAAGCTACTACACAAGTTAGAATAAGAAGAAGTGATCTTGTTCCAAAGAAATATACAGAAGCAATCATTGCAGGAACAAGTGCTATGATTACATCAAGCATAATCTTTTGAACTGTATCATTTGATCTAATGTGAGGAGCAAGTGACACGAAGCGAGCTTCATTTACTGTAATCGGATCTTTAGTTATTTTATTATTTTCCAAATTGATCCCTCCTATCTCTTTTGATTAGCTCTGATTTCTCGTTTAGCTAATTTAACAGATGCACTTAGATGTCTCTTTGCTGGACAAACGAAGGAACATATTCCACATTCCATACATTGGTCAGCATGTAAGCTGCTACATAAATCAACATCGCCTTTTAAAATTGCATGATTAATATCAGTTGGATTAATATTTGCTGGACAGTGATCTACGCATCTTGAACATCTAATACATGGAGATTCAATTCTTTCTGTAATTTCTTCTTCAGTGAAAACTAAAATACCTGAAGTAGTCTTTGTAACAGGTGCGTCAAGACTAAATACTGACTTACCAGTCATAGGACCACCACAAATAATTTCTTTAAAGTTTTCCTTTACTCCACCGCAGAAATCTAAAATATCTCCCACAGGAGTACCTATTTTAACGAGAATATTCTTTGGTTCTTTAATACCAGAACCAGAAACAGTTATTACTCTTTCATAAGAAGGCTTTCCTTCTATCATTGCTTCATAAAATGCAAGAGTTGTACCAACATTTGTTAGGAAAACTCCAACATCATTTGTTACACCATTTTGTGGAACAATTCTTCCAACAACAGCTTCAGAAAGTCTCTTTGAATCACCTTGTGGATATTTAGTTTGACATCCAACAACTTTTAAGTGACTCCAATTAGGATTTTTTCCTATAACTTCTTCCATTTTAGCAATTGCATCTGGTTTATTTTCTTCAATTGCCATGTAAGAAGCTTTTTGATTGTAAAAATATGAGAAAATATTTAATCCTTCTAATATCTCCTCAGTTTTTTCTAGCATAATTCTGTGGTCACAAGTGAGGAAAGGCTCACATTCTGCCCCATTTATTATACATTCATCTAGGGCTGGGTCTTCACCTTTTAATTTTGCGTGAAGAGGAAAACCAGCACCACCCATACCAACGACTCCCTTTTCTTTAATAAAAGGAACTAAATCGTCAATTGGATGATCCTTATAATCTTTAAAAGATTTAAGATCATCAGTCATTTCATCTTTGCCATCGTTTTCTATAACGACACAATCACAATACCTTCCATCAGCTGTATACATTTTTTTAATCTCTTTAACTGTACCTGATACAGAAGAGTGTATTGCAGCTGATATATAAGCATCAGAATTACCCACCATTTGTCCAACTTTAACAGAATCGCCCTTTGACACAACTGGTGAGCATGGTGCTCCAATGTGTTGTGACATAGGTATGTAAACAATCTTAGGACTTGGCATCCTCTCAATTGCAATCTTTTCTGTCAAAGTTTTGTGTTCGTCCATGTGAACTCCACCTACGGAAAAAGTGAGATTTCTTGAACTCATAAAACTTCACCCCTTATTCGGCATAAGCCTAATTTTTTACCTTTTGTTATAATTATAACACTAAATTTAATTAAAGTATATGATTCTACTTAAAAATTTAGAGTTGGGAAATCTTTTACAAGGTCAGAAAGTAGTCACTCTTAAATTTATCTACTTGCAATTTTTTTTAAGAATTTTTATTTATCTTTTTTTTATTTTTATTTTGTTTGTAATTTTATTAAGCATAAAAAAATTCTCACGACTTTTTATCGTGAGAAAAATTTTATCTTTATTAATTATTTTTTAATTATTTCTTTCATAAGGAAGTCCATCAGAGGATGGTGCTCTTGATCCCTTAACAAAGACAATTAATACAATAAGAGTAATTGCATAAGGAATCATTGAAAGTAAATTTGTGTCGATTTTTATGCCTATGGAGCCAAGGAAAACTGATAGACCTTGGGCAAAACCAAATAATAGACAGGCAAGCATAGCTCCTTGTGGTCTCCATCCACCAAAAATTACTGCAGCAAGGGCAATAAATCCTTGACCTGATATAAGTGTCTCTCTGTAATTTGAAACTACTGCAAGAGACATGGATGCTCCACCTAGTCCTGCCAAAAATCCAGAAGCAAGTACGCAGATGTATTTTATTTTGTAGGCATCTACACCAAGAGTTTCTGCTGCCTTAGGATATTCACCTACTGCTCTTATTCTTAAACCAAGTTTTGTCTTGTAAAGAATAAAATAAACTATAAATACAAGGACAAAGGCAAGATATACTGAAACATATTGTGAAAAAACTATGTCCAAAAATCTTGTAATGCCCTTTCCAGATCCATTCTTAAATAAATTTCCAAATAATACTGGAAGTTTATTTTCGTAATTAATTGACTTTGACATGGCAGCTCCATCGAAGAAAAGTCTGCAAAGGAATAGTGAAAGTCCTGGTCCAATTAAATTTATGGCAATACCACTGACAACATGGTCTGCTGCAAAATTTATTGTAGCTATGGCGTGAAGAAGGGCGATTAACATTCCCCCAAGTCCGCCACACAAAAAGGCAATCCAAGGATTTCCCACATAATAACCAACAATAGAGCCAACTACTGCACCTATGGACATCATTCCTTCAAGTCCAATATTTACAACTCCTGAGTTTTCAGATAAAACTCCACCAAGGGCTGTATAAATAAGAGGGGCTGAATATAAAAGTGTAATTGATAAAATACTTGCTAAACTTAAAAGTGGACTATTCATTTGCTCCTCCTTTATTTACCTTGTCGGGATCTTTTTTTGACCATTTATTTGAGAAAAATCTAATCATATCTAAAAGTTTTGGCATTGCTATAAATAAAATCATAATGCCTACAATTATTTTTACAACTTCAGAATAAGTTCCAATTGTAGTTAACTTTCCTCCACCATAAGTAAGTCCTGCATATAAAAGTGCAGCTGGGATTGTACCAAGAGGATTATTGCCTGCAATAAGTGCAACAGCCATACCATCAAAGCCATAGCCTTCTTGTCCTGCCATAATTCCAATATTTCCAGAAACACCAAGAACTGTAATTGCACCAGCAAGTCCTGCCAAAATTCCTGCTATGCCCATAGATGTAACAATGGATTTATTAATACTTATGCCGCCATATTCTGCTGCCTTGTCATTAAAACCTACTGCACGAAGTTCATAGCCAAGAGTAGTTTTTTTAAGAATATACCAAATCACAAGAGCTGCAACAATGGCAATTATAATTCCAAAATTTACTGGTGGATTTAAAATATCTCTTAAAAATTTATTATTTGCTAAGACCGCTCTTCCTGCTTCACTTGTCTTCCAAGCACCAAGAATTTTTATGCTTGCTGTATTTTTTATTGAATAGGAGTTATCTGACTCTATATTTCTTAAAATTGGAAAACTCAAAAGATAATTGCTTAGATAAAAGCCAATCCAATTCATCATAATTGATGAAATAACTTCATTTACCTCAAATTTTGCCTTTAAAATACCAACTATTGCTCCCCAAATATATCCGCAAAGAGCACCTGCAAGAAGTGCAACAAGACCGTGAAGGACTGGTGGCAAGTCTACTAAAAGACCAACAACTAAGGCACCAATGGAGCCAACAATATATTGACCTTCAGCACCAATATTAAATAGTCCTGTGTTAAAGGCAAAAGCAACAGAAAGTCCAGTTAAAATTAGTGGCACAGCCTTTACAATTGTCCAGGAAATATATTTTGGCTTGCCAAAGGCACCAAAAAATATAACTTTATAGGCTTCTATTGGATTAGTTCCACTAACAAGTAAAATAATAGAGCCAATTAAAATACCAAGAATAATGGCAAGTACTGTATATAAAAATCTATTTCTCTTCATTTTTACCTCCTGCCATATATAATCCTATTTCACTTTCATTAGTTTCTTTGGCATCAAAAGTTTTTAAAATTTTGCCATTGTAGATAACAGAAATTCTATCAGATAGTGCCATAATTTCATCAAGTTCAAAGGAAATAAGTAGCACTGCCTTGCCCTTGTCTCTTTGATTTATTAAAAAGTTTCTAATATATTCTATGGCACCAACATCAAGACCTCTAGTAGGTTGTGCTGCAATTAAAAGATCAGGATCGCTGGAAATTTCTCTTGCAAGAATTACCTTTTGTTGATTTCCCCCAGAAAGCTCTCCAGCAAGTCTATCTATATTTCTCGGTCTAATGTCGTAATCATCTTCCAGCTTCCTTGCATGGTCTTCAATATTTTTAAAATTTAAAATACCCTTTTTAGAATATTGGTCCTTATAATATTCCTTTAGGATTAAATTTTCTGCAACGCTAAAATCTAAAACTAAACCACGAAGCTGTCTATCTTCTGGAATTGAATTAATTCCCTTTTCAATAATTTCTCTTGGACTTTTATTTAAAATTTCGTCGCCCTTAAAAATAATTGAGCCGCTTTCAGCTAACTTTAGACCTGTTAAAGTTTCTATAAGTTCAGATTGACCGTTTCCATCAACTCCAGCAATGCCGTGGATTTCTCCAGCCCTTACATCTAAATCTAAATCATCTAATTTTTTTACATTTCTAAAATCTCTTGCACACAATTTTTTGATTTCAAGAATAGTATCGCCAGCTTCCACATCTTTTTTATTTACATCAAGATGAACAGCTCTACCAACCATCATGTCTGCAAGTTCTGATTCAGTAACATCAGAGACATTTACAGTTTCAATTTTTTTGCCACGTCTTATTATTGTGCACCTATGTGCCATTTGCTTAATTTCCTTTAATTTGTGAGTGATAATTATAATTGACTTACCTTCCTTGGAAAGGTTTTTTATTATTTCAATAAGCTCAGTAATTTCTTGTGGCGTCAAAACAGCTGTTGGCTCGTCAAAAATTAAAATATCAGCGCCCCTATAAAGGACTTTTAAAATTTCAACTTTTTGTTGAGTACCAACAGAAATATCTTGAATCTTAGCATCAGGATCAATTTTAAAACCATATCTCTCAGAAAGAGCAATGACATCTTCCCTTGCCTTTTTTATATCCACCTTTATGCCCTTCATGGGTTCCATGCCAAGAACAATATTTTCAACAACAGTAAAGGGCTCTATTAACATAAAATGTTGATGAACCATGCCTAGTCCTGCCTTGATTGCATCATTAGGATCCTTAAATACTTTTTTTTCATTGTTTATATAAATATCACCTGATGTAGGAGAACTCATGCCGTAAAGCATATTCATAAGAGTGGTTTTGCCGGCACCATTTTCTCCAAGAAGAGAATGAATTTCACCTCTTCTAATATCAAGATCAATTCCATCATTTGCAGTGAAATCGCCAAATTTTTTTGTGATATTCTCCATGCGAACGACTAAATCTTTGTTATCAATTTCCAAGACAAACGCTCCTTTGTTATATTAAATAAATTATACCAAAGATTGGAGAACTTTTAAAATAAAATAGATTAAAAAAAGACATATCTTAATAAGATATGTCATACAAAATAAAAAAGCCACCTCATAAATATGAAATGACTTTTAAAAAATTTTTAAAAATTATTTATATTGGTTGTAAGTTTCTTCGTTGTAAGGAACTTTAATTTCGCCAGAAATAATTTTTTTAGTTATTTCGTCAACTTTCTTTAAAATTTCAGGTTTAACATTTTTGTCAGATGTTGGTGCAATACCCACTGCTCCGTTATCAGCTAAACCAAATTCAATAGTTCTTCCACCTTCAAATTTTCCTTCTTGCATATCTTTTACAACTTGGTAAACAGCAACATCGCCATTTTTCATTGCAGAAGTTAATACATTTTCAGGAGCTCTGTCGTTTTGGTCTCTATCAACACCAATTGCCCACTTGTCAGCTTCTTTAGCAGCTTCGATAACACCTTCGCCTGCTCCACCAGCTGCGTGGAATACTACGTCAGCACCATTTTGGAACATAGTAGCAGTAATTGATTTACCCTTTTGTGCATCAGAGAAGTTTCCAACATATTGGCTAAGAACTTCTATATCAGTTCCTTTTTCTTTAGCTGCATAATCAACACCAGCCTTGTAACCATATTCAAATCCCCAGATGATGTTTCCTTCTTGACCACCAACAAAACCAACTTTGTTAGTTTCAGTAGTCATACCAGCAATATAACCAACTAGGAAAGATGGTTCTTGTGCCCTAAACATAATTCCAAGTAAGTTTTTAGGAGCTTCAATCTTGTTGCCATTTCCATCAACTGTAACATCAACGTCAACTATTGCATAGTTAATTTCAGGATACATTCCAGCAGCTTCAGCTACATTACCACCCATTTTGTAACCAGCGCCAACGATTAAATTCTTTTCTTGATCAGCAAAAGTTTCTAAGTTTGGAGTGTAGTCCTTAGTGTCCTTAGATTCAATGTATTCAGCCTTGATTCCAAGTTCTTTTTGTGCCTTTTGAAGTCCTTCCCATACACCTTGGTTAAAGGATTGGTCGTTAACTCCACCTTCGTCAGTAACAAAACCAACATTTACATCAGTTTTAGCTTCTGTGCTTTCTTTTTTAGTAGCGTTTTCAGCTTTATTATCAGCTTCTTTTTTATTTCCGCCACCACATGCAACAAGTGTCATTGCAATTAATAACACTGCTAGCAAAGTAAGTTTCTTTTTCATAAATAAATCCTCCTATTTGTATTTAATTAAATTATATATTATAGCGACATTTATTTCAATTTTATTATAAAAGATAAAAATTTAGAAAAAGTTTTCCTAAATCTTCCCATAAAAAAACTGCAAAAAAATGCAGTTATTTTAAATATCTTATTAATTGAACTAAATATTTTCCATTTAAATTAGTTTCTTCTTTATCAAGTTTTCTTTTACCAAAAATAGTAAACCCATTATTCTCATAAAAATTAATTAACCCCTCTACATCTTCGCACTCAAGATAAACAAATTTACCTCCGCTTATATCTTGTGCTGATCTAACTTTTCTGCAAGCAAGTTCTAATAACTCACTTCCCGAAATAAGAGAATAGTCATCAATATTATAATTTTTGCCAAGTTGACCAATTAAATGGCAAGACATAATATAACTTTTTAACTTGGGTTCAAAGTTTGAATATGTGTTAATCTTTTTTCTCAAACTATTGGAAATTCTGGCATCGCTTTTAATAACAACAGCCTTCATAGCAAGAGAATAATAAGCCAAAAATTCTAAGTTACCTTTATATTTTGTAAAAACTAGATAAGTGGAAGCTAAACCTCTTTTTCCAAACTCTTCAGCCTTGTTTTTTAAAAAATAATTTACATCTTCATTATATTTTGAATCAAAACTATTTAATAAATCATGAGTCTCTTCTTCTCCTCTAGCATCTAAAAAATCTCTTAAATTTACCTCAAATAATTTTGATTTATTCATTATCATTAAAGTACTTCTCCAAATCTTCAGCCTTTAAAGTTTGTACTTCTCTATCTAATTTTACTTTAGGGTCAGGCTTTTTTATCGCCTTATCTAAAGCGTAAAAGAAATTACTTGTATCTCTTTTTGTTTTTAAGTTGATTGTTTTTAAAAAACTTTTTGTAGCCATAATACCCCTCCTATAGTCATATTATATCACAAAATATTTAAGTAAATATTTTAATTTACTTTGTTTGTATAAAAAAGCCCAACTAGGTTGAGCTTTTACTTAATGTTTTATTATTTTTTATCCTATGAAAACTCTTGGTATCATAAATAATACTACTGACAATACAAAGTACATTAACAAAAAGGCTAGTGATTGTTTCATTTCCTTTGTGCCAAAAGTTAGGTCATCATCCGCTGCTAAAAATCTTGCAACAATTGATGCAAGGCAGCCCAAAATTGGATAAATAATTAGGAGTCCAAGGTTACTTGTTCCCTTACCTATAAATCTATAAAAGGCAGGAATCATTATAAATAATGCACCAAGATAAATTGGGAAACTTCCCTTATCAAGCCAAATTAGTGCAATTACAGCAATTGTCAAAATTAAAAATGCAACTGTTGAAATTGTGTTAATTAGTGAAATTTTATTTATCAAAGCTTGGTTAATTAGTTCCAATTTATTGATATAGTAGCCAGAATTTGTGTAGGCTTCCTTGACACTGTCTGTTGATTTTGTAGTTTCTGTCCAGTTTTCTACCTTTGCATTTGTTACAAATATTGATGCGTCTTCAACTTTTTGTCCACCAGAAAAATATAGTGGATTTGGACTATAGTAAACTTCAAAATCATATTCTCCAACTTTTTCTGACAAGTCCAATTTTACTTCACTTAGTGCTTTAAACTCTTTATTTTCAGTTTTGTTGTAAAAATCTTTAACTTTTAATTTTAATTTTTCTTCAAAAAGTGATTTGTTAATTTTGTCAAAATCTCCTTTAAGATTTACCTTTGACTTAGTAAAGTTTACTCCTTCACCAAAGAAAATTTGTCTAATTGGCGTACCCATTATTCTTGCAGTTGTATCTTCTCCTGTGTAAGAAAATTTTATGTCATATTTTATGAGTCTTTCGCTACCTTCATTTACTACAGATCTTGCAACTTGAAGATTTTCTACTCCATCGGAATTGTTAAATAAAATTCCGTCAAATTCTCTTTCTACATTTGAATTTGGCCACATAAGAGACTTACTTAAAAAAGCAGTTAGAGAAACTAACATAAGTACTAATAAAAAAATTGCAAATATTATAAGCTTTTTTATTCTCTTGTTCATTTTAAACCTCCATTATGAAAACATTTCGCTTATACTATATAATATCACATGAAGGTCCTAAAATAAACAAATTTATTAGCATATTAAAGATTGGAAGCATTTATTTCTGTCCAAATTCTATCGTAAACTTTTATAAAGTCTCCAAGATCTCTAAAAGCTTCAAGAGGTGGAAGTGAATCGAAGTCTGGATAGGCAACTTTTGAATTTTTAATTTCATCTGGAAGAAGGTCTTTTACACCCTTAACAGGTGAAGTGTATCCAACACAGTGTTCTGCATTTTTTGCTTGCACTTCTTTTTTAAGCATATAATTTATAAATTTTTCTGCTCCAGATACATTTTTTGCATTCTTTGGAATTACCATGGAATCGTACCAAATATTTGAGCCTTCCTTTGGAACTACATACTCTAAATCTTCATTTTGTTGCATCATAAGAAGGGCATCACCTGAATACATTACAGATAAATTCGCATCTCCTTGCACAACTACATCTCTTCCATCATCATCAAGATAAGCATATACAAGTGGTTTTTGTTCTATAAGAGATTTTTTTGCTTCTTCAAGTTCTTTTTCATTTGTTGAATTTAGTGAATAGCCAAGTCTTTTTAGGGCAAGGCCAAGAGTATCTCTTTGAGAATTATACATAATTATTTGGTCTTTATATTTTTCATTCCACAAAATATTCCAAGAATCAACTTTATCTGTAACTTCCTTTTTGTTGTAGACAATGCCCACAGTTCCCCAGAAGTATGGAACAGAATACTTATTTTCCGCATCAAAGCTTGGGTTTTTTAACTTGTCTTCAACTTCAGCAAAGTTTGGAATGTTTTGGAAATTAATTTCTTGAATTAAGCCTTCTTTTATAAGTCTTTCAATCATATAATCACTTGGCACAATTACATCGTACTTATCTTGTGATTGTGTCATCTTTATATAAAGGTCTTCGTTAGAAGCGTAAGTGTCATAATTAACCTTTATTCCAGTTTCCTTTTGGAAGTCCTTTAAAATTGATGGGTCAATGTATTCGCCCCAATTGTAAACATAAATTTCTTCCTTTGCTTGGTCTTTTTTGCCACAAGCAGTTAAAGTTAAAAGCATTAAGACTGATAGTGCTAAAATTATTTTTTTCATATTTCCACCTCAATTTTTTTATTTTTTTCGCTTCTCTTGTTAATTATTACAAGTAAAATTAAAAGAGATACTAGCATAAGTGTTGATACTGCATTTATTGACGGATTTATTCCCTTTCTTGCCATGGAATAAATTGTAATTGATAAGTTTGAAACTCCTTGTCCTGTGTTGAAAAAGGAAATTACAAAATCGTCAATGGAAAGTGTAAAGGACATCAAGGCTCCCGTAAGTATTGCAGGTTTTATCTGTGGTATTACCACATGAAGAATTGCATAAGCTGGCGTAGCACCTAAATCTAAGGCAGCCTCAAGAGTATTTTTTTGCAGTTGATTTAATTTTGGCAAAATTGACAAAATTACATAGGGAATACAAAAGACTATGTGTGAAATTATCATTGTTGTATATCCCATTCTTATATTAAATAGTCCAAATAAACCCATTAATGCCACAGCTGTAACTATGTCTGGGTTAATTACTGGAAGATAATTTATATTTAAGATTGCATCTTTCTTAAATCCTCTTAATTCATTTATGGCAATGGCAGAAATTGTCCCCACTACTGTTGAAATTATTGTCGCCACAATAGCCACAAAAATCGTCGTCCAAAGGGAAGATAAAATTGCCGGGTCATTAAATAAGTTTTTGTACCATTTTAAGGTAAAGCCAGCCCAGGAACCTCTAAGTTTAGAATTGTTAAAACTAAAGACAACTAAAATTACTATGGGGGCGTACAAGAAAACAAAAATCAAAAATAAATAAATTCTATCAATTATTTTTTTCAAAATATATCTCCTCCCAAATCCCCAGTTTTAATTTTTTTATTAAATAATTTTGGCACAACTAAAATCAAAAGCATAATTACAATTAAAATCATTGAAATGGCAGAGCCAAAGCCCCAATCTCCTGTAAATGTAAATTGTTTTTCGATTAAATTTCCTATTAAATAGAAGTTGTTTCCACCTAGTAAGTTTGGAACAACAAAAGTTGAAATTGCCGGAATAAATACCATAGTTATGCCTGTGTAAATGCCAGGAAGTGAAAGTGGAAAAATAACTTTTGTGAAAACTTCGAAGTCATTTGCTCCAAGGTCCTTGGCTGCTTCAATTAATTTTTGGTCCATTTTTAAAAGGACTGTATAAATTGGAAGAACCATAAAGGGCAAAAAGTTATAAACCATACCTATCATAATTGCCTTGGAATTATACATAAGATCCCAAGGTCCCAGTCCAAAAAGTCCAATAAATTTATTTATAAGCCCCTTGTTACCTAAAAGAGTAAGCCAAGCATAAGTCCTAAGAAGGAAATTCATCCACATGGGAATTATGAAAATTAAAATCATATTATTTCTAACTTTTTCACTCATCTTTGAAATAATATAGGCAACTGGATAACCAACAATTAAGCATAAAATTGTTGATAGACCAGCAAGAATTAGTGAAGTTATTAAAATTTTTACATATAAAGGTTCAAAAAATCTTGAAAAATTATCAAGAGTAAAAGCAAATTCAGATAAATCTGTATTTGAACTTAGAGCATGAGCAAGTATTAAAAATAGTGGCAGTACAATAAAAATTAGTCCCCAAAATAAATATATCAGTGAAAATTTTTTCATATCAACCTCATTACATGGATTAGGTCAGGCTTAATAATTATGCCTGTCTTTTCACCCACTTCTCTCTTTTCCGTTGATTGCACAAGCATAGAATAACCATCTACATCAACAGTCATTTCATAGTGAACACCCTTAAAGACAAGACTTGTAACAATGCCTTCAATTTGATAATTTTCATCTACTAAAAGCACATCTTCAGGTCTCACAACTACTTCAACATCTTCCATCTTGTTAAAACCACTGTCTACACAAGGAAAATCATAGTCTAAAAATCTTACCTTGTAGTCTTCGAGCATCTTTGCCTCAATAATATTTGATTCGCCAATAAAATCTGCAACAAAGGCATTTTTTGGCTCGTTGTAAATATTTAGAGGACTATCCATTTGTTGGATTTCTCCATCATTTAAAACGACTACAGTGTCACTCATAGATAGGGCCTCTTCTTGGTCATGAGTTACATAAATAAAAGTGATGCCAACACTTTTTTGTATTCTTTTAAGTTCAATCTGCATTGCCTGTCTAAGTTTTAAGTCAAGAGCACCAAGAGGTTCATCAAGAAGGAGAACTTCTGGCTCATTGACAAGAGCTCTTGCAATGGCAATTCTTTGTTGTTGACCACCAGATAATGATTCGATTTCTCTATTTTCAAAGCCAGAAAGATTTACAAGCTTTAAAACTTCCTTTACCTTTTCCTTTATAAGATTTTTGTCCATTTTTTTAATATTAAGACCGAAGGCGATATTCTTGTAAACATTCATGTGAGGAAAAAGTGCATACTTTTGAAAAACTGTGTTGATTTTTCTCTCATAGGCTTCTTTATTAGTAATATCTTCTCCATTAAAAAGAATTTTTCCCTCGTCAGGCTCTTCAAAACCACCAATTAGTCTTAAAATTGTAGTTTTACCACAGCCAGATGGACCTAAAATAGTAAGAAATTCATCTTTTTTAACCTTAAAATCGAAATTCTTTAAAATAACATTATCGCCAAAACTTTTTGTCACATTTTTTAATTCAATTACATAATTTTCCATAATTCACCGCCTAAAAATTTGGTGGAGATGAAATCCACAAAATCTCAGTTTCAAACTTTCCTTCATTTTTTAAGTAGTGGGAGGAGTTTGCTTTAAAATAAAAACTTTCTCCCTTTTTAACTTTATACTCTTTATTTCCATAAATTAGAGTTACGCTGCCTCTTATGACATAGCCAAACTCTTCCCCCTCGTAGGGTTGAAGCTCTTTTGATTTTCCACCAGGACTTATTTTTATTCGCATAGGCTCCATTTCATTTTTTTGTGCATTGGGCACAACCCAATCAAGAACATAGCCAAGTTCTTCATTTTCACTTTCAAAAAAATCCTCATCTTTAAAAGTGATTTTTTCATTTTCTTCTTTTTTAAAAAAATGAGAAGGATCTGTCCCGAGAGCCTCTAAAATATCTAAAAGAGAATCAACAGAAGGCGATGTCAAGTCCCTTTCGATTTGTGAAATAAAGCCCTTTGTAAGTTCTGACCTATCAGCCAATTCCTCTTGAGTAAGGCCTTTTTCAATTCTCATATCTCTTATTTTATTTCCAATATCCATTGCATCACCTAAAATATTAAACAAATTACTTAAATTATTAAACTCATTAGAGTATAATTGTTAAATATATTAATGTCAATAGCTTTGGCTTATTTAATAAAGTAAATTTTTTGTTAAATATAATTTACTAAAATTTTTCTTAAATTTTTTCCTTTTAAATTTCATTTTCCTTGTTCAATAATTATTTGTGTTATAATTTTTCCAGAGGTGTAAAATGGATACTACAAAAAAAAGATACAATGCCATAGATTTTTTGCGTGGCTTTACTATTATAAATATGATAATTTTTCACGGTCTTTTTGATCTTGAAAATTTTTACGGCTTTAATTTTAATCACGACTTTTACTACTACCAACAATACATTTGCATTTCCTTTATTTTGATTTCAGGTTACTCAACACATTTTTCAAATAATTTTAAGAAAAAGTTTTTGATTTTAACGGGACTTTCTCTTTTAATCACTGTGGGATCCTATATTTTTTCAAGAGAAGATGCAATTTATTTTGGGGTAATTCATTTTTTTGCTGCTGCAACATTAATTCACATGCTATTAGAAAATTACATAAAAAAAATAAATCCAAGGCTTGGACTTATTATTAATACGATTTTATTTGTCAGCTTAAAAAATATTTATTACGGAAGTATTTTCTTTGGGAAAATTCTTGTTCCTAAGTCTCTATACTCTTTAAATTTATTCTTCTTAGGTTTACCAGGCGAAAATTTTTCTTCTGGAGATTATTTTCCAATTATTCCATGGATATTTTTATTTTACATGGGTTACTTCCTCTTTGATTTTATAAAATTTACAAAAAAAGAAGCCTCCCATAACTTTATAAATGTCATGGGTAGGCATTCTCTTTTAATATATTTTCTCCATCAAATTATTTTAATTGGAGTTTTCTCTCTAATCTTTAGCTTTAATTAGATTCCTCCACTGGCGCCACCGCCACCAGAAGAACCTCCGCCGCCGAAGCCGCCAAAGCCTCCGCCACCGAAGCCACCAGAGCTTCCAAAACCTCCAGAGCCGCCAAAGCCACCGTATCCACCGCCGAAGCTTCCTGGTCCCCAGAAAATTACAGGTCTTCGTCTTCTTCTGCCGCCAGATCCTCTTCCGCCACCATCATTTTTATTTCTAAAAATAAGTGAAATTATAAAAAGAATTAAAATTATTCTCAATATAGGAAAAATTGATATAAATAGATTACCTTCACCTTCATCAGATGAATAATCAATTTCTTCTTGTGGCTCTCTTGCCACAATATCCACATCATATTCCCCTTCATATAATTTTATTAACTGAGCATAACCTTCAAGGACTGCTTTTTCAAAAGGTCTGTCATTTTCATTTTCTGATACGACTTTTCCCATTGCCCTTATAATTCTTGAGGCATAGGCATCGGGTATAAAACCTTCAGAGCCATAACCAGTCTCGATTCTTACATATCTATTGTTTTCATCTAAAAGTGCCACAAGCATGAGAACACCATTGTCCTTATCCTTGTCGCCAATTTTTATGTCATTAAAAATCTTTGTGCCATACTCTTCTAGTGAATAGCCTTCCAAATCCTTGACTATAACAACGGCAATTTCTCCACCAGTTTTCTTTTTTAAATCATAAGTGGTCTTGTTGAGATAATCAATTGACTCCTGGCTTAAAGTATTTGTTTCGTCATAGACATTGTAAGACATTTCACTTTTGTCAAAGGCATAAACATTAAAGACTAGGGTGAATACAAATAAAATTGTAGCTAACAATTTTTTCATTTTAATCACCTAAAACTTAACTTCTGGTACTTGATTGTCCTTTTCTGAAACTTCAAAATAATCTCTTGGTCCAAATCCTAAAATTTTTGCAATAAGATTTGTTGGAAATCTTCTAACTTTTTGATTGTAAAGTTTAACTGTATCGTTATATCTCATTCTTTCAGTTGCAATTCTATTTTCTGTGCCTTCAAGTTGTGCTTGTAGGTCTAAGAAATTTTGATTTGCCTTTAATTCTGGATAATTTTCAACAACTACATTAAGTCTGCCAATTGCTTCTGTCAAATTATCATTGGCTTCAGCTAGTTCCTTAGGTGTCTTTGCTTCAGAAATACCAGCACGAGCCTTAGTAATTTCAGTGAAAGTATCCTTTTCGTGAGAAGCATAACCCTTTACTGTTTCTACAATATTAGGAATTAAATCTGCACGTCTTTTAACTTGGTTTTGGACTTGTGCCCAAGCACCATTAACATCTTCATCTAGCTTAACTAGATTGTTCCATTGTCCGCCGAAGAAAATTGCAAGCACAACTACTATAGCAATTATTGCAATAATCCCAACAGCACCTTTGTTTTTATTCTTCATAGTCTCCTCCTATTTTTGTGATTTCCATTTTACTTAAAGCTTCATCAACAAGCTTGTCACAGTCAAGTGGCTCTTCAGACTTTTCTATTCCTTCAACATTTGGTGTCAAAAGTGGATGTTTTGGCAAGAACACTGTGCAGCAATCTTCGAAAGGAAGAATTGATGTCTCATAAGTATCAATGTCCTTGGCTATATCAATAATATTTACCTTATCCATGCCAATAAGTGGTCTAAAGACCAATTTATCTGTAATATCATTAGTAACCTTCAAACCGTCAATAGTTTGTGAAGCAACTTGACCAAGGTTTTCGCCAGTGATAATGCAGTCGTATCCATTTTCTCTTGCAATTTTATCTGCAATTCTCATCATAAATCTACGAGAAATAATAGTCATCTCATCTTCAGGACAATTTATATTTATTTCCTTTTGAATATCCAAAATATTTACAGAATAAAAAGTGAGTTCGCCAGAAAAACTTGAAATATCCTCTGCAAGTTTTTTGACCTTTTCTTCTCCTCTTTCAGATGTAAAAGGATAGGAATGGAAATGCAAGCAGTCTACAAGGACGCCTCTTTTTGCCATTAAAAATCCTGCTACTGGAGAATCAATACCTCCTGAAAGAAGAAGTAGTCCCCTGCCATTTGTTCCAGATGGAAGTCCACCGTGAGCTTTAATCTTATCTACATAAATATAGGTATCCTTTTTCAAATCACAATAAACAAAAAAGTCAGGATTATGGACATCAACTTTTATGTCAAAGTTTTTTAAAATTACGCCGCCAATTTTTGCAGAAATTTCCATAGAATTAAGTGGAAAAGATTTGTCGCCCCTATTGGTTTTTACCTTAAAAGTTTTATAAGATGGATTTTTCTTTAAAGTTTCATCTACAATTTTTATTACAGCTTCTTCAATTTTTTCCTTATCAGTTTCCACAACATAGCATGGCGCAATGTAGACAATGCCAAAGACGTGTTTTAGCCTATTTATCATCTTTTCTTCATTATCTGTAACAAGTTCAACATAGACCTTGCCCATATTTTGATAAATTTTGCCATGGTCAAGATTTCTCAAATTTCTCTTTATAGTGGAAATAAGTTTATTAACAAATTTATATCTATTTTTACCCTTTAGGACAAGCTCTCCAAGTGAGAGTGCCATAACTTTTTTCATTCTATCACCTATCTCATTATCTTTCTTATTTCATTTACATACTTTAAAAGCTTTTCAACAAAAATATCTATGTCCTCTTTTGTGGTATCCTTTGAAATACAAATTCTTATTGTGCCTTCAGAGTATTTATCTGATAGACCAATTGCCTTTAAAGTCGTAGACTTGTGCGTGCCATTAGATGTGCAGGCAGATGCAGTGGAAATATAAATTTCATCCCCTTCTAAATAATGAAGAAGAACTTCTGCCCTAATGTCTAAAATTGAAAGGGACACAATAAAATCTGTAGAATTTTCTGGAGTATTTATTTTGTAGTCCTCTAAATTTTCTTCTAATTTTTTTAAAAGATAGGCCTTAATTTCTTTTGCATGGCTAAGTCTTTTTTCTAGATCTCTTTTTGTAAGTTCACAAGCCTTACCAAAACCAAGTATACCAGGAACATTTTCTGTACCAGATCTTAGACCCTTTTCTTGACCTCCACCAATTACAAGACTTTCTATGTTTAAGTCACGTCTTTTATAGAGGGCACCCATGCCCTTTGGTCCATAAATTTTGTGGGAAGAAAAAGAAAGAGTATCGCAGCCTAAATCTTTTACATTTACAGGAATTTTTCCAACAGCTTGAACTCCGTCAACATGACAGAGAATATTTTTGTTTTTTGCCTTGGCAATTTCAAAAAGCTCTTTAACCTTATTTACAGTGCCAAGCTCATTGTGAACATAAATTAGAGAAATTAAAATAGTATCATCATTTACTTCCTCTTTAAACTTTTCTATATCAACAGCACCAGTTTCGTCTACGTCTAAATAACAAACATCGTAGCCAAGTTCTTTGTAGTGCTTAAATTGATCATCAATAGATGCGTGTTCAATGGCAGATGTAATAATTTTCTTGCCCTTTCTCTTGTTTTTTAAAATAGCACCGTGAACTGCAATGTTGTTGCTTTCAGTTCCACCAGATGTAAAATAAATTTCATCAGCCTGAGCACCAATAAGACTAGCAACATTTTTTCTTGCAGCTTCAATTTCCTTTTCAACCTTTAAGCCAAAGCTGTGAAGAGATGAAGGGTTGGCAAAATCATCTGTTAGTGCCTTCATCATGGCATGAACAACTTCCGGATCAGGTTTTGTAGTCGCACAATTATCTAAATAAATCATAAATCTTCCTTCTATCATAAATTCTTTCTAATACATTATACTATAACACGATTTTCCCTTCTATTCTAATTTTCAATGAGATTATAGATAAAATTTTTATTTTCTAAAATTTTTTAATGGTATACTTGAAGTGGTGATAAGATGAAAAAATTTGAAAGAAAAATAAAAAGACCTTATGAAAATTATTTAAAAATAGAAACATCCGGACTTTCAAAAGATAGAGATTCAATTATTGCAATAAGCCTTGCAGAAAAAAATAGAGATGTCCTAAAAACTTTTTACCTAGAAAATTTAAAAGAGGAAGAAAAATTGTTAGAAGAAGTTTTACCTTTAGTTTACGGAAAAAAATTTGTAACTTACTCTGGCAAGTCCTTTGACCTTCCCTTTATAAGAGAAAAAGTAAAATTTTATTTTAATAGAGATTTTGATCTTCATCTTATAGATTTGCAAGAAGTTACAAAAAAATATAACTTCATATTTAATTTAGAATCCCACTCAAATAAGGCACTATTAGAAAATTTTATTGGGAAAGATTATTTAAAAGACCAAAAAGAATACCAGGGCATAAAAATAAAAACCCTCTTTAAAAAATACCTAGAGGGCGATGAGTCTGCACTAGAAAAAATTTTAGCTTATAATTTTATGAGCCTTGAAAATCTAATAATACTTGATCGAAAAATAAAAAAAGAACTAGAAAAAAATCTCATCCTAAAAATTTTAGACTTCATATTTTTTATAAGAGACATAAAACTTTTGGATAACAAGCTAGAAATATCTGGAATCACAAATTACAGATCCGACTATTTCTCCAACAATGAATTATACACAATTGAGATAAGTGGACTTGAGGAAGAAGAAAAATTTGGCAAAGAAGAAAAAAATAAGGGAGAAGAAAAAATTTGCGAATCAGAAAATCTTTACCAATCTCTAAAAAATTACGAATCTTCGAAAAATTACCAATCAGAAAATAATTCTGAATCAGCAAAAAATTATGAATCAGTAAAAAATAAAGAAGAAGATAAAAAATTTTCTTTAAAAATAAATACAGAGGATGGGCTTTATGACCAGAAAAACTCTTGCTACTATGTAAGGAAAAAAGACTTGGGCTTGCATCTTACAAACCCAAGTAAAATAAAAAGCCCAGCTCAAATCCAAATCCTCTACTACAAAAACCACCTCTACAAAAACCAAGTGGAACTAATGAGAAAAATAATAAAAAAAGAATTAGAACAATAAAAAAATATCACCTGTATCGGCTTTACAGGTGGTAAAATAAAAAGTAGTTAAAATGTGTGAACCACCTATATCGGCTTAGGTGGTTTATATAAATAACACTAAGGCGACCGCTTCTTGTACCCTATGGGTATTAACGGCGTCCTCATTCATATATAGTACCATTTTTTATAAAATAATCAAATAAACTTTATAGTCTGATCTTATTTCAAAGAATACTTTGTTCCTCTTCCCTTTCCACTTTTTATGACATAACCCTTATCCATCAAATCATTTAACAAATTTAAAACTTTATTCTTTCCAAAACCAGTGTCATTTGCAATCACAGAACTAGCAAGAGATTTATACTCCAATGCCTTATAAACCCTTGTCTCATCTTGGCTTAAATTTTCCACACCTAAAATAAGAGGCAATCTAACCTCAATAGAATTATCAAAGATTTTAAAAGTAGGATTTTTCGCAGAATCTTTATAAGCTTCTTTGATTCTCTTGATTCCAGTTCCAAAACTTTCAATAATGTTCAATCTGAAAAATATATTGCCAATAATAGGATTTCTCATAACAGAAATTTGTCCATTGAGATACTCCTCCTCGCTTATACCAGTTGGCAAACCACCAGGAGAAACAATAGTTATAAATTCTTTTTCCATAGAAACTTGAATATAAGAATTTGCCATCCAATCCCTATGAACTAAGGCGTTGGCGATAGCTTCTCTAAAAGCTTTCTCAGGAATTAAGTCAACTTTTTCACGATAAGAACCTTTAATATTTTCAAATTGATAATATTCTCTATACTTATCAATGCTTATGTCAAAAGCTTCAAGGATCGAAATATTCTTCAGTTGCAAGCGACTCAAAATAGTATTTTGACTTTCCCCAAACCTCACAATGTCAATCAAGTTATCTTCATTGTTATCTGCAAATAAAGAACCTGCATTAGTTAAAAAATTATTTTTATCAACTAATTCCAAAGTCTTTAAAATATCACTGTTTATTTTTTCAATACCTACAATTTCTTTAAATTTCTTTTCAAGATAAACAAAGCTGTTGTTTTCTTTTTTAGAAGACAGAGAATCATAAGATTTATTTTGACCTTCCATAATTAATCTTTTGAGTTCCAAACTATCAATTTCAACAGTTGAAGAATCATTTCTCTTGTAAGATTTTGACTTATAAAAATAAGGCTTTTCGATACCAGGACTGATTGTAAGTTTAATAATCTTTTTCTTGCAATCTACTTCTATCTCAAAATCTATTTGAGGTGTAATAGAATCATTTATCTTATTCTCAATAGCAATGGCATCAGATTTTAAATTAGTTAAACCCACAGACTTGCCATTATCATCGACGCCGAATAAAACTTCGCCACCATCGTAATTGGCAAAGGCAACAACTGTCTTTAAAAAAGAATCCGAAATTTTTTCCTTAAACTCTAAATTGCGTGTTTCTCTCATAACTCCTCCTGAATTAATTATATCAAAAGCAAACGCAAAAACAAACGTAAAATTTTGCGTTTGCTTTTGCATTTGAAATAAAACGTAAATTATATTTATTAAATTTAGAGCTTATATTTTCTTTTTTAAATTATTTTTTAGTAGAATCTACATATTAATAAAATTAGTAATTTTTAAGATCATCAAAATTCCATTCTTTTCTTTTATCAAAAGACATCATAGCTAAACTTATGCATGAAACAACATTAATAAAGCTTGAATTTAGTTCTTTATTTTCGGTTGGAAACAAAACTACAGAAAAAAACATTAAAATTAACATTAATAATTGTGCCCTTAATCTTATATTCTTAAGATATTTTTTACTATATTTTCACCAGTTTTTTCATTTATTTCATCATTTTCATTATTATAACCATCATTTAAAGATTTTATATATACTTCAGTAATTATACAAGTAATACAATCTGATATGAATTTAGGAACTAATATCAAAAAAAACAGATACCGTATAATTGTAACATTCAAAAATATTATGAGTTAACATAAATGCCCATGAGAAAAATATTACAAGTAAATTTATAGCTGTTGATATTACTCCAAATACAAATAATTTATCATTTTTCATTGGATTATAGTTTATTTGAACAAAATTTGCAAATAATATAACAATAAATAAAACTTTTAAAAACCTATCCAAAATCTTATCATTTCCTGCTCCAAAAGTTGTTGCTGTCAATAATAAAAATAATATTATAATATATAAAAATAAAACTAAACAAATTACTCTCTCAAAACTTCCACTAAAAATTCCGACTCTATTTTTCCCTAAACCAGAAAGAGTTATAATAAATAAATAAATAAATTGATAAAAACAATGGGATCAATGTTGTTAAACCTTGTTTTAAACAACCCTTTTCTTTATGTTTTTCAAAATATTTTGAAAAGAATTCTCTAAATATTTCTATATCTTCTTTTGTTTTAATCATAAGTTCAAATTTTTCACACATGAGTTTCCTCCTTTTAAAAATAAAATATGTAAAAAAAAAAAGACCGATTGCTCGGTCTTTTCTTTATTTTACAACTTATCTTCTAATATAAATTGTAGCACTCTTATCTTCTTGTTGCCATTCAATGTCTTGGTCAGATCCGTCAAGAGTATTTCCATTAGTTAAACCAAATACATTAGCTACGTTAACTACAGATACTAAAACTCTGTTATTTAACATAAGTGGTTTAGAATCCATCTTTATAGTCTTTCCGTTAGAAAGAACAATTTCATTTCCATCAACTTGGATTGATGCTGTTAAACCATCTTTAGTAAATGTAGCTGTTCTAGTTTTTGCATCCCATTTAACATCTGCTCCAATTGCTTCTGCAACATATCTAAGTGGAAGCATAGTTCTGTTATTTCTAAGAACTGGAGTTACATCCATTAAACGTTTAGTAACAACGCCATTTCTTACAACTTCATATTCGTATTCATTGATGTGGAATACATACCATAAAGTGTCATGAACTGGAGTTACAGCTATTGTCTTTTCAGGGACAACAGTTTTAACTGGATGAGTTGGAGTATAATCATGTTCAACTATTCCACCTGGGAAGATATGGTAATCATTATCTGGATTATATCCATTTTCTCCAATATAACCATTTCCATTGTCATCTCTTAACATAGAGTGTCCAAGAACGTCAATAATGATTGTAGTCTTACCACCTGATAGACTAGGATCTTTAATAGTTACTACAATAGGTCCATCAACATCAGCACCTGGAGTAACAATTATTTCTCCAGTATTTGGATTGATAGTTACTGGTATATATTTACCGTCTTCATCTTTTGCAGTTATACTTGTAACTTTGTCAGGATTATTAACAACTACGCCTGTTCCTTGAGCATCGTCTGTAGGTTCTACTGGTTTCTTCTTAGAATCATCAACAGTAGTATTTTTATCTGCTGGTGTATTTGCTTTCTTAACTGCCTTATCTGGTGTTAATTTACCAATTTCTTTGCCATCTTTATCTTTTACAGTTACTGTTCCGTCTTTACCTACTTCGACTGTTGCATCTTTTGGTAAATCTGGATTTGCTTTCTTAACTGCTTCTTCTACTTTACCTTTTTCTTCATCAGTTAAGTTAGATGGATCTTTTACTTCAACTGGTTTTTCTGGAGCTTTTAGAGCTTCCTTAACAGTTTCTTTTGCTGGAATTGTTCCAATTACGTTACCATCTTTATCTTTTACAGTTACTGTTCCGTCTTTACCTACTTCGACTGTTGCATCTTTTGGTAAATCTGGATTTGCTTTCTTAACTGCTTCTTCTACTTTACCTTTTTCTTCATCAGTTAAGTTAGATGGATCTTTTACTTCAACTGGTGTTGTTGGAGCTTTTAAAGCTTCCTTAACAGTTTCTTCTGGTTTTAATTTACCAAGTTCTTTGCCATCTTTATCTGTTACAGTTACTGAACCGTCATCACCTACAGTTACTTTCGCATCTGCTGGTAGATCTTTGTTTGCTTCTCTAACAGCTTTTTCTACATCTTTCTTTTCGTCTTCTGTTAACTTAGATGGATCTTTTACTGAAACTGGTGTTGCTGGAGCTACTACTGCTGCTTTCTTAACAGTTTCTTCTGGTTTTAATTTACCAAGTTCTTTGCCATCTTTATCTGTTACAGTTACTGAACCGTCATCACCTACAGTTACTTTCGCAT
>NZ_JAFBDH010000013.1 GCF_016908115.1 Peptoniphilus gorbachii
AAAGTGAAAACCAGCGCCTTGAGACGCTGGTTGGTATCACTCGGGCTTATAGCCCGTGATCAAACCACCCGTTTTACGGGTGGTTATGATTTTGTCAGTTTTTATTGGAAGATAAAAATTAATAGAGTAAATAATTTTTAAGAATATGGGAAGTTTAAATTTTGGATAATTTTTAAAGACAAGAGAAATTTGTTGACAGAAAAAAAGTGAGTTAAGTAATAAAAAGCTGATGAATAAAGATTTATTGAATAGAAAAAATTATGAATAAGAAAAAAATAAGCGTGGCATAAAGCACACGCTTACTTTTTATATTTCCTTTTCATTACGCACTAATTATTTTCCAGCTATACCTTCAAGTCCCTTGTCAACAAGAGCTTGCTTTTCTGGGTCAATCTTTGGTGTATCCATAGTGAATGAGTTGTCTACAACTGTGAAGTCAAAGTAGCCAAGTCTTGCCACTGGTCTAATTTTACAAATATCAAGTTTGTCTTCATCTGTTATAAATTTGTCGTCAATATGAATTCCAATAACTTCTCCAATTATAATATCAATTGTGTTAAGTGAGTCAACACCTGGAAGTCTTAATGTTTGAACATATTTGATTTCGTATTGAACAGGTGAGCCCTTAACTCTTGCAACATCTACAAGATTTGATTTTTCTTTTTCAAGACCACAGTGTTCAAACTTGTCCATGTATCCTTCTGAAGCAATTGAAGATTCGTTCATAGCTTGAGCTAGGTCTTCAGTTACCATGTTGTAAACAAATTCTCCAGTTCTTTCAATGTTTTTTACAGTGTTTTTTCTGTCACCAAAAACATTTTGGTTAGCTGAGAATAAAACTAGTGGTGGGTCAAAAGTCAAGTTAGTAAATTGTGAATATGGTGCAAGGTCATCTGTACCATCTGGATTTTTTGTTGAAATCCAACCAATTACTCTTGGCACTGTACATGATTTAAATGGGTTCTTCTTTAGTCCGTGGTTATTTTTCTTAGGTTCGTAAAACATAAATTTTCTCCTTTTTATTTTATTATTAGATATGCGATAGGCGTCGTTATTAAGAAACAAAATACAGTTCTTTCAAACCATACTATTACTAAGTCCTTAATAGAAACTTCTATATCAGAAGCTACAATTGTTGGAATTGTAGTTGAGAACATAATTACTTGAGCAACACTCATTACAGAAATTATAAATCTTGTAACAAGAGGTGCCTTAGTTACTACCATTACTGGTAAAAACATTTCTGCTAAGCCAAGCATTGCTGCCTTAGCTGCTAGTAGGGGTTCAGGTATTCTAAGTAAAAGTGTTATTGGATATAAAATGTATCCAAAGTAGTCAAATACTTGTGTGTAGTTTGCGATTATCAGTGCTATAAGTCCAATTGACATGAAGTTTGGAAGAACTTCAAATACTAAATTAAAGGAATCTAGCACATTTTTTGTAGTTCTAGGTATAACTGGACCAGCTTCTTTACAAAGGCTAAGACCTTCGTTAAGAGATGCGAAAAATAAATTTCCTTCTAACTTTTCTTCTGGGTAACCTTCTTTGTTTTCATAATAAGTATTAGGTGCTGTTGAAATTGGTGGGATTCTTACAGTTATGGCACTTAGTGCAAAGGTAACAAAGAGCGAAACAAATACATATTCAGCCCAATAGTCCATGAGATCTGTTGTGTTTGCAATTACTATTAAAAATGAAATTGCAACTGTAGTAAATCCAGTTACTACTGCCATTGCTTCTCTTAGAGTGTATTTTCTCTCCTTGTATAAGTCGTCTGTCATCATAACTCCAACTGCAGTTGAGCCCATGAAAGCTGCTACAGCAATTACTGCAGTTCTTCCAGGAGTTTTCCAAATTGCTCTCATTATAGGTCTTAAAAAGTTTCCTATAAAGTCAATAAAACCATAGTCCATTAAGAATGTAATAAAAATTGCAGATATTGGAATAAGTGTGCCAACTTGAATTGCAAGAGAGTTAAATAAAAATGGACCGTGGTCATCTCTTGCCACTGCTTCAGGTGCAAAGCCTGAGAACAAATAAATTGTGAAAAAAGCTCCCACAAGTTTTGTAATTGAAAAGACAATGGAAACCTTGTCTTCCTTCCATGTTCCCTTTACAAATGGTCTTATTGCTCCAATCATTATTATTATGAAGGCATAGGCTGTTGCAAGTTTAGGGAAGCTCTTAATAAATAGTGAAATGACAAATTCTAGTGGAATTGTTGATGAACCATTTACCTTTATTGGTATAAAAAAGGCAAATATTCCAATTGCACTTAAAACAATAAATTTAAGCAGCAATGCTGGGTCCTTATAAAGTTTCTCATCTCTATGTATAGTTTTTTCTTCCATAGATTTCCTCCTTTTGACTTAATAATATCCTTTTCCCCACATGAAATACATGGAATATATTACTTTTGATTTTAAAGTTTTTGCTTTATAATGTAGTTATGATAAAGTGATGCGAGATGAGGAGGGATAATTTTGGAGGAAAATCTTCTTTTATACGATATTATTACCAAGGAATACATTTATAACTTAATCTATGGAGACCTTTCTCGAGCAAAACTATTTCAGTCCACCTTCAATAAGTATGAGCTTGACCTAAACACAAATTACATATTGACTGTAATGTACGATGATTTTTGGAAAGTTTGCAAGAATAGAGATAACCACTATCGCTACAATTTAAAGGGGAAGCTTTTACAATACACCAGAGAACTCCTAAGTGATTACAAAACTATATCTACTACCCTTACTGGTACAGACAAAATTATTATCTTTTTGGACTGCCAAGGACTAGATGAAGACGATGCCTATAACTTAAGTGAGACTGTTGCTGAAAAAATTATAAATAACTTAAAGAAAAGCCTAAGCAACACAGTGAGTATTGGCATAAGCTCCTATTGTCATAGCAATAAAGACCTAGTAAGAGGCTACGAGGAGTCCTTTTCTTCGCTTGAAAATATTTTTAACAAGGGCAGAGGCAAAATTTTAAGACCAAGTGCCAATAATATAAGCGTAGACAAAAATTATAAGTCTCAAATTGACAAAAAAATCTATGAATTGTTGATAAAAATTGGTCTTCAAGATAAAGAAAGCTCCTACCAAGTAATTGATGAAATGTTAGACGAGATGATTGCGAGAAATATGACAGAGGACTACATTAAGTCCAACGTCATAAGACTTTTGGTAGAAGTGATAAATTATTTTAACAGAGAAAACTCAAAATCTGACCTATCTATAATAACTGTAAAAGCAATTGAGACCATAGTTGGCGCCAATAACATCCAAGACATAAATAGAGTCATAAAAAAAACAGTGGACCTGATAAATTCAGAACTTGAAAGTGAAGACGAACTTGAACTTGCCATGAATAACGCAAAATCCTATATTGAAAAATATTACATGGAAGACATTAGCCTCGATCAAATTTCTCTTGTGGCTGGCTACAGCAAAAGTCACTTCTCAAGAAGTTTTAAACAGTATCTAGGTATAAACTTTTCAAAATATTTAATAAAGATAAGAATTTACAATGCAGAAAAATTAATTACAAATTCTGACAAGACAATTCAAGACATATCCCTAGACGTCGGCTTTAATGACTACTCTTATTTTTCCAAGGCCTTTAAAGATATTTACGGCATTAGTCCCAAGGATTATAGAGATAAAATAAGTAAAGACTCACAGTCTGTGTGAGTCTTTGTTTTTATTTTAAAATTTTTATTATTTCCTCTTGTGCTTCTCTTCCTTCTTTGAAGATTGATAAAAGTGGATAGCAGTGGCAAAGTCCCTTACCCACAATTAATTTATATTTTACGTCATAACTTTTTAGGGCAGCTTCAAAAAGTGGGGCGAAGGCATAAATCACTTCATAAGATCCATAGTAAAGATAAGTCATTGGGAAATTTTTAAAGTTTCCCCTAAAGGGATAAAGCATATAGTCTGGCACATCTTCATCCTTTGTCATAATATTTTTTGCAGTTTCAAAATATTTGTAGTCGACTATAATATCTTTTTCATTTAATTTTTTAAGAGTATCCATGTCAAGCTCATCACATAGACAGCCACCTGCAGAAGATGCGATAATTTCTCTTGGCATTCTTATGTCTAAATTATTTTCATTTATGTAAAGGAAAATTCCAAGAGCTAGGGAGGCTCCAGAAGAAAAACCAATAACAGAAAGAGACTCCTTGTCGTAGATTTTTGTCATCTCCTCGTAAAGTTTTACCGTTGAAGCATAAGTTTTAACTATGCTATTTTCTATGCAAAGAGGATAAAAATAAAAGTAGACATCCTTTCCCGTCTTGCGACAAATTTTTTTCGCCAGAGAAAGGTCCCTCTTGTCGGGATTTGTTATGTAACCACCGCCAAATAAATATAAAATTGCGCCAGGTCTTTTATTTTTTGAATGAAGAATGATTAATCTTTGAGATAAAAATGTTTTATCTTCAAAATAAAGATCCTCTTCATCAGAAATTTTAAAGCTTGGCTTTTGATTTTGCTTTCTGGCATAATTTAAAATTGTGTCCTCTGGAAGGAGAAATATTTTTTTTAGTCTAATTAATTTTACAAATTTTTCAAGAATTTTATATGTAAAGCTCATGGCTACCTCCCCATTTTCAAGGCGATTTTATCACTTTATGATAAATAAATTTATAAAAAATTTGGCATAATTTATTTAAATTTAAAGAAAAGACATCATGCAACCAAAAGTTGCGCCCTATTTGCTTGTTATGATTTTATTTTTTTGTTATCCTTTCTATATAAAATAACTTTATAAAATAACTTTTAATTATAAATCTTTTGAAAAAATTATAATAAAATAAAAATTAAGACAAAAAATTAAGGCGAGTGAAAATTATGTATGGAGAAAAAATTAAAGCTAAAAGAAGGGAACTACATTTATCTCAAGAAGATCTGGCAAATAAAATTTTTGTAACAAGACAAGCCATTTCAAAATGGGAAAATGACAAAGCCACTCCAACTATGACAAATTTAAGGGAACTTTCTGAAGTTTTTGACGTTGACATGGCATATTTTATTGGCGAAGGCGAAAAAACTATAGATGATAAAAAAATTAATGACACTAAAGAAGTAGATGGAAAAAAATTAGTCCTTGAGGGAATAGGAAATATTTTTATTTACGCCTGCCTTTGCTTTATTGGAATTTTCTTTTACGCAGTTTATTATTATGGAATAATGGATAGGCTATTGGGCTTAAATCCAAAGGAAATGCCCCATCTTATCCTTACGATTTACATGATAATAGCAGTTATAGCATTTCCCCAAGCTTATAAGGATCTTGCTTACAAATTAGATGGACTTGAATACAATTTGTTTTCAAAAGTTGTCCTACCTATTGTATATATTTTTGCTCCTCTAATAGTTTTTTACTACATCATAAAAAAATCATAAAAGAAAATTTAATCCACCAAGAGTGGATTTTTTTATATTGAAATAGATTTAAAAGAAGCCATGTGTTAAAATAAGTCTATATGGAGGTGTTTACATGGATACCAGTCGACCCTGGAGAAAATGTATTAGTCTATGCGATAAAGGAGAAATCTCAAAGATTTAGCAAAAGCTAAGTCTATTTTACCATGCCTCTTTACCGCTTAGACAGCGGATTTTTTTATGCCAAAAATTAAGGAGGCTTTATGAAAAATTACAACAGAGAAGAATTATTAAAAACACAGGACCTAATAAATAAAATGGATCCTGTTGATATCGCAGAAAAACTAGAGGACCTTTCAAAGGAAGAAGTTGCCATTTGGATAAAACTTTTGAATAAAGATTTATTGGCAGATGCCTTTTCCCTTTTACCAAGAGATAAAAAAATTGAAATAATTGGTTCTCTCTCCCAAGAAAAAATTATGTCCCTTATGAAGGACTTGGAAGAAGATGAACTTGTTGACACTTTGCAAGAATTGCCAGCTAACATGGTTAGAAAGCTCATGAACCAATTTATAGAAGAAGAAAGAAGACCAGTTATAAATGAACTTTTAGGTTATCCAAAAGAATCTGTTGGTTCTATTATGTCTGTTGGCTTTATCTTTGTAAAAAAATCAGCAACTCCAACAGAAGCACTGGAAAGAATAATCCACTCAGAACTAGATGCAGATAGACTAGAACAAGTTTGGGTTACAAATGAATCCTTGGTCCTTATAGGTTATGTAAACCTAGCTGACCTTCTTCGTAATAGAAATAAAAACATTGAAGAATTTATGCACCCAATAAATTCCAGCGTCTATGCCACAGATGACCAAGAAGTTGTTGCTAAGCTAGCCTTTAAGTATGACCTATCAGAAATACCTGTAACAGATTCTGAAGGTAGACTTGTTGGTATAGTTCCTGTAGAATGGGCTATCGACGTAATGCACGAAGAATACGAAGAAGACCTTGCAAATATCCATGGTATTAGCGAATCTACACCAGAACACTATTGGGACAAGTCAGTTTTTAGACTTGCTAAAGATAGAACAATGTGGCTAATAATTTGCCTTGTTACGGCAACTTTTACTAGCTTTATAATAAAAAGATATGAAACACTTTTGGCATCAAGCGTAGCGCTCGCAGCCTACATTCCCATGCTAATGGATTCAGGTGGAAACGCAGGCACACAATCATCTACTACAATCATTCGTGGAATTTACACAGGAGAAGTTGAGTTTAAAGAATTTTTAAGTGTAATGTTTAAGGAACTTCGCATTGGACTTATAGTTGGAGCAATACTTGTAATTGTAAATATAGTTAGAATGTCCATTCTTGACACAGTTGACCTTGGAGTTACACTTACAGTATCTGTAACACTTCTTACAACTATAGTTTTGTCAAAGATGATTGGAGGAATACTTCCACTAATAGCAGAAAAACTAAAAATTGACCCAACAATTATGGCAGGTCCACTTATTACAACCATAGTAGATACCCTTGTATTATTTGTATATTTTGAAGTGGCAACAATTTTAATAGGAGTTTAAAATTGAAAAAAAAATAAAGAGATAGAGGGAATCCAATTTATTCCCCTATCTCTTTTTTAATTATTTATAAAATTTTCTAGGTTTTCTTTATTTTCTGATATTTTGTCAAGACTTGTCTCTTCTTTTTGAAGTTCCTTTTCTACATCAGATCTAGTAAAGCTAAAGATTTCTTTTTCATCTTCATCTACATAATATAAATTGTCTAAATTTTTTATTAGGGCAAAAGTTATTGCTGCATTTTTAAATAAGTCTTCTCTTTCTAGGTCTTTATAATTTTTGCAGAAGATTTTTAAGCCATAAGGTTCTTTTTCTGATAGGATCTTTATCTCTCCTGTCTTTAAATTTTTAGGATAAATCTCTTTAGAAACTATTTGTGAAACCTTTGTATTGTCTCCCACAAAATCTGTTTTAAAATCATATAGGTCCTTTTCTTTTTTATTGCAAGAAGAAAATATTAAAAGAAGGGCAAAAATTATTGGTATAAATTTTTTCATACTATCACCTCTTTACTAAATTATAGCAAAAAAATAAAAAGTCGCCAGGACTTTTTAAATCTCATTTTTTATGACTGTTCTAATATTATTTTTCGCAACTTACAATGTTTTTACACATTACATTATAGTTCTAAAAAATATTCCAAAAATTAAAATTATTAAAAAGATTAAAGTAAATTTGTAGTTCACGATTTATCTCCAAGATTATTTTAAAATTTCCTTTAACTCATTTATTAGAGTTAGGTTTGTAACATCGTATAGTAGGGGGCTTACTGTTGCATAATTTTGTCCCAGATAATAAATATCTGAGTCTTTGGCGTTGTTTTCTTTAGGGAAGCCCTTTAACTTCATATTGTAGCCTTCGCCCTCTTCTGATATGTCATAAATTGACATTACATCGGCTCCAACTTTGCAAACTTCTATGCCCTCTATATCTTCGTAGTCAAGATAAGGCACATTTATATTTAAGACTTGTAACTTTTTAAAGTCCTCAAGCTTATTAAAAACATCCATGGCAATTTTTGCTGCTGAGTCAAATTTTGAATGGCCCTTTACCCATTGAGCTGAAACTGCAATTGCTGGTATGTTAAATAAATTTGCTTCGATAGCAGCTGAAACTGTGCCTGAATAAAGGACATTTGTTGCAGTGTTGTAGCCAGAGTTTATTCCAGAAAAGCAGTAGTCAAATTTTTCGTCAAGTAAATGCACAGCTGCCCTTACGCAGTCTGCTGGTGTGCCATAAACACACAGACTTCTAACATCTTCAAGTCCTTCAAGCTTGGCATCTTGGACTATTAGCGGGCTTTTAAAAGTTATGGCGTGAGATTTGCCAGAGTTTTCTACATTTGGTGCTGCAATTGTAATTTTGTGACCTTCAGCTATTAGTGCCTTTGCAAGGACTTCTATGCCTTCTGCATTAATTCCGTCATCATTTGTAACTAATATGTTCAAATTTTCCCTCCCCTTAAAATTTTTAAAGTTCAAAAACTTCTGATGGTAAATATCTTGGTGCAACGTCAATTGTGTAGTCTACATTTTCTTCTTTGTGTTCAGATAAAAGTAGTTCATTTACTGTCTTTAGTGCAAGATCAGGTAAATTGTTGTCCGTTGATAAGTGCCCCAAGATAATTTTTTCTTTTTTCTTTTTTAAAATCATTGATAGAACTTCTGCTGCATTTTCGTTGGAAAGATGTCCCTTAGTTGATAAGATTCTTTGTTTTGTTGGATAGGGATAGCTTCCATTTACTAGCATATCCACATCATGGTTGGATTCCAGATAAAATAGATCTGATCCATCCATTTTTTCCATGGCATCGCCATTTACCCAGCCAGTATCTGTTAAAAGGGAAATTTTTTTGTCGCCTTTTATTACAAAACCACATCCACTTGCACAGTCGTGAAAAGTTGATATAGGCATTATATCTAAATCTTTAAAGGTGAAGCTTTTTCCATTTTCAAAGATAAAAGTATTCTTTGGGTCTAGTTTTTTAACTGTGGGAAGCATGGCATCTAGGGTCATCATGTTAGAGAAAACTTTTAGTTTGTGTCTTCTTGATAATACTCCAACTGATTTTATGTGATCAATGTGCTCGTGAGTGACAAAAATTGCGTCAATTTCATTTGCCTTAACCCCAATTTTTTCCAAGTTTTCTTCGATTTTTTTGCCCGAAAGTCCAGCATCAATTATTATTTTTGTATTTTTATATTCAATATATTGGCAGTTGCCACTAGAGCCACTTGCCAATGAGCAAAATTTCATAATAACCTCCATGCTTATTCTAACACAGGCTAAATAATTTGTTAAGCTTAGTAATTTGAGATGACAGTGTATTCTCCATCAGTAAATTTTACTTTCCAAGCAGGTATGGCACGACCATTTATTGCACGTGTTATGTCTTCTATATAGCCTTGGTCTTCAGGATTAAAATAAAAACAAGGGGATATTTTTTCTATAGTCTTGTTGTAATAATCTGTCTTATTTAAAAGAGTAAGAAGGGCACGGGCTGCTGGAGATAAATATATTTTTTGATCTGATTTATCTAAAACATTTAACCAAAGTCTATCCATAGACATTACACCTCTTGAGTCTATGACAAAGTTTGTGTAGGAAGATTCTACAGGTAAATTGTCAAAAATTTTTGTGTAATTTAATATATACTTATCGCCATCTATTTTATAGTAGCTTAAATAAATATCTCTAGTGTCATATTTTTTATCCAATAAAAATTTTTTTGCAACATTTTGTGCCTCTTCAAGGCTATCAATTTTATATTTATTTTTTTTAACTCTATTTTCGTAAAAAGCCCTTCTTCCATTTACAAGATTTATATATTCATCGTCAAGAGATATTTCAGCAAGGTCTGTGCTTGGCCTTAGGATTTTCCCCTTGCCTTTAAAATATCTCTCATTAATGTCTTCTTCTGATGAAGTTTCAAAGGAAACTAAGACTGAAGGAAGTTTTTTTGTCCTTCTTGGTATTTTTGTGTCAAGACTAATATTTTTTTCAGCTAAAAGTTCAGTAACTTCTCTTACAAAATCTCTTCTTGTAGATTCATTTCTAAGTCTAAAATTATTGTAATTAGTGTAGAAAAATAAAATTGCGTTGGCAGCAAGAAGTGCTATTATTAAAATTTTTTTTATTTTTTTCCAATCCATAATATCTACCTTATCATCATTAGTTTGCCAGTTTCGGTGTTAAAATAATAAAGCTTTCCCATGTAAAGCATTTCGTAGACTAGCATTGGCTTTTCGGAGTTAACATTATTAAAACTTAAATATACTAAGTTTAAACCGTCTATAGAATTTAAAATATCCATAGTGGAATTATTATTAAAGAGATCTTTATTTTTATTTATAATTCTGTGAATATCCTTTATATAAATTTCTTGTTTCTTGTAAATTGGATTGTCATCTTTTCTAATATAATATTCACGATATTTTTTTACATAGTCAGAATAGACATCTATTTCTATAAAGCTGTGATCTTTTGAAGGTAGAACTAGTGGAATCTGACCATCCTTTAAGTTAAAAAAGAATCTATAACCAAGGTTTCCGTTGTAGTCTGCGGGTTCGATTTTTTCAAGATATATTCCAGAGCTTATACCAGTTTTTTGGGAAATAAATTCCACTGCCTTATCTAGGGATTTATTTAAATCTCTAGACCTTACATCAAAAAGTGACTCCAGAGAATATTCGATTATGCCATCATAGGAAAGAGAAAGATATTCTTTCTCATAAATATAAGTATTATTTCCATCAACAGTAATTTCTCTTATGTAATCAATGGGAACCTCTAAAAATCTTTCTGCAAGAGTGGATTTTTTATCCTCTTCCAAATTAGAAAGTCCAGAAACATAAGAAACCTCTTGAAGGGAAATATAGTTTTCGTCAGGAATATATATGTCCTTTTTAATACCATAGGCCTCGTAAAAATTAATGGCACGAAGGCCCTTATTTTTTACTTCATTTAAAATATTATCAATAGAAAAATCAACCTTTGTATCAAGCAATTTATAAAAATTTTTGCTACCAGAGATATAAATTTCTCCAAGATTAGATATATAAATGGAGTCTACACTTAGGTTTAAGTCGTTGGAATTTATGTCATCGCCAATTAAATTTACAAAAACTGATCCAGATAGGGGCGAATTAAATTTAAAGACAAGAGATTTTTGATTTTGTAAATTTAAATATTCTTCAGTATCAATTAATTTTAAATTTTCAGAATTTGCCTTTTGTAATTTTTCAGAAATATCTTCAGCAGTTAATTTCCAGTATTCACCAATATCTGTAGTCATGTAATGCTCTCTATCGCCTAAATTTGCCACAATTCTTTGAGGTGTTAAAATTTCTTCTAAAAATTCTTTTACTTCGCCAACTTTCTTTAAATCTTCATCCTCTGTGTCAAAGGAAAGCCAGAGATTTTTTGATTGAAAAACCAAGAGAAGAATTAAAAAAATTATGGCAAAAGTAGAAAAAGATCTATGAAATATCTTCATCTTCATCACCTGCTTTAAAGAGTAAAGTAATGCTTGTGCCTTTGCCAAAAGTTGATTCTACTTTTAAATTTCCGCCTAGAGATTTTATCATTTCATTTGCAATAGAAAGGCCTAAACCTGTTCCTCCCATTTCTCTACTTCTTCCCTTTTCAACTCTGTAAAATCTTTCAGTAATGCGTGGAAGATCTTCTTTTGGTATTCCAATTCCATTGTCAGAAACTTTTATCTCAACAAAGTCATCTAAATTTTTCGCAGATATAGAAATTTTTCCAAAGTCTGGAGTATACTTGCAGGCATTAGAAATAATATTTGTAAGAATTTGGTCGGCACCATTTTTGTCTGCATAGATGTCCTTAATATCCATATCAATATCTAATTCTATTTTGTGTTTTTTTTGCGTAATTAGTAGAGATTGTGATTCAATTGCCTCGTCAATAAATTCATAGGTGTCAAATCTTACAAAATGCAAATTGTCCCTATTGTAGTCAATATTTGATAAAGACAAAAGGTCTGTTACAATTCTAGACATTCTTGAATTTTCCCTGTCAATTACCTTTAAAAATTTCTTTTGAGAAAATTTATCTAAGTCGCTATCAAGAAGGGTTTCTGTATAAGATCTAATTGTTGTAATAGGTGTTTTTAGTTCGTGACTGACATTTGCAACAAATTCCTTTCTCATAATATCAAGCATGTGTTCCTTATTTACATCTTGAAGTACAATTATTAGTCCAGAATTTATGAAGGCATCAGATTTATAAGGGGCGTACTTAATTTTATAAAAAGTATCAGAAATTTTTGTAAGCTCTTCACCCTTTAAAGTCTCTTCATTTTTGTAATCAATATTGTAAAGGTTAATACTCTTTAAATTAATTTCACGATTAAAGTCCTTTTCTGAAATATTTAAAATTTTCTTGGCAATGGAATTTGCATGAATGAGCTTGTTATTTCTATCAATGGCTATTACACCTTCAGCCATGTAATTAAATATAGTATTTAATTTTGACTTTTCTAGATCCATTTTTTCAATAGTTTCACGAAGTTCCTTTGTAAGGAAGTTAAACATAAGACCTAGTTCACCAATTTCGTCATGGCTTTTTACTTCAACACTTTGGTTAAAGTTTCCCTTTGCCATGGCCTTTGCCTTTTTTGTTAAATTTCTAATGGGACCTGTAATAGAATTTGCAATAAAATAACCTAAAATTGAAGTTGTAATAAGAGAAATTATTGTTGCGTAAGTGATTATTACTTTAGAATCCTCAATTACAGAATAGATAGAATTTAAATTTCTTGTCATATAAATAATTGCAAGAATTTTTCCATCGGCTGAAAAAATTGGTCTTGCAATGTGTTTTTCTACTGCCTTTTCATTTTTGTAATCTACAATTTTTTCACGGTTCTTGCCCTTTAATGCATCCATTACAAGGTTTGGCTCTATGTATTTAAAGGAGTAGGCATCTTTTGAATCTTCTTTTGAAATATTTTTTGTACTTGCAATAATTTGTGGAACTTCATCAGATGAAATAATATAAGCAGATTCTTCACTGGAAATACCCCAGTCTTTTAGAGTTTGGTCAAGCTGGGGTAGTGTTTTATAATTATTATCTTTAAAAAAAGCTGATGTTGTAGTTGCAAGGGTGTCCATAGTTTTTTCCATAGAAGTAGTTGCGGTTTCAATTTGAACATTTTCAAGTCTATCAATTATAAAAGTAGAGGCAATAAACATGGAGATCAAAACAAGTACAACATAAATTAATATAAATCTCGATTTAATAGAGTGATTCATCAGGATTCTCCATTATCTGATGCAAATAAATACCCAACTCCTCTTTTAGTCTTGATGTATTTAAAATCTTTATTTTCATCTTCGATTTTTTCGCGGAGTCTTCTAACAGTTACATCAACTGTTCTAATATCGCCATAATATTCATATTCCCAAACTTCTTGAAGAAGTTCTTCCCTTGAAAAAACTATGCCAGGGTGAGAAGCTAAAAATTTTAAAAGTTCAAACTCACGAAGAGTTAGCTCGATATTTTTTTCTCCCCTTTTAACTTGGTATTTTTCTAGGTTGATTTCAAGATCCATTGCCTTTAAAATTTTTGTGTCCTTTTCCTTTTTTTCTTGGCCATCAGAGCGTCTTAAAACTGCCTTAACTCTAGCGAGAAGTTCTCTCATAGAAAAGGGCTTTACTACATAATCGTCTGCTCCAAGTTCAAGACCAAGGACCTTATCAACTTCATCTTCTCTAGCTGTAAGCATAATTACAGGCACATCAGAAGATTTTCTTATTTCTCTAAGGGCTTCAAAGCCATTTAATTTTGGCATCATAATGTCAAGTAAAATTAAATCGTAATCATTTTCACCTGCAAGTTTAATTGCACCCTTGCCATTGTCGGCAGTGTCAATTAAATAACCTTCCTTTTCAAAATTAAATTTTATAATATCAGAAATTGCAGATTCATCATCTACTACGAGTATTTTCTCTTCCATAAAATCATCCTTTATTCATTATCTAATTTTGTAAAAATTTCGTCGTTTCCATTTTCAGAGTACAAAATTAATAAAGTTTTTGTGTCAAGTATTCCATCTATCTTTAAAATCATATCATAAAATCTAGTTAAATCAGAAGTATTTACAGTTTTTATTCTAAGCATAATACAATGCTCGCCAGTAACCCTGTAACATTCAAAAATTTTAAATTTATCGTCTTTTATTTCCATAATTTTTGAAATCAGTTTTTTAAAGTCATTGGTATTAACTTTTGCAAGGACATAAGTGTCAACATTGTAGCCAATTTTTTGCCAATCAACTAGAACTTCGTAGCCCTTAATGAAACCAGAATCTTCCATTTTATATATTCTTCTATGAATGGCAGGTCTAGTAAGATTTAATTTTTTTGAAATGTCTTCGTGGCTCATCCTTCCATTTTTTCTCAAAAGTTCCAAAATTTCGATATCAATTTCATCTAAATTTTCATTTTTTCTCATAAAAATTCTCCCCGTTACGAATTGTATAATTTTTAATATTAACTTTACTTTATTTTAACATAAATTAAAAAAAATTAAATAAAATAAAACTTTTTTTAATATTAAATACTTTATTGGATAAAAATTTAAAATAGATGATAATTCTTTATAGAGAGGAGAAAATAGTATATAATAACTTGCAGGGAGGCTCCTATGGAAAATTTTTCAACTCTCAGTTTTAGAAAAATGCAAGTAGAAGATGTTTTTACTTTTAGAAATTGGGGAAGACATGATTCAATTCTATTTTTAGAATATAATTTTCTTGAAGAGAGGGAAAAAGACATTATAGATTGGTACAAATGGAAAAGCAATAGGGCCTTTTCAGAATATTATGTAGTTCTTTTAGAAGAAAAAATTATTGGATATCTTTCTTTAAAAAATATTAACTATTTTTTAAAAAGAGGAGAACTTGGAATTGTCCTTGATCCCTCTTATATAAATAGGGGCCTTGGCAAGAAAATTTTGAAATTATTTTTAGGCTATTTAAAGAAAAGAAAATTTAAAAAGATAATTTTATTTGCCGCATCCTATAATGATAGAGCCATAAGAGTTTATAAGAGCCTTGGATTTAAGGAAAAGTATAAGTTTCTCATGCGCTTTACAAATGGAGATTATGATGAGGAAAATCCTGATTTTAAAAATCATAAATCTTCCTTTAAAATTATATTTAAGAGAACTTTTAATTACGCTATAAAAATGGAACTAGACCTTGAAAGAGATTGGTGAGATATGTTTTTACTTGAAAAAAATAAATACGACCTTGGAGAGACTTCCCTTGAAAATATTTTTATAAATGATTTTATGCCTGGAGCCAATGGCGAATTTGTAAAAGTTTATATTTTAGGTTATAAATTTGCCAGGGAAAATAGAGAAGATATTACAAATGAAAAGCTCGCCGATTATCTTGGAATATTGGAATCAGATGTAAATAGAGCCTGGGAATATTGGCAAAAAATGGGCATTGTTGAGATAGATAATGAAAAAGTAAAATTTATTAATTTAAAGGAACTTTACATCAATAATGTCTATAATTTGAAAGAGAAAAAGAAAAAAGAAAAGGGTTATTCAGAAATTGTAGAAAATCCAACTTATGCCAACTTACTTACAAGGGCGGAATTTTTAATGAGAGAACCTATTGCCCCAATGAAAAAAATTGACATAATAAATTGGATCACTTCTTATAATATGCCAGCAGATTTAATTGAAGAGGCATTTTTTTATACAACAGAAATTAAGGGAATTTATAATATTTCTTATGTGGAACAAGTTGTGAGAAATTGGTCAAAAGATAATATTAGAACTATGGAAGATGTTGAAAAATCCTATATTGAACACGACCTTAAATATTATAGATATAAAAAGGTCATGAGATATATTGGCGTGGACAAAAAATTCTCTCAAGCTGATTTTAACATTATAAATTCTTGGTTTGATGAATTTAATTTTTCTAAGGATTTGATTCTTGCAGCCTGCAATAGAACATCAAAGATTTCCAAGCCAAATGTAGGCTATGTTGATGCCATTTTAAGAAAGTGGAAGGAACTTAATATTAATTCTTTAGAAGAAATTGAAGAAAAAGATCAAAAGAAAAAAAAGAGAAAGCCAACTGCTTTTCACAATTTTAAGCAAATCACTGATAAATATTCTGAAGATGAACTTTTTGATGTGGCAATGAGAAAACAGCGTGAAGGCTTTAAAAAATTAGGTGTTAATTATGGAACTGACGGCAAAGATAAGTAATTACTATGAAAACCTCAGAAGAAAAAATATAAATATTCATGAAAAAAGACTTGAAGAAATTTACAAAATTATTCCTGAAATAAGAGAGATAGATGGACTTATAAGAGATATTGCCCTTCGTGCTTCAATTGAGCAAATAAAAAATCCAAATCAAGATAAATCTATTGAAGAGTCAGAAAAAATTTATAAATTAAAGTTAAAAAAGATGGATTTTTTAGAGAAAAAGGGATATCCTAGAGATTATCTTGATGAAATATATAATTGCAAAGATTGTCATGATACTGGAATTAATGAAGACAATGAGAAATGTCACTGCTTAAAAAAATTAATTGTATCAGAATTATATGACATGTCTTCAATTTCTTATATGCTTGATAAGGAAAATTTTGACAAATTTGACTTAAATGTTTTTTCGGAAAAGGTATATGAAAAATTTAATATGTCGCCAAGAGAAAATATGAAAAATATTCTCGCCCTTTCAAAAAGTTTTATAAAAAATTTTCATGAGAAAGATGATTTGAATTTGCTTTTATGGGGACCAACTGGTCAGGGCAAGACTTTTTTACTTAACTGCATTGCAGCTGAACTTATAAATAAGGATGCAATTGTTATTTATCAGACAGCCTATGAGATTTTAAAGACAATTGAAGATAGAAAATTTAAAAATATAGATGATGACAGGTACAATTTGTACTTTGATGCCAATCTTTTAATCGTAGATGATCTTGGAATTGAATTTGTAAATTCTTTTACAACTTCTGAAATTTTTAATATTATTAACACAAGACTTTTGCGAGGTAAAAAAACTTTAATTTCAACGAATTTATCGCCAAAGGAACTATCAGAAACTTACACTGATAGAGTTTTTTCCAGGGTATTTCAAAAATTTGTGCCCATTAGATTTTTTGGACCGGACCTAAGATGGCAATGAGAGGAGAAAAGATGAAACTATCAAAAAGAATAGAAGAGGTTGAGTATTCTGCAATAAGAAAACTTACACCCTATGCTGACAAGGCAAAAAAAGAAGGTAAAAAATTTTATGGATTAAATATTGGTGCACCAGATATTGATGTGCCAGATACTTATTATGAAACTTTTCAAAATTTTAGAAGAGGACCTCTTCCTTATGCCTATGCACAAGGACTTTTAGAGCTAAGAGAAAAAACTGCATCTTATTATAAAAAAAGAAATATAAAATTTGACGCAGATGATATTTATATAACAAATGGAGCAAGTGAAGCAATTCTATTTACTTTTCAAGTTATAGCAGATGAAGGTGATGAGGTTCTTACAACTGATCCCTTCTACACAAATTACATGACAGTTTTTCAACAATTGGGAGTTGAGATTGAAACTTTTAAGACTGATCCAGATAAGGGTTTTGCCCTTCCAGAGGAAGAAGAAATTGAAAAACACATAAATGAAAAAACTGTTGCAATTTTACTTTCAAACCCAACTAATCCAACGGGAGCACTTTATTCTGAAGAAGAAATATTAAGAATTGTAAATCTTGCAAAAAAACACGATTTATACATCATAGCAGATGAAGTTTATAGAGAATTTGTCTATGATGGCAACACTTATAAATCTTTTGGAGAAGTGGAAGGCATAGAAGAAAATTTAATTTTAATTGACTCTATTTCCAAAAGATTTGGAGCTTGTGGTGCAAGAATTGGTTCTGTCGCATCAAAAAATCAAGCATTTAACGATGGAATAAATAAACTTTGTAATTGTAGACTTGCCGCATCAACAATTGAACAAGTTGCTGCTGCAAGATTATACGAAATTGACAATTCTTATTTTGAAGCTGTAAATAAAGAATATCAAAAAAGACGTGACGTAATTTATGAAGAATTAATTAAAATACCTGGTGTCACTGTAAAAAAACCAAAGGGAGCCTTTTATGTTATGCCAAAGCTTCCAGTTGACGATACAGAAAAATTTGCAATTTGGATGATTGAAAATTTTGAAATAGATGGCGAAGGTCTAATGTTTGCTCCAGCAAAGGGATTTTTCAAAAATAAAGAAGATGGTAAACAGATGATTAGACTTGCCTTTGTACTAAATACAGATGCTTTAAAAAAGAGCATGAGAATTTTACGTGAAGGCATTAAGGCATATGTGAATGAAAATGAAAAGAGATAAGATTTTAAAAATTTTAGAAAAGATTACAATTTTTTTAGTAACCCTAATAATGATATCTGTTCTTGCAAATCAATATATTAAAACTAGTGCCGGTGCAATAAATGAAAGTCTTAGGATGATTCAAATAGTTCTTGCCCTTGTAATAGTTGTTTTGACTCTTATAATGGCGCTTATAAATAAAAATAAGGCATTGTTTTTTACCTTAATTGGTTTTTATGCACTGACAGGTCTTTTATTTTACGTATTTAAGTCTGCAAATAAAATTTAGGATCTCATTATTTAGTGCTTTAATAAATTAAATATGATATAATAAACTTAATTATAGGGACTGTTTTTTAGCAGTTCCTTTTTTAAAAAGAAAGAGGCGAAATATTGAATCTATTACTTATAACAGTGGTGCTTTTACTTGCCATTATTGCCACAAAAATTTCAAATAGATCAGGTCTTCCTGCCCTACTTTTGTTCTTGGCATTGGGAGTATTTTTTTCTGCCCTTGGCTATGATTTTAATAATTTTAAAGTTGCAGAAAACATTGCCACTCTTTCACTTATGATAATAATTTTTTATGGTGGCTTTGGAACTAACTGGACTATGGGAAAGTCAACTGCAAGAGAATCAATAAGTCTTGCAAGTTTAGGAGTTTTTGCAACGGCAATAATAACGGGACTTTTTTGTCACTACATTTTAAAAATTAAATTTTTGGAAGCAATGCTACTAGGTTCAGTCGTTGCATCAACAGATTATGCCTCTGTATCAAATATTTTAGTCTCAAAAAAATTAAATTTAAAATATTCCACTGCTTCACTTCTTGAAATCGAAAGTGGATCCAATGACCCTACAGCCTATACTATGACTATGGTTTTCTTGTCAATTTTATCTGGTTATAGCGTCTCCATTTCAATAATAATTTTGCAACAAGTTGTCCTTGGCATAATTGGAGGATTTTTGCTGGGATTTATTTTTATAAAAATTATAGAAACTTTATCTCTTGATGAAGATGGACTCTTTTCAGTTTTTATTGCGACTATGATGATAGGAACCTATGCCCTTACATCACTTGCTGGAGGCAATGGATTTTTGGCACTGTATATTCTTGGCATTTATATTGGCAATCACGAGTTTAGGAGGAAGAGAGATGTAGTATTTTTCTACGACGGACTATCAACAATATTTCAAATAGCAATGTTCTTCCTCTTGGGACTTTTATCAGATATAAATTTAATAATGAAGGCCCTTCCAATAGGATTTATTATTGCAATTTTTATGCTTTTAGTGGCAAGACCTCTTTCAGTATTTGGACTAATGGCGCCCTTTAAGATGAAAAAAAATCAGCTTACCCTAATTTCTCTAGCAGGACTTAGGGGAGCAGCAGCCATTGCCTTTGCCATAATGGTTGTAAATAGGGACATAAACTTATCCATAGACATCTTCCACATAGTTTTTGTAATTTGTATATTTTCACTTTTAATCCAGGGGACGGCACTGCCCTTTGCCACGAAAAAGCTTGACATGTATGACCCAGACGACACAGTTCTCAGGACCTTTAATTATTATTCAGACAAGACAGATCTTCAGTTTATAAAAACTCATGTTACAAAAAATTCGCCCTGGGTAAATAAAAAAATATCGGATATAAAAATTTCTTTTAACATAATAATTGCAAAGATAGAAAGAGATGGCAAAAGTATTGTCCCAAGGGGCAACACCTACCTTAGAGATGATGATGTAATTATTCTTGGTGGAGAAGGTTATTTTGACTCAAGAGGAGAAGATCTGCTTGAAATAAAAATTTCAGAAAATCACAAGTGGGCAGGAAAAAAAGTAAAAGACATTCAAATTGGTAAAAATGAGCTTATAATTATGGTTGAAACTCCAGAAAAAAACATAATTGTTCCAAGGGGAGATACTGTTTTAAAAGCTGGCGACAGAATAGTTATATCTAAGGAGTCCAATGAAATAGAAGACCCAGAATAGGAGGAAATATGACAGATTCAAAGGAAATAAAAGAAGCACGAGAGGCACTTTTAGATTTAAAAGATGAAATTGACTTTCTTATAAAAACTACAGACTCTGCAAAAAGATGGAGCCTTTTTGATATTTTTTCTGATTCAACTTTAGTTGGCTTTGTAAAAAGAGGAAAAATCAAAGATATAAATAAGGGTTTAAAAGTTCTCAGAAAAAAATTAGAAATTGCAAAAAAAGAATTAAGTGATGTGAAAATAAATTTAAGAGATGAGGAAATTAGCGACACATCCTATGATTTTTTTGTAGATATAATTTTCGACAATATTTTTACAGATATGCGTGTAAATAGGGAAATTAAAGAGATTAGAGAGAATTTATTTGATCTAAAAGAGCGAGTAGAAGAAATTTTAAAAAAATTAAATTAGCCTTGACAGAGAAAAAAAATGATGTTAACATAAAAAAAAATAAAAAATAAACCATTTGAAGAGAAGAGTAATCTTACTTGGAATTTTACAGAGAAGCCCGTTTGGTGAGAGGGTTAAAGGAAAAGAAAGATGAACATGGCCTCTGATGGGATTAGTCGATATTAGACTTTTCCGGGAGCTCCCGTTACAGAGATAGAGTATGTTGGTACTTGAGAGTGGCATTCATTTATGCAAAATAGGTGGTAACGCGGATATAATTCGTCCTTATTGTTTTTTATAAACAGTAAGGACTTTTTTTTATACATTCTCAAGATGGATTTAGAAAAAGGAGAAAGAAAATGACAAAAATTTTAGCACCAAGTAAGTTTGACGTAGTAGGTTCTTTTTTAAGACCAGTTGAGTTAAAAGAAGCGAGAGAAAAGTTTAAAAAGGGAGAAATAAGTGCCCAAGAACTTAAAGAAGTAGAAGATAGAGAAATTGAAAAGCTAGTAAAAAAAGAAAAGGAAGCAGGACTAAAAATTATTTCTGATGGAGAATTTAGAAGAAGCTGGTGGCATTTTGATTTCTTCTGGGGTCTTGGAGGACTAGAAAAAATAGAAATTAATAAAGAAGATGCCTTCAGATTTGTTGGAGAAATTCTAAGACCTGAAGATGTTAAAATATCTGGAAAATTAAGTGGAAAAAACCACCCATTCCTAGAACACTACAAATTTTTACAAGGATTTGAAGATGAAAACACAGTGGCAAAACAAACTATTCCTGCTCCAGCACAATTACTAATAAACATAATTTACCAAATTAAAGATGGTGGAGTTTATGAAAAGATTGAAGACTTTATAGAAGATGCAGCAGTAGCTTATGGAGAATTTTTTAAAGAAATCTATGATATAGGATGTAGAAATGTTCAAATAGACGATTGTTCATGGGGTGGAGTTGTAGATGACAAGTTTGAAAAAACCTTTAATCTTGAAGGAATTGATGTAGATAGATTAAAGGAATATTTATTAGAAATTAACAACAAAGCCTTAGAAAAAGCACCAGAAGGACTCAATATTACAACTCACATCTGTAGGGGAAATTATAAATCACACTATTTTTCTGAAGGATCTTATGATGGAGTTGCAGATTATGTACTTGCAAAAGAAAAAGTAAATGCCTTCTATCTTGAATATGATGACGAAAGATCTGGAGACTTTAAGGCCCTTGCAAAAGTACCAGAAGGCAAAAAAGTTGTCCTTGGAATAGTTACATCAAAAAGAGCAGAACTAGAAGATAAAAATAAATTAATTGAAAGAATAAAAGAAGCAGCAAAATATATTCCACTAGTAAATATCTGCATCTCCCCACAATGCGGCTTTGCATCAACAGAAGAAGGAAATACAGTGACAGAAGAAGACCAATGGAAAAAAATTGCACTTTTAAAAGAAGTAGCAGAAGAAATTTTAATTAAATAAAAATAGCCATACTTAATTTCTAAAAATTATTAATAAAAAAGTCCTCGCTAAGTCGAGGATTTTTTATTGGAAAAATTCATTTAATTATAGCATAAAATTTATACTAATTTTTAAAAGTAACTATATAAAGAAAAGTATAAGACTTAGGGAAATTGTATTTTTTAAAGTTAGATTTAAAAAAATTATTTTAAAAGAAAAACTAATTCATACTGTAAAGGAAAACATTACTGTATTTTTAGTGTTCTAAGCTTTATTCTCTAGCCAGCATAAACTATTAATACAAAATCTAATTTTTGTAAAAATGTTTTTACAAATCCTTAAATATACTAGACTACAATTTTTTTAAAGGTTATAATTAATTTAATCATGCAATTATATTATGAGAGGAGAAAAATATGCAAGATTCACAACAAAAGAAAATTAAGTGGTCCATGCTGGCATTTATGGCATTTTCCACTTTATGGGGCTTTGGAAATGTTGTTAACGGTTTCGTATTCTTTAACGGAATTCAAGTAATATTTTCATGGATCCTAATGTTCGCACTTTATTTTATTCCTAACGCCCTTATGGTAGGGGAACTTGGTTCATCCTTTAAGGATGAAGGTGGTGGAGTTACTTCATGGATTAGAGCAACTTCTAGCGATAAGTTAGCTTATTATGCTGGATGGACTTATTGGGCATGTCACATAACTTACATCGCTTCAAAGGGTTCTGGTGGACTAAAGGCAATGTCCTGGATGTTTTTCCAAAATGCAGAAGTTTATGACTCACTTCCAACAGTTTATGTACAACTTGCTACTTTAGCAGTATTTTTAATTTTCTGTTGGGTAGCAAGTAGAGGTCTTAACCCACTTAAAAACCTAGCAACTATTGCTGGTTCAAGTATGTTTGTCATGGGTATCCTTTACATCTTAATGATGCTAGCTGCTCCAAAAATCAATCCAAATGGTGGTTACCAAGCTATGGACTGGTCTCTTGACAATTTAATTCCAACTTTTGATATGAAGTATTTCACTTCTTTATCAATCCTTGTATTTGCTGTTGGTGGTATTGAAAAGATGAGTCCTTATGTAAACCACATGGAAGGAAATTCTTCAAAGGAATTCCCTAAGGCAATGATTTTTGCTGCTGTCATGGTAATTATTTCAGCTATCTTTGGTACTATTGCCATGGGTATGATGTTTGACCCAGCTATAATAAATTCTGACCCAGCAACTTTTGACTCTTATGCAGCTAACGGTGCTTATTGGGCCTTTGAAAAAGTTGGAGAATACTATGGTCTTGGCAATTCTATTATGATTATTTACGCATTATGCAACATGATAGGTCAATTTTCTACACTTGTTGTAAGTATTGACGCACCACTAAGAATGTTACTTGACGACGACAAGACAAATCAATACATCCCAAGAAAGCTTCTTAAGAAAAATAAATACGGAGCTTACATCAATGGTATTAAACTTATAATTGTTCTTGCAGGTTCAATTATCCTTGCACAAATTCTTGTGCCAGGTGCTGCAACTGTTTTAAGACAATTAACAAAACTTAACGCAATTACAATGCCACTTCGTTACCTATGGGTATTCTTGGCATATATTTTCTTGAGAAAGAACAGAGGCGATGTAGAAAGAGACTTCTACTTCACTCGTAACCAAGGAGTTGCATTATTCTTTGGCTTCTGGTGCTTTATAGTTACACTTGCTTCTTGTATACTAGGTATGGTTTCAGATGACCCAATGCAAATGGCACTTAATGTAATTACACCACTTGTACTTGTTGCACTTGGAGTAATTTTACCAATGATTAGAGCAAAGGAAGATAAAAAACTAAGCTAAATTCCAAAAAGGAGGAAGTTATGAATTATTTAGAAACTTCAAAGGAATTGTTAGATTATATTAGAAAGAACGCAAGTATGTTTCACACAATTGACACTGTGAAATCATATCTTGATGGAGAAAATTTTATAGAATTAAAAGAAGGCGAAAGCTGGAATATTGAAAAGGGCAAGAATTATTACACAACAAGAAATGATTCATCAATAATTGCCTTTAAAGTGGGCAAAGATCTTTCAGACTACCACTATCAACTTGTTGCTTCACACTCTGACTCTCCAACTTTTAAAGTTAAGAGCGTGCCAGAATTAGAAGGAGCAGGAGATTATATTAAGTTAAATGTAGAAGTTTACGGTGGACCAATTGATTGGACTTGGTTTGACAAACCTCTTACTCTAGCAGGAAGAGTATTAGTAGAAGAAAATGGTTCAATTGTATCAAAGCTTTTATACATTGACAAAGACATTTTAATTATCCCAGATGTTGCTATTCACATGAATAGAGAAGTAAATAAGGGCTATGAATTTAATAGACAAGTAGATTTACTTCCATTATTTACAGCAGGCGCTTTGAAAAAGGGCGACTATGACAAAATGATCGCAGAAGAACTTGGAGTAAGTGTAGAACAAATTATTTCCAAAGACTTATTCTTAGTGAATAGACAAGAAGGAAAAGTTTGGGGCTACAAAGATGAATTTATATCATCACCAAAGCTTGATGACTTAGAATGTTCTTTCACATCATTAAAAGCATTTATTGCAGGAAATAATGACAAGGCAGTAAATGTATATGCTTGCTTTGACAATGAAGAAGTTGGATCAAATACAAAACAAGGCGCTATGTCTACCCTACTTCATGACACATTAAAAAGATTAAATGCATCTCTCGGCTTTGATGAAGAAGAATATCATAAAGCAGTTGCAAAATCTTTCTTAGTTAGTGCAGATAATGCTCACGCAGTTCATCCAAATCACAAAGAATTAACTGACGATGAAAATAAAACTTTCATGAATAAGGGTATTGTAATAAAAGAAGCTGCAAATCAAAAATATACATCAGATGCTTTTTCACAAGCAGTCTTTAAAAAGATTTGTGCCCTAGCAGAAGTTCCAGTGCAACACTTTGCCAACAGAAGTAATATGCAAGGTGGTTCAACTCTTGGAAACTTATCAAATACACAAGTTTCACTTCACGCAGTTGATATTGGACTTGCACAACTTGCAATGCACTCAAATTATGAAACAGCAGGAGCAATGGACCCAGCTTATATGATTAAGGCACTTACAAAATATTACAATTCCAATATAAAAATTGATGGAGCATCAAAAATTACTGTTGAAGAATAAATTATTTAAAAAATAATTTTGACGAAGAATAATTTTGGTGGAAAAATTCAAAAATAATTTTAAGCTGATGTTGCAGAATAGATGATTCTACTCTGCAACATCATTTTTTTATCAAGTATTTAAGCTTAGCCCTATTGATAAGAGACATATTTCACTTATTATATTTTCTATTATGGGACTTTTGCGACAGTCCCTTTATTTTTTTTTGCTAATGTTTTATTAGATTTATACATACCTATACCAATATCTTTAAAATCATATAAGATAAGGACCTATAAATAAAAAAGTACTTTAATCACAATAATCGCATTTTAAATTGTGATCCTTGCAAGCTAAATTACGAACTTGACTAGGAAGTTTTCCCTTGTACCTTTTGTAATAAATGGAAAATTTGCTTGCTGATGAGTATCCAACAGACTCAGCTATTTCCTTTACAGGAAGTTCGGTATTTAAGAGAAGAGTTTCAGCTACATTCATTCTTTTTCTTTGGGTGTATTCTGTAATGCTTTGACCATATTTTTCTTTGAACAAATTTTTTAGTTTAGTACCGCTCATTTTAGATATTTTTTCAAGGGTTTCTTGATTTACATTCATAGTGAAATGATCATCTAAAAATCTTGCTACATCTTCAAGTGCTTTATTATCATCAGATTCAATTTTATATTTTTTCCTATTTAAGTAGGTATCTATAACAATGCTTACCCATTCATTTGCTTTGGCTTTAAAGAAAAAATCAGCGGCAGGAGGGTCCATCTTACAATTTAATATTTCCATTGCCACTTTTTCTAAGGATTTTGTAAGAATTATTTGATTAGGTTGAAGTAAAGCTGAATAAAATGATTCTGGATTAATGTTAATAGATGCTAAATGTTTTTCTATTAGTTCTTTTTTAAAACCAATGGAAACAGCAAGATAACAACAATTCTCGTGTAATAAAAAAACAAAGTCATCTCTTATATTGTCAAAATCAAGAGTACATAATGAGTTTGCGGTAAGTGTTTGATAGGGATTAAATTTGTCTCCGTTTGCGCTGACTATGTAGCTTGTGTATATTGAAACATAATCTGCCATGCTATAAGTATTATTTTGAATTACTTCTTCTCTGATATAAAAGTCATGGACATCAATAATAAACCCATCTCCTTCATAAAACCAATATAGGCCTTCTGCATAGGTTGAATCCTCTTTTTTCCAACAAAAAGTGTGCCCTGCACTTGAATACTTCTTATTGTTTTTACATTCATCTACTTTCATATAATCTTTTACAAAATCAATATAAGTCATAATTCACCTATCCCTTTTAGACAATATTCCAATTAGCCTTATTAATTCAAAACTATTGTATTAGCAATTATAACCGATATATAATATGAAAGCAATGATACTTATTATCAAATAAGGAAATTTTTATCTAAAAGGGATATCAAAGAAAGGAGATATGATTATGAAGATTTACAAAAAACTATTTGCTTATGTACAGGATAAAAAATATCTTGGGGTTTTAGCTATAGTTTTTTCTGCTATATCTGCTGCACTTACGGTATATGGATTTTATTTAATCTACAAATTTCTGGATAATTTAATAATTAATTCAGATTTATCTGGTGCAGAGAGCATAGCATTAAAATCTGTTATCACACTAACAAGTGGAGCAATATTTTATTGTGTTTCAGGAATGTTTTCACACATCTTGGGATTTAGGCTTGAAACAAATTTAAGGAAAAGGGGGATTGATGGGTTAGAGAAAGCTAGTTTTAGGTTCTTTGACTTGAATCCATCTGGTCAAATAAGAAAGATCATAGATGACAACGCCGCGCAAACTCATCAGGTTGTAGCTCACATGATTCCCGATAGTTCTCAGGCAATAGTTACACCCATACTTGTCCTTGTACTAGGCTTTATAGTAAGTATAAGAGTTGGCATAACCTTGATTGCTCTTACAATAATTGGTGGCTTAATTTTAGGTGCAATGATGGGCGAGCAAAAATTTATGAATATATATCAAGAAGCTCTATCTAAACTAAGCGCTGAAACTGTTGAATACGTTAGAGGGATGCAGGTAGTAAAGATATTTAGAGCAAATGTAGAGTCATTTAAAAGCTTTTACAAGGCGATAAAAGATTATTCAAAGTATGCTTATGATTATTCACTATCTTGTAAAAAACCTTATGTTTTGTATCAATGGTTATTTTTTGGTTTAATTGCAATTTTAATTATTCCTATAGTTTATTTTATGACTAGCTTAGGCAGCGCCAAGGTGATTTTACTTGAGCTTATCATGATTTTATTCTTATCAGGAGTTCTCTTTGTTTCATTTATGAGAATGATGTGGTACTCTATGTACATTTCTCAAGGCAATTATGCAGTGGATACTTTAGAGGCACTTTATGAAGATATGCAAAAAGACAAATTAGTGCATGGTAATGTCAATAATTTTCAAAACTATAATATAGAATTTGAGAATGTTAGCTTTGCATATAGCGACAAAGCTGTCATTGAAAATTTATCCTTTAAATTAGAAGAGGGAAAGTCCTATGCACTAGTCGGTTCATCCGGATCAGGCAAATCAACAGTAGCAAAACTTATATCAGGTTTTTACAATGTTAATGAAGGAAACATAAAGATAGGCGGGATAGCAATAAGTGAATATTCTGACGAAGCCTTAATTAAAGCCATTTCCTTTGTCTTTCAAGATTCAAAATTATTCAAGAAAAGCATTTATGAAAATGTAGCCTTAGCTAATAAAGATGCGACAAGAGATGACGTTATGAGAGCCTTAAAATTAGCAGGATGCGATTTGATATTAGACAAATTCCCAGAAAGAGAAAATACAATCATAGGCTCAAAGGGAGTTTATTTATCTGGTGGAGAAAAACAAAGAATTGCAATTGCCAGGGCAATTTTAAAGGATTCCAAAATTATTATTATGGATGAAGCATCAGCATCAATCGACCCAGATAACGAGTTTGAATTGCAAAAAGCTTTCAAAAATCTTATGAAGGATAAAACAGTTATCATGATTGCACACAGGCTATCTACAATTAAAGACCTTGATGAAATTATTGTGATGGATAGGGGAAAAATTATAGAAAAAGGATCAGATCAAGAGCTAATGTCAAGAGATACAAACTATAAGAGACTGCAAGAGATGTTTAACAGTGCGAATGAATGGAGGGTTTCAAATGAAGGAGTTTTATAAAAAAAGATTTGCTCTTACAGATAAAGGAGCAAGAAATTTAAGTAAAGCAACACTGGCTTCATTTTTCGTTTATTGTATAAACATGTTTCCTGCCATGTTACTAATGATTTTTGCTCAAGAAGTTTTGGAAAATATTGGTAAAAGCAAGGGCTTTTATATAGTATTCTCAGCCTTGACCTTGATATCAATGTATATTTTGCTTTCTATCGAATATGATAAATTATACAGCACAACATATCAAGAAAGTGCAGATTTAAGAATAAGGACAGCAGAAAATTTATCAAAACTACCTCTATCATACTTTTCTAAGCATGATATTTCAGACCTAGCCCAAACAATCATGTCTGATATTGAAGGAATAGAGCATGCAATGAGCCACTCGATACCAAAAGTGGGTGGCATGGTACTCTTCTTCCCGCTTATATCTATCATGATGCTAATAAGCAATGTGAAGATGGGTTTAGCTGTTATTATTCCATCTCTTTTAAGCTTTATATTTATACCTTTATCTAAAAAAATTCAGGTTAAGGGACATAAAAGATATTATGATATTCTAAGAAAAAACTCAGAAAGTTTTCAGGAAAATATCGAAATGCAAATGGAGATTAAAGCCTATGGCTTATCAGAGGAAATGAAAGAAAAACTGTATGAAAAAATGGATAAAAGTGAAAAAGTGCACTTAAAATCGGAAATAATTACAATTTTAACTATGTCTATATCTTCAATATTTAGCTTCATATCTCTTGCTGTTGTAATACTTGTAGGAGTTAATTTAATTATCAATAAAGAGATAAGCCCTCTCTACATTATAGGATATTTACTAGCAGCTATGAAGATAAAAGACGCTCTTGATGCATCTAAAGAGGGAATGATGGAGATATTTTATTTATCGCCTAAAATTGAAAGATTAAAAGAAATTCAAAATCAAGATTTACAAGAAGGCGATGACTATGAACTAAAAAAATTTGACATTGATTTAAAAGATGTTGAATTTGCCTACAATAAAGACACAAAAGTTTTAAATGGTGTAAGCTTTAAAGCTAAGCAGGGAGAGGTCACTGCTTTAGTTGGAGCAAGTGGCTGCGGCAAAACAACTATATTGAAACTTATATCAAGACTTTATGATTACGACGAGGGACAAATCTTAATCGATGGCAAAGATATAAAAGAAATATCAACAGAATCCCTTTTTGATAAGGTGTCTATTGTTTTCCAAGATGTAGTTCTATTTAATCAAAGCGTTATGGAAAATATTAGGATCGGAAAGCAAGATGCAAGTGACGAAGAAGTTAAAAGAGCAGCAAAACTTGCAAATTGCACAGATTTTATAGAAAAAATGGATAAAGGCTTCGATACAGTTATTGGTGAGAACGGTGCTGAGCTATCAGGTGGAGAAAGACAAAGATTATCAATAGCCAGAGCCTTCTTAAAAGATGCACCGATATTGATCTTAGACGAGATAGCAGCAAGCCTTGATGTTGACAATGAGAAAAAAATTCAAGAGTCTTTAAATAATCTAATTAAAGATAAAACTGTTGTCATCATTTCACACAGAATGAAATCCATAGAAAATGCAGACAAGATTGTAGTTCTTGAAAACGGAAAATTAGAAAGCCAAGGCAAACATGAAGAGCTTTTACAAAAATCAAAAGTTTACAAGAATTTAATAGAAAAAACAAAAATGGCAGAAGAATTTATATATTGAAAGAACTAAAAATGAAACAAAACATGAAAGAAAAGTTGTTGACCAAGAAGCCATTGTCTTTAATGTTTCAATTATCTATACCAGCAGTAATTGGCATGGTGGTTATAGGTCTATATCCACTTATGGATGGAATATTTGCTGGACAAATAATTGGTGAGAATGCTATGGCGGCTTGCTCAATAGCTATGCCACTTACATTTTTTAATAATGGGATTGCCACGCTTATAGGGATAGGTTCAGCATCAATTTTATCAAGAGCCATGGGAAAGAGTGATAAAGATACTATAGACAAGCTTATGGGAAATCTTATCTATTGGATTATATTTTTTTCAACGATCATAACAATAGGAGGAATACTTCTAGGACCATATTTTTTAGATTTAATTGGAGCAACAGGAGAAATAAAGGCATTAGGCATAAGGTATTTAAGAATAATATTTCTAGGCTCAATTTTTGTAAACTTTACCCAGTCAGCCAATATGGTTATGCGTGGTGAAGGACTTATGAAAAGAGCAATGAGTATCATGGGACTTGGTGCCTTTATCAATATAGCTCTTGATCCAATACTAATGAAATTAATGGGTGATTATGCCATTGAGGGAGCAGCTATAGCAACTGTAACAGCACAAGTAATTCAAGCGGTTATTACTCTTTATTATTTTAAAAGTAAAAGTGAAAATGTAAAAATAAAGAAAATAAAAAAAGAAAAAGATATATCAAAGGAAATGTTTGGAGTAGGAGTATCAGCTATGATCATGCAAGTATTTTTCATGGTTCAACAAACATTGCTTTATAGACAAGCTTTTAGATATGGAGGAGATCCAAATGCAATATTAATGTCGGCAACTTTGAGATTTTATGGATTTTCATTTATACCAATTTGGGGAATGAGTCAGGCGTTACAGCCGATTATTGGTACAAACTTTGGAGCAAAACAATACGATAGAGTAAAGGAAACTATGAAGATATTTTCTATAGGAGGAACAGTACTTGCAGCAATTTTTTGGTTACCAGCACAAGTATTTTCAAAACAGTTACTTGGTTTATTTAAAGTAAGTCAGGATATAATTTCAAGTGGAGTTAATAATTTCAGAATGTTCTATTCAGTATTTATTCTTTATGGAATTATGATTATGACAATAACTTTTTTCCAAGCGATAGGGGATGGAAAAAAAGCTGGAATGATTGTAATGTTAAGACAGCTAATACTACTTGTTCCAGCCTTACTTATATTACCAAGAGTATTTGGAGCAAGGGCTGTTTGGTGGACAGAACCAGTTGTAGATTTTACTATGATAATGGTAGGTTTAGCAATGCAAGCAAAGGCTCTTTCAAATATGAATGTAAAAGATTAAAAATAAAATAAAAATAAAAATAAAAATGACAGAAGAATTTATACATTAGGAGTAATAAAATGGATAATAAAAAATTAAAAGTAAAAGATTTAGTAAGTATCGGCGTTTTTGGCGTGATTTATTTGGTCTTGCTGTTTGGAATTGGCATGATGGGCATTATCCCAATATTGTTTTTAATATACCCAACAGTTTTGGGCATAGTTGCAGGGACTGTAGTTATGTTATTTATGACAAAGGTTCAAAAACCATGGGCGTTATTTATATTCGGCATGATATCACCTCTTGTGATGTTTGCTGCTGGTCATACTTACGTCGTTGTAGTTTTATCGCTTATAGTAATGATAATAGCAGAATTAATTAGAAAGATTGGTAATTATAATTCCTTTAAATACAATATGCTTTCTTACGCAGTTTTTAGTATATGGATATGCAGCTCTATGATGCAAATGCTTTTAGCAAAAGAAAAATATTTGGAAATGTCTATTGAAATGATGGGAAAAGATTATGTTGATGCAATGGAAAAACTAATAACATATCCTCACATGGCCTTAGTAGCCTTAGGTGCTTTTCTAGGAGGAATTCTTGGAGCATATATAGGCAAGGCTCTATTGAAAAAACACTTTGAAAAAGCAGGCATTGTATAATGCCTACCTTTTCTTCAAATGCTCCATTTAATCCCAATCCAATAAGTAAGATATTAGTAGTATTTCTTACAGGATTAACTGTTGCGCATAGCTTAAATATCCGTTTGGAGCTAGCGATTGTTTGTCTTATTGGTATTTTGTTTTATTTGAATGGGTACAAAAAAACACTTTTTAAATGGATAATTTTATGTATAGCATTATATTCTGTACCTAATTTTATGATTCTATCTACACTAAACCCGATACTCAAGATGTTTTTAAGTATACCTATAGTCTTTAGAATGTTTTTATTGCCATTTATGGCAGCAAGCCTCATGATAAAGACATCTGATGTAGGTGCAATAATTTCGTCAATGGATAAGCTTAAAATTCCAAAAAATCTTTCCATACCTATTGCAGTTATGTTTAGATTTTTCCCATCTTTTAAAGAAGAGAAGAAAAACATCAAAATGGCTATGAGAGTAAGGGGGATAAATTTTAAAAACCCAATCAAATATCTTGAATATGTTTCAGTGCCACTACTCATTATATCTTCAAACATTGCAGATGACATTGCAAAAGCAGCAGAAACAAAGGCAATAGAAAATCCAATTGCCAAGACCAGATATATTCGATTAAAGATACAGCTAATTGATTTTGTTTATGTATTAGCAGTTGCTGGACTTATTGTGGGAGGCTTAATATGGTAAAAATAAAAAATTTAAGTCTTGATTATGGAAAAGAGCATATATTAGATGATATATCACTATCAATAGCCGAGGGAGAGTGCGTGCTATTTACAGGAAAAAGTGGAAGTGGTAAGTCATCTTTAATAAATTCAATCAATGGTTTAGCTGTAAGGTATGATAACGCAAAGACAAAGGGCGAAATAATCATTGATGGTAAAAATATAAAAGAGTTGGAGCTTTATCAAATCTCAATGCTTGTCTCAACTGTTTTTCAAAATCCTAAGACATATTTCTTTAATATAAATACGACATTAGAATTATTGTTCTATTTAGAAAATATTGGTCTTGCAAGAGAAGAGATGGACAGGCGTTTGAAGGATATGCTTGAGATATTCCCAATAAAAAATCTTTTGAATAGAAATATATTTAATCTATCCGGCGGTGAGAAACAAATACTTTGCATTGCCGCTTCTTATATAGCAGGCACAAAGATAATAGTTATGGATGAACCTTCATCAAATTTGGATATTAAAAGCATAAGCATTTTGGCAAAGATGCTAAAGATATTAAAAGAGAAGGGCATAAGCATAATTGTAGCTGAGCATAGAATCTATTATTTGATGGACATAGTTGACCGTGTATTTTTAATAGATAAGGGTAAACTTAAAAAAACTTATACTAGAAGTGAATTTTTAAAGTTTGATAAAAATGAATTGAAGGATTTAAGTTTAAGAGATAAAGAATTAAGTAAATTAGAAGTTCCTTATTTAAAAGATGGTGGAGAATATCAGATAAAAAATCTTAGCTGCAAATTTACTGATGATGAGTGTTTAAGTATAAAAGACATCTCATTTAAGCTTGGAAAAATTTATGGCATAATAGGATCCAATGGACGAGGAAAGTCAACGCTTTTAAGATGTTTAATAGGTCTTGAGAAAAAATCAAAAGAAGAAATTTATTTTAAAGGAGAGAAACTATCTAAAAAAGAAAGACTCAAAAACTCTTCACTTGTTATGCAAGACGTAAATCATCAATTATTCACAGATGAAGTATTCAAAGAGCTCGGTCTAGGAGTAAAAAATCTTGATGAAGAAAAGGCAAAAATTATTTTAAAAGATTTAGGCCTGGACGAATTTATTGAAAGACACCCAATGAGCTTATCAGGAGGACAAAAGCAAAGACTTGCAATAGCGTCCATAATGTGCAAAGACTCTACTTTTGTTTACTATGATGAGCCAACTAGCGGTATGGATTATTCCAATATGATAAAAATTTCTGAACTGATTAAAAAATATAGAAATAAAGATAAAATAATTTTTATTGTTTCCCATGACATAGAATTTTTAAATGAAGTGGCAGATGAGATTTTTGAATTGTAAAATAGAACCTATTAAACCTGTCTATAGAACTGGAAGATTATTTAAAAATTTAAAAGATACTAAGAAATATTGGTATTTATTAGAGAAATATCTTCAAAAATTTTAGGGTATTCATATATTTTATAATATTTAATTGTATTATTAATATTTTCCGTATCTTTAGGGAAATTCTTTATTGACTTACCAAAATTAAAGAGATGAAAGATAAAATAAGGTGATGTTATAGGATAGATGATTCTACTCTGTAACATCATTTCTTTATCAAGTATTTAAGTTTAGCCCTATTGATAAGAGACATATTTCACTTATTATGTTTTCTTTTCCTCTGTGGTGAAATTTGTTGTATTTTAAGCCTGACTTTATTTTGGAAAATGCTCCTTCGGCTTGAATTGATCTATTTATTCTTTCTTCTATTCCTTGATCGGATATTATGTTTTTTAGGAATTCTTCTCTATATTTTTGAAATGTTTCGGCTATGTAGATTCCTTTTGTTTTTTGTCCTTCTTTGTTCCAGTCGAAAGATCTGTAGACTTTTGTTATTGTTATGTATCCAATTTTTCTTTTTCTGTATCTGTCATTACATCTTATGAATTCTTTGCCCTCTTGTGATATGTATTCGTAACGGTTTTCAAAAATACATTGTATTAAAAAAAGGCGAGGATTTTTATGTTTCCTCGTCTTTTTCTATTTTATGACTTTAGTCAGTTGAGCACGCAACGCGTGCGAAACAAAAAACTACCCGCTATGCGGGTAGGCAACAATAGGTTATACCAAAAAATCACCTGCGTATTATAATAAAGTTGTTCAGACCTAAAATAATAAGAGGTGATTAATATGGCACAAAAGGCAAATTCATTATCACACACAAAATGGATGTGTAAATATCATATTGT
>NZ_JAFBDH010000014.1 GCF_016908115.1 Peptoniphilus gorbachii
TCAAAAACAAAATGGATGCCACCTACAAAGTATAGGTTAGCATCCACTACAATTAGTTAATTAAATATTGTGTCCAGTTTTATGGGTACACATCAAAATTCTAGCAGATTTTTTTATATTATAAATTTTTTAATTTATCTATTACCTCTCTCACATTTTTTTCTACTTCATCTTCCCTCACTGAAAAGATGGCTCTTGACATGCAAAGACCATCTAAATCTAGCCCCGTGAAAAAGTCTAACTTATCCTTACTTATTCCTCCTATAGGAAAGACTGGAATTAAGAGAGCTTCTCTTATTTCTTTAAAGCTTTCTAGTGTAATCCTTGAGGCATCTTTCTTGGTTTCTGTTTCAAAAAAGGCTCCCGTCCCAATATAAGATGCTCCCATATTTTCTGCCTCAATGCCAAGCTTTACAGTTTTTGCCGTTGCACCAATTATTTCATCTCTTCCCAAGACTTCTCTTGCCCGAGAAATTTTTTCATCCTCTTGACCAAGATGAAGTGCAGTGCCATATTTTTTTGCAAGCTTTAAGTTGTCATTTAAGATAAAAAGGCACTTACCATCAATTTCACTTTTTATATTTAAGATTTTTTCTCCAAGTACATCTTCATCTGCAAATTTGTCTCTAAGCTGATAAATTCTCATTCCAGCCTTAATTGCATTTTTTATTTTCCATAAATCATCGCCTTCAGAAATCCCATATAAAGTTGGCTTAATAAATTTAGTTGAAGGAGATAAAATTTCAATCTCTCCACTTATTTCATCTATGCCTTGCATTTTAATTATAATATCTTGGGCATTTACTCCCTTATCTCTTATGACATTTTTACCAAGCTGCCTTAAAAATATTGCAGCAAGAGCACAGGCTTTTAAATTTGACATGGGTGCAGCCAAAAGAGAAGTTATCATGGCAGATTCCATGTCTCCTAAGCCAGTGATTTTTTTTAAATTTTCATCGCCACCAGAAATTGAAATTAATAAGTGAGAGTTGGCTATCACTTCATATTTGCCGCTAACTACAACTGTAGCTTTACTTTTTTCTTGGAGTTCTAAGGCAATATCTATAAAATCTTCTCGAGATAAATTATCATCTTTTGAATCCACGCCAGTAAAGGTCTTGCCCCTTGCCAAGTAATTAATTTCATTAAAATTTCCTCTTATGACATTAAATTTAAAATTACTGATAAGGTCTTTTGCCAAGTCTCTTCTTAGGCTACTAGAAGCAACTCCAACTGGGTCAAAGACCAGAGGAATATTATTTTTCTCTGCAACTTTTGCAGAAATTTTAATTGCTTCAATTTTATCTTCATTTAACATTCCCATATTCAAGAGCAGGGCAGAAGATTTTTTTGTAATTTCAGCAACTTCCTTGGAATACTCTGCCATCATTGGGCTTGCCCCAAGAGATAAAACTAAGTCAGCAAGTCTAGCTCTTGTAACACTATTTGAAATAATATGTACTAAGGGAGACTTGTCCCTTAGATTTTTTAAATTTGCCTTAATTTTCATTTTTATCACTCAAATTATACATGTGATATAGGGGCCCCCTGCCCCTTCCTATATCAAAGCCATAAGCTATGGCGCCACTTAAATATTTTTTTGCAGCTACAAGTGCATAATAAAGACTTTTTCCCTTTGCAAGTTCACAAGCTAGGGCACTGGATAGGGTGCAACCTGTGCCATGGGTATTTTTGTTGTCTATGTTTTTTCCCTCTATTACAAAGAGCCCATCTCTTCCACAAAGCACATCATCCTTTGAGTCTTTTAGATGACCTCCCTTTATTAGAAAGGCTACTTTATATTTGTTATATAAAAATTCTGCTGCTTCCTTCATCTCTTCAAGACTTTCAATTTTTTTGCCGTAAATAATCCCAGCTTCAATGAGATTAGGGGTGATTAAAGTTGCCTTTTTAAATAAAATTTCCTTCATCTTCTCAAGTGTCTCATCAGGCACAAGAGTAAAGCCGCTAGTTGATGTAATAACTGGGTCTAAAACTATGGGCAGATCCTTAAAATATTTTTCAGCTACTTCTGATATAACTTCTACTTGTCCTGGACTTGCAACCATGCCAATTTTTACAGCATGGGGCATAATATCTTGGCAAATTGACAAAAGCTGACCCTTAAGCATTTCCTCACTTATAGGTGAGGATGCCTGAACTCCCATAGTATTTTGTGCAGTTATTGCTGTAATGGCAGTCATGCCATAAAACTTATAAGAAGTTATGGTTTTTAAGTCGGCTTGGATACCTGCGCCACCGCTAGAGTCAGACCCAGCTATGCTTAAAATCTTTTTAATTTCCATGTTTATTTCCTTCTAAATTAAGATAATCATTAAGAGCTGTCTTTTTAAGGCTCAAAATAATTATTGTAGCTATTATTGAACCGCCAAGAGTACTTACAGAAAAAGGAATAATTAGTCCAAAAAATGCCATTTCCTTTCCAAGTATAAACTTGGCAACTGGATAGGCTAATAGGGCACCTATAACTCCTGTTCCAAAAACTTCACCTAAAAAGGCAAGGGAAAGCTTTCTTGTCTTGTAATATAAAATGCCTGCTAAAAAGGCACCAACCATTGAACCAGGAAAGGCCATTAAAGAACCTGTGCCTGATAAATTTCTAATAAGTGAAATGCAAAAGGCAACAAGGACTGAATAGAGAGGTCCCAATATTACTGCAGAAAGTACATTTACCATGTGCTGAATTGGATAACACTTTGATAGTCCCACTGGAAAATTTACAAAGGAAAAAACAACGCCAAGGGCAACAAAAAGAGCTGCCACAGTTAACTTCTTAGTATTAGATTTCATATTTACCTCCTAGAGAGTGCTGACATAAAAACTAAAACTATTCCCTACGTTGGCATTATCCAAATCAGGTAATGGTCGAAATTAACAATTTCCTCTCAGCCTGTCAACAAGCTCCCTTTTTTATTTAATTAAATTTTTACACTGAACTAAAATTATTTAAATCTTAATATTAGTTCACTTAGATTAAGCTTCTATTTTAATATCTTTGCCTTCAAGTATTAAATTCATATTTTTTGCAGAGCACATTGAGCCGCACATTGTGCAGGTATTTTCTTCTTCAGGCATGGATGAATCTCTGTACTTTCTTGGTTTAACCTTATCAAGAGCAAGGTCAAACATTCCTTCCCAGTCAATTTTTTGGCGTCTCTTGCTCATTTCTAAATCCCAATTTCTTGCGTCCTTTAATTTATTAATGTCACCTGCATGAGCTGCAATTTTGCAAGCTACAATTCCTTCGCGAACATCTTCTACATTTGGAAGTCTCAAATGTTCAGCAGGCGTTACATAACACAAGAAATCTGCACCATGAGCTGCTGCAATTGCACCGCCAATTGCCGATGTAATATGGTCATAACCAGGTGCCACATCTGTAACAAGAGGTCCCAAGACATAGAAAGGTGCCTTGTGACAAAGTTTCTTTTGAAGTTTGACATTCATTTCAATGTCACCAATTGGTACATGACCAGGCCCTTCAATAATTACTTGCACATCCTTCTCCCAAGCTCTCTTTGTAAGCTCGCCAAGTGTAATAAGTTCTGAAATTTGTGCAGGGTCTGTGGCATCATGAATGCCACCAGGTCTTAGGGAATCTCCAAGAGAAAGAGTCACATCATATTCTCTTAAAATATCTAAGAGCTCATCATAGTATTGGTAAAATGGATTTTCTCTATCATTCATCATCATCCAACCAAAGAGTAGAGAGCCTCCACGAGATACAATTTCATTTACACGCCTATTCCTCATAAATATTTCAGCATTTGCCCTATTTATGCCTGCGTGAATTGTCACAAAGTCCACTCCATTTTCGGCATGATTTCTAACTACATCTAAAAATTCCTTTGCCTTTATGTAAGAAAGTCCCTTGTCCAAAAATCCTACTGCATCATACATGGGCACTGTGCCTATCATGGCTGTAGATTTTTCAATTAATTTTTTCCTAAATTCTTGAGTCTTGCCATAATTTGATAAATCCATTATGGCTTCTGCACCCATTTTTAGTGCCATGTCAACTTTTTCCATTTCCATGTCAATGTCATTTAAGTCCTTGGAAATTCCTAAGTTTACATTTATCTTGGTCCTAAGTCCTGTTCCAATGCCTTCAGGTGAAATTGATTTGTGATTTTTGTTTTTTGGAATGACAATTTCGCCACAAGCCATTTTCTCCAGGAGATACTGGCAAGATACATTTTCCTTTTTTGCCACAATTTTCATCTCTTCTGTGACAAAACCATGTTTTGCTGCTTCCCTTTGAGTGGCATATTTCATATAAAAAAACCTCCTATAAAATTATAGGAGTAATCTTACTTTTCCCTGCCAAGGCATTATCCTAGCAGGTAAGATGGTCGAGTCTTAACTCCTCTCAGCAAATTGCTCCCATAAGTTTATTTATTCATTTATTGATTTTATAATATAAAATCTTTTAAAACAAGAAAAAATATAATACTAATTCATAAAATTTTTAAATCTCTTTAATAGAGATAAGAATTTTTCATTTCTTAATATTTTATAATTGATTCTACTTTAGTTCCTTCTAAAATTTCTCTTCCCTTTAAGTCTTCTAGTTCCACTAAGAAAATTGCAGAAGATACTTTCCCTTCTAATTTTTCTACAAGTTTTACACAAGCCTTGGCTGTGCCACCAGTTGCAAGAAGGTCGTCTACTATTACAATTTTTTCTCCAGCTTCTATTGCATCTTTATGAATTTCTATTGAGTCTTCTCCATATTCAAGCTCATAGGATTCTCTTTCTTTATCCCAAGGAAGTTTGCCTGGTTTTCTAACGGGAATAAAACCTTTATCAAGTTTATAGGCAAGGGCTGAGGCAAAAATAAATCCCCTTGCTTCAATGCCAATTATCTTGTCTACATCCTCATCAATTTTTTCTGCCATTTCATCTACTGCTTTTTTAAAGGCATCCTTATCTTTTAAAAGAGTTGTTATATCTCTAAAAATAACTCCCTCTTTTGGATAATTTTCTATTGCACGAATTTTATTTTTAAGTTCCATAATTACCTCCACTTTCTTATAGTATAACATCTTTGATATTTAACTAAAACTTTTATTATTTTTATTTTAATGATATAATATGTTAAATTTTTCTATTTATGCCAGAGGTGTTAAATGAATAAAGAAAATATAAAAAAATATGACAAGGAAATAAGAAAGGCAAATTTTTCTGAAGCAATATTTACCTTTTTATCTCTTGTAGTAATAATGTTTATAAGTATTATAAGATATAAAGAAAGTCCACATATTCCAATGTTAATTGGTGTTTTAATTGCTTCTCTTGTTGCTTTAAAAATTGGATACTCATGGAAATTTATCGAGAACTCAATGATTAAGGGGATTTCTCAAGCCATGCAATCTATAATAATTTTAGCCATCATCGGAGTTTTAATTGGCGTTTGGATTTTAGCTGGTGTTGTGCCAACTATGATTTATTATGGTCTTTTAATTTTAAAGCCATCAATTTTTCTTGTAGCAACAGTTTTAATTACTTCAATAACTTCCCTTGCAACAGGAACAAGTTGGGGCACAGCTGGTACAATGGGCATTGCTCTTATGGGCATAGCAAGTGGCCTTGGAATACCTGCTCCAATTACTGCAGGTGCAGTTTTATCTGGTGCATATTTTGGCGACAAAATGAGTCCCCTATCTGATACCACAAATCTTGCACCGGCAATGGCTGGAACAGATGTCTTCACTCACATTAAGGCAATGTTTAAACCTACAATTATAACTTATATTTTAACTCTTTTAATTTTTGGATTTTTCTCAATGAAATACAGGGGAAGCTCTGCAGATTTATCCAGCGTAAGTATTATAACTGAAGCTTTAAAAAATAATTTTAATATTTCCCCAGTCCTATTAATTGCACCCCTTATTGTAATAATTTCCATTGCAAAAAAAGTTCCTGCAATTCCTGGCATAAGCCTTGGCATAATTTCAGCTGCCATTCTGGGACCAATTTATCAAAAGATAAATTTTGGCGACATCTTATCTGCTGCCTTAAATGGTTTTGTTTCAGAAACTGGTCTTGAATCAGTGGATAAACTTTTAACTACTGGCGGACTTAATAACATGATGTCTTCTATTTCTCTTACAATTATTGCCATGATGTTTGGTGGAATTGCAGAAGAGACTGGAATACTTGAAGCCATTGTAAAAAAATTCCTTGGTAAAATTAAATCCACAGTTGGACTTGTCACTGCCACAATTTTAACTTGCCTTTTTACAAATGCTACTATGCCTGAACAATATATTTCCATAGTTGTTCCTGGAAGAATGTTTAAAAATGAATATAAGGAAAGAAAGCTAGATCCAAAACTTTTGTCATCAACTCTTGAATCTGGTGGAACTGTTACATCTTCCATGATACCTTGGAACACTTGTGGAACTTATATGACTACTATACTTGGAGTTTCAACTATCAATTATCTACCTTTCTTATTCTTTAATCTTTTAATGCCCCTTGTTCAAATTATTATTACAGCACTAGATGAGAAAAAATTTAAATTAGATTAAGTTAAAGATACTTTCATCAATTGAAAAACTGCCTCTTTTTGATATAATGTTTAATGAAGTAAAAAAAAGAGGTGGAATATGTATAAAGATATAATAACTGGACTTACAAATTCTGCAAATACGAAGAAAAATTTACTTGAAAGCTCTCTTTTTAAGTATATGCTTGCTTCTATTCTTGCAGGATTTTTTATTGGCATGGGAATGCTTATAATGACACTTTCAGCAAGCGTCTTTTCTCCCCTTCCCATTGCAGCTGTAAAATTTATTAACGGCTTTGTCTTCTCTCTTGCCCTATCCTTTGTGGTATTTGCAGGAGGAGAACTTTTCACAGGAAATGTACTTGTGACTACTGTGGGAAGACTTAATAAAAAAATTGACACTGCAAGTCTTTTAAAAATTTTAATTTTTTCCTATATTGGAAATATTTTAGGCTCAATTTTGATTTCATATTTATTTAAAATGACTGGAGTTTCTCCCGAATATAATGACGCTCTATTAAAACTAGCCACTGGAAAGACGAGTTTTGACTTTCTCCAACTACTTTTTAAGGGAATTATGTGTAACATTTTAGTTTGCCTTGCAGTTTTAATTTGCTCAAGAAAAATTTCTGATTCAGCAAAGTTAATTTTAATTTTCTGGTGCATACTTGCCTTTGTAAGCCTTGGCTTTGAACATAGTGTTGCAAATATGACTTGTTTTGCACTGGCAAAAATTTTAAATCCAGAATTTTCTTTTGCCCTAATTCTTAAAAATTTAATACCAGTAACTATTGGAAATATTATTGGTGGCGCCTTAGTTGGCATAACTTATAATACTATAGCTTCTGAAAAATAAAAGAGACGAGGTGAAAATCCTCGTCTTATTTTTTTCTAAATTTTATTATTAATTTGTAAATAAAAAATGTAAGGACCATTACAAATACTGTCACTATAAAAAGTCCAACTATATAATTGGGAAAGACATTTTTTATAGTAGCAAGGGCAGATCCCTCATAGGGCTCCTCTATAAAATAATAATTTGCATTAAGCTTTTTATTTAGTATTTTTATTATTGGAAGTGTAACAAGAATAAAAATTACTGGATAAATAATGTCTCTAAGCTTTGGCAGGTATTCCTTTGAAATCACAATATAAATTGGATAAAAGGAATTTATACCGTGGATTATCCAAGAAACAATAGCCACATAGGAATATTTATTTACTTGAACCCAACCTGGCGTAAAAAGACTTAAAATTGCAGCTGGCATAAATAAATAATAAAGGCAGGCTTTAATAATTTTACTTTCATAAAAAGCATCTACTGCCATAAACTGGGCTCCAATTAAGCAAAGATGAAAAGGCAGGTATGAGCTATCATAATGCCCGTCAATTAAAACTGCTATAAGCCTAATAATTTCCAGTGTAATTGGAGTAATGGCAAGAATTTTTCTAAAAGTCTTATTTTCCTTCCATGGCTTATATAAGAAAATTCCAAATATTAAAATAATAAAAAGGCAAATAAAGTGGTAGGCACCGTAAAATTTGAAGCCAACCTCGCCATAATCTAAATCCCAAAAACTTCTCATTTATAATTAAATCCTTTATATTTTCTTCAAATATTTTAACATAGAAAGTTTAAAAAGAAATTAAAAAAATTTTTCAGCTGTTAAATTTATTTTAAAAATCTTTTCCACTAATTTCAATTTCTCCCACAATAAAAAGTGTAAAACTCCCCTTAGCAACTATTTTGTCGCCTTTTTTTGCCAAAACCTCTATTACTTCTGTGCTTTTACCTGAGTGAATTATTTTTGTGGTAGAATAAATTTCTTCTCCAAGGTAGACGCTGGAAATAAAGTTTACACTTGAATCTAAAGTCACACCCTTCCTGCCCATGGCAATGGAAAGGCAGCCTGCTGCCGTATCCATTAGGGCAAAAATTTCTGCTCCATGAAGAATATTATAGGCGTTAAATTGATTTTTCTCTGGCTTCATTTTTAAAACTAAATTATCGCCGCTAAGTTCTACTAAGCTTATATGACTTCTCCTTACATATTCATCATTTTCAAATAATTTTTTAAAATTAATTTTCTCCATTTCTCCCCCTATTAAAAAAAGAAAGTTGTCTTATATTTAAATCAACTAAATTGGAAACTGTAATGCCAATAAGTCTTAGCTTTTCGCCATCATAGGCTTCATCAAAGATTTCAAGACTCTTATTTAAAATATCATCTTTTTCATAAATAGCTATATCATAAGTTTTTGACCTGGTTTTGACTTTAAAATTTTCATTTTTCATCTTTAAAGTCAAAGTGTAGCCAGAAATTTCCTTTATAATTAAATCTTCTGAAACTTCTCTGGAAAATTCCCTTAAATAATTTATGAGTTCACTTCTATTTTTTGTTGCCTCAAAAGTTGACTCTGTGCCAAGACTTTTTCTAACAGCATTTGGTGTAACCTCTCTCTTGTCAATTCCCCTAATCCTATTATAAATCTCTTCGCCACTTTTTTTTAACATATTTGCCAAAAAATCGTAGGATAAATTGTAAAGATCTTCAACTTTGTTTATTCCAATATTTCGAAGTTTTTTCTCAGACTTACTTCCAATGCCATGAACCTTTCTTATGTCTAGGGGAAATAAAATTTCTGGCATATCAGACTCTCTAATTATCATAAGGCCCTTAGGCTTATTCCAGTCGCTTGCAAGTTTTGCCAAAAATTTATTGTAGGATAAACCTACACTTACACTAAGTCCAGTTTTCTCAAAAACTTTTCTTTGAATATCATAGACAATATTTTCGTCGTAAGAAAGTCCACTGAGGTCCAGATAAGATTCATCAATGGAAACTTTTTCGATTTTATCTGTGTAAGATTTTAAAATGTCAAAAACCTCTCGAGATTTTTCCAAGTATCTCTCTCTTCTCATGGGTTTAATAATTAAGTGGTCGCAGAGTTTTTTTGCCATATACATGGGCATGGCAGAGTGAATACCATAATCTCTCGCAATGTAATTAGCCGTAGTTACAACTCCATGATTGGACCTGCCGCCTACGACTAGAGGTTTTCCTATTATGCTTTTGTCATCTAGTTCTTCCACTGATGCATAAAAGGCATCAATATCAACATGTATAATAATTCCCATAAATATCACAGTTTTAGTATATCACAAGAACTTTTTATAAAGAAGACAATTTGATATAATTCTATAGAGGTGAGATTTTGAAAAGAAAAGTTGTGCTCTATGATTTTGACAAAACTGTAGTGGATTGTGAATCTATAGTTGAGCTTTATAAATATGCTTACAAAAATAAAAAAATAAATATTTTTAAAAGTCTCTTAAATTTATCTGCTGCCTATATAAAAGCTAAATTAAATTCTGATTTTACCATTATGAAAAACCAAATGGTATCTGTCATAAAATATTTTACAGAAGATGAACTCCAGGACTTTGTTACAAAATATCTCTATCCCAAATTTTTCTTCAAGGAATTTGAAGATGAATTTTCATCCTATGATGACGACAGCATAAAAATTTTATGCTCTGCATCAGCCACAAATTATTTAATTTATGTTGGTGAACTCTTTCCCTTTGACTACATCATAGGTACAGACTTAGACAATGATTATAAATTATGTCGCGGCAATAACAAAAAAGACATCAAAGTAAAAAACATAAATGAAATATTAGAAAGAGAGGGCATAGAAATAGACTACGAAAATTCTCTTGCCTACTCCGATTCCTATAAGGACGATAAATATATGCTTAGAATGGTAAAAAATAGATTTTTAATAAATTCAAAAGTAAATAAAAAAGCCTATGTAAATTTAACTTGGCATAGAAATAAATAAACTAAAAACCCCCACTAAGAATATTCTTTGAGAGAAAATATTCCAGCAGGGGTTTTTTAATTAATTTGAATTTATTTTATTATCTAAATTTCTAAAATATATTTTTCGATTAATTCAGCAATTTCATCATAGGATTTTTCTCCAAGAAATTCATAAACTTTTTTGCCCTCTTTATAAAAAGAAACTCTTGGCAATTGGAAAATTTCATTTTGCTCTGCAAAATCTTTATTTTTGTCCAGATCCATATAGTAGCAAGAAACTTCTCTAAATTCTTCTTCCAAGAGAACCTGCATAACTTCCATAAGTGGCTCGCAGTGAGAACATCTCTCTGCACCAAAGATAATAATGGCAGCTCTTTGATTTTTAATAGTAGCATCAAAGTGATTTTCTGTCACATATTTTATTTTAGATTCATTTCTCTTTATAACTTTTTTATTTTCATCAAGGTCTTTTACTGATTCAGATTCTTGTGAAAGTGGGTCAATATCTATTGATAATTTTCCACCCCTTACATTAGTTATTTCTACAGACTTAAAGTCTCCTGCGCCTTTTAACTTAAAGTAAGAAGCATCTTCAATTTCTTCAATTTTATTTTCACTTTCGTCAACGCCAAGATAATCGTAAGGATATCTATAAACCCTGTAAATCATATTATTTTTCAAAAGATTTTCTGTAGTAGTTCTATAAGGACAAGTCCATTGCCAAACAATTTCCTTTGTATGAGTTATTTCAATTACAAGACCTTCTGTAGCAAGAGTTATAAGTGTGTTGCCATTAGGCAATCTTTGAAGATTTCCACCATAGGGCGAATAAAATTTATATCCATTCATAGGAATGGAAAAACCAAAATCTCTTGGATCCACTGACCAGTTAACTGCTAAGGTCACTGGATTTATTTCGAGTATTCTTGAATAATTTCTTACAAAAGGTAAAAGCCCTGATGGCGATGTAAGCGTTGGAGAACCATATCCACATCTTCCTCCATTATCAAAAATTAAAAGATTTCCCTCGCCAGGTAGACCCTTTGGAATAATACTTGCAAAGGCAGACCCAACAACGGGATCAACTTTTTTAAAATCAGAAAAATTAGGACCCAGTTTATAACAAATACGAGATCTTTTTTTGTCTATAATGCCAATAATATTTGCAGCTCTAGCCGTAAATAAAATATTATCTGGATGAAATCTAGGATCTCCTTGATCAAACCATTTATTTTCTCCAATAGTTGAAATTGATGTAACATCCAAATAATTTCCACGAGGTTTTTCTGAATTCCTAAGATTAGGATTTCTATAAAGTACATTTTTCGCCTCTTCAGAAAATCCCAATTGTTCAAAATGTTCGCTAAAGGAAAATTTCCAAACAATATTTCCCTCATCATCAACCTCTAAAATTACATCATCTAAAATCATTTTATCAGAAATTCTCTTATCCTTTATAGTATCGTGAACTAATAAAAGAGTGTTACCTCCTTCAATAATTTTTTCACCAGGATAATAATAACCAAGAGAATTGCCTTCTCTTTGAAAATCAGAGTGGGCCCTAGCCATCCACTTTGGGCGATAACCCCTGTCTTCTGTAAATTTAAATTTGTCAAAATCAAATAAAACTTTTCCATCTTTATCGAACTCAATGAGTTTTATGCCATCGCTGACTCCAAAATCAGATGACCTAAAAGAAGAAATACTCATTATATTTTTATTGGGAAGCATTTTTGCGGGCATGGGATTTACTGAATATCTTTTTAGCTCAGTGCCATCCATTTTAGTAATAAGAGCTCCATCCTTTGCTGTTGAGATTAAATTTATGCCATTGTAGGCCTTTTCTCTATTGTAGACTACTGTTCCCCTTGGATAGACTCTCATTTTACACCTCTATTTCTAATGTACTTCTCTGCATAAACTGTAGCAATTGCACCATCATTTGCCGCCGTAACAATTTGTCTTAAAGGTTTCTGTCTTATATCTCCTGCAGCAAAAATTCCTTCAACAGATGTCCTCATACATTCATCAGTTTTTATAAAACCAAAATTATCTAAATCTAAAATATCTTTCACAAAAAAAGAATTTGGGCTCATGCCAGCAAAAATAAAAATTCCATCAGTAGTTACTCTAGTATTAGTATTATCAGATAAATCTAAAATATCAAGGCTATTTACCCTATCATTTCCATAAATCCCCTCAAGCTTTGAGTGCCAAGTATAGGAAACCTTGGGGTTCTTTTTAATTTTCTCAACTTCCAAATTATTGCCATCAAAATTTCCCTCTTCATGAATAATAATCATATTAATAGAATTGGCAAAATTAGAAAGATAATCAGCCTCTTCAAGGGCAAGATCTCCTGAACCTAAAATATGTATGTCCTTGTCTTTAAAATAATCAGCATCACAAGTAGAGCAATAAGACACACCACGACCAGCAAATTCAGTTTCACCAGGCACATTTATCATCTTTGCATAAGTTCCCGTAGCAATAATAATTGCCTTAGAAGAAAATTCCTTACGCCTAGAAGTAGTTAGCTTAAATCCCTCATCTATCTTTTCTATTTTAGAAACAGTTCCATAGCAAAACTCATTAGTACTAAAATTTTCTGCTTGCTCTCTAAATTCATTAATAAGATCTCTTCCAGAAATTTCCTTAAAACCAGGATAATTAATGACCTTTGGAGTGTCATTAACCCTTCCACCAAAGGAAAATTTTTCAATAATAAGAGTATTTAAAAGAGACCTACCAGCATAAATGGCAGCACTTAAACCAGCAGCGCCAGCACCAATTATAATTAAATCATAATTTTTCATCTAATCACCTCAAATAGAATCCACAGGATTTTGCGGAGCCTTCTTAATAATTTTAAACTTGCCATCATGATAATCACAAATATTAAACTCAGCGTTTCTCCTTACCCTATTTATCCAAAAATTTTTCATAGGCACATTTTCCATAATTGAATACATGGCAACAATAGTTACCCCGTGAGTTACAACTAAAATATTATTATCAAGTTCAGGATAAACAGCATACTCAAAAAATTTTTCCACTCGCCTTCTAAGGTCGTAGAGACTTTCGCCATCAATTCTGTTGTAGGAGTGTGGCTTTTCAAAATAAAGTTTGTGAAGCCAAGTGTCATCTTTTCTCACATCTTGAATATTTTTTCCCGACCAATAACCCACATCTATTTCACGAAGTAGAGAAGTCTTTACAATATATTGATTGGGACAAATGAGCTTTGCAGTATCATAAGCACGACCTAAATCAGATGAATAAACTGCATCAAAATGGATGTCCTTACATTTCTCGCGAAGAATTTTACCCATCTCAATTCCCTCTTTAGTAAGTGGCGAATCATCTTGTCCTTGAATAATTCCAGCCCTATTCCATTCAGTTTCCCCATGTCTAGTAAAATAAATCCTCATACTCCCCTCACAATCTATATGCAGAATCTATATAAAAAAATTCATTCCTATTAATATTATATATTATAAGAAAAAACAATTAAAGTATGAAAAGCTTTCAATAAAAAACCACTGGTAGGTCCAGTGGAAAATTTACTATTTTTATCTTTCTTCTAATTCCTTTGAAAGGGCTATTGCTTCTTTTATTATTTCTCTTGGGTAATTTAAATTATCTAAAATTGCAATGGCGTTACGAGATGTGGCTGGACCTTCTTTTAATAAGTAGTCAAATTTTATATCGCCATCTTCTATTTTTTCTTCAAAGTGCATATTTTTATATAGGTCCTTTAATAAAATTGTAAGCTCAATATCGTGAGTTGCCGCCACTACATGATTATTTCTTGTTAAATATTTTAGGGTCGCTGTAGCTGAAGCTATTCTATCAATGGTGTTTGTACCCCTAAATATTTCGTCAAGTAAAATTATTTTTTCTTCGCTGTCTTCAATCATGTCTCCTATTGCCTTGGACTCTGCCATAAAATAGGATAGATTTTCCATTATTGAGTCTGATATATCAATGGCTGAAGTTAATTTCATTGGCTTTATTTCAAGTTTTTCACCAAAGAAAATTCCAAAGCTAAGGGCAAAGACTGCGTTAATTCCTATAGTCCTAAGGTAAGTTGATTTTCCTGATGCATTTGATCCTGTTAAAATTATTGATTTTTCTAAATCTAAATCATTGGCTACTGCTTCTTTTAAGAGTGGGTTGTATAAGTTTTTCCCAGAAATTTTTTCTCCAAAGTCTGCAAAATTTGTCTTATATGCCTTTTTTATAGAAATAATTCCAATTTGACAGTCTATTTTTCCTATTAAGTAATAAAGTTTATGAATTTCTTCTCCGTATTTTTTGAAATGTTTTTGCGCTTTTGAAAATCTTCTCGCCTCTGATAAAAATAATACATTTTTGTAGGTTTCTGCAAAGTCCATTTCTGCATTGCCTGTCAAAAATCCAAAGGACTTTAAAGTTCTCTTTAAGGGAGCAAGGTCTCTTAAAATATTTTCTATCTCCTGAAGTTCTTCTGTGAAAAGCTCATTTTTATTTTTCACCAAGTTTTCTGATACAAATAAAATACTTTTAAGCCTCATTAAGGCTTCTAATTTACCTAAAGTTATTTCATTAAATTTTTTATAAATGTAAATGTTAATGCCTAGAAGGGCAAAAATAAATAAAATTGCCTGAGCCTTTAAGAAAATAAAAAGTAATAATATGTAAAGTGCTGTGAAAGAAAAAACTTTCGCCCCTATTTCAAGTTCCCTATCAACTTTAACTTCTTCTTCAATAAGATTTAGGACATCTTCCTTGAAATAACCGATTTTCCCAAGTTGTAATTGCAGGTCTAAAAGCTGGTCTTTTTTATCTTCATTAGCCTTTAAATTTTTCTCTATCTCTAAAAGGTCAGCTTCATCTAAAATCAAATTTTTTATTCTATAGTAAAAATATTCAAGACCCAGCCTTGTCATACTGTGGTTCATATTCTCAATTATTTTGTCGAAGTTTAAATCAGCTGCTGTTATTTCACTTAAATTTCCGCCAAGTCTTTTATGTATGCCGTCAATTTTTCCCTTGAACTTTTTTGAGTGAATTTTCCCAAAGTTTTTTCTTATTTCTGCTCGCAAAATTCTTTCGTTTTTTATTTTTATATAATAATCATATAAAAAAATTACTCCAGTAAAAGCAAATAATAAAATAATCGGTGCGTAATAATCCTTCATGTCATCCTCCTCTTTATTTATTATTTTATTACAAAGAAATTGTCATTACAATGAATAAGGACTGCAAAAAAACTGCCCACAATTGTGAACAGTCTTAAAAAATTATTTTATTTCTTTTTGTATTTTACAGCACTAACAAAGGATGCAAAAAGAAGTATCCCAAAATATGGCATTAAAGGTTTTAAAAAATCTAAATCATCTCTTTCATAAAGATAATACAAAAATACACCTGTCATAAAAGTTGTACTTGCAAAAAAGAAATACTCAATAAATTTAAAAAATTTTTGCTTTTTCATCTTATTTCATCCGCCCCTATTAAGTGCTTAAACCTTAAAACTTAAAATATTATGTAAAAGGCTGTTCATTTTTAAAAAACAAACAGCCTTAAAATTATTATTTAATTATTTGCAGTTTGGAAATAATTCGTCAAAGTTTTTAAGAATTACATGTCCAATGTCGTCTTGAGCGTCGATAGTTGAGCCACCAATGTGTGGTGTTACATAAAGTCTATCAAGTTCAAATAATTTGCTTTCAACTGGAACATCTTGAGTGTCAAGTCCGCCAGAGCCAAGTTCGTTAGAAAGTGTATCTAAGTTTGCTCCGCCTAGTTTGCCATTTTTGATGTAGTCGTATAGGTCATCTTCGTTAACAATTCCGCCACGAGCAGCGTTTATTATGCAAGCTCCGTCTTTCATCTTTTCAAATTCTTCTGCTGCAAATAAGTCCTTAGTGTCAGGAGTTAGTGGCATGTGAAGAGTGATAATGTCAGATTCTTTTACAAGAGTATCGAAATCAACAAGTTTAGCATAGTCAACTTTAATATCTTCTGGTTTTAAGAATGGGTCATAAGCAAGAACGCTCATGTGGAATACATTAGCGATTTCTCCAACTCTTCTACCAATTGCACCAAAACCACAAATTCCTAGAGTTTTGTTTCTAAGTTCTCTACCAATCCATCTATATTTGTTCCAAATTCCACCCTTAACTTCGTTTTGAGCTTGTACAGAATTTCTGTAAAGATCTAACATTTTTGCAAAAACAAGTTCAGCAACTGCGTTTGCATTTTGTCCTGGAGAGTTTTTAACTGGAATATTTTTTTCTTTTGCATAGTCAAGGTCAATGTGGTTAGTTCCTGTTGAACCAACGAAAATTGCCTTTAAGTTTTTAGCAGCATCAAGAACTTCTTTGTTGATGAATGGGTCAACTCTCATGAATAGGAAATCATAAGGTTCAATAATTTCTGCTAATTTTTCAGAAGTTGGAAGCATAACTTTATCAAGTTCAATACCTCTTTCTTCTAGTCCCTTGTCAATAACATCTGACATATAGTCTACCATTAACGCTTTCATTTACATCCTCCTTAAAATTTTTATGTACTTCGTTACATTTCTATTTTAGTTGAAAATGAAATCTTTTTCAAGCTCATTTATTAGCTTAAAATAATTAATACTATTTTTTAAAAAAGCCCTTGGAAAACCATTTTATATTTACTTTAAGTTAATGGTTTGTCCAAAGGCTTGCCTTTATACTTCAATTGATTTTTTTCTATGATTATCTAAAACTTTTTTTGCAAGGGCAAAGGTAATTAGGGCAGTTATAAAATCTGCTGTTGGAGGTGCGTACAAAAGTCCCTTTACTCCAAATAAGTTTGCATAAATATAGGCAAAGGGAACAAGAAGAAGAACTTGTCTTAATAGAGAAATTAAAATCCCTCTCTTGGCAAGTCCTATGGATGTTAAAAATCCCATAGTAACTGGTTGCACTCCATTTAAAAAAGTAAAGAAGAGCATAATCCTAAATAATTTTATGGCAAAGTCAAAATATAAGTCGCTACCTCCTCCAAAGAGCATAATTATTTGTCTTGGAAAAATTTGAAAAATCACAAAGGAAATTGATGAAACTATAAGAGAATATTTTATTGCAAGTTTATAAACTTCAACAACCCTGTCATAATTTTTTGCCCCATAATTAAAGGAAGAAATTGGTTGAAGTCCTTGGGAAAGTCCAATATTGACACAGAAAAATACCATGCTTACCTTCATTACAATTCCCACTGCCGCAAGAGGTATATTTGCTCCATATTCTGACAAAGATCCATAGTATCTATAAAAATTATTCATGAGTATTTGAACAAATAATATAGCAGCTTGATTAAATCCACTTGCAGCACCAAGCCTTGCTATGTTTATAATCTTATCTAATTGAAATTCAAAATATTTTCCCTCTAGGTCCACAGATTTAAAATGTCTTGTAAAATAAAATACTATCATTAGAAAAGAAAAAAATTGTCCCAAAACAGTTGCATAAGCTGCTCCTGCCATGCCCATGTCAAAGACAAAAATAAAAATTGGGTCTAAAATTAAATTTATGACAGCACCTACTACCATGGAGTACATGGAAAATTTTGGTGCACCATCAGCTCTTATTAAAGTTGAACCCACATTTACTAAAATTAAAAATATAAATCCATAAGAAGTTATGGACACATACTCTATGGCATAGTCCATAATTTCCTTTGTTGCGCCAAAAGTTTTTAAAAAAGTTTCCATATATAAGTGAGTTATTATTGTAAAGGCAAAACCTGCTATAGTGGCAAGACTTATGGAATTTTTGATGTAGTGCCTTGCAAGTTCATTTTGTCCTCTTCCCAATGAAATATTAAAATTTGCAGCTCCACCTATGCCAGATAGAAGGGCAAGAGCTGTGCAAATTGTAACAAGAGGAAAGGCAACATTTGTTGCAGCATTACCTAGCATCCCCACAGAGTTTCCTATAAAAATTTGGTCTACAATATTATATAGGGAGCTTATTATTAAGGCAAAAATACTTGGTAGTGCAAACTGTATAAGTAGTTTTTTTATAGGGTCTCTTCCCAAAATATTTTCTTCTTTCATCTTTTACCTCCTATATTATGAAAACCTTTAAAATTTTAAAAGTTTTCAAAAATAAAAAGACGCATCTGCGTCTTTAGTTAAAAATCAAATATCAAGATACATCCTCAAAAGTCCAAGAATTAGAAGATGCACTGGATAAAATAAATAATTAAAAATTTTATTTTGTTTTCCCTTTTCACCATTATACATTATAGTTAGACCAAATCCAAGTATTGACCAAACTTCTTTAATAATACTTAAATAGGCAAGGACTGCTGAAGTAACAGGTTTATTGTAAAATATATAAAAGAAGAAAGCTGTGAGGATTGCGTGGAAATCATAATCTCCTGACACAAAAGTGCTAACAAAGTACATGACAATTAAAAGTGGAATTGATATAAATTTCCACCACTTGCGAATTTTATCCTCAAATTTGTTTCTAAATTCATCTAAGATCCATATAAAAATTAATGATAGAGCCAGAGAAAATAAGACATTATTTAATCTAAATTCTAAAAATACTTTTGATGAAAACATATCATAGGGCACTTCAGAAATCACTGCAAAGAAAAGTAAATTTAGTAAATATTTTTTCCTGCTGTGAGTTTTAAAAAATCCTTCCACTATAAAAAAGGAAAATAGGGGAAAGGCAATACGACCTAAAACATCAAAGACTGTAGAAATCTTTGATAGGGTGGATCCTACTTCAAGATAAGGTAAAATTATGCCCTTATTTATGTGGTCAATTAGCATAGAAATAAAGGCAATGTACTTTAACTGTGCCCCATTTAAAATTTGAATTTTTTTTAATTTTTCATTGTTAAATCTTTCCATTTTTCTTCTCTCTTATAAAATTATTGTCATTTTTTCTTAATTCTTTTTAAAATTATCTTTTAAATCTTTATAGTCTCTCATAATATTTTCTATTATATCTTTTACACTTTCAATTTTATTTAAATACTCGTAGCCCTCTCCTGCCATAACAGAACCCCAAACTACATCTCCATCTATGACAGCTTTTTTGCCAGATCCTTTTGCGTATTTTTCAAACTCATCTTCCCCAAGCTTATTTATTTCAATTTCTAAAAGTTTTTCAGCCAATTTATTTTTGTAACATCTTATTGGATGAGATGTTGTAATTCCTGTTACAATTGTATCTCTGTCACTGGCATCGATTAAAAGTTTTTTAAAATTTTCATGAATTGGGGCTTCCCTTGACACTAAAAATCTTGTGCCCATTTGCACTCCACTTGCTCCCAAAATTTCTGCAGCAAGAATTTGTCTTCCTGTGTAAATTCCACCAGCAGAAATCACAGGAATTTTTACAGAGTCAGCAATTTCTGGAAGAGCTGGGAAGGTATTGAGCTTGCCAATATGTCCTCCTGCTTCTGCTCCTTCAAAGACACAGGCAGTGGCACCAAGACGCTCAACTTTTTGTGCCATTTTTTTATTGGCAATAATTGGAATTACCTTTAAACCATTTTTTAGCCAATAATCAAAATATTTCTCAGGATTTCCCGCACCACAAGTTATAATTTTTACTCCCTCTTCCACAATTATTTTATTAAGCTCATGAATTTCAGGATGAATCATTACCATATTTACGCCAAAGGGCTTATCTGTCATCTTTTTTATTTTTCTTATTTCAGATCTAACTTTCTCTGGACTAAAGCCACCACTTGCTATCATACCAAGGCCACCAGCTTCTGAAACCGCTCCAGCAAGTTCTGCTGTAGAAATATTTGCCATGGCACCTTGCAAAATTGGATATTTTATCTTTAAAAGATCATGAATTTTCATATAACCCCCAAATTTTTTAAATATATAAAATATTTAAACTTAGTAAATTATTGTAACTTTATCAAAAATTTAGTCTTTAACTTAATTATCTACAAAAATATTTTAAATAAAAAACCAGAGAAAATTTTAACTCTGGTCTTAATACTTACTATTTTCTAAATTCACCGTGACCAAATATTATATACTTGTAGCTTACAAGCTCATCTAAGCCAACTGGTCCCCTTGCGTGGAGTTTTTGTGTTGATATGCCAAGTTCTGCTCCCTTGCCAAATTCTCCACCATCTGTAAATCTTGTTGATGCATTGACATAGACGCAGGCAGAGTCAACTTCTTCTAAAAATTTCATTGCCCTTTCATAGGATTTTGTCAAAATTGCTTCAGAGTGTCCCGTAGAATATCTTGTGATGTGGTCAATTGCTTCATCAACATCTTTTACAGTCTTGACAGAAAATTCGTAGTCAAGATATTCACGTCCAAAATCATCTTCTGTAGCAGGGACTGCCTTTTTAAATTTATTAATAGATTTTTCATCTGCGTGAACTTTAATATTATATTTGTCGATTATATCATTTAACAAGTCATAAAACTTGTCTTCTAGATTTTCATTAACCACAAGAGATTCCATGGCATTGCAAACTCCAATTCTTTGTGTTTTTGCATTTTCTATAATCTTTATAGCCTTTTCTATATCAGCATCTTCATCAACATAAATGTGACAATTGCCAACGCCAGTTTCAATTACAGGTACCTTGGCATTTTCCACAACAGAATTAATTAGAGATGCTGAGCCTCTTGGAAGTAAAAGGTCTACATAGCCTTTAAGCTGCATTAATTCCTTTGAAGATTCTCTTGAAGTATCCTTTACTATTTGCACAAAATTTTCGTCATAGCCAGCATTTTTTATGCCCAGTCTTATGGCATCAGCAATGGCAATATTTGAATTTATAGATTCTTTCCCACCACGAAGAATTATGGTAGAAGATGCCTTTAAGGACAAAATGGCAGCATCAAGAGTAACATTTGGTCTTGATTCATAAATTATGGCAATAACTCCCATGGGAACAGTTTTCTTTCCAATTAAAAGTCCTGCATAATTTTCTTCCATGGACAAAACTTTTCCTACTGGGTCCTTAAAATCTATAACATCATCAATAGATTTTGCCATGGCTTCAATTCTCGCCTCATTTAAAAGAAGTCTATCAATTAAACCTTCAGGCATATTATTTTCTCTGCCCTTTTTTATGTCTGTTTCATTGGCAGCTAAAATCTTTTTACTTTCAGATAAAAGTGAATCCTTAATAGATTCCAGCATTTTATTTTTTTCAGCTGTATTTAATTTTTTTAATTTGTAAGAAGCTTCCTTTGCAATTTTTCCAAGCTCTTTAACACTTAAAATATGTTCCAATTTCTTCTCCTTTAACTATATCTCTAATTGTCTTCATGTTTTCTCCAGATGCAATTACAACCTGGATGTTTTTTTCTATAGCAAGCTTTGCTGCCTTAATTTTTGTATACATTCCACCAGTTCCAACATTGGATTCTGTTTCCTTTGCCATACCTTCAACATCATTAATATTATCCACTTGGTGAATAATTTTTGCATCCTTATTTTTTCTCGGATCGTCTGTATAAAGTCCCTCTATATCTGTAAGCATAATCAAAAGATCTGCTTCTGTAATTCTTGATATTATGGCAGAAAGTGTATCGTTATCGCCAAATTTTATTTCATAAGTGGAAATTGTGTCATTTTCATTTATTATTGGAATGGCATTCATTCCCTGCAATTTTTCAAAAGTATTCTTTGCATTTTCCCTCATCTCGTCATCTTTTTCAATTTGTCTTGTGAGAAGTATTTGCGCAGAGTTGTAGCCATAGGAAATAAGTGACCTATCATAAATATTAGTTAGGGCTACTTGACCAACTGCTGCTGCAGCTTGTTTAACTGAAGTTTCTTTTGGTCTTTCAGATAAATTTAATTTTGCACGACCTGCTGCAATGGCACCTGAAGATACTAAAATAACATCAATGCCTTGGTTTTTTAAATTAGCAATTTCAAAGCACAATTCATCAATTTTTTGTAAATTTATTTTTCCATTGTCATGAGTAATAGATGATGATCCAACTTTTATGACAACTTTTTTTATTTCTCTTGAAAATTTTCTCATTTCAATCACCTTAGATATAATATACTTTAAAATTTTACATTAGTAAATATTTTTTATCATTTATAAGAAAAAAGTAGACTTTTAAATAAATAATCATAGCATTTTAAATTTCTTTTACCTAAAATTTTCCTTATGCTATAATATCCTTGGAGTGTGATTATTTTGCCAAAAATTTTAAGAAAAAAAGAACTTGCGCCAAATATTTATTTATTTGACATATATGCACCTAAAATTGCAGCTTCTGCAAAACCAGGTCAATTTATTATTTTAATAGCAGACAAATATTCTGAGAGAATACCTCTCACAATTTCTGATTACAATGTAGAAAGAGGTAGCGTACAAATAGTTGTACAAGCTTCTGGAGAATCAACTAAAAAAATTGCAGCCTTTGAAGAAGGAGAAAACTTTAAAGATTTTGTTGGACCTCTTGGTCACGCATCTGATTTTTGCGACATGGACCTTGAATCTTTAAAGGACAAAAAATATCTATTCGTTGCTGGCGGCGTTGGAACTGCACCAGTTTATCCTCAAGCAAAATTTTTTAAGGACCATGGACTTCACTGCGACATAATTATTGGAGCAAAGTCAAAAGAATTTGTAATCCTAGAAGATGAATTAAAATCTGTCTGCGACAATTTATACATAGCAACAGATGATGGTTCTTACGGTTTTAAGGGTCTTGTTACTGATAAAATCGTAGCCTTAATTGAAAATGAAAATAAAAAATATGATCATGTGGTTTCCATTGGACCTATGATTATGATGAAGTTTGTTTGTTTAACTACAAAAAAATATAATCTTCCAACAACAGTCTCCCTTAACCCAATAATGGTGGATGGAACTGGAATGTGTGGAGCTTGTCGTGTTAGCATAGATGGCAAAACTAAATTTGCCTGCGTTGATGGACCAGAATTTGATGGTCACTTAGTTGACTTTGATTCTGCAATGAAAAGACAAAGACAATACATCAACAACAAGAAGACTAAGACAATAAAAGATCACCACTGCACAATGGATCTTGCAGTATCTGATCACTTAGCAGAATCTGTACAAGATAAAAACTTAGAAGGTCAAGAAAAAGATGGCTTTGTCATAAAAAAAGCTGAAGATAGATTTAAACGCGTGCCAATTGCTGAACAAGCACCTGAAGAGAGAAATAAAAATTTCAAAGAAGTTTGCCTTGGCTACACAGCAGAAGAAGCTGTAGAAGAAGCAAGCAGATGTCTTAACTGTAAAAAACCTGGCTGTGTTGGTGGTTGTCCTGTCTCCATTGACATACCTGGCTTTATAAAGGAAATTGCCAATGGTAATTTCAAGGAAGCTTATAAGGTTCTTTCCCTTTACACATCTCTTCCTGCAGTTTGCGGAAGAGTTTGTCCACAAGAAACACAATGTGAAGAAAGATGCGTCCTTTTAAATCGTGGCGACTCTGTTTCCATTGGTAAGCTTGAAAGATTTGCAGCAGACTATGCAAGACGTCACCAAATTAAAGAAGTTGGCGAAATAAGAAAACTAAATAAAAAAGTAGCTGTTGTTGGAGCAGGTCCTGCAGGTCTTACTTGTGCAGGTGAACTTGCAAAAATGGGTTACGATGTGACAATTTTTGAAGCCCTTCAACAATCTGGTGGAGTTTTAATTTACGGCATACCAGAATTTAGACTTCCCGATGAAGTTGTGGAATACGAAGTAGAAAATATTAAAAATCTCGGCGTAAAAATAGAAAACAACTTTGTCATAGGAAGAACTATGACTATTGATGACATAATAAAAGAAGGCTACCAAGCTGTATTTATTGGATCTGGCGCAGGTCTTCCTAAATTTATGAATATTCCTGGAGAAAACTTAAATGGAGTTTACTCTGCAAATGAATTTTTGACAAGAAATAATTTAATGAGATCCTTTGACGAAGAATATGACACTCCAGTAAATGTTGGCGAAAAAGTTGCCGTAGTTGGTGGTGGAAATGTAGCAATGGATGCTGCAAGAGTTGCCAAGAGACTTGGCGCCGATGTTTCCATTGTCTATAGAAGAACTGAAAAAGAACTTCCTGCAAGAACTGAAGAAGTTCATCACGCAAAGGAAGAAGGCATTAAATTTGAAATGCTGACTAATCCAGTGGAAATTCTTGGAGACGATGAAGGCTGGGTTAAGTCCCTTAAATGTGTGAGAAATGAACTTGGAGAACCTGATTCATCAGGAAGAAGAAGACCAGTGCCAATTTCAGGCAGCGAATATGAAGAAAAATTCCAAACAGTTATCATGGCTCTTGGAACAAATCCAAACCCACTAATTTCTTCAACTACAAAAAATCTTGACATAGAAAAATGGGGCGGCATAATTGTAAATGAAGAATCGCAAACATCTCGTAAGGAAATCTTTGCTGGTGGAGATGCCGTTACAGGATCTGCAACAGTAATCCTTGCCATGGGTGCTGGAAAAAATGCAGCAAAGTCTATTGATGAGTTTTTGAGAAATAAATAAGATAAAGATAAAAATTAAGGGAAGAGTCTTACCTCTTCCCTTTTTTATATTATTTTTTAAAAATGCAAAGCCAAACTGCCCTATCTTGACTCCTTACTCTGTGAATTTCGTGAGGTCTTATCTCTAGTGTGTCTCCCTTTTCTAAACTTATAATCCTTCCATTATCATATTCTATTTCAGCCAGACCTCCAAGTAAAAACACAATTTCAAGTTCCTCTTGGTCATAAAAGTCTGTGACTTGATTTAGTGACATAGTCCTAATTATTTTTAGACTATCATCTTCATAAATTTTTTCTTCAATTTCTCCATCATTGGAGAATTTTATATTTTTAAAAACATTGTATAATTCTTTCATGTCCTCATTATAGCATGATTTTAATCTCTTTTTATAATCATAAAATTATTTGCTATAATTATAAAAAGAGGTGCTATATGTTTAGAGAAATGAGAAGAATAAAACAAGAGCTTCCCCTTGATGAAGCTAAAAAATTGCTTAAAGAAAATAAAAGAGGAGTCCTTTCTTTTAATGGCGACGATAATTACCCCTATTCCCTTCCCATAAATTATTTTTATGATGATGAAGAGAATAGAATTTATTTTCATGGTTCAAAGACTGGCTACAAGGTGGATTGTATTGAAAAAAATAACAAATCATGTTTTGTTACTTATGGAGATGAAGAGCTTTCAGATAATGGCTGGTCTTATTACCTAAAAAGCGTAATTGCCTTTGGTAAAATAGAAATAGTAAAAGACCAAGAGCTTGCTGCAAGAAAATTAAGTGAACTTGCTTCAAGATACTATCCTTCTCTTTCAGAAGTTGATGCAGCCATGGTAAGAAGTTTTAAGAATGTCTTAGTTTATTATCTTGCCATTGAACATATAACTTGTAAGAAAGTTCATGAAAAATAAAAATTTCTCACTAAAAAAGCCAAGGAAAAACCTTGGCTATTTTTATATATTTACTTCTCTTTCTTTTAGCATCTTTTCTCTTTGCCCTGCCCTATAATGAGCAAATATTGAGCCAATTAAATTTTGAACTACAGAAAAAATTGCTCCTGGAAGGGCTGCCAGTGGATTTATGGCAAAATTTGTATTTGCAAGTACCACTGCAAGACCTGAATTTTGTGTTCCAACTTCAATAGATAAAGTTGACTTCTTATCATAATCAAGACCAGTTAATTTTCCAACTCCAAGTCCAACTAAAAGTCCCAAGAAGTTGTGAATAATTACAACTCCAAAAACTAAAAGACCTGAAGTCATAATCTTTTCTGCATTAAGTCCAACTATGGCTGCAATTATTAGAGCTATTGCCATAGAAGAAATTAGAGGAAAAATAAAATCAATTTTCTTTATTTTATTTTTCAAAAGTGTATTTGTAATAATTCCAAGTCCTACTGGAATTACAATTACCTTTACTATTGAGATAAACATAGACATAAAGGACACTTCAACAATTGAGCCTGCCATTAAATAAACAAGAAGAGGCGTAACTATTGGTGCAAGTAAAGTTGATGCCACTGTCAAAAGAACTGAATAAGCAAGATCACCTTCTGCAATGTGAGAAAGTACATTTGATGCAGTTCCACCAGGGCAAGCTCCCACTAAAATTACTCCAAGGGCAATGTCCTTTGGTAATTTAAATAGGACAGATAATGCCAAAGCCAATAGAGGCATAATTGTATACTGGCAAAGTGCTCCCAAAAAAATTATTTTCGGCGCCTTTAAAAGATTTTTAAAATCCCTAGTTTCTATGCTAGTTCCCATTCCAAACATGGCTGCTGCCAAAAATAGTGAAGTGTATTTAGTCATAAAACTAAAACTATTTGGATATCTAAGAGCGCAAGCTGACAAAAATAAAATTATTATGATGAGATACTTCTCAATGTAATGTGAAATTTTTCTAAACATCTCATACCTCATAGAAGAAGTTGTCAATTAGTCTAGTTTTTCCAAATCTTACAGCAAGAGCCACTAAGACATCTCCATCTATTATGTCTACATCTTTTATTTCTTTTGTGTCTACAACTTGAACATATTCAATGTCAGAAAGCTTTTCTGTCTTAATTTCATCTACAATGATTTTTATTAAGTCTTCTGCCTTCATTCCCTTTTTAATTGCAGCTCTTCCCTTTTCAAGAGCCTTGTGAAGAATTGGTGCAGCCTTTCTTTCTTCTTCTGAAAGATATACATTTCTTGAAGAAATTGCAAGCCCATCATCTTCTCTTTTAATAGGACATGGCACTATATTGATGCCAAAGTTTAGGTCATAAACAGCTTTTTTTACAATTAAAAATTGTTGTGCATCCTTTCTTCCGAAGTAAGCATTAGTAGGTTTAAAGATGTGGAAAAGTTTAGTCAAAACTGTCAAGACACCTCTAAAGTGAATTGGACGAGTCTTGCCACACAAATTATCCTTTAAATCTTCAATAGTCACATAAGTTTTGTGATTTTGATAAAATTCCTTGGGATCTGGAGTAAAAACTGCGTCTACACCAGCATCTTCGCAAAGTTTAAAATCTCTCTCTTCATCTCTTGGATAGGCTTCATAATCTTCACCTGGTCCAAATTGAGTTGGGTTTACAAAAATAGATACAACAACAATATCGTTATTCTTTCTTGCTTCGTCGATTAAAGACTTGTGTCCTGCGTGCAAAAATCCCATAGTTGGAACTAAGCCTACAGACTTTTGGTAATTTCCCTTGGTAAATTCCAATGCCTCTTCGACATTTCTTAATACTTTCATTTTCTCTCTCCTTAAAATTTTTTTGGAGAATATTTACTTATAAATATTTAAGTACGGTTTATAAAAAATACCGTCTCCGGCAATTATTATAACAAACTTTTAAAGATTTTTAAAATTAAAAAGGCCATGAATTTCTCCATTAGCCTTTTATATCTAAAATCTTAAAATCATTAATTTCTTTTACAAAAACTTTTTTATTTTTTACAAGTTCTTCTAATTTATTTTCCTCGCCAAAAACTATTTTTATTTCATCTTTTAAGACTAAATCATAGGATTTTACATAGTCCAGAATTTTTTCTTCCTCTGATAAATTTTCATCTCTTTCTTCTAGACTTAAATTTTCCAGTAAAAATTCCTCAACTCTTGAGAAGTCCATAATATTTTGAAGAACCCTATTATTTTCTGTTATTAAAAATCCAGGAAGTTTTTTTATTCTGTAGTCAAAGGCTTCCATTCTATTGGCTAGAAAAATATCCTGGCTGTTTTCGTAATTAAATAAAAATTCATCAAAGTCCACATTAAAACTTTTTAAAATTTCTCTTTCCACATCTAGCTCATAAATATTTTTCCCAAAAATTATTGCCTCTTCCAGAATTTTTCTCATGTAAGTTGAAGAATTTTCCTCGTTAATTTCCTTAAAGGCTAGAAAATATTTATCTAGTGGCTGAGATGACTTGTAGTCTTCTGTAAAAAGTTCTGGAGGATTTTTAAAACCAGGCATCTTTGTAATAGTTGCCGTCGCCCTATACATGTCATATAAAATTTTATTGCCCAGCTCAATAGAATTTTTTTCTCTAAAATTTTTAGGAAGAAATTCTTCATAATTTCCAATTAGTCCACCCATGACAAATTGGTAGTTAAAATTTTTATATTTTCTTTCAAATTTTCTAAGTATGGGAAAAAGTCCCCACAAAAATGGATCTAATACATCTGTAAATATTTTTAACATAGTAACCTCGCAATAAATAGTTTTTCTTTTATTCTATCATAAAAAAAAGAGGGGCGACCCCTCTTTCTCATCTATCTAAAATTCTTAGAGCTTTATAACCACTTTTTCTAACAGAAGCAACTCTAACTCCAGCCTTTGGTACAGACTCAACTACTTTTCCATCGCCAAGGTATATCATAATATGTGAGCCAGCTTTATTTAAAAGATCTCCCCTTCTTAAATCCTTCATTGGAATTTCTTTAACATTAGGAGATCCTTCAATTAGCCAAGAAAAGGCAGGTGCAATGTCAAAACCAGCCACATCAGCGGCGGCACCAACTAAGCCTGAACAGTCATATTGATCATAAGAAAAACCTTGTACGCTTAGGGCATAATTTATCATGTGCTCTATTTTTTCATTGTAATTTTGTGGAGAAGTGGCATACCACCAATTAAATCCAATGTTTTTTCCCTTTTTGGCAAGACCATAAACTTGATTTTTATCTGCAGTGAAATTTACAAAATCAGAATTATTTCCATAGTTTATTTCATATCTTTCTTCTATTGGGGCATTAAAAATATAAGATACATTTTTATATTTTTTATCAAGATTTACAAGCTCCATGTATTTAATTTCATACATATTATTTGAAGCGTTAAGCTTCTTTGCTTTTACAAAAGGCACAAAAATATTTTTCTTAAACCAATTATTTAAATATGCCTCGCTCATATTTACTTCATTATCGTCTATACATATAGATTTATTTTTAAAATTAGCATAATTCATATAAATTGCTGCAGTTCCCTTTGGGATACTAATAAAATCTTTACACTTTTTAAAGTTTGTAATTTTAGAATTTTTTATCTCTATAAGATAACCTGGTGAAACATTTACTTTTATTGGACTTCCACTGGCTGGAATATAGCAAAATGTATTATCAGTAGTTACAGAATCATTTGAAAAAGATAGCTCTTTCTGAACTTCTGAAACAAGTTTATTTAAATCTTTTTCAGCCTTAGCACTTGAGATATTAGGATTTATAATTACAGTGTTACTTTCATTGTCATAGTCAACCATAAAATCTAGGACATCTCCTAAATCACGAAGCTTAAAATAATTATTGCCTTCAATATTATATCCATCTATTTTAATTTCCTTATTGTCTACAAAAATTTTTTGTTTTGTCTCATGAGCTTCTTTATCACCATAAATTTTCTTTACCATTTCCATAGCGTCATAATCTGAATAATTTTTGCCAGTACTAATAAAAACTGCGTCCTTACTTTCATCATATTTCACATCAAATTTTTTGACAGTGTGATTCATGTAATTTGCAAGAGTTCGAAGTTTAAAGTAATTATAATTATTTATATTATAAGTTGAGAAAGGTAAAGTCCTTTCACTATCATCTGGATCAATAATTTTAATAGAGGACTTGTTGTTAGGCGATGCAGAAATTGCAAAGGCTCCCTGTGGAAGTAAAAGTCCTATAAATAAAATAAGTAACAATAAAAATTTTTTCATAATATTCTCCTTTTAATTTATTCTCTTACTTATATTCTATCATTTAAAGCTCTAAAGTAAATTGTTAAAGAAAATAAAAATTTATATAATTTTATTTAAAATGTGAATAATAATTAACTCAAATAGGAACTCTTTTTTGCAAAATTTTAATTTTATATTTCCTAATTACTACTAATGGATTAAAAAAAATAGCTTAAATATGAATTATTTATCTTTTTGTAAAATTTAAAGGAAAACCCAATATCTTGTTTTCATTCTTTAATTTCCCTACTATATGTAGTATAATTATATCTATCGAAAATAATTATATTAATTAGAAAGGATGGGTAAAATGCCACAAGTTATTAAGAGAAATGGCAAAAAAGTTGATTTCAATAGAGATAAAATCGTAATCGCCATTGAAAAAGCCATGCACTCAAGCTCTGGTGTATACATAGAAAACCAGGCGCTAGAAATTGCAAAGGAAATTGAAGCCCTTGCAAATAATAAGGAACTTCCACTTTCAATTTATGACATAGAAAGTGAAGTTTATTACCGTTTAATTCAAAATGACAATCCTGCCACTGCAAGAGCCTACGAATCTTACAAAGCTGTTCAACAATTTAAGCGTGAACAAAATACTACTGATGAGGGCATATTAGGTCTTTTAAATGAAACTAATGAAGACTTAATGGACGAAAACTCAAATAAAAATGCCATCATCGCCTCTACTCAAAGAGATTTAATAGCAGGCGAAGTGTCAAAAGACATTGCCAAGAGAAAAATGATTCCTGCAGATTTAGTTGAAGCACATGAATCAGGTGCCATTCACATTCACGACATGGACTATTTTATCCAACCTATTTTTAACTGCTGTCTAGTCAACATGAAGGACATGCTTGACAATGGAACTGTTGTCAATGGAAAGATGATCGAAACTCCAAAATCCTTCCAAGTTGCCTGCAATGTTATGACACAAATTATTGCACAAATTGCATCAAACCAATATGGCGGACAAAGTATTAACATATCTTGTCTAGGCAAATACTTAAGAAGATCCTACGAAAAGAATTTAAATCTTGCCCTAGATACCTTAGGTGACATTGAACTTGCTGAAAAAATGGCAGACAGAATGACTAGAAAAGATCTTGAAAGCGGAATTCAAACTATTCAGTATCAAATAAACACACTCATGACTTCCAATGGTCAAGCACCTTTTGTCACACTTTTCATGTGGCTTGAAGACAATGACCAATACGTTGACGAAGTTGCCATGATTATTGAAGAAATTTTGAAGCAAAGAATTCAAGGCATAAAAAATGATGCAGGAGTTTATGTTACTCCAGCTTTCCCTAAATTAATTTATGTACTTGACGAAAATAACGTCAACAAGGATTCAAAATATTATTATTTGACTTCCCTTGCCATTAGATGTACTGCAAAGAGAATGTACCCAGACTACATCTCTGCAAAGAAAATGCGTGCCAACTACGAAGGCAATGTCTTCTCACCAATGGGCTGTCGTGCCTTCCTTCCTCCCTACAAGGACGAAAAGGGCAACTACAAGTTTGAAGGAAGATTTAACATGGGCGCTTGCTCCATTAACCTACCTCAAATTGGAATCTTAGCTGGCGGAGATGAAGAAAAATTCTTTGAAATCTTAGAAAAGAGACTTGATTTAGTTAAGAGAGTTGGACTTCTTCGCTACGAACACTTAAAAAAAGTTACAAGCGATTCATCTCCAATTCACTGGCAACATGGTGCCATAGCAAGACTTGGCAAGCACGAGCCAATTGCACCACTACTAGAAAATGGTTACTCCACAGTTTCCCTTGGCTACATTGGAATTTATGAAGCAACTGTGTTAACTAAGGGCGTAAGTCACACTGACAAGAAGGGCTATGACTTTGCCATGAGAATAATGGACGCCATGAATGATGCTGTAAAAAAATGGACTGCGGAATATGGAATTAAGTTCACACTTTATGCAACACCTGCAGAGTCACTTACACAAAGATTTGCCAACATTGACAAGGAAAGATTTGGCATTATCGAAAATGTAACTGACAAGGGTTACTACATCAACTCCTTCCATGTTGATGTTCGTGAAAAAATTTCTGCCTTCGAAAAATTTACCTTTGAAGCAAAATTCCAAGATAAATCAACTGGCGGCTGCATCTCCTATGTAGAAATACCAAACATGGGTCACAACCTAGAAGCACTTGAAACAATTGTAAGATTTATTTATGACAACATTCAATACGCAGAGTTCAACACAAAATCAGACTACTGCTCTGAATGTGGCTTTGATGGTGAAATAAAACTTAACGATGAAGGTGAGTGGGAATGTCCACAATGTCACAACACAGATAGGTCAACTCTAAGCGTAGTAAGAAGAACTTGTGGCTACCTTGGTGAAAACTTCTGGAACGAAGGCCGTACTAAAGAAATCAACGCAAGGGTGCTACACATCTAATGAATTATGCGCAAATAAGAAAGTATGATGTGGCAAATGGACCTGGCATAAGGACCACAATTTTTGTTACAGGTTGCACTCACAATTGTCACAACTGTTTTAACAAAGAATACCAAGACTTTAACTTTGGCGAGCCTTGGACTGACAAGGAAACAAGAGAAGTCATTGACTATTTAAAACTAGATGAAGTAAAGGGGCTTACGCTACTTGGCGGTGAGCCCTTTCAAAATGAAGTGGACCTCTTAAAAGTTATTCGTGACATAAAAAAAGAAGTCCAAAAGGAAATTTGGATCTTCTCTGGTTATACTTATGAAGAAATTTTAAATGACGAGAATAAAAAAAATCTCCTAAAGGAATGTGACGTCCTTGTAGACGGAAGATTTGTAGAAGCCCTAAAGGATTTAAAGCTAAGATTTCGCGGCTCATCAAACCAAAGGATAATTGACATAAAAAAATCCTTGGCGGCAAAGGAAGTAGTTTTATTTGACTTAAAATAATAATAAACTTAAATTTCTATAAAAAAGAAAAATGCCTCAGCTTTGAATGGTAAACATCACTGCTGAGGTCTTTTTTTGCCCTATTCTTCTGGAGGTATTGGCGTGTCTAAAGTTTCGTTATCAAAGAAGTCTGTGCCGTCATTGGCATTGTCTTGGAAGGTCCCAAGGGTGGAAACATAGTCCACGCCATCAATAGTATAATAAATTTCAACTCTTAGGTATTCCAGAAAATATTTTTCAAATTGAGTGCTATACCTCTTAGTTTCAAAATAATATCTGCCGTCATCAAGCCTATCTAACTCGCCTTCTATGACTCTCTGCTTTTCTTTGTCATCATAATGGGAAGCAGAGGCAAATATTTTTATCTTTGGAATTGCAGGCTCATAAACTTTTCCCTTATTTATGAACTCTACATAAAATTTATTATCTTCATTTAAGTGTATTGAAGGAATGTCACCTTCAATCCTACCATCAATTGTATCTCTTAGTTTCATTAGTTCTTTTTCAGAAAGATTTTCAAATTTCTCTCTCTCAAAGGTCCTTACAATTGGTTTCCTCTCATCATTGGACACCTGAACATTTACTTTATCCCCATGTATAGAATTGTTTCTTTTAAAATCTGGAGTTGGAGAAAAATAAATTTGTATAGCAACAAATAAAATTATTACAAGAAGAATCAGGATAGCAAAAACTTTTGCAACTTTACTTTTCATAATATCACCTAATTTATTATTACCCCTTTGCCCTTGATAAAAATAAAAATTCCCAATAAAAAAATCTTCCTCAAAGGGAAGATCTTTTTATCTTTAATATGTAATGAGATAACTCATTGTGGAATAATTAAAGCAAAATATTTACTAATTTTAAAAGGAGTATTTAAAATAAAAAGTCTATTGACAAAGATAAACTTGCATCAATAGACCTTTTAACTGGCGATAACTTACTCTCCCAGGCCGTTGCCAGCCAAGTACCATCAGCGGACTAATGCTTAACTTCTGTGTTCGGTATGGTTACAGGTGTGTC
>NZ_JAFBDH010000015.1 GCF_016908115.1 Peptoniphilus gorbachii
TAACCAGAATTTTTATTTTTTTATAGTATTTTTGAGTTTTAATAATTAATTTGAATATAAAAAATGAGGACTTATGCTATTAGGCATAAATCCTCAAAAATAAAAAAATATTATAAAGTTTATATTATGGAGTATCATGAAAAATACTATTTACGACTTCTCGTTTTTCTTGCTTATTTATCATGTGTCCCTCTTGTAATTTACTAATGTATGCATTTTCATAAGTAAGTAAAATCAATCACTTTATCACAAACTGACTCTAAAAACTCAACATCATGTGATATTATTAAAATCAACTTATCTTCTTCTTTTACTTTCTTTATGTTTTTAGCTACTATTTTCATATTTCTATAGTCTAATCCACTGGTTGGTTCATCGAAAAATAGAATTTTCTTGTCGGATAGTAAAGCGGATAAGATAATTACTCTCTGTTTTTGTCCTCCTGACAAGGTGTGAGGATTCCTATCACTGATATTTTTCAATTCCATATCTTTTAGCCAACTATCTAAAACATAATCATCTTTAATATTTGATGTTAATACTATTTCATCTTTAACGCTATCTGTGAATAACTGACAGTTCACTTCCTGCATAATAAGCAGGCTCTCATTTAGCCTACCTTTTATATTTAAATTCTCATCATATTTTAAAATTTTACCTTTATTTTCTTTGTATAAGCCACATATGATTTTTGCTAATGTAGACTTCCCAATTCCATTTTCTCCAACAATCCCAATAATATTCCCATAGCAAAATTTAAGATCCTCAATGGACAAAATTATTTTGGTATTTCTTTTGAATATCAGATTTTTTAACTCTAATACAGTCCCTTTATTTGAAGTTTCAAAATCATCAAATCTTTCAATAGCTTTATAATCAGAATGCCTAAGTCCTGTTCTCATTCGTTCATCTTCACTTAGATTTTCAATTTCGTCCATACTATATTCTCTGATGATTTTTCCATCCTCTAAGTATATTGCTCTATCAACAATGTCTTTTAAATACCACAACCTATGTTCTGCAATAATAATAGTTTTTCCTAAAGATTTAAGCTTTTTTATTGTAAGCGATAATTCTTTCATTGACTTTATGTCTAAGCTTGAAGATGGTTCATCAAGAATAAATATCTCAGGGTTTAATGCGTAAATGCTTGCTATAGCAATCTTCTGCTTCTCTCCTCCAGAAAGATTGAATATATTTTTATTCATCAAGTTTTCAAGATGAAGCTCTTTTTCAACTTCTTCAATCCTTTTGTTAATTACTTCTCTTTCTATTCCGTAATTTTCTAAACCAAAAGCAATTTCATCGGTTGTATTGGTTGTATAAAACTGTGTTTTAGGATTTTGAAAAACCGAGCCTACATTATTAGATAATTTATAAATTGGTGTGGTAAATGTATTCATACCATTGACCATAACGCTGCCAGAAATGTCCCCATCATAAAACTCAGGTATTATGCCATTCATAAGCTTTAATAGAGTGGACTTTCCACAACCACTCCTACCACACAGAAGAATGCATTCCCCTTTTTTGATTTCCAAATTTATATCTTTTAATGAGTAATCAGATCCTCCCTTATACTTAAAACTTAATTCTCTAATTTCAATCATAATTCCCACCCTGATACTTTCATAAATATTACTATTGATAAAATTAAAATCATAAGAATTAGAACACCAATATCATTTTTTCTAAACTTAATTAGGTGTCTACTTGTTTTGTTAACAGGAGCATCGAGTCCCCTTATAATGGCTGATTGAGAGAGCTCATCCCCAATTTCTATTACACTTACGAATAATGGTACAAAAAAATATTCCATAATTAATGTTGGTTTTCTTGTTAAATTTATTAAGTTAAAATTAATACCTCGAGTTTTCATCGCCATATTTATATGGCTCCATTCGTCTTTAATAGTAGGCAAACATCTAAATATTACAGAAATCATTATGAGGGAGTCTTTTGAAAGTTTTATTTTTTGTAAAGTTGCCACTGCACTGGAAACAGATGTTGAATTTAAAATCCATTTACCCACGATAATACATGGCAGAAATTTTCTTCCAATTGCCAAGATAAATAAAATTAAATTCAAAAGAAAATTCATACTAAAATAGTCTAAAGATTTTTCCAATACTACACTTATTACAAAAAATAAAATATACCTTATAGCGGATTTTTTATAACCATCGCTAATAATGATGACAAGGAAAAATAATGTAATAAGGCTTTGATAAATCCAATCAAACCCTAAAAAAATTAAAATATTCGCACCTATAAGCAAGATAAGTTTTGTTCGGAGGTCATATTTTGACCCCAGAACAAACTTTGAATTTTCCATTATAAAACTCCTGCGGATTCCAACTTTTTATTTAATATTTTTTTTGTAAAATAAGAACCAATCAAAGAGAATATAAATGTTCCTATAATCATAACTGGTAACATCCATATCGGTGTCCATGCCCTTACTGTGTTACAAAAGCTTTGATCTAAGCCACCTTTTATTACACTTTCAAAAAATGCTTCTCTCATAACCCAAATTGGTAAAAATCCTCCAAATAAGTTTAGAGAAAAAAACATATGACTAATTGTATTTTTCTTAAAGTCTGTATAATTCCCACCTTTTGCTATGAACATAGCAATTATTCCGGCAGGCACTGCCACTAATGGTGCAATTGGAATATGTCCAGTTGCAACTAATAAAATACTTGGTAATATAGCTGCGATTACAATAGCAGTGGCTGACTTTGTTTTTGCAAGAAGCATATGATAGGTTGGTGCAGCAAGTAGTGCTACAAGCATAGGCATTAGTAAAAACAAAACAGGGACAGGCATAGATATTACCCCAATAACTGCATATGTTACAAAGTAAAGTGCAATTAAAACACCAGCTGTAACTGCATTTTTTGATGATTTCTTTTGTGTTTTCATAAGTTTCCTCCTTTAAAATTGATTGTTACTGTACAATCTTCCATTCTTTAGACTTTTCTTGATAATTCCATAAGTCTTTATATAGTCCTTCATTTTTTATAAGTTCTTCATGCTTCCCAACTTCCTCTACCTTTCCTTTGTTTAAAACAACAATTTTATCAGCTCCCATTACGCTCCTTAATTTATGAGCTACAACCACAACTGTTTTATTTTTAATTAAATTTGATATTGCTTCCTGTATAATAAGTTCATTTTCAGGATCAAGTGAAGATGTTGCTTCATCAAGTAGTATTATTGGTGCATTTTTTAATATTGCTCTCGCTATTGATATTCTTTGTTTCTCACCTCCAGACAGAGTCGCTCCTCCTTGTCCAATCATAGTGTCAAATCCATCATCTTTTTTGACTATAAAGTCATAAGCTCCTGCCATTTTTGCAGCATTCATGATTTCATCTTTACTTGCATCTTCATTTCCAAATTTTATGTTGTTATAAATTGTGTCTTTAAAAAGATACACATCTTGAAAAACAACAGAAAATTTATCCATTAATTTATCAGGGTCGGCTGTTAGCAAATCTACTCCACCAATTTTAATTGTCCCTTCATTAGGATCATAAAATCTGGAAATTAATTTAATTAGTGTAGATTTTCCAGAGCCAGAGTAACCAACAAAAGCAGTTAATTCATTTTCATTAATGTCTAATGAAACATTATCGATAACCTTAGATTCCTTGTAAGAAAATGAAACATCGCAGATTTCAATTTTGTTGCTTTCGTTTACATCGGAATTTCCTGACATAGGTTTAGCGTTAAGTAAGTTAATGATTCTCTCTCCTGAAACTGATGCCATTTGTAGACCTGTATAATTTACAAGTGCAAGCTCCAAGGGATCAAAAATCCTTGTGCCTACAAATAAGAACATTAAAAATGTATCAATTTCCAAAGATCCATTTATAAATAAATAGGAACCAACTAAACTCATCAAAGGAAGTCCTATTCTTAAAATCATACTTGCTATAGTAGTTAATGAACCAACCCCTTTCTCACTCTTAATATTTGCATTTCTTGAGTTATCTATATCTTCTTCAAGTTTTATTAATGTATCATCTAAGCTGTTATAAGCTTTTAGAGTCTTAATGGCATCCAAATATTCGTTTATATCTTCTTCCTCTTTTATCCTCATTTTCTTTGTTTTCAAATAAATTTTTTTCTGAAAGTTTTGCATGAGTGTAAGAAGTAGAACAGAAATAGGTAGTCCAATAAGAGTTGCTATTCCCATTTTTACATTAATTATCAAAAATAATATTGAGCAAAGAACCGCTACACATATACCACTGAAAAATTGAGGTAATTGATGAGTTACTGCCGTTTCAACTTTGAAAAAATCATTCATTAATGTATCTAAGATCTCTGCTGAACTTTTCCCTGAAATATAACCTATTGGCAGTTTTCTTATGTGGTCTGCAAGCTCTATTCTTCCATCTGCACTTGTCTTGTATCCAAGTTCATAGGTATATTTTGTGGCTAAATTTTCCAATAAGAATGTTATTAAGAAAAATACTGCCATTATCCCAAAATACTTCCATAAAAGGCTCGTATCTATACTATCTGAACCTCTATTTAAAAATAGTGTTTCTACAATTTTCGCCAAAGCAATAAATGGTATAAGGTTGGAAATAGATGCCAAAACATTTAAAATAATTGATTTTCTTATATTATTCATCTTTCCTAATGTAATATTTCTTATCATTCATTCTCACTCCCTTCTATGTCCATTTGCCAAATATTTGTCTTCTTATAAATATCAAAGAGTCGCTTATATATTCCATCTGCAACGATTAAATCTTCATGCTTACCTCTTTCTGCAATTTTTCCATCAGATATTACTAAAATTTGATTTGCATGCTCTATGGTATTTAACCTATGAGCAATCATGATAACCGTCTTATCCTTAACCAATTCAGATAAAGCTTCCTGCATAAGATATTCATTTTCAGAGTCTGCAAAACTTGTTGCCTCGTCTAATACTAATATTGGTGCATTCTTTAAAATCGCTCTTGCTACAGCAATACGTTGTTTCTCTCCTCCAGATAAATAAGTCCCTTTACCCAAAACAGTGTCATACCCATCAGGAAGTTTTACAATAAAATCATGACATCTTGCTTTTTTGCAGGCTTTTATAACATCTTCTTTTGTAGAACCTGTCTTTGCCATAGCAACATTATTGAATACTGTATCTGTAATAAGATCGCTGTCTTGAAAAACGAATGCTATCTTGTCCATTAAGACGTTTATAGGAATATTTTTTATATTAACCCCACCAATTTTAATAGAGCCTTCTGAAGGATCGTAAAATCTCGGTATTAGCGTTCCAATGGTAGATTTACCTGCTCCTGAATAGCCAACTAATGCTGTAACTTCTCCTTGTTTAGCACAGAAGCTTATATTCTTTAAAACCTCTTCATTTCCATAAGAAAAGCTTACATTCTCAAATTCAAGATCATGACCTTTTATCTCTTCCTCGCTATTTTCAATTGCCAATTCTTTTTGATCTATAATTTCGTAGATTCTCAAAACAACTTCATTTAGTAAATTCATTCCTTCTGCAAAATCTCTAAGTTTTAATGCAGGTACGCTAATGGCGGGTACAAGAATCAAATAGAAAATAAAAACTGTAGCAAAATCCAAGTTATTATTTCGTGACATTAAAAATATTCCTAAAGGAACTATGAATGTAGCAACAGATAAAATAAACATTCTAAATGAAACAAATCCTGGTCTTATCATTGATGTCATCGAACTTGTAAAGTCTCTATATTCTCCTACTGACTTTGAAAAAGTTTTAAATGATTTTGCTCCTGTTCCAAATATTTTCACTTCCGGCATACCTTTAACGTATTCAGTAGTTGCTGAATTAATTTGATCCAAAATCGCAAAGTTCTTCTCAAGTCCACCCGACTTTATAATCTTTGCCATGATTGCAATCTGAATTCCTAAACCAACAAATATAATTAACAAAGTCGTAAGACCTAATATTAAATTTATCTTTAACATAACAATTATCATTGCTAAAATTAGTGCTAAAGTTGAAATTAGATTTGGTAATTGATGAGAAAAATAACCCTCAATTTGATTCATGTCCGATCCTAATACTTGCCTTATTTTTGACTTGTTGTCGCCGGTAAAAAAACCTAAAGGAAGATTCCCAATATGAAATAATATCTTCTTTTTTAAGTTAGCTATTAAAACATATGAAAACTTATGGCATAAAATACCGCCAATGTAAGTTAAGCAATATGACAATACCACTGCTGCAAGTCCATAGATGCAGAACTGTATTGTACTTTGTTCTAATTTTCCATATAAAAATAGAGATTTTATGACTTTGTATATCACCAAAATTGGACAAATACTTAATAGCATCCCAAGACTAACAAATAATATTCCTCCTACAAGTTGTCCTTTTTTTATTTCACTGTAGGAAATAATATCTTTGATTGATTTCTTCTTTTTCATCTAAAACATGCCTCCTTACCGAACGAGTTCGTTCATTTACCTTAAAACTAATACAAGGAAAACACCGTTGATGTTTTCCTTGTAAAATACTTATATTTTATTTTTCTCTAATGAGGTCTTTGAAATAGCTCACTTATTATTCCAAAGGCATCACTTGAATTTGTTTTGTTTTCTCCCTTAATAATATAGTCGTTATATATTGTTCCGACAGCTCCGTATAAAATAAAAGCTGCAAAACTTCTCACATTTTCTCTGTTTATTCCCATATTATTTTCTATTTTTTTATTTTCAATTCCTTCAATTATAAACTCTGAATAGACATCTATAAATTTTCCAATGTAATGAATTAATTCCCATAGCCTGTAAGAGTTATCTGTAATTGAATTCTCTTTCGAAAAATTATATCTTGTTGTAAATTGACCGATATCTTTTACTATAAGTTCTCTTACAATTTTTATTCTTTCTTCGTAATCCATTTCCTTATTTTGAAGTATATCCAACTTATTTTTTAGTTTTTCTTCAAAATATGTTTCCATACACGCCAAAAAAATATCTTCTTTTGATTTGAAGTAATAATAAAACATTCCAGGTGCACCGTTAACTTCTGCGAGAATATCTCGCACAGAAACTTTTTCATACCCATACTTTTCAAAAAGTCTGGATGCTATATTTATAAGCTCCTGTTTTCTTTCTTCTGGATCTTTTACATTTCTCTTTGCCAAAACCTCACCACCTATTGACCGACACTCGTTCTTTAATAAAGATTATCATTTTCTTATACTTTTGTCAATAGTGCCCTGAAATTATATTCTGAGTATGGTATAATTTTATTTACTATAAATAAGCACGCTTAACGCTTATAGTCTTAATTACACAATAACAGGGTCTGTAAATAATTTTGTGTATCAACCTAAATCCTGTTTAAAGGGTAATGGTTGATACATTTTTTATGCTTCAATCATCATTGGTGTAGCTACAACTTTTTCTACATCAACATTTTTATCTTCTAGATTATCTTCAAAATTCCCATATTGATTTAGGAACGAAAAAAAGAGCAAGTGGTTTTTCTTGTCCACCTGCTCTAAATATTTTTCATGTTCAGAGACTTTAAATATTTCTTCCTATCAATTATTTAATTTCCATGATTCCGCCTTAGTTTTTGCATTTATAAGGTCAGAATAAAGTCCATTATTTTTAATCAGTTCTTCATGATTACCACGTTCTACTATTTCTCCATCTTTTAAGACTAAAATCTGGTCAGCATTTCTAATTGTCTTTAGTCTATGAGCAATCATTATTACTGTCTTATTTTTTGTTAATGATTCTATTGCTTCTTTAAGCTTATCTTCATTTTCCGGGTCTATATTTGCTGTTGCTTCATCAAAGATTATGATGTCCGCGTCTTTTAGCATGGCTCTGGCTATGGAGATTCTTTGTTTTTCTCCACCAGATAGACTTGCTCCACCTTCCCCAATGATAGTGTTATATCCATCTGGTAAAGCTTCTATAAATTCATGACACCTTGCTTTTTTAGCAGCTTGAACTACTTCTTCATGGCTCGCATTTTGTTTTCCAAATTTTATATTGTTTTCAATTGTATCTTCAAATAGATATACATCTTGAAATACCATGGAAATAGAATTCATAAGATTTTCTATCTTATAATCCTTAATATTTTTTCCACCTATTAAAATTTCGCCAGATTTTACATCCCAAAATCTTGCAATAAGATTACAAAATGTTGTCTTACCAGATCCAGATGGTCCAACAATAGCAGTCATAGTATTTTCTTTTATCTCTGCTGATACATTTTTTAAAATTGGTCTATCATCATAGGAAAAGCTGACATTTTTAAATACAATATCATGATTTTTTATTGGCTCTGTAATACTTCCTTCTTTCATATCTTCCATATCATTTACATAAGAATAAGAATCTATTGCATTCTCAACCATTCTTAGCATAGCCATAGCAGAGCCAGATGTTATAAGCCCATCAAATATTACAAAACTTGCTATAAGTATCATAATAGTATTGACTATTTGACTGTTTTCAACAAAATATAAGTTTATTGATATAAATAACATCAAACAAATTGTTATAGCTATTATTATTTTAGCTAATAAACTATATGGCATTATAGTTTTTTCTAAATCAAAAGAATATTTACTTGCACCATCAAAGCTTTTATCAAGTTTTTTATTGTTACTTCCTCTTAGATTGTATGATTTTATAATTTGCATTCCTTGCAATGTTGATAAGACTTCTTTGGTAAGTGATACCTGAATCTCATGAATCTTATCTGCATTTTTACTGGACCTTTTTTGCATACGAGCAACAATCAATAAAAATACAATAGACCCAACTATTGCTACAATACCTACCTTATAAGAAAACAAAAATAAGGATAAGATAAAAACAATAGCATTAAGCATGCCACCGAAAACCATAATACACAAAGTTGGAACCCAAGTCTCTACATTATCTAAGTTAGTAGTCGCAATAGTTGTTAAATTTCCTAAACTTAAACTTGAGAAGAATCCCATGGGAACTTTTTTTATTTTTTCACCTAATTCAATTCTCTTGTGTCCAGCCATAAAATATCCGGCATGTGTTTGTTTGAGCATAGAGGAATTTTTTGAAATAATTACTCCTGCTATACTAATTAATAAAAATAAACTTGATATTCCTATTGTTTTGAAGCTTATATCCTTGTTTACTATCCCAAAAATCGCATAATAAATTGCTGCAAATTGTAGAGCATTAAAAATAGAACCGAAAAAATTAGCAAAGATTGATTTTTTTAGATACACTTGTTCTTCAATAGAAAAATTCCATATTTTTTTAAAAACACTAAGCATTTTCTTCTCCTTTCAAGGCAGTTTCCCAAAGATTGTGATAATCTTTTGATTCCTTCAAAAGCTCTTCATGACTTCCTTTACATGCAAGTTCTCCATTTTTAATTACAAATATATTATCTACATCTGTTATTGTCTTTAAACGATGGGCAATTATAATTAGAGTTTTTCCTTTGACAAGCTCTGATATTGCATCTTGAATCAAAGCTTCATTTTCAGGGTCGATATAAGAGGTAGCCTCGTCTAAAATAACTATTGGAGCATTTTTTATCATGGCTCTTGCAATTGATATTCTTTGCCTTTCTCCTCCAGATAAATGTTTACCAGCTTCTCCTACTCTTGTATCATATCCATCTGACAACTTCATTATAAAATCATGGCAGGCTGCTTTCTTACATACTTCAATTATTTCCTCATCACTAGCATTTTTATTTCCTATTCTGATGTTATCTTTAATTGACATATCAAAAAGAAAATTATCTTGTGCTACATAGGAAATAATAGTAGATAGCTTTTCAAGGGACATATCTTTAATATTTACATTTCCTATACTTATAGAACCACTATCTACGTCCCAAAATCCTGAAATTAGTTTTGCAATAGTCGACTTTCCCGAACCCGATTCGCCTACTAAAGCATTCACACTTCCTTCTTCTATATTTATATTTATATTATTTAGTACTTGCTTATCTTTTTCATAAGAAAAATCTACGTTTTTAATCTCTATATTATAATTTTTTATATCCAGATTTGCATTTTTATGAGATAATTCTCTCGCAGAAAGTATATTTTTAATCTCTTCAAAAATAGTTGACATTCTTCCAATATCATCTTCAAAAGTCATTACTCTCATAATATTTTGGATAGTACCAAAGGAAAGAATTATTAATGTTAAAAATACGCCACCATCTAGTGAACCATTCATACAGAAATATAAACCAAATGGTATAATTGTCAAAATACCAACTGGAGCAATAGACATACTTATCGTATAGTCTCTTGTATTTTCTCCCATCCAATCATAATAGTAATTTGCCTTTTTATACACATTGTCCCTGTATTTTCTATAAGATTTTTCGCCTTGATTAAATGTTTTAATAACCTCTATTCCATTTATATATTCAACCACGGAATTATTCATATCTTGGCCAATTTTAACTGCTTGTGGAAACTTTACCTTCATTCTTTTCATCGGCCCTGTCATAAAAAATCCACCAATAACTAATGGAATTAAAGATATTAAACTTAGTCTATAATCTAAAATTAACATGTAAACAAATAATATTATAGGTCCGACTAAATTAGCTGTCATCTCAGGTATCATATGAGCCAATGTTGTTTCAGTATTATCGACTTGATTTACAATTATGTCTTTTAACTTACCAGTAGATTCATTCAATATATCTCCTAATGGCATATTAAATAATTTTTCCATAAGGCTTTTTCTTATATCTCGTATTATTTTATAGGCTGTTTTATGAGAAATCATTGTTGACAAAAACATAAACACTTCTTTGATTATAAGACATGAAAGTATAAAGAAAATTTTATTTATATAGTAATAAAAATCTTGGCTACCATCAATTAATGATATAATCATCTTACTTAGAATAATATATACAAAAAGATTTGAAATTACTCCAAGTATTGCAAACAAGACAGAAATAAAATATGGTGCTTTATTTCTCTTAATGTAATTTTTTAATAGATCCATAAATTCAACTCCTTTCATCATCTTTTTTCATTACATTTGTAAAATAAGTCTCTATCATTTCAGTTAGATATATCTTATTTTTTACAAAATTCTCACGTGCATTCAAAATTTCGCAAGCCATCAATCCAGAATTCATAATATTAATCATAAATTCAAATGTTTCATCAGAAGGTAACTCGTTAAACAAAGTAGAAAACAATTCTTTAAATACTTGTATGGACTCTTTTTTTATTTTCACATATAGTTTTTTCAAATCATCATTTTCTTTTAACTCACATAAAAACATAACATAAAGCTTTACATAATCATTATCTGCAAGTATCTTGTCTATAATCATTCTTGAAAACAACTGTGGAGTTAATATTAATCCTTCATCATAACTTGATTTTTGAACAATATCTTTTCTATTTAAATTACCTTCCATCATAATGTCGTATAAGATTTCATGCGTAGAACCATAATGATGATACAAGCCACCTCTAGAAAGCCCAGTAGCTTCCATAATGTCATTCATAACTGTATTTCTAAATCCCTTATCCAAAAAGACTTTAATAGCTGCTTGTCTAATCTGCTTTTTTCTTTCATCAGCTTCCATTTTCATTTCATAAATAACCTCCAAACCGACACTCTTGTCGGTATTATTGTATCAGAACTGATAATCATTGTCAATAGCTTCGCTTATACTTCTTTATTAATTTTTTTAAATGCGGTATAATTAATAAAACCTAATAAACGCTTAACGCTTATAACTTTAATAGCAAGCACAGTAAGTGTACGGACACTTACGAAAAAATTAATGGAGCAGACCTTTATGGCATGCTCCATTTTTTTAATTTTTACCTTGTTAGGGAGAACCCTAAGACCCCGAAATATATTTTATAAAGGAGAATAAAATGGCAAATAGATTTAGAAATGAAAGAATAGAAATAAAAGTAACTAAAGAAGAAAAGGAAGTTTTTGAAAAGAAAATGAAACTTGCTAATTGCAAAACAATGTCCCACTTTCTTAGGAAATGTGTATTAGAAAAAGAAATTTATGTAGTAGATTTAGAACCATTTAGAAACCTGCAATGGTTACTCTCAAATGCTACGAATAATATAAACCAGATTGCAAAAGCAACTAATACAACTGGTGTTATTTACAAGAATGAAATTGAATCTATGAATAATCAGATAGAAAAATTATCAAAAGAAATATGGCAGATCCATTCCCTACTTCTTAACAAATCAAAAGAAAGTTCTGGTGATTAGTATGGCAATTACAAAAATATATCCTATAAAATCAACTCTAAATTTGGCAATAGATTACATTACTAAGAGCGAAAAAACTGATGAAAAAGTCTTGGTATCTTCATTTAATTGTCATCCATCTACTGCTCATATTCAATTTATGAAAACACTTGAAGACAATGATACTAAAGGTACAGTTTTGGCTAGACATTTGATCCAATCTTTTCTACCAGGAGAGGTTAATCCTATAAAAGCTCACGAGATAGGAATGGAATTATGTAAGAAAATTTTAAAAGAAGATTATGAATTTGTTCTCGCAACTCATATAGATAGAGGGCATATCCATAACCATATTATTTTTAATAATGTTAATTACAAGACTGGCAAATGCTACCAATCTAATAAAAAATCTTATCATAAAATCAGATTTCAAAGTGACGAATTATGTAAAGAAAATAAGCTCTCAGTCATTGATGAATATTATGAAGCTTACAAAAGAAAATATAAAACTGCTGGTAAATCTTGGTACGAATATGAGCAATTTAATACATGTACTTCTTGGAAAAACAGACTTCAATTTGACATTTATCATTTGATAAAATAGTCTAAGGATTGGGACGATTTTCTAAAGAAAATAGCTGATCTTGGCTATGAAATTAAGTATGGCAAACACATTGCTTTTAAACCGAAAGATAAGCCGAGATTTACAAGATCTAAAACAATCGGAGAAGATTATACCGAAGAAAGGTTAAAAGAACGCATTGCAGAAATATCGTCTATTAAAACCCCTACTGTCAAAAAACGCATTGGCAATGTTATTGATATGAACACTAATGTGAAGGTAAAAGAAAGCAAAGGCTATGGATATTGGGCAACCAAACATAACCTTAATACAATGGCTGAGTCTGTTATCTTTCTCAGAGAACAAGGTATTAAATCCGTTAAGCAACTTGATGAGTACATCCAAAAATCAGCCGATGAAAGGCAAAATTTACAGGATAAAATCAAGGTTATTGATAAGGAAATACAGGAGCTTTCTGCTACTATGGAACAGGTTCATACTGTTAAAAAATACAGCGCGTACTACAGGGAATATAAGGCAAATCCGTCTGACAAGACATTTTTTGAAGAGTACAAAGCTCAGATTGCCCTATACGAAAATGCCCTTTCAGAACTAAAAAAGTCCCATTCAAAGCTGCCAAATTCAAAGGATATTTTAGATAGACTTGATAAATTGCAAGAAAAAAGAATACCCTTATGCAAGAGTATTCTTCTACCAAATCCGATATGAAAGACCTTTTTCAAATCAGAAAAAATTATGAGAAATATATGGGTAAGGAGATAGAGAGGTAACTGATTTCATTATAAATTACAAGAGAATTTTTCTAAAATTCTCTTGTAATTTTGCATAAATAAATTGTTTATCTAACTCTTTACTAATATGTAAATATTCAATAATATCATTCATAAAATAGATATTATAAGTTGTATGAAGTCCATCCGTGAATGGAGCATCGCTTTCAATGACTATTCTATCAATCGGAATCATATTAATAATATTTTTTCCGTTTTGACTCTTTATCATCTGTTGATTTATAGAGAAAAAATATCCTCTAGATATTGCAATTTTTAAATCTCTTAAATTACCAGTGTACCAATGCAATATTACTCTTCCCTCAAATCCATCAAGAATCTTTAGGCAGTCCCTTTCTGCTTTTCTTGTATGAACACTTATTATCTTTTTTTTATCAGACTTACATAAATCAATAATCTGTTTAAATACTTCTTTTTGTTTTTCTATATTTCTAATATTTTTTACAGAATAATCCAAGCCAACCTCTCCAATATAACGTGTTGTTTGAAAGAATTTTTTAAAGGTTCTAATTTGGTCATTATATTGTGCCGCCAGTTCTGGATGAAATCCCAATGCTAATCTTATATATTTATAATTCCAGTTCTCTGCATAATATTTCTTATATAAATCTGGTAAATTAGTAACTGCAATCGTATAAGACTTCTTATCCTCAATATATTTCAAAACTTCATATTTATTTTTATATAAATCAAAGTGCATATGCATATCCATATAAAAATCAGTCATCCAATTCCTCCAAATATGTTTTTAATTCCTCCATACCTCTAATATACAAATTCGTATAATCTTCAATATTATCTTTTATTGCTCCACTAGATTGAATGGTCATAAAAGCGTACTTAGGATTAAATTTTCTTAACCCTAAACGATAAGAATTTAAACAGGTTCTAGAAACATTACCTCCAATGAATTTATTATCCCTATAAGAACTTTTATCTACAATACCTGCACGCATAACAGCTGCTTGTCTTATTACACAAGGCAAACAGTAACCACAATGTCGAGCTTCCTTTTCCTTTTGCATTCTACCATTATCTGGATGTGAACAAGACATTGTATTCTCTAAATTTTTTTTAACAAAAGGCTGATTTTTACAATCCAATAGCATTTCACCTTTTGTTTTGAATTGATATGGATTAACTAGCTTTACTTTGAGTTCAATTAAATCTAACAACTTTTGAAACAAACTCATATAATGCGGGTGTGTTGTTCTCGTGCTACTAGTACCTATTCGAGAAAATGTACTAGGAATATTTAGTGAAATAAATCCATTCTCTGGTATAATCAGATGAACTTGCTTTCTCAAACAAGATGCAACTGCTAATGCATGAGAGAAAAACATAAAAGAACGTGTTCTTGTAGTGTCTTCAACACCTGATACAACCTTTGCATAATACTGATGAAAATCTCTTGATTCTAATGAATATTGATTAATAAACTTTTCTTTAAGAATATCTTGAAATTCCTTTGTTCCTTTCCCCCCACCATAATGACTCACAAATAAAGTTTTATCACTATTACTTTCCAACAAATCAATTGCACCAATGAGCGAATCCATTCCACCTGAAAACATACAAATTTTATCATAGTTTTTTATTTTTTGTTTTGATTTTTCCCATTTTTCGTAGTTGATCTTTTCCTCTTCAGATTGCTCTCTTCTTCTAAAAATAAAAGTCCATTTATCTCCACTTAAAAAATTCAACATTTCCTCAAGTGTTGATTTTGCATTTTGCCACATATCATATTCTAAAATAGGCATAAATACCGAAAACTCTCTACTCCATCCATCATGTGCGTTTTTTCTTAAACATAATCTATCTGCCGAAAAAACAGCCATAGAAATGTAAAGCAAATCTAACGCTTGTTGACTATACCAATAAGGTAACTTATTTTTATTCTTCCAAAATGTATACGAAAAAGAATTGAAGTCGAAAAAATCAACATTTGTTGCTTGTTCATCAACTTTAAAAGTATCTTTTTTATTTATGCGACAAACTATTTTCATAAGATTCCCTCCATAACTTTCAAACAGCATTCATGCATATCTCTAATTGTAGATGAAATATTTTTGTTTATTATATTACCTTGCTTATTAAACTCAACATCTACAATTCCCATAATCATATCTTTAAATTCACATTCCATAGCATATGAATCATCCGCATTAGTTATATACATTTCTAACCTACTGCCTAAATCCTTCATCATAGTAATCCAAATATATGCACCAACATATTCCTTTAAAGCTTCATGCATTAATTCAAATGACATATTATTAAGACAGTCTATATCCATCGAATTATTTTCAACATAATCAAATACTTTAGACAGAGCTGCTTGTGTAGCTTCCTTTGCCACGATATCTTCTTTAGTGCTTGAATTTGGTGCAATTACATCTACTAACCCAGAAAAAATCTCCTCTACAGATTTACCTTCATATTCAATACCAAGATTCTTAAATGTTACTTTTACGCCATTAGTAAAAATTCCATTAAAAAGATTCCCAAGATTTCCTCCGGCTTTTCTTCCAGAGTATGCCTGTGAAGTCATGTTTCTGGATCCACCAGCCGCTCTAACATACTGGCGTGCAATATGCTTTGCAGAACCGTACGTACCTCCACTATTGATATACTTTGACATATCTGACTTAACAGTTTTCCATTTGACTGGTTTCGTTACATCAGTGCCTTCATCTTGATTAGGGTTATAATCTTCTGGCAATAAGGGATTTCTATCATTCCTTCCATTGAAAATACTTGATGTTCCCATAATCACCCTCCTTTTATACTATTTTTCTAATAGCTTCTCTATGCTATTTTGTAATCCAGACTTATTCTTATCCCATTGAGATGCTATCTCTAAAATTTCTACTTTCTTACTCATTTTATCTGCATAATCAGCTATATAACTTATACAACCGAGATTAATTTGCGATCCACTAAACGATTGTAAATAACTAAGAGTATCATTGGTTAGTTCTGTTCTTTGCTGCGCAAATAGCAAAAATGATTTCATCAGTTCTTTGGATATTGTTGTTTCAGCTATCATGGAAGAATACATGGCTTCAAGAATTGCAGCCGCATCAGAGTCTGATATATTTGCAACAGATTTAATAGCTTGTTGAATTTTAACATCTGATTTTGAAAGTAGTTGTTCCAATATTTCTTGTGCTGCTGGCGAAAGAAAAGATGATATACGACTAATTTTTTCATCCAATGAAGTTCTCGTAAAGTAAAAATACGTATTAAGATTTTCCTCAGATAATTTTGGATTTATTTTACACCAATTTAAAAACCAATTATCTTCCTTCCAAATTTTCAACTTATCGGTTTTTTCAGGAGTACCATACTCAAACAATTCTAATTCCTTACTTAAACTATTATCTGCTGCCATCTCAGCTATTTTATTAAAAATTCTAGGTTTTATATATTCCAACATCATTATCTTTGCAAGAATTTTTCTATCCAGCTGCTTATTCTTGTAAGAAGCCATTTGCAATCTCATATACATGGAATTCAAGAATCGTTTACACTGACGAGGGTTTCCATGCAATCCATTAGATAAAACAAATGCTAATTGATTTGCAATAGAAAGTGATTCTACAATATTTGAGTAACCATCTTCTTTATCAGAAAATAAAGTTATAACTGATTCAATCTTAAACCTCTCGAAATCCTCTTTTTTCTTCTCAACTATCCATGATAGAGCCTTTTGAAAATCGTCTTCTGGTAATTCTGATTGCAAAAGCAAGCAAGCAATGTAAATTTCTACCTCCTCTGCATTTAATTGTGGAATGCGGATGGGATACTGTATCAATTTTTCAAGATATTCTTTTCCAATATCAATCTGAATACCTTCAATATCTTTAAATTTACTTTTAACTGCATACGAAATATGACGCTCGTCAGCGCCTATAACAAAAGCGACTTTTCCCTCAAAAAGAAATAACTTTATCGCTTCAAGCGTTTCTAAAATAGTATCTGGTCTACATCTATCCAATTCATCTATAAAAACAACTAAACGGCTGATTTTCGTTTTTTCCAATAAAGACGCAAATTCTTTTTGAAACTTTTTAATATCTTCACGTAATTCTTTATTGTTTAATTCATTTTCAATATTAGATTGAATTTTTTCTAAATTGGTAACTTCTATTTTTTCTTGAGTGCTTTTTAAAGCTTGGTTTATTGTAATACCAAGTAAAGAACCAATTCCGCCTGTCACTAGAAAATCAGTCCCATACTTTAATACACCCTTTACCAATTTAAACTTATCAACACTTTTATATAGACCTTTAATAATACCTTTAGCCTCGTCAGTTAAGTTTTTTTCTTTGCTTATCTCATCAAGAATAGTGCCTAATATCGCCGTTTTTGCATCTTCGTAATTTTCAAATAACCAACCATTAAATACCAAGCACTTTATTTTATCATCTTCTTTAATCAAACATTCTTTACACATATACATCAGACTTGACTTTCCACTTCCCCAATCGCCATATACTCCAATACTGGCAGGCAAAAGAGTATCATCTGTAATAATACTTTGAACCGTTTGTATTAAATAATCATAATCCAGAAAATCAAGTTCCGTTTCACTATCTTTCCACATGTGTTTACCTCCTAGCCAGCAAAAAGGTCAATAAACTTTAACTTTTTATCTTCCATTTTCCGCCTCATTCATTTATTGCTACAAATATATCTATGACTGTAAACTTAGACTCCCATTCTCCTTACATCTTCAATAATTACGCACTCCATAATATCTTTAATATCACAATCCAAAGCATTGCAAATCCTAAGCAAAACATCCGTAGTCACATTTTGCCCATTCTTGATTTTATAAAATATAACTTTTAAAAATTTTGCTATTTTCATCAAGTTCTTTTTGTAATATTAATTCTATTAGTTTTTGAATAATCTTTTATAACTAAAAATTCTCTATATACCCTACATTGAAAATTAATATTTATTATATTATACCATTAAATGACGGTTTAATATAAAAACGTTCTCATTAAAATGCATTTAAGTTTTTAAAAAGAAGTAGATTAATCTACTTCTCATACTTAATATTTTCTTGTCTATAATTTCCAAACAGTGTCTGGAATATTACATCTAATTAATTCTATTTGAAATAATTCTCACTACACCAACAACCTTATCAAAGGTCAAATCTCCAATATACTTATTTTCACTGAGATATACTTCCCACAAGGATCTTAGGTATGGATCATCTTTTATGTCCTCGATTATTTCTTCATAGTCATTCATTATCTCCTGTCTTCCTCTTTTGTTTGAGGTTCTTTCTATTGCTTCTTTTAAAATTTTATAATCTATCTCATCTTTCTTTAGTTTGTAGAGGGTGTATAGGTCATAAAAGTCTCTCATTCGTGTGGTTGTGATATTTCTTCTGATTATGGTTTCGTATTTTTCTGCTAGAATTGTTTCTAATGGATATGCCATTATTTTTATATCTTCTTTGCTAAAGATACATGGATAGGTGTATTCTATTTCTCTTGGTGTTATTGCATCTCCTGTTGTTAGGTCTAGTTTCATTGGATTTTTAGTTTTTCCAACATTTGCTGTTAGTGAAATTCTAAAGTTTTCGTACTCATCTTCTTCTCTTATATAACTGATGTCTGTTACTTCAAATTTTATTCCATCATTTACATTGACATTTATAATTTCTTCTACGATTTCTTTTATTTTTTCTTCTTTTAGGGCTATGCCTTTAATTGTAGTATCCATGTCCATGGTTGTTCTATTTTCAATGCCAATTAAGGAAGATATTAAGAATCCTCCCTTTATTACAAAATTACTTTTGTATGGTGATTTAGATAATCTTTCTAAAAATCTTTCGAAAAAATATATTTGCAGAACTTCTTGCGACTTCAGATTTTTCTTCTCTGCCAGACTTCTTATCTTGCCCTTTATACTCTCGATATTAATCACGATAATACCTCCATATATTTCCTAATTTCATCTTCTATTTTAAATAGTCTACTGTATTTTATGAGTCGTCTTAGATTTTTATTTGGTGATTTAAAGTATCTTTTTATGGCATCTGTAAAAATTTGCTTATCTATTTTTTCTCTGTCGATTATGATGTCGCAAATTGTTCTTTCGATATCATAAACTGGGATAAAATTGCCTTGGGGCGATTTTATTTGTGTCTTGCCAATCTCGTACAAGTCTTTTTTTACATAGTGAACTTGGAGGTCTTTATATCTATTTTTGATATGACTTGCATTATAGCCTTGGGGTACAGATATATGAAATACATTTGGAGTTCTGTCTGATATGTCGTGTAGGTATAGGGCTGTTTGATGGGAAAATATAATTCGAATACTATTAGATGATATTAAAACAAAATCGTCTATTACTTTTCCTTTTAATTGATATAGCCCCGGTCTTAATCTTTCTAATTGTCCGCTCTTTGTTAATTCTGATAGATTATGCCTAGTATATCCAAGCTCTTCTGCTTCTTTGTTAGTAATTACTAAATTTTCTTGTATATATTCTTTAAGTGTATTCATAGTCCGCCTCCTCTCGTCTTCGCTTTTATTATATATTGTAAAAGCGAATATGTAAAGTTGGCTTATAAGTTTTCCATTTTTAAAAAGGATGTAACGAATTCTTACACCCTTTAATAAAAAAGAGCAGCCTTTTACGCTACTCTTGTAGAAAGTACAAAATGAGTTAATTATATTTTTTGTGTTTCCTCATACTAGTCTCAAGACTACACTCACATCCATGTAGTTTTTTTGAGTCTTTTTGACGTATCCTTCTTCATCTTTATCGAAGACAAAATGCTTATAAAACTGCTTAAAATGCAGGATTTCTATATTTACATCTTTTGTATCAACGCTACTGTCTCCACATGAGCTGTATTTGGGAAGAGATTGACTAATGCTACTTTTTCCACCCTATAGACATCTTTTAATGATTTTAAATCTCTTGCTTGCGTTGCTGGGTTGCAGGAGATATAGACTAATCTTTCTACTGGGTTCTCCTTTAAGAAGTTTACTAATTTATCATCAAGTCCCTTTCTAGGTGGGTCAAGAATTATTTTATTTGGAGAAATTTTTTCTTCTTCCCAAAGTTTTTCTATTACTTCTTCTGCCGCTCCCTTTACAAATCTTACCTCAATGTCATTATTTTCTGCATTTATTCTTGCGTCATCGACGGCCCTATCTACTATTTCTATTCCTATTACTTGAGCTCCACTTTTGGCTACAGATAGTGAAATTGAGCCAACTCCACAATATAAGTCGTAAATTTTATCCTCTGCCTTGGGCTCTAAGTACTCAATTGCTTTTTGATATAATTTTTCTGTCGCCAACCTATTTATTTGGAAAAAGGATTCTGGAGAGATTTTATAATTTATGTCCAATAATTTTTCTTCGATTGTATCCTCGCCATAAATTTTTTCAAATTCCCTGGAGTAATGAAATTTGTCTCCTCCATTGTAATTTAAATAAATTGACTTTACTCCAGCATCAATTAAATCTGGAAGGACATCCTTTATTTCCACTTCTCCATCTCTTGTTACAAGGATTAAAAGGACTTCGCCCTTGTAATTTGTCCTTATTCCAATTCGCTTTAGGTCCCTTAGTTTTTTGTATCTCCACATTATTAGCAATACTTCATTGGCTTTATCTCTTTGCATTATGCATTTTTTTATGGCAACTATGTCCTTGGAATTTTTGCCATAAAGTCCAATTACGCCATCTCTAACTTGGAACTGCATATTATTTCTGTAGTGAGTTTTTTCTGGTGAGTCAAGAACTTCATCAACCTTATTATCGAGACCTGCAATTTTTTCTAAATTCTTATTTATGTCATCTTCCTTCCACTTTAACTCCATGTCATCAGAATAATTTAAGAAGTCACAACCTCCGCAATCTTCAAAATAAGGACAGGGGCTCATCACTCTGTCCTTAGATTTTTTTATTGTATTTAGAATTTTCCCCTTGCAGAAATTTTTCTTTTTCTTAGTAATTAGAAATTCTACTTGGTCTCCAATGACTCCACCATCTAAAAATACTGGCAGTCCATCAACTTTTGTCATGCCAAGCCCCTTGAAGTCAAAGTCAATTATTTCTCTTGTAAATTTATTTTCTTCCATGTCTCAACTCGATTTTTGTATCGTAAATATTTATGCTTCTATTTTTATAAAGATGTCCCACAGCTCTCTTATAGGCTTTTTTGCTAAGTCCTGTCAAATCCTTTATTATTTCTGGATCAGACTTATCGCCAATTTCAAGAACTCCGCCATTATCTTCAAGTAGTTCTAAAATTAAATCAGCATCAGCATCTATTTGTTTATAGGCTTTTTCTCTTAAAGTCAAAGTTATAAAGCCTGTTTGCAAAATTCTTTGCACTCTGGCTTCAACTTCGTCTCCAATTTTATAAATTCCCTTGATTTCTTCAGCAGGAATCATTCCATCATATTTGTTATCAATGGCTACAAAGGCACCAGGTCTTCCCATGCTATAAATTGTTCCCTTGACTATGTCATTGACCTTGTACTTGTCATTTACTAAAAGTTTGTCCTTTATATTCATTGTAAGGGCAAGCCTGTCGCTTTTATCGTGGTATAAATATAAGAGATATTCTTCACCAACAGTAAGTCTTCCATAGCTTTCTTTGAAGGGTAAGAAAATATCCTTTCCAATGCCATTATCAACAAAGTAACCAACCTTTGCCTTGTTAACGACTTTTAATTTTTTTAATTCTCCAACTTGAGCGTAGGGTCTTTTTAAAGTTGCTTCAAAATCTTCGTGAATATTGTAGACAAAGGCTTCAACTTCGTCGCCAACTTTTAAATCCTCTCCCTCACCTCTTGCAAGAATAACTTTATTATTTTCATCGTCTGCTAAAAAAACTTTTTTTCCATTTTTAGATTCAACTTTTAATTTTTGTATTTTTCCTAATTCCATGCCTTCTCCTCTATTATTTCTTTTCCAATTTCTGTAGTTCTATCGTATAAATCGTCTATTATTCCATAATCTATATTCTTTAAAACATCTATGCCATAATAAATAAAGGCTGGATGCTTTAATAAGTTTAAAAATATTTCGTAAGCTCTTCTAACTTCTTGGAGATTGTAGTATTTTGTAAGGAGCATGCCAAATTTTACACATTCTTCAACTTGTGAATCTCGCATAAGTAAAATTGAAAGTCCAACTAATTTTGCCTCGTCAAATTCTATTTTTTGTAGTAAAAAAGTTAGAAAATTTCTCTCTGACTCTAGAGCTCTATGTTCTTTAAAGAAATCTTCAAATTCATCTATGGCTTTTTTTTCTCTTAAATAATAATCATCAACAGCCTTATTTATCTCTCTAGTTGTTATATGATTTAATTTACTTTCGCCCTTTAAAATAGAAAGCTCGTAGCTACCATCAGATAAGTTAAAATCTTCTAGGTCCTTTAATTTTTCTAAATCAAAATTATTTTCCCAAAGAATTTTATAAATTGACTTTTTCTTTTTAAATCTCTTAAATATCTTCATGTCTCTATTTTATCACAAATAATTATTTCAATGTCATTTAAAAAAGCTCCATTATTTATTTATTTCCTTTATTTGAAATATAAGTCCTTATTTCTATAAATTGATCGAGACTTCTGAAAACTTGAAAAACTGCTGAACGAACTATAAATTCTTCATGATCTTCGGGTAATTTCATCATTGTGAAATGATCTTTTAAATATTTTATTTCTTTTCTCACACTTGCCATATCACCTTGCGGACTTAAACTATCAGCTGTTTTAATTAAAATATCTGAAACATATTTACCCTCTTTATATTCTGGCGGAATGGTTGATAAATCATAATACATTTCTTCAAGTAGATCCATTTCTCTTTCTCTAAAACGGATATTATGTAAAATTTCACCACTATTTTCTATTAAGTTGTCATTTTCTCTTGCTGCAATTTCAATTGCTTTATCTATATTTTCATCGAGTCTTTTAATCTTATCTTCATATTCCTTTACATCGAGATTCTTCACAAGAGAATGTCCAAATAAATTTAATATAAATCTCATGTCATCATCAATACTTTTTATTAAATTTTTTAATTTGCTTGTACTGTTTGGGGCATATAAATTCGTAAGCATAGCAAATCCAGTTCCTATAACAACAAGTGCCATTTCATTTATAATAATGCCTGCATTAATTTCTCCAAAAGCAAGTAAATGTGTGACAATTACACTTGAAGGTCCAAGGACTAGTTCGATTTTTAATAAAAAGGAAACTGGTACAAATAAAAGTAAATATAACCCAAAAACCCAAGTCTTATATCCAAAACTTTCAAAACATATGCCACCAATTATTAGAGCTATCACAGCTGAAAGACTTCTCTTTAGTCCACCTTTTATAGTTGCCCTCCTTGTTTCAAAAATATTTAAAATAGCAATAATTCCTGCAGCTGAAGCAAATTCAAGAGAAAGTTCATTTGAAAGAATTATTGCAGCAAGAGCAGCAAAGGCAGTCTTTAAAGTTCTTACTATTATATTTTTATTCATAAATGCCTCCTTTTTAACTATTATATCATTAAATATTTTAAAAAAATAAGAGCCTAAGCTCTTATTAATCTTCATCATTATTTTCACTGTCATCATCATTTGTAGTTCCAGTTCCAACTACAACAACTTTATCCTTAGGAAGGTAATAGGATTTGGAAATTTCTTTTTTATCTACTACTTCCCCATTTTTTATTATTTCCTTATAAGTTTTATAAGAATAACCTCTAGCTCCACTTTCTCTTACAGTAGATTCTCCATCTGGCAAAGCATCTGAATAAATTGTGTCAACTCCAGGACTAACTGTACCTAAAAGCTGTGGAATTATTTTGACTTCATAATCTCTGTCGCTTCCATTTCCCAAAACTTTGAAGTTTAATTTTTCTCCATTTGCTTCAGATAAAATCAAAATTGGATTATTTGTATTGTTTTTAAATTTTAAATCTTTATAACCTCTAGCCACAGCAGCATCTGTGCCAAGATCCACATAATGAATAGGTCTTGAGTGATTGTGTCTTTCTGTAATTTCTAAATCAGATAAAATTAGAGAATTATAAAGAGTCGTTGAAACTTGACAAATTCCTCCTCCAATTCCACTTTCATATTCTCCACCGACAATTACTGTTGCACTTTTAAAGCCTGTTTTTTCAGAAATTTCTCCTACAACATCATTAAAGGAAATTTCATCTCCAGGATTTAATTTCATATTGTTAAACTTTGAGGCTGCAAGCCTTATGTTTTCTTTACGATTTTTTATAGAAGATGAATAATCTGTTTCAAAATCTCCAAGTTTTTTGTCAATTCCATCATAATAATTGGAATAAATTTTTGGCTCTGTTTTATATACTGGAAGTTCAATCTTATCTTCATGCAAAATATCTAAATTAATTAGGTTTTTTGCCTCATTTATATCCATGTATCTTCCAATTTCTGAATCTTTTATGGTAACACTGCCATCTTCATTTATTATTGGATAAGCATCAAGAGCTTTCTTAAAAATTTTACTTCCGATATTTAAGATTACTTCTTCTCTCTTAGTATCGTCTATATCTGCTTTTGCCACAAAATTCTTCTTATAAATATATCCCTTAATTATGTCAAGATAGTTGTAAAATAAATTGTCAGACCTGCCATAAGAATAAGCCTTATTTATGGCATCTTCCAAATTTAATTTATAACCAAAATCCTTTAATGGAACTGGAACACTAATGTCTTCATAAGTAAAATTAACTACCTTATTTTTTATCATCTCATCTGTAACAGATTTAACTTCCTTTAAAGCATCTTCTTTAGATAAGTTTGACACATCAATATCTTCAATTCTTACTCCCCTATGCATATAAGGGTTTGTGTATTCTTCAGTAAAATACATTACAGATATGAAAAGTAGCATCAAAATAAGTGCAAGAGTAATTAGAATTTTTTTATTAATATTTAAAATTTTATTTCCTAAATTTTCCATTAATATCAAACCTCGTAGGATCTACAAATTTTATTTATAGTGCAGCTTTCACATCTTGGGTTTCTTGCTGTGCAGCATCTTCTGCCGTGAAAAATAAATAAATGATGGGCCTTAGTCCACCTATTTTTGTCAATTTTATTTTGAAGGGCTTTTTCTGTATCTAAAACATTTTTCTCGTGAACAAAACCAATTCTATTGCTGACCCTAAAAACATGAGTGTCAACTGCAATAGCAGGCACCCCAAAGGCAGTAGAAGCAACAACATTGGCTGTCTTTTTCCCAACTCCAGGAAGCTTCATAAGCTCAGAAATTGTATTTGGAACTTCTCCATTATAATTTTCTAAAATTACACTAGAACTTGCCTTAATATTTTTTGCCTTATTTCTAAAAAGTCCACATTCTTTAATTAATCCCTCTAATTTATTTATATCCATGTTTGCAAAGTCTTCTGGCTTATTATATTTTTTAAACATTTCACTTGTCACTTTGTTAACTCTTATATCAGTGCATTGTGCTGATAAAATTGTTGCAACTAAAAGCTCAAAGGGACTTTTGTGGTCTAGTTCACAGTGTGCATCTGGGTAAGTTTCCTCTAATATGTCAAGGCATAAACCTGCCTCTTCATGAGTTAAAATATCCTTCATAATCTCCTCTATAAAATTTCTTTTTCTATATTCATAATTTCAATTTCGCTGTAAGTGTTAAAAAACTGTATAACTCTTTCTATAGTTTCATCTACAACTTTTTTGTCATTTGAGACTGTGGAAAAACCGATTAGGCTTCTTTGCCACTTGTCGTTTTCGCCAACTTCAGCAATTGATATATTAAATCTATTCTTTGACTTCTCGATAATACTTTTTACCACAGACCTCTTTGACTTAAGAGAGTCTGCTTCGTAAATAAATATCTCGCAAGTACATATTCCTATTATCATAAATATTATTATAACATGAAAGGGAAAATCTTTTAATTAATTATTAATTTTTATTAATATCTAAGCTAGTTTTTGATATAAAATGGAAATTAGCTTGATTTTATGTTATATTTTAATCGCGGAGTTACCGCAAATAAAATATTTTAGGAGGAATCATGAAAAGGATTACTTTAGTCTTAACTTTATTTCTAGGAGTACTACTTCTAGCAGGATGTTCTAACTCAAAGGACAAGGCAGGAGATAGTGACAAAAAAGGTGAAGAAAACACACTAAGAGTAGCTATGGCTACAGAAATAGATTCGTTAGATCCCTTTAAAATGACAGCTGGTGACACAGAAACTATTATGGATCAAGTTTTTGACGGATTATTTGATGTAGACACAGATGGAAGTTTGATTCCTGATTTAGCAGAGAGTTATTCTGTCTCAGAAGACGGAAAAACCTATGACTTTAAGTTAAAGAAGGATGTTTATTTCCACGACGGAAAGAAATTTGGTGCTGAGGATGTTTTATATACCTATGACGCCATGGCAGGTTTGACATCAAAGGAACCTCTATCATCAAAATTTGCAATTATTGACAAAATTGATGTTATAGATGATTTAAATGTTAGAGTTCATTTGAAAGAAAGACAAAATGGATTTATTTATTTAACACTTAGACCTATTGTGGAAAAAGATTATAAAGATAATGGAACAAAACCTATAGGAACAGGTCCTTATGAATTTGTTTCCTACACACCAGGCGAAGGTTTAAAACTTAAAAAGTTTAATGATTATCACAAAAAAGACCATATAGCCCACTTTGAAAATCTTGAAGTAATAAGAATTACTGATAGACAGACTATGATTATGGCTTTAAAAAATAAGGATTTAGATTTAGCAGATCGTATTTCCGCTGAAGAAGCAGATCAACTTAAAGATGTCTGCACAGTTAATAACTTCCCACAAAATTTGGTACAAGTTATGGGCTTAAACAATGACTTCAAAGCTTTCCAAGATAAAAATGTTAGACTTGCACTAAATTATGCAATTGATAGAGATGAAATTATAGAATCTGCAGCAGAAGGTAAAGCTACGAAATTATTCTCATCTTTTTCTCCAGCTTTAAAGGAATATTTTGAAGATTTAGGAGAATATTACCCACATGATGTTGAAAAAGCAAAGGCTCTATTAAAAGAAGCTGGCTATGAAAAGGGACTAAGTTTTAAATTAACTGTGCCAAGTGATTATAAGTACCATATGAACACAGCTGAACTTATTCAATCTCAACTTCAAAAAGTTGGTATAGAAGTTACAATTGACCCTATTGAATTTTCATCTTGGCTAACAAAAGTTTATAAGGATAGAGATTATGAAGCTACAGTTGTTGGTTTTATTGGCTATCTTGATCCAGTTCAAATTCTAGGAAGATACACTTCTCAAAACGAAAAGAACTATATAAACTTTAAGTCCAAGGATTTTGATGCAGCAATAGCCAATGCAGAAAAATCTTCTACAAAAGAAGAAGAAATAAAAAATATTAAAAAATCTCAAAAAATTCTAGCAGAGGAAGCTGCTTCAGTTTTTATTGCAGATCCAGATAACAACCAAGCTCTAAGAAATGGTTTAACTGGCCTAAAGCAATACCCTATTCAAAAATTAAATCTTGAGGATGTAAAATTAGAAAATGAGTAAAATAATTTTTAAAAAGCTAATATCTCTCTTTCTTACCTTATTTTTTGTAAGCCTAATAATTTTCTTTGTCTTTCAAGTTCTTCCTGGAAACCCAGCGGAAATTATTTTAGGAACAGAGGCAGATGAAGCTCAAGTTCTAGCTCTTGAAAAAGAGCTGAGACTTGATAAGCCAATTTTAGTAAGGTATGGAAATTGGATAAAGGATATTTTAAAACTAAATATGGGCACTTCTTTAAAATACCAAGTTCCTGTCAAGGATCTTTTTTTAAAGAAACTTCCAGTAACTCTATATTTGACATTTTTTTCTTTATTTTTGTCACTTATAATTGCCATTCCTTTATCTATTCAAATAACAGCAAAATCAGATAAATGGTATTCATCAATTATTACAGCTATTACGCAACTTGGAATTTCTATTCCATCTTTTTGGCTTGCCTTTTTACTCATTTATTTATTTGCAGTAAAACTTGGATGGTTTAATACCCTCTCCTACAATGCAATGAGTGGGAACTTTTTTGAGAAACTTTATAAATTTTTCTTGCCATCTCTTGCCATTGCCATACCAAATATTGCAACAATAATAAGATATATGCAATCGGCAATTTTAGATGAAATAAATAAGGACTATGTTAGAACAGCAAGAATGAAAGGACTACTTTTAAAGGACATTTTATATAAACATGTACTTAGAAATGCTTTAATTCCAGTTATAACTATTATTGGTATTAGTATAACTTCAAGTATAGGTGGAAGTCTTGTGGTGGAAAATGTATTTTCACTACCAGGAATTGGTTCTTTAATTGTACAGTCAATTTCATCAAGAGACTTTCCTCTCATTCAATCAGTTGTACTTGCCGTTGCCTTTATGGTTATTTTTATTAATTTACTTGTAGATATTATATATAAAATTGTAGACCCAAGGATTAGAGGTTAATATGATTAGAGAAAATAAATTATCAATAAAAATCGGAAAAATTATCTTAATCTTTTATCTTTTACTTTTCATAATTTCAATATTTTGGACTCCCTATAATCCCAATGAAATTGTAACAGCTGATAAATTTTTATCTCCTTCCTTTGAGCATCTCTTTGGGACAGACAATATGGGAAGAGATATTTTATCTAGAATAATGGAGGGAACTAAAATTACAGTTTTACTTTCCTTTGGCACTGTATTTTTTGCTCTGGCTTTTGGAGCCTTAATTGGAGCAACTGCAGGATATTTTGGTGGAAATGTAGACGAAGTTTTGATGAGATTTATAGATTCACTTATGGCATTTCCTGGTATTTTATTTGCCATGATGCTCGTCTTTGTTTTTGGTGCAGGAATTTTAAATACAATTATTGCTATAGGTACTATGTCTATCCCCTACTTTGCAAGAGTTGTAAGAAGTGGTTTCTTACAAGTTAAGGAATCTGTTTTTGTGAAGTCTGCTATTGTAAAAGGTGGCAGTCCCCTCTATATTGCAAAAAATCATATTTTTCCAAATATAAAAAATCAACTTATGGTTGCAATAATACTTTCTATTTCTTCAGCAATTTTATCTGAAGCTGGACTTTCTTATTTAGGTCTAGGTGTTAGACCTCCTCACCCTTCTTGGGGAAGAATGTTAAAAGAATCTCAAGCATATTTTGCTCAAGCACCTTGGTATTTTATATTTTCAGGACTAAACCTTTCTCTTTTAGTGCTTGGTTTTACTTTGTTTGGTGAAAATTTCAGAAATAAGAGACTAAAGGAGAAAAAAGGATGAATAAATTATTAGAAGTAAGGGACTTGACTGTTGCCTTTGATTTAAATGGAGAGCTAAAAAATGCTGTAAACCACATAAGTTTTGACCTCTATGAAAAAGATTTTGTAGGCCTAGTCGGTGAAAGTGGCTGTGGAAAAACAGTTGCCACACAAACTATTTTGGGAATACAAAGTATTGATGCTCATATTTTATCTGGTTCATGTAAACTAAAAGATGTAGAAGTTTTAAATATGTCTGAAAAAGACTGGCAAAAATATAGATCAAGATCAATTTCTACAATTTTTCAAGAACCAGGTTCTGCTCTTAATCCACTTCAAAAAGTTGGCAAACAAATTGAAGAAATTTTAGAAATTCACTATGATTTTACTAAGGAGAAAAATAAAAAAATAGTTTTAGAAACTATGAAAAAATGTGGACTTAGAGACACCGAAGCCCTTTATAATAAGTATCCACACGAATTATCTGGCGGTATGCAACAGAGAATTGTAATTGCAATGAGTCTTATTGCAAACCCCTATGTCTTAATAGCCGATGAACCAACAACGGCACTTGATGCAAATATTGGAAAACAAATTATTGAACTTTTTGAAGACATAAGTAAACTTTACAAGGGTGCAATTCTTTTTATCTCTCATGATTTGAATTTAATTGAAAGAATTTCCAAGAGAGTTTTAGTTATGTATGCAGGACGTATTGTGGAAAGTGCAGATACCAATGAACTTATAAAAAATCCTATGCACCCTTATACAAAAGCTCTAATTAAAGCTGTGCCTTCCTATAAAAAAAGAGGCGAAAAACTTTATAATATTAGAGGAAAGGTGCCTGCTCTTAAAAATAGAAGCAATGAGGGTTGTCCTTTCTGGGATAGATGCGATTTTACAAAGGAAATTTGCAAGGAAAAATTCCCTGAAAGTATAAATTTCGATGGACATATGGTGAATTGTCACTTATTTGGAGATAAAAATGGAAGAAATACTAAAGATTGAAAATGTAGGAAAAATTTATAAATCTTCTTCTCTATTTTTTAGGAAAAAAGCAAATGTTGCCTTAAAAGACATCAATTTTTCCATTTACAAGGGTGAAATTTTTGGTCTAGTCGGAGAAAGTGGCTCAGGAAAAACTACTCTAGCCAATATTATTCTAAGACTAATAAAAGCAAACCAAGGAAAAGTATTTTTTAAGGGTAAGGATATTTCTAAATTTTCTAAGGAAGAACTATTTAAATATAGAAGAGAACTACAAGTAGTTTTTCAAAATCCCTATTCGGCATTAAATCCAAAGAAGACAATTGGATTTGCCTTAAAGGAAATTTTAAATATTCATAATCTATACAGTGAAGAAGAAAAAAACCAAAGAGTTTCAAAAGTTTTAAAAGATATTGAACTAGAAGAAGATATTTTAAATCAATACCCTGGCAGTTTATCTGGGGGACAAAAGCAAAGAATTGCCATAGGTCAAGCTCTTATAATTAATCCAGAGTTTTTAATCATTGACGAGGGTGTTTCGGCACTAGATGTAAGTATTCAGGCACAAATTTTAAATTTGATAAAATCTTTGCAAGAAGAATATAATTTTACTTGCCTATTTATTTCTCACGACTTAAATGTCATCTCTTACTTGTGCGATAGGATTGGCGTCCTCTATAAGGGTGAACTTGTGGATTTATTTAAGACCGAAGAACTAAAAAATCAAGAAAGAAATGAATATACAAAAAAATTGTTCTCTTCAATAAAATTTGATTAAGATTATAAAAAAATAAGCTGTAAATAACTTTTGATGTGTACCCATAAAACTGGACACAATATTTAGTTAATTAATTGTAGTGGATGCTAACCTATACTTTGTAGGTGGCATCCATTTTGTTTTTGA
>NZ_JAFBDH010000016.1 GCF_016908115.1 Peptoniphilus gorbachii
AAAAACAAAATGGATGCCACCTACAAAGTATAGGTTAGCATCCACTACAATTAGTTAATTAAATATTGTGTCCAGTTTTATGGGTACACATCATTAATTTTCCACAGTTTTATTTTTTTCAGTCATAATTTTTATAATTTCTAAAATAAATAAAATCACTATACCTATAAAAAAACCAAGAGGACTAAAAGTTTCAAGGCTAAGGGGAAGATTCCCCCCTATAGTTGTTGGCCCCATGACTATGGCATAAAGTGATCCAACAATCATTCCAATAATAAGATATAACATTTTGTCCCTGCTTTTTCTCATCCTATCTCTTATTATCCTAATGGACATAAAAATTCCAAATAAAATGCCAAGAGACATGACAAAAAGTGGCAGAATTTTTTCAAAATTAAATCGAAGGACTTCCCCCACAGCTTCAACTACTGGAATGTAAACTCCTGCAATAAGTAGTATTGATGAGCCAGATATGCCTGGTAGTACCATGACAGAAATTGCCACAGCGCCTGCTATAAATAAATAAAAATACTCAAAAATATTGGGATTAATTAAATCAAAATTTCCAATGAGTTTACTTTTACCACGAAAATAAACTAAGAGAGCAACAATTATTATTCCAATGAAAATAAAATAAAAATTATTTTTGTGCTTTTTTAAAATTTCCCTCTCATTATTTATTACAAAGGGAAGAGACATTGTGGTCAGACCCAAAAAAACTGAAGACATAAAATAAATTTCACTTTGAAATAATTCTGACAAGAAAAAAATACTTAAAAGGAGCCCAAAGACCCAGCCCAGTCCAAGTTTTAAGAGATAAAAAAAAGCTGGCTTTCTCTCGCCTTTTTCTCCTTCAAAAAACTCGTGAAGGGCTTCTATAAATTTATCGTAAAAACCAAGTATGAAGGCAATAGTGCCGCCACTTACTCCAGGAACAGAGTCGGCAAGAGCCATAATCATACCGTGAAAAATATTAACTAACATAATTCCTCCATTCCTCTATGATAACATTAAATTAAAAATATTATTATTAATATATTGTAAACTTTCTTAAATTTCTCTTAAAAAATTCAGAAAATAAAAAAATCCACTACATTAAGTAGTGGAAAATTTATAAAACTTATATAACTTCTCTGTCTTCTTCCATTTCATCATAAATGCCATTGATCTTGTCTAAGTAAATATCAGAAAGCCTTGCAATATAATTTGGTGCCACTATTACAGCTGCTAATGATGCAACCATTATGGCAATAAAGGAGATTGTTAAAAACTCTGGCATAGACTTTGCAGGAATTATCATAACAAGTGCCACAATTAAAGAAATAATTGTAACCTTAAAAACTTTTAATCCCATTATAAAAGTTTCAGAAAACAATTTAAAGCCTGCCTTTAGAATAAGTTTTAAACACTTAAAAAAAGGCAAATCTCTATATCTCATATCAGCCATGACAAAATTTAAATAGGCAAAAATAATAGAAAATAATGCTGTTACTAACATATATAAAATTGAAATGAATATAATACTTCTCATGCCAGAATCAGTCAATACAGCAGCAGTTCCTGAAGTTATAGTTGAAAATATAAGTCCAAGGGCACTTATTGCTCCAACACTTATTGCTCCAACTAAAATATTCATCAAAAAAACTTTTCCCGTAATTGTTTTTATTCCCCTAAAATAGTCGCTAAAGCTGCCTTCTCTCGTGTATAAAAGACCTCTACAAATTATGTAATTAATAATCCAAGTAAATATCGTTCCAATTACAGCAAGATTTCCGTCATAAATTTTTTCAAAAACTCCCTCTATAATTCCACCTAAAATCATTAAAAGGATAACTGAAGCGTAATTAAATTTTCTCATAGTAACCTCCTATCTATTTATAACTTTATTTTATCACAAAATCTATTTTTAAAAAACTTTTTTACATTAAGACTCCCTTTGGGTATATAAATAAAAAAATAAAATATAGGAGGAAGTATGAAAAATATAAGTATAAATGAACCTGTGGCAAGTCTTGTGGAAAAATATCCTGACTTGAAAAATATCTTAAAGGATATTGGTTTTAGTGAAATTACAAATCCCTTGGCACTTTCTAGCCTCGGAAAAATTGTTTCAATAAAAAAGGGAGCTGGAATAAAAAATATTGACCTCGACATAATTAGGGAAAAATTGCAAGAAGGGGGCTTTAATCTCATTGAAGACCAAGATCCTCAAGATAATCCTTCAGATGAAGGCAAGAGGCTTGAGCTTTTAAAGTCCTATATTGAAAGAGTTTCCAAGGGCGAGGACCTGGAGGCTGTTAGAAGTGACTTTGTTAAAAATTTTAAGGATGTTTCTTCAAAGGAAATTGTTGCGGCAGAAGAAAGCCTAATAAAAAGTGGTCTTCCCCTTGAAAAAGTTCAAAACCTTTGCGACATTCACTCTGCCCTCTTCCACGAAAGCAATATTATAGACGAGAGCCAAAAGGACCTTGAAAAAATTCCTGGCCATCCCCTAAATATTTTAAGCCTAGAAAATAAAAAAATTAAGTCCTTGGCTGATGAGGTTAAGGAAGGTGAAGACAAGCTAAAAAAGATAAGTGACCTTTTAAAAATTAATTCTCACTATGGAAAAAAGGCTGGACTCATCTACCCTCTTTTGAAGACAAAGTACAAGATAAGTGGTCCAAGTGATGTAATGTGGGCTGTTGATGACGAGATAAGAAGGGACCTATCAAAGATTATTAAGACAAATTCTTATAACCCAGAGGACCTCAATAAAATTTTAGACAGGGTTTATGAAATGATTTATAAGGAAGAAAGTATTCTCTTCCCACTTTTAAAGGAAAACTTCACAGAAGAAGAGTGGAATAAAATCTATGGCGACCTTGGGGAGTATGGACTAGACCTAGTGGGTGAGCTTCCTCTTTGGAAGGACTACAAGCCTAAAGAAATTTCCCCAAAAGAAAAAATTTCTTCTGGAAGTCTAGACTTTGAAACTGGAAGTTTAAAGCTAAATGAGGCTATGCAAATCCTAAGGACCCTTGATGCCGAGCTTACCTTTATAGATAAGGATGACTTGGTTAGATTTTATTCTGAGGGGGAAGACAAGATTTTTCCTAGGCCTAAGTCCTGTTTAAATAGGGATGTAACTTCTTGCCACCCACCAAAAGTTGTACCAATGGTTAAGTCCTTGCTTGATGATTTTAAAAACAAGAGGAAGGACCGTCTGGTAGTGTGCAGGAATATTAAGGGGAAGAAAATCCTTGTTAAGTACCTTGCAGTCTATGAGGATGGGGAATATATAGGCACCCTAGAAACAGTTGAAGACATAAGCCAATACTAAGGAGATTAAAAAAAAGCCACTATCAAAAGTGACTTTTTTTTATAAATCTTCTTCAACTTTATTGGAATAAATCCTCTCATTGTTTTCTTCATAAATATCAGCTAGGCTTGCACGAAATCTTGGTGTTAAGAGGAAAAAAGCGATAGCAGCAATTACACCAAGTATAATTGCAATTAAAACTATTGATGGGGTTTTAATTGATAGGATTCCTGCAAGAAGGGCGATGGCTCCAAGTATTAAAGAAATCTTATAGGCTCTAAGACCTGCCATAAAACTTTCCTTAAATAATTTTAAACCTGCCCTTATAATGACCATAAAAGAATCAAAAAAGGTCAGGTCCCTGTATCTCTCGTCTGCCATAAAAAAGTTCACATAGGCAAAAAGGAGAGATAAAAGAATTGTTATTAGGAAAATTAAAACTATTGCGATTATAAGAACCCTTGTATTGTCTACTTTATAAGGCGTAAATAAAAATCCTGCTCCTGATATAAGTAGGGCAAACATAAGTAAGATGACAGTTATAACTCCCACTAAGATGTTCATCAAAAAGACCTTGCCTGTAATAGTTTTTATTCCCATAAAATATTCAGAAAAACTTCCCTCTCTCTTATAAAGAAGTCCCCTGCAAATTATGTAGTCAGAAATAAAAGTAACAAAGCCTCCAAGAATTGACAAGTTGCCGTCAAAAATATTTTCCAAGATTCCAACAATTATTGCATTGGCTATAAGTATTAAGATAATAGATCCGTAATTGTACTTTCTCATAATGACCTCCTCTTTATCTGTTATTTTATTTTATCACAAAAGCTATTCAAAAAAAAATTATTTATATTAAGAAGTCTTTTGGGTATATAATAAAATAAATACAAGAAGGAGGAAGACATGAAGAAAATATTTGGAGCTCTAGTGGCAAACTTTTTGTCCTTTTACATACTAGACATGCTTTTTAAAAATAGTATTATTTTTGAAAAACCAAGTGCCTTTATAGCAATGGCAATAATTTTTTCACTAGTAAACTTAACAATCAAGCCAATATTAAAAGTATTATCACTTCCAATAACAATAGTAACGCTGGGATTATTTTCTCTAGTTATAAATGCAGTTGTCCTTGAAATTGCCTTTCATTTCGTGAGATATGCATCTATTGGAAGCTTTGGCACAGCCTTTTGGGCAAGTATAGTTTTAAGTTTTATAAATAGTATTATAAGAGAAGTAATTAGTAAAAACTTTAAGTAAAATTTCATAAAGAAAAAAATGCCGCAGTTATGAAAAGTCACTGCGGCACTTTTAATTAACGATATTTTAAAACTTCTGTGGCAAGTTCAAGCATTTCAATGGCTACATTAAAGTTTTCGCCAAAAAGATCAAAGACAGCATCTTCGGAAAGAACTCCGCAAGGAAGGTCCTCTGGAATTTCGCCCCTGTCATATCTTTCCAAGTCTTCAAAATAAGTTTCAGAAGAATAATAATCACTTAGCTTTTTGTATTCCTCTTGATGAGCTTCAAACCTTTCAATAGCAGCTCTTAAATTCTCAATTACATCATTGTGGTCATTTAAAATCTTTTCCATTTCACTAATTCTTTTAATGGGATCCATAATATCCTCCTTATAATTAATTATATAAATCTTTATACCCTTATTATAAAATAAAAAAATAAATTGCAAAAGAAAAAGATAGGACTTTCATCCTATCTCTAAATAATAAATAATATTTACCTAAATTTTCAATTTAAGGTCTTATTAGTCTTTCTTAAAAAATTCTACGCCTGCTGTGAAGATGTCTTCAATTTCTATGCCTGGTATATTTTTAAAGGTTTCATCTAAGACTCTTTCGCTGTGGCCCATCTTACCAAGGATCTTTCCATCCTTTGACATTAAGGCTTCTACATTTAACATTGAGTCATTAGGTGCATCTTCGTAGCAAATTGCAACTTGTTCATTTGCTAGAATTTCATCAATTTTTTCTTTACTTGCTATAAATCTTCCTTCGCCGTGAGAAATTGGCACCTTATAAGTTTTTCCTACTTCAAGTTTAGCTAGCCATGGTGAATTATTTGAAATAACCTTAGTTTCTGCAATTCTTGCTATGTGTCTGTTGCAAGTGTTATATGTTAATGTTGGATCCTCTTCTTCTAGGTCTTTTATTTCGCCATAAGGTAGAAGTCCAGTCTTAATTAAGGCTTGGAAGCCGTTACATATTCCAAGAATTAGTCCGTCATTTTCTCCTAAAAGTTTTTCAATTGCTGCCTTTACTTTTTCAGATCTTATTACATTGGCTATAAATTTACCAGATCCGCCAGGTTCATCTCCAAGGGAAAATCCGCCAGGAATTGCTAGAATTTGTGCATGAGAAATTTTTTCTGCTAATTCTTCTATAGATTCTTTTACTTTTTCATTGTCCTTATTTTTAAATACAAGAACTTCTGCACTTGCTCCAGCTCTTTCAAAGGCTCTTGCTGTATCATATTCTGAATTTGTACCAGGGAAGGCTGGTATTATTACCTTAACCTCATCAACTGGTTTTTTGGACTTCATTCTTCTCTTTGGAGCCTCTTTTTGTTTAACTTCACTTAATTTATTTGAGTCAACTGGCTTAAAGATTTTATCCATTGTATTTAGGTAGGCTCTAGATAATTTTTCAACATCTAATTTTTTGCCATTGACATGCATTTCATAGTCGTCTCTAAATTCGCCAATTTTTTCTATAAAGTCTCTGTCTTCTTTATATTCAACTACAAAAGATCCGTAAAGTGGTGAGTATAAATCTTCTACTTGAAGATCAAAACCCACATTATCTATTGCCATTTCAAAAATTTGTGGAAGTGTGCCCTTTTGATTTATAGCTGCAGCAGAAATTATATTGCCACTTTTTATTTCTTCTTCTAATTTTTTAAAGTTTTCCTTAGTTTCATCAAGGTTTAATGTTCCAATATGCTCTCTATCTGTTTTTATTAGACCAATTTTTCCCTTGCCCTTAAATTCTGGACTAATTACATTTTTTGCATCAACAGTATTTACTGCAAAGGAAATAAGTGTTGGTGGCACGCTTATGTCTTCAAAAGTTCCACTCATGGAGTCCTTTCCTCCAATAGGTGGTGCTTCAAAATATCTTGATGCTCTTAAGGCTCCAAGTAGTGATTTAAGCGGTTTTGACCAAGCTTTTTTATTGTCCATTTTTTCGTAAAATTCTTGGAAGGAAAGTCTTATGCCTGAAAGAGGCGCCCCTGCTGCTACAAGTTTTGCAATAGATTCAATTACTGCGTAGTAGCCTCCAAGATATTGTGATTCAACAGAGAGTTTTGGATTAAAACCATAGGACATAAGAGATGCTGTTTTTGACTCGCCATCATCTGTTGGAATAAGTGCTGCCATAACTTGGGCTGGAGTATTTTGCTTTTTGCCGCCAAGAGGTTGTAAGACAGTTGCTGCTCCTACTGAGGAGTCAAAGCGTTCAATCATATTTTTCTTGGAAGTAATATTTAAGTCAGACAAATATTTTTCTAAGTCTTCTACGCCATCTTTATTAACTAAAAATTCTGGGAAGTCTTCTGAAGTAACTTCAACTTCTTCTTTTCTCTTTGCTCCAGTTTGGTTTACAAAATCATAGCTCATGTCGCAGATAATTTCATCTTCATAGTACATCTTTAGTCTGCCGTCGCCAGTTACTCTTGCAACAACTGTGCTTTCCAAGTTTTCCTTATCTGCCAAGTTAATAAATGTTTCTACATCTTCTTTTGCAACTACAACTGCCATTCTTTCTTGTGATTCAGAAATTGCAATTTCTCTTGGCTTTAAGCCCATGTATTTTAGGGGAACCTTATCTAGTTTTACTTCAATTGAATCGGCAAGTTCTCCTATGGCAACGGAAACTCCGCCTGCGCCAAAGTCATTACATTTTTTAATTAATTTTGCTGCCTTTGGATTTCTAAATAGTCTTTGAATTTTTCTCTCTTCAGGTGCATTTCCCTTTTGCACTTGGGCAGATTCAGTTTGAATAGAAGAAACCTTGTGAGATTTTGATGAGCCAGTTGCTCCACCAATGCCGTCTCTACCAGTTCTGCCACCTAAAAGAATTATTATGTCGCCTTCTCTTGGTTCAATTCTCTTTACATTTTCAAGAGGACAAGCTGCTATAACTGCACCAGTTTCCATTCTCTTTGCAACATAGCCTGGGTGATATAATTCGTCAACAAGACCAGTTGCAACGCCAACTTGGTTTCCATAAGATGAATAACCAATTGCTGCTTCAGTTACAATTTTCTTTTGTGGAAGTTTACCCTTTAAAGTTTTTTCAATTGGAGTGAAAGGATCTCCAGCGCCAGTTACTCTCATGGCTTGATATACATAGCTTCTTCCAGAAAGTGGATCTCTTATGGCACCACCAAGGCATGTTGAAGCACCACCAACAGGCTCAATTTCAGTTGGGTGATTGTGAGTTTCATTTTTAAACATAAGTAGGTAGTCGCGGTCTTCAACCTTGCCATCAACTTCCACCTTTGCCTTAATTTTTACAGAGCAGGCATTTATTTCTGATGAAACTTCTAAATCGTCAAGTTTGCCATTTTTTCTAAGTTCCTTGGATAAAATTGTGCCAAGGCTCATTAGGGTGATTGGTTTTTTTATGTCAAGCTCTCTTCTCATTTCAAGATAAGAATCAAAGGCTCTTTTTATTTCCTTATCAAGTTCAGTTACAACTTCAAAGTCAATATCAAGTTCCGTATTAAAAGTTGTGTGTCTGCAGTGGTCTGACCAATAAGTGTCAATTATTGCTACTTCAGTTTCATTGGGGTCTCTTTTTTCAGACTTGAAATAATCTTGCAAAACCTTTAAATCTTCTGGACTCATGGCAAGAGATTTTTCTTCCACAAATTTTTTTAAGCCTTCTTCATCTAGGTCATTAAAACCAGTATAGACAATATTTTCGTGATTTTTCTTTGCGTCTTCTCTTAAAATAGTTTCTTCATAAACATCAACTTCTTGTGAATCAACAGGGTTTATTAAAAACTTTTTAATTTTTTCAAGCTCTTCTTCATTTACGCCGCCAAGGTCGTAAACTTCTGTCACCTTTGCTCTAATTTTTTCATCTGTGAAAAGAGCAATAGTTTGAACAAGACCATCTTCTCTATTGTCAAATTGTCCAGCTTGATATTGAATGCCTATTGGATTTTCAAAGGAAGCTTCCAATTTTTTGTAATCTTCATAATAAACATCTTCTACTGGCCCTTCGTAAAAGACAGTAGCCAAAGTCTTTTTTAAAGTTTCATCTGATATATCTACATCGTATCTTCTGTAAGTTTTTAAGTAAGTAGTATCAATGCCAAGAGAAGTTTTTATTTCTTCTCTAAGGGATTTTGACTCATGATCGAATTCATCTTTTTTTGCAATATAAATTCTCTTAATTTTATTTTTCATCTTCAACTAACTCCTTTGGCTCAACTGCATAATCGCCATTAAAGCAGGCTTTGCAGAAAACATCTTTTTTCATCAAAGTAGCATCTAACATGCCTTCCATGGATATAAAGGCAAGGGAATCTGCTCCAATTTTTTCTCTCATTTCTTCAACAGAATAATTTGCAGCAATAAGTTTTTTTCTTGATGGCGTGTCAATACCATAGTAGCAAGGATATTTTACTGGAGGAGAAACTATTCTCATGTGAACTTCCTTGGCTCCAGCCTTTTTCATTCTCATAATAAGATTTTTTGAAGTTGTTCCTCTAACTATAGAGTCGTCTACCAAGACAATTCTCTTGTCACGCAAAACTGTTTCAAGTGGATTTAATTTCAATTTAACAGAAAGTTCTCTCTCTTCAGCTGTTGGCTTTATAAAAGTTCTGCCCATGTATCTATTTTTTACAAGACCTTCAGCAAAAGGAATGCCTGACTCTTGTGCATAGCCCATGGCACCAGGCGTACCTGAGTCTGGGACTGCAAGTACAAGGTCTGCATCAACGGGAGCTTCTTTTGATAAAATTTCTCCACATCTTCTTCTAAAGTTATAAGAATTTACACCGTCAAGTGTGGCATCAGTTCTTGCAAAATAAACATATTCAAAGATGCAGTGTTCATTTTTTTCTTTTTTAAAAAAGTCTGAATGAATTCCCTTTTTATCAACTACAATAATTTCTGAAGGTTCAACATCTCTAATGGCATCAGTGCCAATTATTTCAAGAGGTGCATTTTCTGATGCAATTATAACTTCGCCATTTTTTGCTCTGCCAATTAAAAGTGGTCTAAAGCCATAAGGATCTCTAAAGGCAACTAATTTGTCTTCAAAAAGCATTACAACGCTATAGGCGCCCTTTATTCTTGTCATAGTTTTTTTAACTGCTTCAATAATGTCGCCCTTATAATATTTTGCAACGAGAGATAAAATTACTTCTGTATCAATGGCAGTTTGAAAAAGCATGCCTTCGTCTTCAAGTTCTCTTCTAATTGACTTGTGATTAACTAAATTTCCATTGTGAGCAAGGGCAAATTCTCTATTTTTTGAGAAGGCAAGTAGGGGTTGTGAGTTATATTCATAGGATCCGCCTGCAGTTGCATAACGAACATGACCAATGCCAATATTTCCCTTTAATTTTATAAAACTTTCATCGTCAAAATTATCATAGACAAGACCCATACCCTTGTCTAACACCATATTTTTTCCATCAAAAACGCAAATACCACTGGCTTCTTGTCCTCTGTGTTGAAGAGAATTAAGTCCGTAAAATAATTTTTTGCTCACATCACTTTGTGAGTAAATTCCAATAACTCCACACATTAGCCTAACACCTCTTCCTTAAAATTAAAATATCCCATTCTTCCTCCAATTAAAAAAGCTCATCAAAAGATGAGCGTAAAAAACTTTTAAGTGAAAAATTAGTCGCAAAAATTCCGTGGTTAAGTTCATTGTCCATGTCTATAAAAATATTTGTTAAAGCAGGGCAAAAAAGCATACAACTAATCCTCCAAATCATAATAAAATAATTATATCATAAATTTATTAAATTGTACTAAAGCTAAACTTATTTATTATTTAAATTTCAATTATTATCCCTTGCCGCATTAATATCCACCATAAAAATGGAAAGCATTGTAAAAAGTAGCCATGTTTTGTTGGGATAAGATAGATAAACTGGTTTCCATGATGGAGAAAATTTTTCCTTATAGGTCCTAAGTCCTTCAAAAGAATAAAATTTGTAGCCAAATTTATAAACTAGATAGGCAAGTTTTTCTTCCACAAAACTATTGGAGTTGATGCCAACATTGGATAGGGGCGCCATACCAAGCTCGAAATAAATTTTCCCTTGGCCCTTAAAATATAAGAAGAGCTTCAAGAATAGAAAATCCATAATACCACTTGGCGCATTTTCTCTTTCAAATCTCATTAAGTCAATAGTTGCCCAAGTTTTATTGGGGTTGGGCATAATATTTGCAAAGGCAAGGATTTTTCCCTTATCATCCTTTGCCACTGCTATGTCACATAAATTTAAATAATCTCTCTTAAAATATCCAAGAGAAAATCCCTTCTCCTTTTTGCCATCTAACCAGTCAAGAGAAATTTCTTCTAGCCTATCTAAAAATTCATCTTCAAAGGGTGCTTTAATTACTTCAAAAGTGTAGCCTAATTTATCAAACTTTGATAAGACATTTCTCTGTGACTTGTGCTCTCTTCCTTCTAAAGAAAAGTTTTCTAAATCAAGTGCTGCAGTCTCGCCAAATTTTATAAAGGAAAATCCAAAATCGTGAAGCTTAATAGTTTCCCCTTGTCCCACTTCATAAAAAATTGGCTTATAGCCATAAAGGTCAGCTTCTTCTACAAATTTTTCTAAGAGCTTATTAAAGTCACTAACCTTTCCAAAGGGCTCTCCCATTACAATTACTCTATCCATATAAGTTGAAATTGCCATGGCACAAGTTGTTATTCCATCTTCTTCATAATAATAAAGTTCCTTGTCGCCAACTAGGGCAAGAGGTGCTTCGGCAGGGCAGTCGTAATCATATAAAAGCTTCCTAACTTTTTCCAGATCCATTTTTTCTCCAAGTTTTACTTTATTTCCCTTTAAGAAAAACAAAAGTAGTCGCATGGAAATAAATAAAAGCAGAAAAATAATAGAAAAACGTAAAAAACTCTTTTCAAAGGGAATTAAAAAGAAGTCCCTATAGTGAATTGGCTTTAACCTATAATTTATTGCCATAAAATAAATTGTAATTACAGAAATTACTACAAAATAAAGGCTGTCTATGGTAATGGCTTCAAAGGAATAGACAAGTTGTTTTCTATTGGGCATTTTTCTAGTAAATACTGCAAGAAAAATAACTAAAATTAAAAATAAAATTTCAATTAATCCAAAGCCACTTATAAGTGAATATATTAAAGACAGAAGGAGAAAAATTATTGTAATTTTCCCTGCCCTCTCTACTTTTTCTCTATTGGCACGTCCTAAAATTATAAAGCATACTCCAAAAATTAAAGATGGAAATTGATAAATTAAATTTGCATTTAAGGGACTAAAGTGACTTAAAAAATAATGTTCATTCATCTCCTCGGGAATAGTTGCAGATAAAATCATAAAAGTACCTGTCAAATATAAAAAGAGTGAGAGGAGGTCAAGACCCAAGGACTTTATAAGCCTAGAGGGAATTTTGTCATTTTTCTCGTCAAAGATGCTGCCCAAATCATGAACAAAGAAAATAAAACCAAATATAAAGGGGATAATGTAATAAAAAATTCTATAAAGAAGTAACCAGCTTAAAACCACTTCACTTTCAAGTCCAAGGGAAGAAAAAGCAGTTAATATTACTAAATCAAAAGAGCCAAGTCCACCTGGAATAAAGGAAGAAATGCCAATAATATTGGCAATTACAAAGCTAGAAATAATTATAAAAATATTAAGTCTTATGCCAAGTAAAAATCCTATTAGTGAGAAAAATAGACCTGCAGCTAACCACTCACAAATTGACACAAGAGAAACTTCTGTGGCGTATTTTTTTGAAATGGAAAAATCTCCTTCATTTCTAATTTTTGAAAGGAAAAATAAAACAGGATAGTAGAGAATTGCTCCCAGTAACCAAATTTTATAATTGATTAAAATTTTGCTCTCATAAAAAATTAAAAAAATAAGAGATGTTACTGCCAAAAAAGATAGCCCTGCAAAGTCAAAAAAGAGAGACTTCACTAAAAACTTTAAAAAGTGCTTGTCTTCCTTTTCTTCGCCAAAATATCTCATTCTAAGTCCAAGGTTTATGAGGCCGCCAAAGCCTATTAAATTGTTAAAAGAATTTACTGTTATAGATCTTTTTATAATGTAGCTTTTATCTCTATCTAATTTTAAAAATCTACTCAAAAGTATATCGTAGAAGATCATGGGAGAAAAGGCGAGAAGACCTAAAACTGCCATGACAAAAATTTTTATTATAGAAATTTCATAAAAAATATTTGAAACTTCCTCAATGGAAATTTCCTTTCTTAGTTTTGTAAATTCAAGAATTACCAAAAGAATTACTCCAAAGAGAAAAATTGGCTTAATTCCCCTGGCAAATTTTTTTAATTTTTCCACTAATTAACCTCTCTCTTTAAAAAATCAAGGACAACTTCATTGTATTCATCTGGCTTAGTCCTTGCTACCTTGTGACCGTGATTTTTTATTATATATAATTTAGATTTTTTTATTTTTTTAGCAATTTTATAAAAGTTTTCAAGATATATTAAATCTCTTTCGCCAGCAATAATTAAAACTGGAAAATCAAATTTTTTGTAATCAGAATCAACAATTTTTATTTTATCAAAAATTAATTTGTAAACAGAAAAATAATTTCTAAGACCTGTAAAAATTTTGGATAATATTTTTAGATTATAATAAAAAATATAGGAAGCTATTCTTGGTATAAATTTTATCTGTGAAAAATCTTTGTTGGGAGAATTTAAAATAAGCCTCTTAACTTTTTTGGGATGATTTTTAGCAAAAGTAAGAGCGAGATTTGCCCCGTCAGAAAAGCCTAAAATATTTGCATTTTCAATTTTTAAATAATCAAGGATATCTAAGACATCATTTGATAATTTTTCTAAATTTAAAGAATAATTTTTGTCACTTTTGCCATGACCTCTAGTGTCCATGGCTATGACCTTAAAAAATTTCTTAAAGACAATAATTTGCTTTTCAAAAAAAGAAAAGTCGTCGCCATTTCCATGAAGAAGCAAAAGAGGCTCGCCACTTCCCATAATTTTTACAAAAATTTTTGCACCATCGCGAACTTTAATAAATTTATCCAAAATCCTCACCACTTACCATATTTTACCATCTTTAAATATTTTTGGTTAAAATTTTATTTTAAAAATTATCATTAAAATAAAAATCAAGACAAAAAAAGAGCAAGCCAAAGCCTGCTCTTTAAGGATTTATTAAAATAAGAAAAGGAAATTTATTAAAGTAAATCTACAATTACTTTAGCTATTTCAGCTCTACTTATATTTTCTAATGGATCAAAGTTTCCATCATCTCTACCTGTAAACAATCCTCTATTTACAGCTTTCTTCACTTCATCTTTTGCCCATGAAGATATTTTTTCTTGATCTTTGAAATTAATGTCTTTAAATTCTTTTCTTTCAATTCCAAGTTTTTCCACATATCTATTTAGGATAGCTGCAACTTCTTCCCTTGAAATTTCTCTATTTCCTTTAAATTCTCCGTCTTCATAGCCATATACTATGCCCTTCTTACTTGCCCATACAATATAGCCATTTTCTTCTGAATCTTTATTTAAATCCTTATAAATATTTTCACTGTAATCCTTAGGATTTACATTTTGCATTTTTGCAAGTGCCTTAACAAGTTCCATTCTTGTAGCTTTTTTATTTGGATTGAATTTTCCTTTTTCTAAGTCCATTAGATTTTTATCCAAAACTTTATCAATAAATTCTTTAGCCCAATGATCCACATAATCCTTTGTAAGATTATTATTTACAATTTTTTCTTCTTTATTTTTTTGAGTTTTATTTTCAGAAAATATTGAAGTGCCAGCATATACTGGATAAGTTTTTTCATGATGTTTTCTGTGAGTGAAATTATCATCCCAATTATCGCTATTCTTATTTTCAATAATTTCAGCATTATCCTTTATTTCAGTCCAAGGAATTTCATTTTTGTCATCTTTTTCAACTTCTCTTGGATATTTTTTGGCAAAATCAAATCTATTGCCGAAGTCTAAGTCAAGTACATCGTCATTTCCCTTTCCAAGCATATAATTTACATCAAAGAAAGTTTTTTCAGAATCAGAAAGACTTGCAGCATAAGGTGAATAAGTCTTTAAGAAAATTTTATTGGCATTTTCGTCAAATTCTGCATATTTGAAAAATCCATTTCCACCATTATAGGAGAATTGATAGTCAGCTAGAATTGTGATAACTGGTTTATTGTTGTCGTTCATATAAACTTTATTCCCAGCTCCATGATAGTGACCTGACACTGTCATAAATACTTGATCATATTTTTTAATTATATTCCAGATTTCATCTCCAACGCCTGAAAATTGAACTGAAGATGGTTCTGTATCTGAACAGTCAACTATGTTGTGAGCCACAATTATTGTTGGATTTTCTCTGTTTTCTTTTAAAATATTTTCAAACCAATCCTTATCGCGTCCAAGGTCATACCAAGAAAGTCCAATCATTAGATATTCATAGGATCCCGCTCTAACTTTCATATAAGATGATCTTCCAGAAGGAGAATCATTTATTACATATGTTGCCTTTTTAGTAAAAGCTGAGTCTTTTCCATAATAATCTTTATAAAACATATCAAGAGGATTGTTGTTTGGATTCATGTAAAATTCTTTATCATTATATCCATATCCATCTTCTGGCAAGTAATCGTGATTACCTGGAATAATCAAAGTTTTTATTTTAGAATCAGCAAGTTTATAAAATGTATTTTTAGAATTTTCAAACTGTGTCTTATCATTAAAGTCTTCTACAATATCTCCAAGGTGTGAAACTGCTTTAATGTTTCCCTTGTCTGCATCATTAACTAATCCTCTAATAGCACTATCCATTACATCTGGTTTAAATTTTACAGTGTTTTGTGTATCTGGTAAAAATACAAAATTGTAATTATTTTTGTTCTCCAAGGCAAATTTCTTATTTGTACCAAAATCTCCTGCTAGACTTTCTGGATTTGGAATTAACCACTCACTTTTAGAAAGTGCTCCCTTGGAAATTCTAATTGTTTCAATATTTCCATTTAAAAACTTATCAAGAGTTTGATCTCCCTCTTTCCACCAAGATGAACCAACTCTAAACCTGCCGTCTGCTGGGTCAGCAAAAATTCCTCTCATAGCTCCACCATCACTTGATCTATAATTCCTAAAAGATTCTGCTCCATTTAAATAAGACTTTATATTTCCTTTATCATCACAAGTTATGGCTATGTGATACCATTGTCCACCCTTATCCATGGCAACAGACCATACAGCAGATTTCATAAGATGAGAATCATCTTCGTTCACAGTTAAATATTGAACTTCTTTACAATTTGAAACTGCAATAGAAGTTGATCCAAGTTGAGCCTCGTCCATTGTCTTTACATTATTTGTGTCGGCAACTTGTCTTGCAAGCATTCCCATCCATTTGTCATTATTAGTCCAGTCCTTTGGCAAATAATACAAGATTTCAATTGTATAGCCATCACTAAAGCTTTCTTTATTTATTGGCGCGTCATTTACTGTTACAAAATCGGCACCCTTATTCTTTGCCAGTCCAGCAAATTCAATTGATCCCTTTCCCTTTACAGATTCACTCGAAAACCTTAGATAATCTTCCCAATTTTCTGCAGACTTATCATCAGTTAAATGTCCACCTGTATAAGTTTGCATTTCCAAGTCGTTATTATTTCCACTTGCATCTTTAATTTTTAAACTTCCGTCAGAAATATTACCAGTTGAATTTTCTTTACTAAAATCCCACTCTGCGACTACCTTTGATTGTGCAAATATTCCACTTGGAACAAGAGTGATAAGCATTGTCACAACTAAAAATAGCGACCAAAAACTTTTCTTTAAATTATTTTTCACTTTTTAACCTCCTTATTTTTCCCTTGCTAATATAAAAAATTTTTGTATGTATTGAGAGTAAAAAAAGTAAAACCCCTGTAAAATTTAATACAATCATAACCACCCGTAAAACGGGTGGTTTGATCACGGGCTATAAGCCCGAGTGATACCAACCAGCGTCTCAAGGCGCTGGTTTTCACTTTGTTC
>NZ_JAFBDH010000017.1 GCF_016908115.1 Peptoniphilus gorbachii
TAATTGTAGTGGATGCTAACCTATACTTTGTAGGTGGCATCCATTTTGTTTTTGATTGAATTCTTTCATTATTGTAATAATCAATATATTCCTCTATTGCTCTCGAAAATTCTTCAAAAGAGCTATAGCTCTTTTCATAATCATAATAAATTTCATTTTTTAATCTTCCAAAAAATGTTTCCATAATTGAGTTGTCATAGCAATTACCCTTCCTTGACATTGATTGGATTATACCATGTTTTTTAAGTTCATTTACATAATATTTATGTTGGTATTGCCATCCTTGATCTGAATGTAGTATTAGATTATTTAGTTTTGGAAATTTCTTAAATGCTTTTTCTAACATATTGGATATTTGTTTTAAATTAGGGCGTAAGGATAAGTCATAAGAGATTATCTCATTTGTATACATATCAAGTATTGGAGAGATGTAGCATTTACCCCAAGAAAATTTAAATTCTGATACATCAGTGGTCCATTTTTGGAGAGGTCTATCTGCCTTGAAATCTCTATTTATTATATTATCAGCTACTTTCCCTATCTTCCCCTTATATGAGTGATATTTTTCCTTAGATCTTTTTCCGAATAGTTTTAGTTCGTGCATTATCCTTTGGACTCTTTTATGATTTATGACATAGCCTTGATTTACTAACTCCATATATATTCTTCTTACTCCATATCTTCCTTTGTGTAAGTTAAATATTTGAGTTATTTTATCTGCGATATGACTATTCTTAATTTTTATCTTATCAACTTTATTTATTTCAAAATAGTATGTTGACCTTGGCATATCAATAGCTATTAAAAGATATTTTAGTCTGTATCCTTCTTCTTTGAGTTCTTTGATAATCGCTGCTTTTTCGCCTTGAGTTGCGCAGCGTAACGTTCTTCTCTCAAGGCGATCTCTTTTTTTATTATTTCGTTTTCTGCCTTTATATATTCATTTTCTGCTCTAAGTCTTATTAGCTCTTCTCTTTCAGATTCATTAAGCTCTTTTGCTTTATGGTTATTTTTACTTTTCATGCTTGTATTTTTAGATTTACGGCCTTTCTTTTTATTATCAAGACCATTATATCCATAATTTTTATACTTGTTAACCCATGAATAGAGCTGTCCATCATTAATTCCATATTCAATTGCTATAGACTTTATTGAATTTCCAGCTAACACTTTAGATACCATTTCTAATTTCTCATCAGGTGTCCAATTGATATTATTTCCATGTTTTAAAATTTCTGGTCCATGAAGTTCTTCTAACTTAAACCATATTCTAATTGAATCATGAAAGTTTTTTTCTTTGGTCCCTTCAGGTGTATCAGGCCAT
>NZ_JAFBDH010000018.1 GCF_016908115.1 Peptoniphilus gorbachii
CGGGGTTCTTTTCACCTTTCCCTCACGGTACTTGTTCGCTATCGGTCACCAAGTAGTATTTAGCCTTAGGGGGTGGTCCCCCCATGTTCCCACTGAATTTCTCGTGTTCCGTGGTACTCTTTTGTGTCGGATATTTTCGCTTTCGTCTACAGGACTGTTACCTTCTTTGGTTTATCTTCCCAGATTATTCGACTAGCTATTTTCTCTTTTTACACTTTGGGCTCTTCCCTGTTCGCTCGCCGCTACTTTGGGAATCGAGTTTTCTTTCTTTTCCTCAGGTTACTTAGATGTTTCAGTTCACCTGGTTCGCTTCCTATAGTTATGAATTGGCTATAGGATACCTTACGGTGGGTTTCCCCATTCGGATATCTACGAGTCATAAGATATTTGCTCCTCTTCGTAGCTTTTCGCAGCTTGTCACGTCCTTCATCGCCTCTTGGTGCCTAGGCATTCTCCTAGTGCTCTTTTTAACTTGACCTTTGTTAATAAACATTTCTGTTTATTTCCAGTTTAATTGTTTGTTTAAGAAATTTTGATTAGTTTTTAAGTTGTTATGGTTCAAATCGCTTTTGCGATTTTTTCAACCTTCATGCTTTACGCGTGTCGGTTTGGTCGCTTTTTGGCAAATCATAGATTTGAAACTGCGCGACACCTGACCTACGACGAAATCGTAGATTTCTGTTAGGTCATTGGTGGAGATAAGGAGATTCGAACTCCTGACCTCCTGCTTGCAAGGCAGGCGCTCTCCCAACTGAGCTATACCCCCATATATAATTAAAATAGTGTGAAGATCTTTTTCCTTAGAAAGGAGGTGATCCAGCCGCACCTTCCGATACGGCTACCTTGTTACGACTTCACCCCAGTCACTTATCCTACCTTCGACTGCTGCTACCTTACGGTTTGCTCACAGGCTTCGGGTATTACAAGCTCCCATGGTGTGACGGGCGGTGTGTACAAGACCCGGGAACGCATTCACCGCAGCATTCTGATCTGCGATTACTAGCAACTCCATCTTCATGTACTCGAGTTGCAGAGTACAATCCGAACTGAGAAAGGCTTTTTGAGGTTTGCTTAATATCACTATCTTGCTTCCCTTTGTACCTTCCATTGTAGCACGTGTGTAGCCCAGGGCATATAGGGCATGATGATTTGACGTCATCCCCACCTTCCTCCGATTTATCATCGGCAGTCTCTTTAGAGTTCCCATCCGAAATGCTGGCAACTAAAGATAAGGGTTGCGCTCGTTGCGGGACTTAACCCAACATCTCACGACACGAGCTGACGACAACCATGCACCACCTGTATTGAGGC